>JBKHED010000151.1:0-2605 GCA_046540995.1 Spirochaetaceae bacterium | reverse complement strand
CACTGCCCGATAGCTACTTGCTCACGCAAGTAGCGGAGGCCGGACCGGTCGAGGAGAGCTCCTTCAATTCACTATCGAAAGCACCATTCCGTCGTGCCCCTTTGCTCCCACGGTTTGGAGGAGCGTCGTTGTCGCCCGATCGGTGGTGGCAAGGTAATCCAGAAGCCGCTGGACCCCTTCGACCTTCTCATCAGAAGGGTCTCGTTCCAGTACTTTCCCCTCGCGAATAACGTTGTCAGCGACGATCAGCGTGCCTCGGTGTGAGAGGCTGAGAGAGAACTGAAAATACTGCAAGTAGAGCGGCTTGTCCGCGTCGATAAAGATGAAGTCAAAGGGTTCCTCTCGCTGATCGATCATCTCCCGCAGGGAAGCGAGGCCCGGGCCGGTTCGAACGGCGGCGATTCGGGAAAGGCCGGCGCCGCGGATGTTTTCCCGGGCCACCTCGGCGTACGTCTCGTCGAGCTCCAAAGAGATGAGGCGACCTTCCTCGGGCAGGGCTCTGGCGAGCCAAATCGCGCTGTAGCCGCCAAGGGTCCCTATTTCGAGAATCCGCCGGGCTCCGCCGAGCCGCGCGAGGAGGTGGAGGAGCTTCCCCTGATTCGGTGTGACATTGATCTCGGGCATCCCCGCCTTTCTCATTGTACTGAGGGTCTCCTCGAGTACCGAATCTTTCGGGACAAATCGTTCGGCCACGTACGCATCAACCGCGGCAAAGATACCTTCACTCATTTGCGGACCTCCTCCTTTAGGAGATGAACTTCAGCCAGCTCACGGGCCGATCTTCGATGAAGCCGAGGCGTTCGGCCATAGCGCGAGAGGCGCGATTGGACGGCTCGATATTCATTACCGGGAGGTGACCGAGACGCCGGACCCTGTCGGCGAGGTGGGATACCAGGGCCGCCGCGTATCCCCGTCGTCGATGATGGGGTAGGACGTGGAGATTGCCGATGGCGAGATCATCATGCGTCGTCGCCCAGGCAACGAGGCCGCCCTCCGATTCGATCCCGCCGGAAAACCCCTTCTCGATAACCTCTTCAATGTACGCCTCAGATATGTACTCGTAATAGTCCGAATGGGCGCAAATGGTGCGAGCATCCGCCGCTCTGAGCGGCCGTATACGGAATCCACTGTGCGAACGCACGGGAGTATCGGAATGGAGTACATATCGAATGCAGCTCAGAGCGCTGCCGAGTGTGCCGAGTCGCCGGAGCCCGGGAACCACCCAATCCTCTACGGTGGCGAATGCGCGGATTCCTTCTTCTTCCCAGACCTTCGTAAGAAGCCCTTCGAGAGATGTTTCCTCGGTCACAACGAGATACGCCCATCGCTCATCGCTTGTTCCGATGAGGGCGAGAGAGTCGCCATGTTTCAAGGCCGCTTCCACGGGACGTTGGGAGAAGAAGCCGAGGGCGCTGACGTGTCGAATCGGGTCGAGTTGGTTGCGCACTTCTCTGTTCATAGCTTCTGAGCGTCGCGTCCACCATACTTCATGCCTCGGGCCGGTTCAAGGGAGCTTAGCTACCGAGACGAGCGGGGCGAGAGCGGTTAGAATAGAAGAACTGATCATGCGTCGATACGTTGCCGTTACGGTACAGCACCCGAGAATTGAGTACGCCGGACTCCTGAGACTCGACAGGATAAACCGCAAGACCCGCCACCTTGTGACGTTGCAGGAGGGGCAGCGGGAAGCGGTCGTAGAGATCGTGCTGATTGAAAAGAAGAAGGGGGCGGCGCCGAGGGTGGTGAAACGGCTTCACACATTCTACCTGAAGGAGCTTCCCGCCCGCTCCGGCGAGCGCACCCAGATCAGCGTCGAGGGTTCCTACGACGGTCGCCACCGGGGGCGGCTTACGCTTTTCGTAGAAGGGCGGCTGGAGGGCGAGGTTGCACTCTCCCTACCCCGGGAACGGCGCCGGATTCTCCTGCCGGCAGCGGCAGTTGCGCTTCTTCTCACGGTCGCCGGGCTCTGGTGGCTCCTCGGAGGCATTGGGGAGTCTGAGGAGGAATCCGCCGAGACAATCACGGTAGAGCGAGGGGAGCGTGACGAGCCCGGAGAACCGGTTGACTCAGGGGCGGAATCTGGCGACGAGGCGGGCGAACCCGTGGAAGCGATCACCGAGGCGGTGGAACCGATCACAGAGGCGGTGGAACCGAGGGGAGAGGCTACGGAACCCTCAGAGGAGTTAGGGGCGGAGACGGCAGAGCCCTCTCCCGCCGAGCCTCGAGCGGCCGAAGGGAAGCCTCCACCGGAGCGAGAGTTCGTTGTCTACTTCGAGCCCGATGAGACGGAGCTGACCGAGAGTGCCCGGTCCGAGCTGCGGGAGATCGCGCGGTCTCTTCAGGATGCGCCGGAGGCGAGCGTGCGAATCGTCGGGCACACCGCCCTCTTCGGTACCGAGGAGGGGCGAGTCGAGATAAGCCGCGGCCGGGCGGAAAACGTCGAGAGATTCCTCCGGCAGACGGGATGGGAGCCGGAGGGCAGGGCGACCGTCGTCTGGGAGGGCTCAACAGATCCGGTGACCCGGGACCCTGATGCGCAGGGGCGGAATCGGCGGGTCGAGATAGAAATCCGTACCGTCGCGAGGTGAGGCGAGGAGGGTTCGAG
>JBKHED010000150.1:0-2682 GCA_046540995.1 Spirochaetaceae bacterium | reverse complement strand
GCGAATCCAAACAGCGCCGGTCGGCAATTGATCCTCGCCTGTGATTAGGAGTCCAGATCAGAGGTCGAGACGCATGCCTCGCTCTACCGTATACGCGAGTTCCGGCTGCACCTCGTAGCTCTTTGCAAGCTCGGGAAACCGGCGGAAGGCGTCTATGGTTCTCTGGATAACGGCCTCGGCTTTCTTCTCGGTCAGGTTGGCGTGGCGCCCGAGGGCGAGGAGGTCCTCCCGCCGGAAGCCGTCCTGTTTTCTGTTGAGAGAGATTTGATGGCTTCGGGTCCACTTGCCGCCGGGGTCGTAGGAATAGGTCATGTCGAAGGCCGGCGCTAGGCGCCACGCTCCACTCTTATTCATGAGGAATCCGAAATTTTTTGTGTGGTCGTCCTGGTTTCGGCCGACGACGTTAAAGACCGCCCGTTGGAATAGCTCGGTCACCTCGTCCTGCCCGAGCCCCAGTCGGCGGGCAAGGAGAATCAGCTCCTCATAGGAGTGGGTACCCACCGGATCGCGGTCGGCATGGGCGAGCCCCGCCCAGGAGCCGTAGTGGAGCTTTGAGACCCGGCCTTCATCGGCAACCCGGTCAAAGCGTTCCACAAGAAAGTGAAACTCCTCCCCGTCGGCAAGATAGTCGGTCCGGGGCATCTCTATTCCGCACTCCTCGGCGATGAGGCTGTAAATGTACTCGACCTTGGGCATCCCTTTGGGATCGACGGCGTCCAGATCGCTGTTTGTTTCGGTGTCAAATTTGAGAATCCAGTAGGTGTAATCCGTGCCGTGGTCGGTGCTACCGTCAAAGAGGGAGCCGTCAGGTGAACGGGCCACAAGCGCTTTTGACCTCGCTCCGCCGGCGCTGGACCCTACCCGAATGAGCCGGAGCGCCGTGGAACGATTTTCGGCAGTCAGGAGTTCTCGGTGCTTCCGTTTGCTCCGTGAGGTGAGCAGATCGGCCAACCCGGCGAGCGCGTGGATGTCCAGGGCGACTTCGGTGCCTTTGCCCCCTGCAAGGTCCGCCACGGGATGATATTCCAGGGCGCCCATTCCTCGCTCACCGACGTAGAGCAACCGATCAAGGGCGGTTATCTCATCCGGTGGTATGTTTTGCTCGGCCATGTAGAGGTCAATCAGCTGGTTTCCGAACTTGTCCGGCAGGGAGTCGGCGAAAATGCCAGGTAGGCCGCTAAAGGTCCTGGTGTAGAGCTCGTCGAAGCGGTGAAGCGCCGGTGGACAGGGCATCATGATTGGAGAGACGGCTATCCCCGACCCGCCAAAGGCGTCGTCGTACTCAAACGTTGCTATCCGTCGCTGTCCCGGTGAGTAACCGAGGTGTCCGATCGTTGTGCCCCAGAGCCGCACCTCCACAACGTCGCTCATCTATCTTCTCCCCAGGTGAAGGGGCTTTCCGGTTCTTTCTTGTCCCGTACGCGCTTAGCGGGAATGCGCCTGTGCTTACCGGTGGGGCTGTATTGGTCGGGAAGCTCGAGCATCGACTCGAGTCGATGGAGCTCATCGAGACCCCGGAGCAAGCGGATAAACGTCTTGAGAGTTATCCCTTGGTCACCTTTGCGAAACTTGTTCCATGCCACCCTGTTCGTACCGCCTCGGGCGGCGAGCTCTTCATCCTTGATCCCTTTGTGCCGGCGGAGGAGGTCGATTTTGCCGGCAAGATCGGCCATGATCTCCTCGTCGGTCTGCAGCTTGTAGGACATCTCACTCCTCTGATGCGTGAAGCTAAAGTAAATATTAACTTACTTTAAACGCTTACTGCACCGTTAATGTAATTATTGTATAACATTACTACCTTTTGCTTCTTACCATACACCGGAAGCGTAGGAATATCAACAAGTCGGCTTTTGTCGATACTCCCGGGGCGCGAGACCTGTCTCCCGGCGAAAGAGCTGGCTGAAGTAGCTGTGGTCGGAAAACCCGCTCGCCGCGCCGACGTCTCTTACGGGCATCGAGGTACGTCTCAGCAGCCGCTTCGCCTCCTGAATGCGCATGCGCTGCAGATATCGGGAGAAGCTCGAGTGGAGCTCCGAGCGAAAGATGCGCCCGAGATAGCCCGGACTGAGATGGACCGCGTCGGCTACCTCGGAAAGCGTGATCGGTTCGCGAAAGTTCTCTCGGAGGTAGGCGAGGACCCGGGAAAGGTGCGCTGAGTATCTTACGTGACGAAGGTCGAAAACGAGGTCCACGAAACGGGTGAGAATGCGGGAGAGCCAGGCGGAGACTTCGTCGAGGGAGGAGAGCGTGCGCAGCCGAGAGAGGGAGCGATACTCGAAGCCGAAGACGAGCTCCACGTCCGCGCCCCCGGCAATCGCCGCTCTCGAGAGTAGCACCACCAGCTCAAGAACTCGAGAGCGCGCCTCCTCCACGTGGTCGGCTTTCAGACCGCTTACCACGGTGACAAGCTCCCGCAGTACCTGCTCTGCCCCCTGCCGGTCACCGGCGGTGACGCAGTCTAAGAGCTCTGGCTCCTTTTCTATCGGGTAGCGCATGGCGCTCCGTTTTTCGCCCTCCATGCTGGTTAGGTATTCAAGATAGCCGGATAGCTCCGATCCTATCTCATACTCACCGGTTCCACGGAGATGCTCGTAGCCTTGCGGATCGCAGCAGGAGAGGGCGATTCTGCTGAGCAGATCCGAGAGCGAGGTCGCCTCGTCCGGGGCGAGGCGGGGAAGAGAG
>JBKHED010000149.1:0-2859 GCA_046540995.1 Spirochaetaceae bacterium | reverse complement strand
TTCTTGCGATTGGTCTCCTCTATCATCTGGCGCTTATCCTACTCCTCGCAAGACGGTACACTCGGTGACATGCGGATAGTGGGAATCGACTGTGCGGTGGCCCCGGAGAAGACCGGGATTGTGGTAGCCCGATGGGAAGGCGGCACCCTCCGGGTGGAGCAAAGTGCCGCCGGAAGCGAAGGGTGCCCGCCGGAACAGATCGTCCTGGAGGCGATGGAGCCCGACACGCTCATCGCTCTGGACGCACCTCTCGGCTGGCCCGAGAGCTTCGGCACGAACCTGGCGGAGCACCTCGCCGGAGAGCCGCTACCGGTTGAGGCGCGCACCTTCTTCCGTCGGGAGACCGACGAGTTTGTCGCGAAACGCCTCGGAAAGAGACCGATGGATGTGGCTGCGGATCGAATCGGCAGGACCGCCTTCTCCGCCCTGGAGATCGTTCGGAGGGTCCGTGAAGCGGGCTGGGTCCCCGGGAGCCTCGCCTGGTCTCCGGAAGAGGCGCGGGCGGGTGTGCATACTATCGAGAGCTATCCTGCCGGCCGCCTCGCCGCTACGGGTCTGCCGGCGCGGGGCTACAAGCGCAGGGAGCAGCGCCCGGCTAGGGAGCGGATTCTGGCTGCCCTCGCCGAGGAGCTCGAAATCGTTTCCCCTCTGGAGCCCTTTCTCGACGACGCGGATCAGCTCGATGCGCTCCTCTGCGCCGCCGGGGCGGCGGATTTTCTCCGTGGCTCCTGTATCGCGCCGCACAATCCGCGGCGGGCGAGGAAGGAGGGGTGGATTTGGGTGCGGGAGCCACTCTGCGGCACCAGTTAGGAGCCGGCACCTTTTCTAATCTGATCGTAGAGCTCTCGCAGGGGGAGGGGACCCATGTGGCGTCGCCGGCAGGGAGTAGCTCCGTAGATGCCGTCATTCAGGTTTCTATCTCCAATCTCCCGTTCGAGCTTGACCGTGTCTCCCTCGGAGAGTGTTTCGAGGAGAGAGGCGGCTTGAGGAACTCCCCGTTGCCAGAGATCGAGAAAAGAGTCCTGAGAGTCGAGCGTGGAGTCACAGGGATGGCACCACTTCCGGTGGGATAGGTTGAGAACATCGAGCTCGTAGGGAAGGGAGGGAGGGTGGACCAGCGATAGCCAGCGGTCGGAGATCTCCCCGGTCTCCTCGCGACGTCTAGCCTCCCGCAGGTACGCCTCATCAACCCCCGACGTGTGCCGGTAGTAGCCGAGGGAATCGGCGTAGGCGTTCCGGACTCGCTCTCGGAGCTCCCGGTCCCGGGCGGCGGAATCGACGCTCTTTCGAAGGGCGTCACAGAGCTCCCGCAGGAACGACTCAGGGAGCTCCGATCCGCAGTCGACGAGCCTATGGAAGGCGATCTCCTTCGGATGGATCCCCTCTCTCCGTTGGAGAAGCTCGACATCGATGAGACGCTCGAGAAAGGGGTGCATCTGCTGGTACGCCTTCGTCTCGGGCCGGTCTCGGTCCCACCAGCCGGCGAAGTAGTTAATAAAGGGGTGGGATCTCCGGTCGAGAACGATGTGGGTTAGGAACCCCGCGGCGTAGGCCGTAGCGTCGCGAGACCCTTCGGCGAGGCGGGCGACCAAGGAGCCGAAGCCCTTCCGGTGGAAAAGACCGCCGTACTGTATAGCTCGAGGCTTACGTCGCTGGCTGTGGAGAAAGAGGTCCGGACCCTGGGCCCCGAGGACATAGAGGGGAACGGTCCGGTCCAGGCTCATCCCGGCTCTGGTTGCGCTCTCTTCGGCAAAGAGCAGGTGTGCGATATGCGAGGCCACAGGCTACGCCCTGTCCTCCACCGCCGCCTTTATAGCAACAGCAGCAGGAATGAGTTGATCATCCATAGGATGCGAGTATAGACTGCGCTTTCTTGCATTGTCACGCGCGAGCCGCCTATACTGGCGGCTATGATTCTGCACTGCGGCGAAGCGCTTATCGACTTCATTCCGGTTCTCGACAAGGATGGCAATAGCGCCTACAAGCCCGCTCCCGGCGGCTCTCCCTACAACAGCTCTATCGCCTCCTCCCGACTAGGCGTCAAAGTGTTCTTTCTCGGGCGGATCTCCAGAGATTTCTTTGGAGACCAGCTGGTGAGAAACCTGGAAAGAAACGGCGTGGATACGAGTTACATCATCCGGAGCGAGCAGCCTTCGACCCTGGCGTTCGTGAAGAAGAGCGCCACCGGGGAGGCGAGGTACGCGTTTTACACCAATGATGCCGCCGATCGCGGCTTAGTAGAAACGGATCTGCCCCCGAGCCTTCCGGAGGAGCTCCACGCCATCGTCTTTGGCTCCATATCAATGGTGCCGGATCCCGTCTCCTCCACCATCCTCAGCCTCGTGGAAGCGGAGGCGGACCGCAGGGTTATTTCCTTTGATCCGAATATTCGCCCCATGGTGATCGAAGACGAGGCGGACTACCGCAGCCGCCTTGATCGCTCCTTTGCCGCATCCACTATAGTGAAGATCAGCGACGAGGATCTGCGCTGGATCTTTCCGGATCTCTCCATCGATAAGGGGGCACGGAAGCTTGTAACCGGTCGGACCAAGCTCGTCGTTGTGACTCTTGGTGCCGACGGGGGCTTGGCGGTTACCGAGAACGGAACGGTGCGCATGGCCGGAGTGGAGACTGAGGTTTCGGACACCGTCGGCGCCGGAGATTCCTTTCACTCAGCTCTCCTCGCGTGGCTCTTTAGGAAGAAGAAGCTCACGCCCGATGGAGTGGCCTCTCTCGAGGGGAGTGAGATCGAGTCGATGCTCAGCTTTGCCGTTCGGGTTGCCGCGAAGACCTGCTCCCGCCCCGGAGCGGACCCTCCCTATCTCAAAGAGATAGCGGAGTAGCCCTCCGTCGTGGGCC
>JBKHED010000148.1:0-2869 GCA_046540995.1 Spirochaetaceae bacterium | reverse complement strand
GCGTGAAATGGCTACGTGTCCTCCTACCCGTCGCGGTCATTGCTGTGGCAGCGGTGGTGTACCTGATAATGAGCACGCCCCCGGAAGTAGTGGAAGAACGCTTCGAGCCCCGTGCTTCCCACGCAAACTACCGGGAGGGTATGCAGCGGCTCGGTTTGGAAGAGACCTATCTCGCGAGAACGTGGTTCCGCGCCGCAGATGCGGCTGAAAACGATCCTTCGGCGGCAGCACTTCCGTTTTCCGAGACGCTCTACTTCGATCCCCAAGATCCGCACGCCGTGGGCTACTGGTTTCCGGTTACTAGAGGGCGCCGGATAGTGATTGAGTTCGACGCCCCACACCGGTACTACTTTGCGGACGTCTTTCGCCTCGAGGACGGTGAGGAGCTCGCCCTGGATGAGCTGGTTGCCAGCCGGCCCCCTGACGGGAACACCATCCGTTTCGAGGCCAGGTCCAACGGTTTCTATCTTCTCCGTCTACAACCGGAGTTGCTTCGGGGCGGCCGGTTTCAGGTGACCATCACCGAAAGCGCTTCCCTCGCCTTTCCAGTGGAGGGGGCCACACCGGAGGACATCTGGAGCTTCTTCGGCGACGGCCGGGATGGAGGGAGCCGTGTCCACCACGGAGTGGACATCTTTGCGCCCAGGGGGACGCCGGTCCTCGCGGCGAGCGACTCCGAGGTAATGCGAGTCGGCGAGCGCGCCCTGGGCGGCAAGGTTGTCACGCTCTACGACGAGGCTCGGGGCATCATGCTCTACTACGCCCATCTCGACGAGCAGCTCACTACAAGAGGCAGCCGAGTTCGAGCTGGAGAGGTTATCGGAACCGTCGGCAACACCGGTAACGCAATCACAACGCCGCCCCATCTCCATATCGGAATCTACCAGGAGAGTTGGCGGCGGCCGGTAGACCCGTGGGCGTACTTCGTGGATCCCCCCATTACAACAGCGGGACCGACTGATCCCCGGGGAGAGGAGCTTCTGGCAGCCTGGAGCCACAGTGAGCCCGAAATCGAGCTCCTGAATCGAATCGGTTCACCCCGGCCGCCGGATCCTCGGCGCAATAGGAACCCCTTTCTCCGAGGTGCCGGCGACACCTTTGCCGGCGCCGAGACGGAACCGGAGCTGGACTTACGGCCGCCGCTCCCGTCGGCCGCCTCGATCGCCGCGGGAACGCCTCTGCGAGTTACCGGTGTCTCCGGTGACCGGCTGCGAGTTCGCACGATTAACGGAGCCAACGGCTTTCTACCCGTGGAGACCATTCCACAAAACAGCGAAGCAACCACGGTGGATCAGTCCGTTCTCCTCAGGGATATCCATACCGGCGACGCTTTCGGCGTTCTCGAGGCAGGAACAACTATCATCCCGATCACACGTTTCGACGGGAACGAGGTGGTCCGTCTCTCTTCGGGACGAGTAGCGGTGATCAGACAAGAAGAAGAGAGCGCCCCCGAAGAGCCACGGTAGGGGCGGCTTCGGTCGCCTCGTCCTGACACTCCTGGATCATCCCTTCAATACTCTCCGTGCCGCCTACTCATTTCGAACATAGCCTCGATATTCTCCGGAGGAATGTCCGCCTGCATGTGGTTGGCTGAAGTGAGGATGTACCCGCCCCCGTCGGCAAAGGTCTCGATGCAGCGGATCACATCCCGCTCCACGTCCTCCACGCTGCCGGTGAGCGCCTGTTTGAGATCCACCCCACCCATAAAGGAGAGCCGGTCGCCCTGCTCTCTCTTAATCGCGGCCCAGTCGGTTGCCGGGAGCGGCTCGAGGGGATTGATAACGTCGATGCCGATTTCGATGAAGTCGGGAATGATCTTGGAGACCGCGCCGTCGGTGTGAAAGACCACCGGCAGATCCGGGCGAATCTCCTTAACGCTGCGCACGATCCGCTCGAGAGCGGGCTTGAACATGGAGCGAAAGTGGTCCGGCGAGATCATGAGGTCCTCGGTGCCGCCGTAATCGTCCCCGGGGATCTCGAAGAAGTCGATCTTGTCGGCTATCCGTTCCAGGTAGAGCTGCTGCCCCCGGACAATAACGTCGGTCACCCCCTCGACGATCGCCGCAGAGAGCTCCGGCTCGGCGATCATGTCCATGTAGAACGATTCTCGTCCCCGGAGCACCGACGCCTGCTCGAAGGGTCCGTAGGAGTTGATCGCACGGGCGCCAATCGCCCGGTCCGGGTACTTCCGCGCGAGCTCCTCGAGCCGCGCTTCGATGAGCTCGAAGTCGATATACGCCTCCGGGTCGGGCCATTGGTAGTCGGCAACCTCCTCCGGCTCCTCCGCCTGCGAGAGGGGCGGCTCCTCGCTGACAATATGGGGCCCCGACCGTCTCCAGGCCACGCCCCAGGCGTCCTTTCGGTCGCCGTCCATCCGAGCGCCCCCGAGATCGGTAAAGCCGCTCCAAATGTAGCGGACATCGGTGTCGAAGGCGTCGAGAATCCGGTCATCGTAGTAGTTGGAGTTCCGCGGCTTCTTCTTCCGAAACGGCGGAAGAGGCTCTCCCAGGTTGAGGTAGTTCAGAGTGTTGAAGTAGGTGTCGTCATTGAGGGTGTAGTAGCTACCCCAGAGCGCCGTGGGGACCCGGTCCGGGAGCTCCCTGCGCAGCGTGCGTTGTACGCGTTCCTTTGAGTTCATACGTGCTCCTGCATAGATGTTCCTATTGTCAAACCGTCACCACCTCGATTCCGAGCTCCCGCAGGTGGTCGAGCTGCCCGGGATCGGCTCCGGTATCGGTTACAAGGGTCTCCACCACCGAGAGTTGGCAGAAAGAGACCAGCGCTCGGCGGCCGAGCTTGCTCGAGTCGGCGAGGAGCACCACCCGCTGGGAGATGCCGATGAGTCCCTGCTTGATCTCCGCCTCCATCC
>JBKHED010000147.1:0-2875 GCA_046540995.1 Spirochaetaceae bacterium | reverse complement strand
ACCTACCTCGACTGGGAGCTCTACGTGCACGAGGGAGATTGAGCTGACAAGCAGCCGGCTCTCAAGAAACCCCGGCTGTCGCCGCCTCCTGCACCGGGCTCAGCTCCTTCCAGGCCATTTCGGCAGCCTTGATAAGAGGATACGCCGCCGGAGAGGCGGTCAGACAGGGCTGGGTCCCGATTTGGGAGGTGAGCAGGTCGTTGACGCTCATACGGTTCTGAACGACCAGGCCGAGAACATTGGTAAGCTCCCCGGCGCTATCGCCTCCGACCACACCACCGCCGATAACGGTACCGCAGTTCTTGGCGACCACCAGCTGTACGGTTTGCCTGTGCGCGTTTGCGAGGGTGCCCGGGTGGCGATCAACACCGGTGAAGCTCCCGGTAACTACCGTGAATCCCTCCTTCTCCGCGGCGGCTGCGGTGATTCCGGCGGTGCCGAAGCCTGTGCCACCGATCGCGGTGGAATAGACTGCTACGGTTCCGTTGAAGGACTTCACCGAGCAGAGGCTGTAGAGGTTCATCGCGGCGACTCGGGCTTCCGCGCAGGCGGTCGATGCCAGCATGACCCCGCTCGGACGGCGTGTTATGAAGTCCCGCTTCTCCGCGCAGTCGCCGACAGCCAGCACCGACGGGTCAACGGTGCGCATGTACTCATCCACCTGTATGAATCCGCCGTCCGTAATGGGCAGCCCGGCCTCCCTGGCAAGGCTGCTCTCAGGGCGATACCCCATGGCAAGCACCACGGCGTCTACACTGATCTCTTCTCCGTTGGAAAGGCGAACAGCCTCGGCGTTGGTCTCGCCAAGGATCTCCTCAACTCCAACGCCGGTATGTAGCGCAACTCCCTTCTCCGTCAGCAACTCCTCCGCTGCGGTGGCAATTTCTTCGTCGAAAGCCATACCGAGGATATGGGGCAGAAGTTCTATAAGGTGCACCTCCATCGGCATATCCCTGAGCTGGTCCGCCAGTTCCACCCCGATAAACCCGGCTCCGATAACAGCTACGGTACCGTTCTTCGGAAATGCCTGCAGCATCTCTTCGATGTATTCCCTGTTCTTCGGGACGGTGTAGACCTGTCCGAGATGAGTACCGCGCAGCCACCCGGGGACCGCCGGTCGCGACCCCGTGGCGATTATAAGCTTTTCATAGGAGATCGTTTCCCCCGAACTAGTATGACACTCCTTCTTCTCCCGATCGATTGATTCCACTGTGTCGATCATTACCTCCGCCCCACTCTCTGTTGCGAGGCCGTCGGGGAGAATGTTGCGATCAGTACTGCCTAGGTCACCGAAGACGTATGGTATGGCGCACGGGATAAGTGCCTTCGGCGTGTCTCGAACGACAAGAAAGCGCCTATTCGGGAACCGTCCTCTTCCGATTTGCGCGGCAACGAGTCCCGCGGCGCTCCCACCAACGATCAATACATCGGTTTCCTTCATGGTTATGCCCCTTCCCAAGCGGATTACGTCCACGTGTAACTGGCTTGGTATCGGGCCAGTGTACATGTAAAGTGATATATTGTCAAAGTAAACTGTGTTTCCTCAAAAGATCCCCGATGCGAATCAGCCACGAAAGTGGCGACGAAGGAGAGAGCTACTTGAGCGCGCTCATGGATTTCGCCCATGCGGCGAATGTGGACCTCCGGCTGGTCGCCACGGTTCTACCGGATGTGGTCAACAGGAAGGAGCAACCGATCCGGGAGATTCTCGGAGACCGGGAATACCATACCGTTAGGAGTGGCGTCATTAGCTCTGCTTCGTCCTAGGAACCGTCCCCTCATACAGAAGTGGATTACGCGTTGGAGATCCGGTAGATCTCAACCCGCCCTGGAGCCCGCGCCGGAGTGAGCGCGCTTAGTGCCCGCCAGAAAGATCACGAAGAAGAGACTCAGCAGGTATATCGGTATCACCACGAAGCTGATTCGGATGCCCTGAAGGTCTCCCAAAAAGCCCATTATGAGGGTTGCGGAGCTGTAGCCGGTCACGCCGAAACAGGAGAGGAGGACCATCAGCATGGTCGGATCCACCCGGTTCCGCTTGGCCGCGTAAGACTGAATGCTCGGCCAGAGGGGCGCGATTATTACGCCGATCACGAGCATAAAGGCGTAGAGCAAGGGGAGAGTGTCTATGAGAAAGAAGGTTCCTCCGACGAGCACCCCCAGCAGCGCCGCTCCCTCCAACAGCTGCCTGAGGCCGATCCGCGAGGAGATCCGGCTGCTCAGTATCCTTCCAACCGCCATACCGAGGGCAAAGGAGGCAGCCCCAAAGGCGCCGGCCCTCGGCAAGGTATCGAACTCGAGCTGTATATAGCTCGCCGACCAGAAGGCGAAGCCCGCTTCGGCCCCTCCCGCGAAGAACATAGCCAAACCACTGAGCCAGAAGTGCGGAAGCCGGAGGATTTCCTTGAAGTGAGCAAGGTCCCGGCGTGACGAGGGGAAGGATATTCCCTTTCCCGAAGGCTGGAGCAGGAGAATCGCAAGGGTTATCACGCCCAAACCTATGTAGACAATGCGCCAACTCACCCCTCTCGAGAGGAGCTCTCCGGCACCGAGGACACAGACGAGAACCCCCATAGGCCAGAAGGCGTGAAGAAGATTCATGTGCGTTCCGTGATCACCGGGGTGGAGATCCTCCACCAGGGGCGTAAGGAGCGCCTCGAGGATTCCGTGTCCGAGAGCCATCACGAGACTAAAGGTGAGAATCAGGAGATAGGTGCCGCTCTGCGCGATAGAGCCGAGGCCCAGGGCCACCGCAAGGAGGGCGAAGCGGATTAGCTTGAGCTTGCCGAAAAAGGAAGCGAGAATCCCGCTGGTAATCAAGATACCGAACTGAAGCCAGGAGCCCGCGAAACTGATGAATCCCGCCTGAGTAAGG
>JBKHED010000146.1:0-3180 GCA_046540995.1 Spirochaetaceae bacterium | reverse complement strand
TGACTGCCCTCCATTATCACCGAGAGTACGTCGCCCCCGCTTTGCTTGTCAGCCGAAAACTGGACAGGTAACTTAGATTTCTACGGCGGAATCCACCAAGCGATGGCTAAAGGGGGCGAGGACTATGGCGATTAGCCGAGTAGTAGTAACCGGAAGTGAAGGAAAGGCCGGGCGTTTTACCGTGGACCGTCTACAGGAAGAGGGGTACGAGGTGCTCCGAGTCGATCTCGCCGCACCCCTGGACCCGGCGGACCACGGCGTCCGCCGAGCGGATCTCACTGATCTCGGGCAGACGGTGGAAGTTCTGCGCGACGCTGACGCTGTTGTGCACCTCGCGGCGATTCCCGCGCCCTACGTGGTTACCGACGCCGAGACGTTCCGGATTAACACCCTGTCCACCTACAACGTCTTCTCCGCCGCGGCCACCCTGGGCCTGCAGCGGGTCGTCTGGGCCTCCAGCGAGACCACCCTGGGGCTCCCTTTCGAGAGACATCCCGACTACGCTCCGGTGGACGAGCACCACACTTACCCTGAGTTCACCTACGCCCTGTCCAAGGTAGTCTCCGAGGAGATGGCTCGGCAGTTCTCCCGCTGGCATGACATACCGATCATCGGCCTTCGCTTTTCCAACATTATCCTACCCGATGAGTACGGTGAGTTCAGTGAGTATCAGAAGGATCCGGAGCTCCGTAAATGGAACCTCTGGGGCTACGTTGATGCCCGGGACGTGGCGCTCAGCTGCCGGCTCGCCCTGGAGGCAAACTTATCAGGGGCGCACCATTACGTCATAGCCGCGGCGGACACGGTGATGGATCGCCCCAGCGAGGAGTTGATGAAAGAACTCTTTCCGAACGTACCGATCACAAAGCGCCTCGGCACCTACGAGACTCTCCTCTCTATTGATCTCGCCCGGGCGGAGCTCGGTTACGAGCCGCAGCACAGCTGGCGGAACCAGTGATCTTCAAGGGGCGCGGCCGTGGTGTCGACCGCCCCCAACCTTTGATAGGCACATTTCGTCAAACAGTTGAACGAAATGCTATACATTCTGTCAAATCATTTGACAAGATGTCACTTTAGTCCTCAGAATGGGGTATGGACATTGGTCGTCTCCAGGAGTTGGACGAGAGAGCCCTATCCACAGTCCGGGACCTTCCGAAGCGGCGATTCCTCTTTCACCAGCTTGCACGTCAACCTGGGAGACCCTTTCGGGCAGTTGTCGGTCCCCGGGGGGCGGGTAAAACGGTCCTGCTTCGTCAGCTCCGTGCCGAGGCGGATGATGCGTTCTATCTGTCAGCGGACACCCTCGCGCCGGAAGCTTCACTCACGGAGATCGTCCGTCTGTTGCATGATTCGTACGGGATCCGCCGGGTTTTTGTGGACGAGATTCACTTCATCGATCAGTTCCCTCGAGTTCTCAAGGAGCTCTACGACTTCTACGAGGTAGAAATCTGGTTCACCAGTTCTTCCGCTCTTGCCCTCCATGAGTCAGCTTGGGACCTCTCCCGGAGGGTGCTTCGTGTTTTTCTGGGTCCCTTTTCCTACCGCGAGTATCTGTCGTTCCGTTACGACAAGAGTCTTCGATCTCTGCCGCTTGAAGAAGCTCTTTCGAAGCCGATCCCGACTGAACATCTTCGTGCGGGAGCATGGTTTGAGGAGTATCTCCGGGGAGGCCTCTATCCCTTCACCCTAGAAGCGCCGGGAAGGATAGAACTCTTTGAGAGTATGTTGGAGAAGGTTCTCGCCACTGACCTTATTGCCTCTGACCCCTCGCTGAGTGCTATCGAGCTTGATCAAATGAGGAAGATGATCGCCTTCATTGGGCGGAGTCCCGTGGACGGTATCAACTATTCCACGGTGGCGGCGAATCTCGGAGTCACCAAATACAAAGCTCAGAAACAGATGGAGCTTCTGGAACGCAGTTTCTTACTCTACAGAGTCTTTCCCCATGGTACGAACGTACTCAAGGAACCGAAGGTCTTTCTCGAGCTTCCATATCGGCTCGCCTTCCGTTCCTATCAGGAGTCTCTCGGAGCGATCCGTGAAGAGTACACAACCCTGGCGCTGCGGCAGCACGGAGTGGGGTTTGAATATGCCAAGAGCACCAGAGGAGCCAAGACTCCGGACTTCGTCCTATCTCTAAGAGAATCGAAACTAGTCCTCGAAGTCGGAGGAAAAGGCAAGGGGAGGAGTCAGTTCAAGTCCCTCGATTACGATCGCAAAGTGGTTGCCTATCAGAGCGATGATCGGCTCCCCGACCCCGGCCGCTCTGTACCCCTACATACGCTTGGGTTTCCGGAGTTGTCATGATCGAATTCGACATCCCAGGTGACCGACAATACACAATCGAGAACGTGGTCTGCGACTTCAACGGCACCCTCGCCGTGGACGGGGCGCTATTGCCGGGCGTGGCCGAGGCGAAGGCCGAGTTAGTCGATCGCCTCGGCGCCGAGAGCACCGCGGCCATCGGTAACGGCCGGAACGACTTTCTTATGCTTCGGGCCGCCGCGATAGGCATTTGCGTTTTCCAGAGGGAGGGTGCCTACCGGGAGACCCTGCAGGCAGCCGACATCGTTTGTGCATCTCCGGTGGACGCCCTGGAACTTTTTCTCAATCCGAAACGACTTATTGCCACGCTCCGACGATAACCGAAGAGTAAGTGCAGCGGGGCCCCTTTTCTGTTTGCTTGCGCATGCATCTATATTGACTGCGACTACCGTGATGGATACCCTCTCCGAGGAGGAGTTCAGCACGGCACCGGAAGCAAGGAACCAGACCAAAAGAGGCTCGGTGAGCCGCCGGACCATAGTGGTAATAGCTTTTTCGATCCTAATCATAGAGGCGGTTATCCTCGGGTTCTCTGCCGCATCTCAACGGGAGACACTGCTCAATCACTACATCTTCGAAGCGTCCATCGTCGCCAAGACCCTGAGTTCTTCCGACGATTTGGGGGAGGGCGCTCTTCAGGCAGCAGCGGAGTCTCTCCGGGAGGAGCAGGTGCTGGCGATCAGGAGTGCGGAGGGAGCGACCTCCGAAGATCCTTGGAATCAGTCCGCCTACGGAGGCCAGTATAGGGAGGGTCCGGAGGGACTCGTGTATAGGCTCCATGGCCTGGAAATCCAAATAGACACCTCCGCCATTCCCGGCGAGCTTCGGGCGTACGCCGTGCGGATCCTTGGCCTG
>JBKHED010000145.1:0-3234 GCA_046540995.1 Spirochaetaceae bacterium | reverse complement strand
GCTTGGGCGCTCTCTATCGTGAGGTGGTGGCCGTTCGTTTGAGTGGGCGTAACGTCTTTCTGCCGGATTTGGCCTTTTATCGCACCGGACGAGAAGACGTAATCCGACCTACGCATATCGTGGCCGCCCCTGATCTGGTGGTGGAGGTGCTCAGCCCCCGGACAGCGGACCGTGACATCGGTCCAAAGTTTGCCGAATATGAGCAACACGGTGTCCGAGAGTACTGGATTCTCGACCCGGAGACATTGGCCCATCGATTCTATCATCTCATTGGCGAGGAACTGGTAGAGTACGCCGATGGCAGTAATACGATCGATTCGACGGTCGTTACTGGGTTCTTTTTGAATCGTTCCTGGTTGGACCCCGCTGACCTACCTCGCATTGATGATGCGCTGGGGATAATTGAAGCCGGCGGGTGACGACCCGGCGCTTCACGCACCTCTTCGCGGCTTCCCCTCGCCGATTCCGGTTAACCGGTGGGTTATCAAACCGGCAGCGTTGATCTACCCTGAGTATATGAAAAGCAAAAAGCGGTGGCAGCGACGGGTGGAGCAACTGCTCCTCTCCGAGGGTGGCCCGGTTGCAATCGACGTTCTGCTGAGGGAGGCTGGAACGTCCGTAACCCAACGCTCTCTAGAGAGATATATCACGGAAGAAGGCTTGGCCGTGGTGGAGGACGGGCGTCGCTATTACCCATGTTGGTCATTGTTTGAAGAGGGGCGGGTGCTAATACGACCACAGGCGTGGGAGGTCGATGCGGGTATTCTCATTCCCGGGCACCGCCTCATGCCGCTCTACGACGTGGGTGTGCCACCCTCCGAACTGGAACTGCGCCCGGCTCCCGAGGAACCTGAGGGCGTGTCCGGAGGGTTCCAGAGAAGAGTGGTAACCTCGCCTCTGTCAGAGGTTATTACCTACTTTACGCTCTTCGGCCTTGAGATGCTCGAACCTCTCCTCGCCCTGGAGGACGAGGCCAATATGGACGTGGATCTGGCGCAGTCAACGGATGCACTCGTTCGTCTATCGGCGTGTGATCTTTCCGACTACTACCGTCGTGTTGGCTTTCGGGAGGGCGATTATCTCGAGGCCCGACTCGAGTCGTGGAGTAGAGGCGCTTTTTCCCTGACGCATCGCCCCGCCCGCACTCTCTCCGAAGAGCGTCGTTCCGCCTGGTTCAGGACCCTCAACTCCTCGTTCCGTGCTGTGATAGAGCATTTTGAAGGGCCGAAAGACATCCCAACGCAGCTCATCTACGCCTACTTCTTTGCGACCGGGCGGGAGGGTAGCACATTCATTACCGATCCCGGCGGGACAATCGGAGAGTTTCTCGCCGCCGACAAAGAGTTCGGCATCCGGCGTGCAGGAGGCGGAGGCGGCTGGGACACGCCGGCCACGACGATTTGGGATGAGTCGGAAATGGAGCGGGGACCAAACATAGCGGAGGCGGCCGGGGAGGATGTGAACGGTGTCACCGGTGACTTGGATGAGATACTAAACGATATCGGGTCGATGCTCTCAGAAGGAGAAGTGGAAGCGTATATCCGGGACGCCCTCTACCAGGGGGGAGACATCCAGTCGGTAATCGGACGGGTGTTTTCCGGCTCCCATCTCCCTTTCGCCGACCCGGAGCAGGCGCAATCTCTCCACGACGAGCTCGACTCCCTCTGGGCCGATGTGGCCGGGGAGTACCGGCCGGAGAGGGACCCCGCGGCTCCAGTTCGGAGCCGATTGCTTGCCCTCTACGACAAGCAGCTTGGGTGGGTCAGAAGCCTCGACGATCGGGGAATCGACCCTACCGATTTGCCGGAGAACACCGTAAGAGGGGTTGGAGAGTTTTTTAGCATGATAACCGGGGCGTTGGAACTCCTAAACCAGGATGTCACCGATGAGGGTGATCAGCTCCGGATGTTGGAGGGGCAGCTCGACACCCTCGAGGTTGCCACGGAAGAGGTGCTGGAGACCGCGGAAGAGGAGGTAACTGCCGCGGTGGGGCCCGTGCCGATCTACGAGCTAAAGGTTTCGTTGAAAGGAATTCGGCCACAGATTTGGCGTCGGATACGGGTGTCTGGAACGGTCTCCTTGAGTGAGCTCCATCGGATTATCCAGATTGCCATGGGCTGGACCGACGCCCACCTTCACGTCTTCTACGTCGAAGGCTCACCGTACGGTCCTGCCGAACTGGATGAGCTCGACGGCTACCCGGAGGAGGAGATCCGACTTATGGAGTTGGGCGTGCAGGCCAAACAGAGATTCCGATATGTCTACGATTTCGGTGACGGATGGGAACACGATATCCTCGTATCGAAGATCCTCTTCTCCGACGAGCTGCCCGCCGAGGACGGCGCAACTCCCCGAGTTATCTCCGGCAAGCGCGCCGCTCCGCCGGAGGACTGCGGCGGTGTTCCCGGCTACCACCGACTGCTCTACTACCTCGACGAGGAGGAACCAGAGTCAGAGGAGCGCGAGTTTTGGAGGAAGATGGTCCCCCCGGGATGGAACCCCGAAGCCTTCGACCTCGAAGAGACCAACGAGCTCCTCGGTGGATTCTAACGCTAAGTTAACATGCCGGGGACCGGAGCTGACCACCCCGGGCTTTGTTCGGATCACACAGGGTTGCTTGCCAAACAAGTTTGGTCTACTGGCAATTTGTTAGGCAAGGTTGTGGGCGATGGAATCGGGAGTATCTCTATCTTGCGTACCGGCAATCCGACAAAGTGAAGTTTGAGTACATCGGCCCTGTTGATTCTGAGGCAGCCGAGGAGGTCGGGGCAAAGGTCCGACGAAGAAAGGATCTTGAGGAGAAGCTACGTCAGGTGGAAGCTAACCTTGCCGACGTCGAAGGAGGATTGCGTGGCAAACGATGACGAGCTCTTCCTTACCATCATCGGTATACTGGCGCAAGGAGGAGTTCTGAACGATATCGTCCTGATCGATAGTTGGATGCCTCGCCGTGTCAGCAGTCGTTGATTATACACTGTCCCATTTCTTGGTTTATACAAAGCCCATTTTGCATACTGTTACGATGCAAAAACAGACATGAGTGAACCGAAAATGAGAGAGTCCCTGCCGGATATACTTCCGGAAGGACAGGTGGTGAACAGGGCGTGGCACAGCCCGGTGACCGGAGATCCGAGATTAAACCACTTGATAAAACGTGGCCCGGTAGGAGGGTGATAGAGCGCCTGCGG
This sequence comes from Spirochaetaceae bacterium, assembly GCA_046540995.1. GTDB lineage: Bacteria > Spirochaetota > Spirochaetia > DSM-27196 > Alkalispirochaetaceae > CAYZHV01. The sequence continues at coordinate 46 of JBKHED010000145.1, read as the reverse complement.
TACGCCCTATGACTACGTTCGAGTCCGCCCGCACCGATGAGTGTCG
>JBKHED010000144.1:0-3273 GCA_046540995.1 Spirochaetaceae bacterium | reverse complement strand
GCAGCCGGAGCCCATCGAGCAGCCGGAGTTGCTTCTCAAGACGTTTCCTCCCGACGCTCAGCTCTACGCGGGTGGTAGACTACTCGTCCCAGGCGCTCGTTTTGCCGGTCCCGACGGCGGCGACTGGCGGCGCTACACGCTCCGTCCAGGTTATCAGGTACTTACCCTGCGGGCGGATGGATATACGTCGAAATGGCTGCACATTCGTGGCAACGGTACGCTGCGGGTGGATGAGAAGCTGGAGCGACTGGACGTTCCCCTCCGGCCCCGCGGCGAAATCGCCACCGGCGCTCACCCCAAAGGGGTCTCCTTTGCTCCGGACGGGAGAACCTTAGTAGTGACAACCTTGAGTGACAACGGAATCGATCTGTATCGAGCCGAGCCCCTGGAACACCTCTCCCGGGTGGAGCTTCCTCCCGGGGGCGGTGACGAGGAGGGGTTCGTGGAGGCTCGGTTTCTCCCCAAGCGACGGGAGCTCTGGGTGAGTCAGATGTCCACCGATGAGGTACATCTGCTTTCAACGGTGGATTACCGCTACATTACGACGATACCCACCGGTGGGCGATGGCCAAAAGTGATGGTTAGTGATCCCGAGGAGCGGTGGCTCTTCGTTTCAAACTGGCATGACCAGAATATCGGCGTAATAGACCTCGACCAACGGCGTCTTCTCAGGACCATCGAGGTTCCCGGGGTGCCGCGAGGAATGGTGGTGAGTCCGGACGGACGGAGTCTCTACGTCGCGCTTTTCGAGGGCGGTGATCTCATACACGTTGAGATTTCGGATTCGACGTATCCGACTCGTCGCATCGAAGTGGGGGATGGCGCCTTACGGCATCTGGTAATGAGCGAGGACGGCGAGCGGATCTATATCTCCGACATGTACTACGGCTCGATCCTCCTCTTCGATGTGAGGCGAGAGGTCGTAGTCGCTCGTCGACGCCTCGGGTACAACATAAACACGATCGATCTCTCTCCGGGGGAGGAGTATCTCCTGGTAAGTGAGCGGGGGCGAAACAACCCGGGGGACTATCGGAAGAAGGGTCCCCAGTTCGGAAGGATCTTCCTCTGCGACCCGGTAACTCTCGAGCGCGTGAGCTGGATCTGGGGAAGAAATCAGCCCACGGGTCTGGACATATCCCCCGACGGCAGGTACCTCGCGTTTACGGACTTTATGGATGACAATCTCGAGCTCTACGAGTTCGCTCCGAGATCCCGGACTGCCGAGACAAAACGGTTACCCCGGTCGAATTCGTTCTGAAAGTGCTCAAAGGAGGAGCAACCGGGAGAAAAGAGGACGACCCCTCGCCGCTCGTTCATTGCCACGGAGCGGACGCAGCTTGCAAGGAGCTCGCCGAGCTCCCTGAAGGGCCCGGAAAAGGGGATCCGGTGCTCCCGCAGCATCGGCATGAGCCGCTCCGTCGCGCCGCCGGCGAGGAGATGGACCGATCGGGCGCGCTTAGCGGCGCTCTGAAGGGGCGAGATGTCGAGGCCCTTGTCAGTGCCGCCGCAAATGAGATGGACCGGATCAGTAAAGCTCTCCACGGCGGCGAGGCTCGCCTCGGGTATCGTGGATGCGGAGTCGTTATAGAAACTGAGCGCCCCGATCGACCCGACGTAGTGAAGTCTGTGGGGGATGCCCGGGAAACCCGCTACCCTTGGTTTAACGAGCTCCGCCGGCGCTCCGGCAAGGTACGCCACGGCGGCGGCAGTTAGCAGGTTTCGCCGCTGGTGGCTTCCCGGCACCTTCAGCTCCGGAGGGACAAGGGGTACCTTCTCTTCTCCAATGGAGAGAATCCCCCAGCCGTTGTGCTCATAGACGCCGTCACCCCGGTGCTCGCCCTCTCCTCCATACACGAGGAGAGCGCGGCTCGGCGCTTCCGCGGCGAACCGTTGCCCGTAGCCGTCTTCCCCGGAAAAGATGCTCCACCCTCCCCGCTGACTTCGGTAGATCGCCCGCTTGTCCTCGACGTATCGTTCCATTGATCCGTAGTAGTCGAGGTGGTCCCGGTAGATGTTGGTGATCACCGAGACGTCCGGGTCTATGGGGCGATGCCTGGGCGAGAACTCCCGGGGTCTGGAGCCTCGCTCTTCGTTGAATCTGGTCGTAAAGACCAGATCTCCGAGCTGAAAGCTGGAGAGTTCGAGTACCACCGTTTCCCCGGGAGCGAGCTCTTCCAAGAAGTTCAGTGGAGAGTGGGTGATGTTACCTCCGAGGCGGGCGCCGGAGCCAAACTCTTTGAGAATATGGTGGGCCGCGCTGGCGGTGGATGATTTGCCCTTGGTACCGGTTACCGCCAGAAGAGGATTATCGGAGCGTGAGAGAAAGAGGGAAACGTCGGTCTCGATTCGCTTTGCCCGTAGCAGTAAAGGGACGTCTCTCCGGACCGCGGGATTCTTTATTACCATATCCGCCCCGGAGAAGTCTCCCTCCTCGTGGGTACCCAGAACAAAGCGTATCGGAAGAGCCGAAAGCGCCTCCACGGAGCTACGCAGAGCGGACTCCTCCCGGAGATCCGTAACCGTCACCTCCGCTCCTTGGGCGTGGCAGTAACGAGCGGAAGCTACTCCACCGCCGTGCAGTCCCAGTCCCATGACGGTGACTCGCATTCCGGATAACTCATTCGTCCCCAAGCCGGACCTCGTATTCTTTCATCTCTTCCTCGTTGAGATACGCCTTAACCTGTACGTCGTTCCAGAGGTCCCGCAATGTGTCCGGGAGCCCTTCCTTTAAGGTGCGAAAAGTTTGGAGATCCGTCGAGAAGGATTCCTCTCTCAGCGACTCCTGGATTTCCTCCATATGTGGGGCGAGATACTGACGAATGCGATGGAGCTCCGGGATGCGTCGCTCTCGAAGGTGCGGGTCTACATCGACCACGGTGTGACAGATCGACCGGTACTTGCAATTTATGGGATAGTAGGGATAGAGGCGTTTACCCTCGGGAGCGAAGAGCTTGGTGAAGAACTTCGTAAGCTCCGTGTCGAGCCAGATGCCCTGTACGAAGTACCCCCGGCCGGTCTCGCCAATCCAGGTATCCGACACGTACTGATCGACCCGGAAGGCGTGTACCGTATCATCTCGGGTGACTACCTCCGTTAGGGGAACGAAGTCCGCCTCCATGGTGACCCGATAACTGCGATATCGGGGGGTTACGTCGTTGGAACCCTTCTCGAGGAGTTCATGCACCTGAGGACGATAGAGGAGGTCGATTCGTATGAGATATAGGTACGCCACTCCCTCCAGCCGGTAGAGCTGGTAGAAGGCGGGACGGAGGA
>JBKHED010000143.1:0-3338 GCA_046540995.1 Spirochaetaceae bacterium | reverse complement strand
TCGATAAGCGGTTCGGGGAGCTCCGAGAGGATATGAACCGGAGGTTTCAGGAACAGCGCGAGGACTTCGCCGCACGCTTCGCTGAGAGTCGAGACGACTCGAATCACCGCTTCACCGGTCTGCAGAAACAGATTAACCGACAGACGGGAATCATCGGAACGGTACTCGCGATCCTGACGTTCTTTGCCGCCTACGCAGGCTTCTTTGCATAACGCACGGCTGCTTCGCGGGAGCCGTGCGGCCGGGCTACGTCGCCACCAACCTGATTGCCGAGGCGCTCAAATGGCGCTTGCTGCCGCGATTATACCAAGAAGCGGCCACCGGGAGCTTTCGGCTATCTCGGCAACAGCTCCAAGATCCCCTCGAGCCGTTCTTCCAGCTTTCCCGCCTCTTCTCTAAACCGGTCGAACGCCTGCCTCACGATCCGGTGCCTCTCTGCCGTCTCTTCCAAGTAGTGCGCGCCCTTTTCAACCACATCTTCGCCGTCCCACTCCGTGGGGACGTAGGTCTCATAGGGGAGAAAGATATCCGGCCACGTCTCCAGGTGAGACATGTCCGGCTTGAGCAGCAGGCTTCCGTTGAGGACCGCCTCGAAGTCCCGAAAACAGAGCTCCCCCCAGCCGAAGGGGCTCAGGGTGATCTTGCTGTGGCGAATCTCCTCGTTGTACCGGTTTTGCTCCACCCGGCCGACAAGGAAACGCGGGTCTTCCTTGATTCGTTCCTCCATGAGTTCCCGGTGGATCTTGAGCGTAGGCCGTTTGGGGCCGCCCCAGCGCGCCTGTACGTCGTAGAGTTCTCTGTTCTCGGGAAGCTCCGTCGGGAGCTCGGGATTCTTGTAAAACGGGCGCACCACTTGCATGCCGAAGATCCGGCTCAAGCCCACCGCAATCCGCTGCCTCGTCTTGAGCTTGGGAAAGTCGCCTATACCGATGTTCCAGCCCACCTTGAGCTTGGCCTTTGCCGCTTCCAGGGCCGCCGGCTTCTCTCCCACGACCTCTTGGAGGGTGAGGCGCCGCCGGGGCTCCGGATCCTCCACTCCGTAGGTCGTGTGGTAGTAATCGGTAAAGAGCTCATCCCCGTAGAGGCGCCGTTCGTAGAGGCTCCGGTCCTTGAAGAGCGCCTTGTTGAAGAGGTAGTCCACGTAGGGGAGCACCTCCAACCGAGGGATGCCGCCGCCGGCGTTGCCGTTAAAGAAGAAGATCGTCTCGTACTTATCCCGCAGCCGCTTGAGGAACTCGATATCAACGCGGTCAGGTTTTAGAAACCAGCGGTCCATAAAGAGCACCTTGTTCTTGTCCCGTTTGAGGAGGTGCTCCGGGTCCCGGGTGTAGCTGAACATCTTCCGATGCTTGGAGAAGAGGAACGGCTTGAGGCTGTGAAATGCGCTGATCCGGTCGAAGAAAGCGAGGACGGTGATCTTCATCGGCATAGTCTGTGTGCCGGCCAACCCCTCGTCAAGTGGCCAACTTGCCCCGGGGGCGATGGTCGTGTAATCTGCCTATTATGAGAATACGGATGCTCCTTCTCGGTTTGGTGTTCTTGTTGGTGGCCTCGGCGGGGCTCTTTGCGCAGTACAGCGCTGACCCTTTAGAGGAGATCTACGACAACTTCGACCTCTGGGAAGGGGCGGGGTATCTCACGAATATGCCGCCCTTTAGGCCCTATCCGGAGCCTGTTCTCATCGAGGCGTTGGAGCGGGTCGCCCGGGTAGGCGACGCCCAGTCTCGCTCGGACGCGGAGCGGTATCTCGCCCATCTGCAAAGCTCCTTCGATGTTGAATGGGAAGCGATTCAGGAGACTCGGGTGCAGGACGATCTCCTCCACCTGAAGGCGGGCTTAGGGGTCACCCTCCAGGGCAGCCTTTCGGACACCGTCTTTGCCGCCGGCAGCATCACCGGTCTCCTTCTCGACCTCGAGGAGGGAGAGCTCCTGCCCCAGGGGCAGCGCACCGAGTGGGACATTCTCGACGACTGGTCGTCGGTTCCCGTGGCCGGCAGAGATGTGGCGGCGTTGAACCAGATGAACACCTCCTTTGCCTGGGGAAAGAGCAGTCTCTACCTCCATAGCGGCATCATGCGTCGCTCCTTCGGGCCCTTGCACGGAGACAGCGTGGTCTGGAGTGAACAGGCCAAACAGTCCCCCAACGCCGTCGCTTCCTGGAGGAAGGGTGACTTCCGCTTCACCTTCGCTCTCTTCTCCCTCACCGCTACCCAGCGGTTCAACCAACTCACTCCGCTCAGTGAGGACGAGCTGGCGGAGGAGGACATTTCGGGGGTAGACGTCGTTGAAGGAGGCTTCAACGGCAGCAGTGCGGACTTTCTTTATCAAGAAGAGGAGTATCCGGGAAAGTGGGTCTGGATCCAGGACTACCGTTGGAACCCGCTCTCCTGGCTCTCCCTCTCTTTCTTCGAGTCAGCCACCTGGGGGCCGCGATTCGATCTCGCCTACATGGTGCCACTCAAGTGGGGCTGGCACGCCCAAGGCAACGCCGCCTTTACCGACAGCTCCAAGATGGGATTGAGCGCCAACATTCGCCCGATCCGAAACGTGCAAATCCCAGTGGTCATGTACGTCGACGATGCCAACTTCAATGAGCTCGTCCGTCTCAATTTTGACAGCAAGCTGAAAATGGGCTTTCATACCGGTGTCATCTGGACCCCTCTACACCGAGAGCTCCTCCGCCGGGTATCTCTCGACTACCTGGCGGTGCTTCCCTATACATATACCCACGACGGCGCTTCGGGAGCCTACGGAAGCGAGCCGAACTACAACACGTACACCCACCAGGGAGAGCCGATCGGCCCCAGCCTGGAACCCAACAGTGACCGTCTAACGTTGAAGCTCACCGTGCGACCGGTCCGCCGTTTGGATGTCACCTTTCAAGGCAGGATGATCCGGCACGGTAACGCCTCGGAGGATGTGGCGGGCCTGGGGACCCTTATCCACGACGGTTCCGTTAATGACGACGGCCGGTACTACTACTTCTACGAGGTGCCCGCGGACGGCGACGAGCCACGGGAGATCCTGGTGGAGACCGGGCGCCTCTCCTTTCAAAAGGACCTTCGTTTTCTCACCCAGGACAACATCGAGCACACCTACCAGGCGGGGATCGACCTCTCCTATACACTCCCCTTTAACCGTGTTCGTATGACTCTCTCCGGAGGATACCAGTTCGAGTACATCGACGGACCCCTCCTCTACACGCCCACGGGAACGACCGCTCCGGCTGAGAGCGAGGAGGGCGAAAACGTGGACGTGGTTCTCTACGAGGTGACCACCGGAGACGAGGTGGTTAATCACTACGTCGAGTTTACGGTGAAGATGCTCTACTAGACGAA
>JBKHED010000142.1:0-3413 GCA_046540995.1 Spirochaetaceae bacterium | reverse complement strand
TCGTACGGCTTGAGCCCCCACCCGACGCCCCACTCGTCGGTGTAGTCCTCGTCGGCGAGGTAGTAGGAATTGGCCCAGCCCACGGAGGTGAGAAGCATGTCCTCCTCGAGCCACGTCTCCAGGGCGTACGTATTGCCGCCACCGTGGGGATTGTGCACAGGCCCGCCCCCGCCGGCACGCTCCTGCTGCAGCCGGGCGGCGAACTCAGGGGTAAAGCTGATCTGCATGGGGCACCGGTCAGGTCTTTCCTTTGCGAGGGCCGTTTGAACTCGTTCTCGGTGGCTGAGCATAGATTCTCCTGTTACGCGTTATCGATAACGCAATTGTGGAGGGCCTATCCCGATCCGTCAAGAGAAACCTCGATTAGCAGCCTAATTATGGGTCAACTCACCGCTCCCGGATGAAAGGGCTCGAGGACGGATCCCCGCGACAACGCCGTGCAGCTTCGCGCGCAGATACCCAATTCTACGAGAGAAGCTAGTAAACGGCGGACCGTAAGCCTCCACAGACCCACACCGTTTCATCGCGCAAGACACGATAGTAGCGTGTTCCGGCGTCCCGAATAGTTGTCATGCGTGAAGATGTGAGCACCGAAACGTCCGCGGGTACCGGGAGTTGGAGGAGCAGGTCGGTCAGCTCATCGCGCACCGCCTCCACTGCGCCATCCTCGGAGACTACCGCGACAACGTCCAAATCGCTTCCGACCCCCCAGTCGCGTCTGGCATAGGAGCCGAGGTAGCCTATCCCCCGGACGTTCTGCCGACCGCAGAGGTCCGCAACGAGACTGCGAAAAGCCCCATCGACCTGCTCCCTATCCGGCCATTTCATCACGGACGAATTCAAGGATCGCTTCGGCATGCTCGATTGCTCCTTGCGACTGGAGGGCACCGTAGTGGTGAAACGGTGCACCCTCGACGTGCCCATTCGGGTATCGCGTAGGGATGTAGAAGTTGTCGAGAACCTTGGCCCGTTCGATCAGGTTCTCAGGCGGCGGCGACGGCAACTCCGCCAGCAGACGTGCGACGACATCTCCCCACGCCTCCTGGCCGGTGTGCAGGTGAAACGCCTTCACTGCCAGCTCAGCCGCCTGCTGCGCGGCGAAACACGCCCACTCGTGGCGGCCCTGCCCCGCAGAGTCCCGTGCTTGCGCAAGATTTCGTTCGGCCTGGGCAAGCCAATCCCTAGCGCGGTTTCCCATGGCGATATCATATACCGATCTCTAAGGTTGGGTCACCCTCTCGGGCGGGTCCACGAAAGCGGAGCGGGATCGGGTGTTAGCAAAGGCCGGCACCACCCCCTAAGTGAGAATGGTAACGAGGTAAGACACGCTACGCATTATTTCCAGCCTATGGTAGCCTAAAGCCATTATGAACCAATCCGCACTGTCACATCTCCCAGCCGACGTCGTAGTCATCTCCGAAATTCCCTTTTCCCTGAATCGAAAGCATTTCAAGAAGATGGTACGAACGGAGAGCTATCCGGAACTCGAAGATGAGCTCGACCGTTTTCTGGACTCAGCCGATGCAGTCACCCGGCCCAAAGCGATGTACCGTGAGGACTTCGTCGAGGAGGTCGGGGAGGAAGCAGTCAAAATCGCCGGCGCCGAGTTCACCAGCGAGATCCTAGCGGAGAAGCTCGGCGTAGTACCCCGGGTCTTTCCTTATATCGCCACCTGCGGAGCCGAGCTCGACGAGATGGACCTCTCTGAATATGACATGATGCTCTCCGGGCTCTGGCACTCCACCTACAAGATGCAGGCTCTCGGCGCCGCGGCGAACCATCTCAAGAAGCTCCTCAAGGAACGCTTCGAGATAAGGATCCTCTCCTCCATCAACCCAGGCTCGGGCAACGTCGACGTCTGGCCGGTGGATCAACAAATCCCGCTCTTTTCTCTGTTCGGAGACACGGAAGCGGCCCTCGGAGTTCGCCTCACCGACAGCTGCCTCATGGTTCCGGACAAGACGATTTCGGGGATCTATTTTCCTTCGAAGATCGAGTACTGCAACTGCCACTCCTGTACCCGGGAGAACTGTCCCAGCCGCCGCGCACCCTACGAGGGGCCCTCAGATCCGCTGGTGCACTGAGCGCCGCCGTCCTATGAGAGGCTCTCGAGAACCCAATCCGCCAACGCCTCCCCGAGCCTACGATGTCCCTCTTCGTCCAAGTGCACACCATCCGCTCCGGCCGAAGGGACCGCCGAGGCGGCGTCAAAGAACTCTACGCCGAACTCCTCTGCAACCCGGCGATACGCAGATGCCAAGGCGTGCGATTTTGCGATCGACTCCTCTTCCGGGGCGAAATGGGGAAGCATCTGCTCGTCGAAGGGGGATAACGGTACCGGAGCGACAACGAGAACACGGGGCGCCCGCCCCTCTGGGCCCGACTCACTGCCGAGAGTGGTCATTACGAGGCGACGCATACCAAGAGCGCTCTGCTCGGCGCTTACTCCGAAGTATCGTTTAACATCGTTGGTGCCAAGCAAAAAGAGGACTAGGTCAATCGGCGCGTGGCTCTCGAGAACCATCGGCAAGAAGGCCACACCCGAGCGGTGGGGCGCCAGGGGGTCCTCAAAGACCGTGGTTCGCCCGTTGAGCCCCTCGGGTATGACCAGGTACTCACTCCCCAACCGCTTTTGGAACACGGTGGGCCACCGCGTCTCGTAGGGCAGACGGGTCATGTCCGCCGGGTTGTGTCCCCAGGTGTTGGAGTCTCCGAAGCAGAGGATCGATCGCATATTCTAAGCCGGCGTCGGGGTGCCGAAGAGCTCCGGGTAACGGGTGACGGATTCTTGGTCCATCGTACCGGTAGCGCAGGACATGATGAGCTCTTCGCTGAGGCGCTCCCGATCGAGAATGCCGGTAACTCGCCCCTCATGCATAACAACTACCCGGTCTGACATCGCTATGATCTCGGGCAGCTCTGAGGAAATGAGCACGATGCTAATACCCGCGGCGGCGAGTTCTCGAATGATGTGATAAATCTCCGCCTTGGCACCGACGTCCACGCCGTGAGTAGGCTCGTCGAGTATAAGCACTCGGGGTTCCGTAGCCAACCAACGGGCAAGTACGGTCTTCTGCTGGTTTCCACCGCTCAAACTGCTAACCGGATACTCCATGGAGCCGAGCTTGATGTTGAGCTGGTCGACAAACCGCTGCACCAACGCGTAGACGCGCTGGTAGTCTATGAGCCCCGAAGGCTTTTTCATTCTCGGCAGATTGGCAATTCCGACGTTGAAATGGATCGGCATTCCCATGAAGAGCGAGAGCTTCTTCCGGTCCTCGGGAACCATGGCGACGCCGTTCCTGATAGCCTCTTGCGGCGTCCTGAACACAACGTTCTTTCCTTCGTATTCGAGCTCCCCGGATTCGATCTGATCGGCACCAAAAACGCCCCGAAGCACCTCGCTCCGTCCC
>JBKHED010000141.1:0-3423 GCA_046540995.1 Spirochaetaceae bacterium | reverse complement strand
ACACATCGCCTCGGGAGATGACTCTGTTCGATAAACAGAACGTTCTTTCTGTCCAGTTTCGTGGGCTCATCATACCGGAAACCGAGTCCGACCTTTACGATTTCCTTTCCCCGATAGAGGCTTCCTGGGTTTCAGTTCTCTAGGACTCTTGCCCTTGGCCTTCCGTCAGTTTCGCGCTACCTTCTACTAACCTTACAAAGAAAATAAGGAAAGACACCCATGTCAAAGAAGAACGGTAAGAACGAGCCTGGGTCTCCGCAGAATCGAGCGAAGCAGCGCGAGGAGGGTACTAAGAAAGCCCACGGTAAGAAGCGGAAGAAGGTGATCTTCTCCGTGGCCATCCTGTTGCTCGTACTGCTGGCCGCCGGCGGCACGATAACGATCTTCGAGCGTCAGGTCGAAAAGGCGAACGATCTCTCCCAAGTTGGGAAGGGCGTCCCGGCGGTTGTGCAGGTACACGACAACACCTGTCCGGTCTGTACGGAACTCCGCGCAACGGTAGAACGAATCGAAGGTGACTTCTCCGATGAGACCCTCCTGATCCGGGTCGCGGACGTCCACACCGAGGAAGGATTGGAGTTTGCCGGTCGGTACACCGATGCACGCCGGGCGACGCTACTTTACATCGACGGAGATGGTAACCTGGTCAACGAAATCAGCGGCGCCCAGGGCGAGGCGGCTCTTCGCCGCACCTTCAGAGCACTCGCCGCCGGGGAGATGTAGCTCCGACTCTCCGGTTGGTCATCCTTCGACCGCAGGGAGCTCCCCATCCCGCGTGCGCCTCTCCCCGAGGTAACGTCGCCAGACAAAGGGAACATCTTGGCGAACCCTCTCGGGACTCAGGCCAAAGGAGCGAAGCGGGCGGTTCTGGTGCCGCTTCCGGTGTCTACGATCGGGGCGGGATTCGAAGTCTCTCCAGAACTTCTCCCCGGGTTCGAGCTCCGCGAAGCGAAGAACGGTGGCCAACGCCTCAGGCAGGCGCTCCTTGATTTCCGAGAAGGGGAGGACCATCACCTGGCTCTCCGGGATCCGCGGACGCAGGCGTTCGAATTCCGTGTAGAGATCCACACTCCAGCGGTACTTCTGCTGAATGTAGATCTTCTGCTCCTCCGGGGTGAGCCTTGGTTCGACGAAGCCCTTGGAAAACTCCAGATGGGATCGAATGCTCTCCTCCGGTGATCTGACGACATAGACTACCCGTGCGTCCGGAAAGAGCTCGAAGATCTCTCTCAGCCGAAAGACCGAAGGGTTGCTCTTGAGAACCATCCGCCGGTGCCCCGTCGCCAGGATTTGTCGTTTCAGCGCCTTTCGGTAGAACTTGACCGACCGGCGCTGCTCTCCACGACCGTAGCGACCGAGGTAGAGTCCGAGATCGCGGTATTTCGGGTCCGTAAGGATCCAGGGGCAGTTGAAGGTGAGAATCTCCGTGTCCAGTCGGTGCATAAAGAGCCCTTCATCTTCCTCTACGCCGTTCAGTCGAACCTCGTGTCCCTGCTCGGCCGGTTGCACCACATCGAGGAAGAACCTGTTGAGAAAGCGAATAAACGGACGCACTATCTTTCTGAGTGTGAGGGATGGAACGAAGAGTTCCCAGGTTGTAAACATGCCCGCGGTGTGAGAGCCGAAGATCTGCTTCTGGAGGAAGGTGGTTCCGCTTCGCGGATGGCCGAGAATAAAGACCGGTCGGTCGATGCGTACCTTTCGCAGTTTCGGAAAGAAGAGATGGTCCAAGGCGAGAGTGACCCGGGTGAGCAGAAACATCGGAGGCCCCAAAAGACTCCAGAAGACCGCCTTGTGAAACTGTCGGTACTTCCAGAAGAGCCGGGTGATTATCCAGAGCCGGCCGACGGCTCCGTGGCTCCTCGGCTTACCGCTCTGCGTTTCGGCCGTAAGGCCCGCGATTGAGACAACGGCGAGGGCGACTACGCTTACTAAGTAGTAATCGACGAAGCGCCAGCCGATGAGTATGGTCCCAATCGCCTCCGCGGGGAGGGTGCCGCTGAAGAGAATGAGAAAGGCCGCCTCAGCGCCTCCGGAAGCCCCGGGCGTCGGTACGACCATCATTACTCCGAAGAGGATCCATTGGAGAAGGATTACCGTGAGCGGATCCACTCGGTACCCGAGACTGAAGGCGAGAGCGGTCACAACGGAGTACCGGGCTGCCCAATGAACCGTGGCAAGCAGAAGGTTACCCGCGAATCGGAGCTTGCCGGCCCGAAGCATTTCCCGATAGAGCGTGAGGAAGTCTCGGCCGAAGAGGCGCAGCTTGACCGCCAGGCGGGTGAGAACGCCTTTACGCCTGGCGATGAGCAGGGCCACCCCCAGGGTGCTCACCGTTACGGCTATTAGAAGATAGGGCCAGACGCCGCTCAGCGCCGCCGCGCCTCCTTCAGCCCGGGCGCTCAGGTCCGCTCCGAGAGAACGAAAGACGCGACGGGATACAAAGAAGAGCAGAATCGGTGCGCCGATGGTGTAGAGCGTAATGTTTTCCACGGCCTCGACGGTGGTGAGAGAGGTGGACTCGCCGAGGGATATGCCGCGGGCGTAGAGCATCCCCGCTTTGATCGGCTCTCCGCCCACCACCGTGGGGCTAATGAGAGAGCCGAGCTCGCTGATCACGGTAAGGTGAAACGCCTCACCCAGGCTCATCGGGTGGCCGCGAAAGCGCAGCCAGTTGTGTAGGCGGAGCGTTTTGGTAACCCACGGCACGAGGCGGAGGAGGGCCGCTGCGGCGAGGAACGGCAGGGCAAAACTGCGGAGTTGCAGCAGCTGCTCGGCGTCGGTGGTTACAAGCGTGAACCCAACACTCACCGCTGCGGTAACCGGCAGAACCCAAATAAATCGGCGTAGGAGCGCTCGAACATCGAGGGCGGTCTTTTCCTGATCAAAGGACTCACTCACGTCTCAAAGATCACCATATTCTGTATCGGGTTTCAAGGATCCGCCAATTGATTGACCGGCCCGACCAGGCTCAGTGCGAGCCGCCGCACGGCTCGATGAGGGCTTTCCCGAGCGCTTTACGAGACTCCGCTTGCTCCGCCGCCGGGACTGAAGAGGTCGCCGGTCATTCGGGCAAGATCACGGTTTCAGAACGCTCAAATTTTGCTATAATTGAAGCAACAGCTCTGTTTCTGGGTACTGAGAGGTAAAGGAGGAGCTGTTATGAGTAACGCAATGGAACTGTCCCAGGAGACTCTTCAGCAGATCGGCTCGTACGTCAGGCAAAACCTCAGGAGCTGGCTCCGGGAGGAGCGGTCCGAGGAGCTGTTGGAGCGAGACCTACAACTTCGGGAGCGCGTTGTCCGCGTGGAGGAGCGTCTAGAAAAGGTTCAGGAGCTCATGCAACAGGGTTTCGACCTGATGGAAAGGCGGTTCGAGCAGGTCGACAAGCGGTTCGAGCAGGTCGACAAGCGGTTCGAGCAG
>JBKHED010000140.1:0-3499 GCA_046540995.1 Spirochaetaceae bacterium | reverse complement strand
GCTTGCCGCCGGCGACGCGGTGACGTAGAGTGTCGCCATGTATCGCCTCCTTGCAACCGACATCGACGACACCATTCTCGCCCCGGACGGCTCTCTGCCTGAAGCAAATCACCGCGCCCTGGAGAACCTTCACCGCCGGGGAATCGCGGTAGTCTTTAGCTCCGGCCGCGCCACGATGAGCGTACGGCACGTGGCGGGACGCATTATCACTCTCGCCGACGACGAGTACATAATCAGCTTTAACGGCGCCCGGGTAGTAACCGCCCGGTCCGGAACCGTTCTCTTTGAACAGATCCTTCCGGCGGAGGCCCTTCGCGTAGTCGCCTCCTACGCCCGCGACAATAACCTCCTGATCCAGGGGTACGATTCCGAGGAGTTCATAGTTGAGAAGGAGGATCCTCGATGTGAGGAGTACTCCGCAGACACCGGTATGGGGTATCGGGTTGTCGAGAGTATCGCCGACGCGCTTCCTGGCGGGAGCGCCAAGCTTCTCATAATAGACGAGCATGAGAACCTTCTCGGCCATCAGAAGAAACTCGAGAGCCTCTCCGCGGGAAGGTGGGACGTCACCTTCTCCAAGCCCCACTATCTCGAGATCGTCAGCCCCGGCATAAGCAAGGGTGAAGCGCTCCGCCGCCTGGCTGAGCACCTGGATGTGCCCATCGAGGATACACTGGCGGTGGGCGACAGTCTCAATGACAGCGCAATGCTCGAGGCCGCGGGACTCGGCGTCGCCGTCGCCAACGCCCGGGAGGAGCTGAAGGCGATAGCCGACGTGGTGCTCGAGCGTACCGCCGAGGAGGGCGCGATTGAGGAGCTCGCGGAGCGGTTCTTCTCCGAGGAGCACGTGAGTGAATGAGTCGAGGGAGTACCCGAGCCGCCCGTTTGTGGGCGTCGGGGTGGTGGTGCTGAGAGGCGACTCGGTCCTGCTCATCCGGCGGGGCAAGCCGCCCAAGGCGGGTGAGTGGAGCCTCCCCGGAGGATCCCAGGACGTTGGCGAGACGGTCCGGGAAACTGCGGCCCGGGAGGTACGGGAGGAAACAGGAGTAGAGATCGGTGCGCCCGTGCTACTAGACGTCCTCGACGCTATCATCCCTGACGAGGCGGGGAAGGTGCAGTTTCACTACACCTTGGTGGATTTCGAGGCGGAATGGGTGTCCGGAGAGCCCTCGGCGGCGGACGATGCAGAGCACGCCGAGTGGGTACCCCTCGCCCGATTAGACGAGATCGAGCTCTGGGAAAAGACCCGGGAGATCATCGAAAAAGCTGCCGCAATCCGCGATGGTACGACCGGTGGCTCCGGAGCGTCCCCCTAGAGCTCCTGTTTGCGGGCCACGTAGAATCCGTAGCTGTAGTACCGGCTGTATTCCTGATAGAGGGCGATTTCCTTCTTCTCACTTTCGACGATCGCCCGCGCTTCCTGGCTATTCTCATTCCGCTGCAGGAAATGGTCGAAGCCGCTGTGCAGAGGAGCATAGTAGTTCTCGGTCCAGCAGCGCTCGGGCAAGTAGAAATAGCCCTGCGGCGTGAAGCCCCGGCGTTCCAGGATCCCTATCTTTGCCGAGGCGGTACCGATTTCCGAATACTCCTCCTCCCAGTGCTTCTCGAGCTCCTCCGGGCGTTCCCGGGTGAGCCAGGTGATCTCACTCACCGCCAGTACTCCACCGGGCTTGAGAAACCGTTTCCAGTAGCCAATTCCCTTCTCGAACCCGATGTTGTAAACCGCTCCCTCGGACCAGATCACGTCATACTCGCCGGCGGCGAAAGGAAGCTCGTCCATCGAACAAGCTGTCGTCGAAATGCGGTCCGACACACCCCGAGCCTCAGCCTCGCGATCGAGACGCTCGAGAAACTCAGGAAAGAGGTCGACCCCGGTTACCTCGGCGCCAAGCTCCTGAGCAAGAAGCAGCGTTGACGCCCCGGTACCGCAGCCGATGTCGGCTATCTTGAGGTGCTTGGAGTGGTCGAGGCGAGCGAGCTCTATCGCTCTCCGCGTCTCATCCTCTCCCCCAGGACCTTGCCGCGGGTTATTTCTGTGGAGATCTATTAGAAGCTGTAGCTCATCCATTTCAGCCCTTTGATGATCGGCCTGGGCTGGTAGAAACCAGGCCGGATTCGCTCTATAGAATGTCACAAGGGGAACGCCGGTACCAGAGCCGAACTCCCGCGAACGCGTGCTTTTCCAAAGAGGACGCATCGCTCATACTGGGCCAATGCCCCGCTTACGCATTACCAGCGCCCCGGCCATTACCGGCTTCTCCTTCGCGGCGATGTTCTTTCTCGGCTTCGGTGTCGCCATCGTCGGCGCTGCCGCACGAAACGTCGGTATTCCCGCGGAGAAAGTCGGCATTCTCCTCACCGCGCAGCATCTCGGATTCTTTCTCTCCGTGGCCTTCGCCGGCTCCCTGGCGGACCGGTACTCCAAGCCCCTGGTCCTCGCCGCCGGGAGTGTAGCGGTGGCCATCGGTTTCGGCGGGTTCTACCTCTGGCCGTCTCTGCTCGTAAATGTCGGGTTCATGTTTCTCTTGGGTGTCGGTATCGGCGTATACGAGGGTGTGAGCGACGCGCTGATTATGGACCTCCATCCCAATCGAAAGAGCCTATTCGTAAATCTAAATCACTTCTTCACCACACTGGGATCCCTGATGATCACCGCGTACCTGATCTTCTTGCAGATGGCGTGGCGCCTCTCGATGAACCAGGCGACCATAGCCGTAGTGCTCCTGGGAGTGCTCTTTGCGATCAGTCGGCAAGAGCGGGATCCCGGACCCGCTGCAGAAACCAGCGAGCCTCCGGTCCGGACACTACCCGAGCTCTTGCGCTCTCCATCGATCCTGTTGCTCATGCTCGCAATCCTTTGCGCCGTGGGCATAGAGCTCGGCTCAATCGCGATCCTGACCACCTACCTCATGGAGCTGCGGGGCTTTACCCAGCTAACCTCGAAAGTGGGGCTTCTGCTCTTTATCGCCGGCTTCGGCGTCGGCCGCGTTGCGTTGGGCGCCCTCATTAGGGACGAGGCTGAACGGCGATGGATCATTGGCTGTTTCGGCGCGTCGATCGTGATGACAATGCTGCTCTACACCGTTCAGATTACGCCGCTTCTTTACGTTCTCGCCTTCGGTTCCGGTCTTGCCATGTCGGTCCTGCTAGCCACGATTATCGCTTTGACGCGGAAAATGTACCCGGAGCACTCGGGCGCCGCTATCGGATTGGTCAAAATGGGGATTCCCGTGGGCGGAATGCTGCTGCCGCTCCTACTCTCCGGTGCGACGGCGGCGTTCTCCCTACAAATCGGCTTACTGGTATTTCCAGTGGGCGCAGCGGTGGGTGGTGTGGCCGTCCTCGCCCTGCCTGCGCGACCCGACGATGCTCTCGGCTGAGGCTCCCGGAGAGAGAAGTTGAGATTGACATGTCCGAAGGTAAGCCGCTATAGTCCGAAATAGAAAACCCGCCCGGGTGGCGAAATTGGTAGACGCGCTAGGTTCAGGGTCTAGTGTCC
>JBKHED010000139.1:0-3670 GCA_046540995.1 Spirochaetaceae bacterium | reverse complement strand
CCGCGGACCATACCGTGGTCCATAGGCGCCTATGAGTACGACTGAGGACACTTGACCGGTGCTACCTCTCAATGACGAAGGTTGTTTCGAGGGTGGCTTCTCCAGCAGGTTCCCAAGAGGATCCGGTGGAGATCTCGAACGGTCCGGTCAGGCTAAAGCTACCCTCTATCGACGACGCTGTCACTGTGGTCAGCGTAAAGCTACCGGGGCTGGTTGCCGTGCCAGCAAACCTGTAGTAGTCATCTCCGATGTAGAGGTGCTGATTATTCTGCTCATAGAGCCGTGCCACATCGGTCTCCAAGGTATCGCCGATCTCGCCGCTGATCGGATACTCAACCTCCGCCAATCCACCGTTGTCCGAGTTATCGGGGTCAATGACAAACACCCACGCCAGCGATGTCGACGGCTCACCGGTCAGGTCGTCAATGCCGAAATCGAAACGATACGCACCGTCCACCGGATTGTCAGCCCTAACGCCTGCCGATCCCGCAAAGCTGCCGGTGACATCGCCGGTGACGGTGGCCTGGTATTCCACGGTTACCCCAAGCTCAGGCGTCTGTTCTTCCGGTACGTTAGGCTCACCGAGGATCGTCGGCGTGGCCGTGAGTGAGAAGATGCCGCCGCTTTCGAAGTAACCATTGAAGTCGCCGGAGATCGTGTAGACGCCGTCGCTCTGCGCGACGGTTACCACGGACTCCGCCTCGATCTCGTCCCACTCCTCTCCCCAGCTGACGTCACCCTCGAAGGTGCTCACCGCAGGGGTAGCTGTGCCGGTATCCAACTGATGGGTGTACGTTCCCGCTGCAAGGGGCCACTCAGGGCTGCGGAGCTCCAACCAGACCGAGTCCGCTCCCTCCGGAACTACGTCGAACTCATCAACTTCCTGAGATGAGAGGTCAACGTAGACGGTGTAATAATCCTCTTCGGAAAACCCTTCGAGGTACATGTAGGACAACGCAAAACTGCCGACCCCGTCGATCTGTAGTTGCCCATCTCCCCTGCCGCCGCCGCTGTCCGAGCCCGCGGGATTATCGCAGCCGATACCGATTATAGCGATAGCTAAAACCAGCACGCTCAAGACCCGTCGCCGAAGGGATGCTATTTTCATCACGTGTCACTCCTACCTTAAGAACAAAAGTGACCGCAATATATAACTGAATCAGTAAGGTTACAACCCTTTTTAGTGTAGAAAATTGGTTATCTGGCATAATGAGCCTCTCTCACTCTTTCCATACCTACCGAGCCTTTCGATGTTGGGCGTTACTCTTCTGCGTCGATTTCCTGCAGCTCTTGCTTAAAGGTTTCCCGATAGAGCTCGACCAGCTGCACGAAGACTGCCATCACCATCGGGCCGATAATGAAGCCGAAAATGCCGAAGACGAGGATACCACCGATTACGCCGAAGAGGATAAGCACCTTGTGGACCTTAATGTCCTCGCCGATGAGATAGGGCCGAACGAAAGTGTCAACCACTCCCACCGGGCCTATCCCGACAAGGAGCAGAACTACGCCCCCAACCGCTCCGCCGGAAACAAATAGAGCGACGCTTGCCGGAAGATAGACGAGCACCGGACCGAGACCAGGTATAAAGGCGAGAAAGAGTACGAGCACTCCCCAGAGCACCGCCGCGGGGATGCCGAGAATCGACATGGTGCCCCCGATAAGAAGCCCCTCGATGAGCCCGACGAGGAGGCTCCCTTTGAGAACCCCCCGGGTCACGGAGGTGAGCTTTTCGACCACCTCTTCCCGGGTACGACGCGCCAGAGGGATGAGGCTTATCAAGGAGGCGAGAATCTTCTTGCCGTCCTTGAAGAAGTAGTAGAGGCAGTAGAGGTAAACCAATACAAGAAGAACCGTCCGCGGAGTCTCTCGGGCGAAGGCCGTAGCCTCCTCCGAGACGTGGGACATCACCATTTCCAGTGAGCCCGCGACGCCGTCCTCCCCGAGGAGAAAGCGCACTCCCTGCCCGACCAGGGGAACCCGGGAAAGCTCTCTTCCGAGGTTGTCAAAGGCTCCTTGCATCTGATCGAGCCCGTCGGTAAACCGTGGCGCGAAATCCACCAGGGAGCCAACGACGAGATATGCAACTCCGGAAAGCGGAATCAGCAGCAGGAGTACCACGACGAGGGTGGCCACGCCTGCCGTGAGCCATGGCGGGCTCTTCAGAGCGGCGCCGATCTTCTCTTCCAGGGGACGGAGGAGCCCCACGGTAATGGCTGCGAGAAATGCGGGCAGTATGAAGCGGTGAACAACTAGCAGGAAGACCGCCGCCACCGCCAAGAGCACGAATACAAAACCTCGACGGCTGAGTCTTCTGCCACCGCTCTCCTTCTGAGTATCTTTCATCACGTGAGACGATAGTCAGGCGGGCGCTCCGAGGTCAACGTCGCGCTTCGTTAATCCCCGCTTCGAGCCATCCGAGTGTCATGGACCCAAAGCGGCGGCGGACGATCTCTCCCTCCCGATCTATGATCACCGTGGTCGGGGTTCCCCGAACTCCGATGAGGGAGGCGAGCTCTCCGTCCCGGTCGAGCACCACGGGATAGGTGAGCCCGTGTTGTTCCACGTAGCCCCGTACCGCGGGAATCCCGGTTTCACTACTGGTTAGATTGACTCCGAGAAGAGTGAACTGCTCTCCGTACCGCTCGACCGCCTCGAGCTTTACCGGCAGCTCCGCCTTGCAGGGGGTGCACCAGGTTGCCCAGACGTTGAGAACCACCGGAGAGTCAAACTCCCGGAGCCGACGTGTTTCTCCGGAGAGGAGCTCTACCTCCAGGTCGGGGAGCCGCTCATACTGCGCTCCTCCGGCGGAGAGAAAGGAGGTGGCCAATCCTGCACCGGCGACGAGGACGAGCAGATAGGCGCCGGCGGCGCCGAAGAGAACGGCTCGCCCATGGGATTTGCGGTAGAGACCCGCGGCGGCTACGCCGAGGCCGAGGAGTAGCGCCGCCGCGGTTACCCAGGGGCCTCCCGGAACTATGAGCAAGGTGATCGGTGAGTCGAAGACGCGGCCGGGCATGGAAAAGAGTGGACCCAGCTTCCAAATGAGGAGGGCCACCAGGGCCCCGCGGCCTAAGGCGTCTTCTACAACGGTTCTCAGAATCTTTTGGCGGCGGAGTCGGAGCCGAAAGAGGAGCGAGACCAGAATCAGCGAAATGAACAGAGCAAGAGCTCCCCGGGGAATGGCAAGCGGGCCCAAAGAGATCGGTTCGGTGATCGCGCCTATCATCTCTTTCTCTCGCCTCTGTCCCGTATCGTTCGGATCTTTTCCACGGTCAGGAGAGCTTCGGTTACTGCCTCATCCAGAAATGCTGTTTTCATTCGTGCCTCCCGCTCCTGCCATCAGGAGCTCTCTCACGCTTTCTCCCTGCCGTCACCGGCGAGTTCCCACCGCCGCATCGCCTGCCTTACCGATCGATCCATTTCCCTTGAAAAATCTGCGGTGAACTTCTTGAGATAGAAGTGCTGTCCCATATTTACCGCCCCGGGATAGAAACGGGATTCAGCAAAGTAGCGACGTCGAATCGGCTCGAACGCCTCCTCGAGCGCTTTGCCCGAGAGGCGGTTGTATCGGTCCGTGTGCACGATCGCTTCCACCGGCAGGCGCGGAGTCTCCGGTTTGCTCGTCTCGCTCTCCTTTGGGTACCCGACACAGAGCATGGTAATCGGC
>JBKHED010000138.1:0-3907 GCA_046540995.1 Spirochaetaceae bacterium | reverse complement strand
TAACCCATTCGGGGTCCCGTCCATAGAAGCGGGAGAGGGTGATTATGTCTTGGAGGTTTGATTTCATGATTGCCGTCGACTGCTAAGAACCTTTGCTTCATACTGCTTCACCGTGTCGATCCACGACGGACCCACGGGAACTCCCTGCTCCGCGCAGAACTTGTCCCAGACCGCCCCGAACGGCATGGTGCGCAACTCCTCGTTCAGGGCAAGGCGAGTGGTGTAGTCCGACGCTTCCTCCGCCTCGACCAGACTCCGTGTAGGCTCGAGAAGCGCCAGGAGCGCGGCCTTCTGCGTAGAGCGAAGACCAATAACCCAAGCCGCCAGACGGTTGATGCTGCCGTCAAAGAAGTCCACGGCAATGTAGGTCTTGTCAAAGGCGCCGGCACGCTTGATCTCGCGAAAGATCGCTTTGGTCGGATCGTCGAGAATCACCACGTGGTCCGAGTCCCATCGCACGGGCCTCGAAACATGAAGCATTAGCCGCCCGGTAAAGGGGAGGATGGCGGATATCTTTTCGGCGATAGACTCCGTCGGATGATAGTGACCCGCATCCATGGTAAGCATCTTTCCCCGCGAAAGAGCGTAGGAGAGGTAGAAGTCGTGAGAACCAACGACGTACGCCTCGGAGCCTATCCCGAAGAGCT
The DNA here is from genome assembly GCA_046540995.1 of Spirochaetaceae bacterium. GTDB lineage: Bacteria > Spirochaetota > Spirochaetia > DSM-27196 > Alkalispirochaetaceae > CAYZHV01. The sequence continues at coordinate 3,260 of JBKHED010000138.1, read as the reverse complement.
TGCTCTCCACGGCATCGATCGTCTCGGTTTCGGGATACTCCTTCTCGAAGATCTCATCCAGGGAGCGAATGAGAATCTCCCGATGACCGAGGCGATCGGCAGGCTCATCCTTGTAGCCGTCGGGAATCCAGAAGTTGTCCAGGCTCGCCGTGCTTAGCTCCCGACCCATATACGCTGAGATCTCCCGGCTTCGCTTTCCGTGCTCGATCCAGAACGATCGAATCCGCTCGTCCTTGCTGGCGAGGGTGAAGCCGGCGTCAGCCATGGGGTGGGAAAAAAAGGTCGGGTTGAAGTCCAGGGGAAGATTAAGCCCACGGGCCCACTCCACCCAGCCGGAGAAATGCTCCGGTCTCACACCGTCGCGGTCGACCTTTTTCCCGCCGTTTTCCAAATAGCTCCCGTGGAGGTTGAATCGGTGTCTTCCGGGAATCAGCTTGTAGGCGGTCTCGAAGTCTTGTCGAAGCTCTTCGGGATTTCGTGCTTTCCCCGGATATCCGCCGGTAGCCATAATGCCACCGCCGGTGAGCTCGCCCACTCCTTCGAAACCTCCCACGTCGTCCGCCTGCCAACAGTTGATGGAAATCGCTATCTCCGAAAGCCGCTTCAACGCCTCATCGGTATCCACTCCGAGCGCTTCGTACTGTGCCTTCGCTCTCTGGTAGGCTTGATCAACCTGGCCACCCGTGGGCTCTGAAAACATGGTTCCTCCTGCTTATGCTCGGCCCAAGGGGACCGGAAAGGGGCCGCCCCCGCATTGGAGGACGGCCCGCACTCGTGTCTGCGTCAAAGAGACGGTCTAATAGACGTCCTTCCACTCGTCGATGTTGTCCGGATCGAAGCGGAAGGGGGCGCCGAGGAGAATCTCGGTTCCGCCGTCGGAAGCTTCTACCACCTCGAACTCACCGAGCTCGCCGGCCTCAAAGGTCTCTCCTTCGGCTCCGGTGATCTCGCCGGAGACAAGAGCGGTGGCGGTGTATCCGGAGAGATAGCCGACGTCAATCGGGTTCCACAGATACATATAGGGGCAGGCACCGTTCTCGATGTACTCAGCCATTTCGGAGGGGAGCCCGAGGCCGGTGACCTTTACCTCTCCGATAAGGTCACGGTCGGTAATGACCCGACTTGCTGCGGCGATACCGACAGTGGTGGGAGCAATAATGACCTCGAGGTCCGGGAAGCTCTGCAGAAGTCCTTCGGTCTCGCTCACGGACTTGTCCCGTAGGTCGTCTCCGTAGGCGACGCGAACCAGGTCGAGGTCGGCATACTTGTCGGCGTCCTCCTCGAGCTCGGTTCGCATCCACTCGATCCAAAGGTTCTGGTTCGAAGCCTGACTCGTGGCGGAGAGAATTGCGATATCCCCAGCGCCATCGGCCATGTCATACGCCGCCTGGATCAGGGTCCGACCGATCATCTCCGAGTCCGCCTGGTTGACGTGGACCATCCGGCTGTCCGGGTTCACCGCGGAGTCCGCACTCAAGACTGCGATTCCCTGGTCCATCGCTCTGGTCAGAGCGGGCTCGAGGGCGTCAAAGTCGTTTCCGGTGATGGAAATGGAAGTAACCCGCTGGGCGATCAACTGCTCGATGATCTGAATTTGCGCCTCCGCGGTGGGCTGCTCAGGAGCTCGCAGGATCGCTTCATGTCCCTGCTCCTCGATGGCGATTCGAAAACCCTCCATCTGCTTCTCACCGTACGGATTGCCGGTGTTCTTGAAAACGAACGCGTGACGCTGCGCTCCTTCACCTTCCGATGCGCCTTCCCCCTGACCCGAGGCGAAGAGCCCGCTAATGGGAACAAGAAGCATGGCGACAACGAATAGTGCAAAAATAGCTTTCCTCATGGTAGACCTCCTCATATTTCCCTCGACCCTTCTAGCAACGCTAGGCGGTCGAAGTTTTTTTTCTTCCGCTAAACCGTATTCTGTGAGCCAGGACAGAGAGAATCAGCAGCAGCCCGATCACTACAAGGACGATCGGCGCCTGTAGGTTCGCCAATCCCATTCCGTAACTCAAGAAGCCGATTATGAAAATCGCCAGAATCGGTCCCCCGATCCTTCCAATCCCACCGTTCGTGCTCACTCCTCCGAGGGCAACCATGGCGATTACCTCGAGCTCGTACCCGATAGCCACATTGGGCCTGGTACTCCCCATTCGAGAGGTGAGAAAGAGCGCCGTGAGCCCCGCCATGAGCCCGTTGAGCATAAACACCACCCAGACAACCTTGTCGACGTCGACGCCGGAGTACTTGGACGCCTTCGCGTTGTGCCCCATGCCGAAGACCGTTCGCCCAAAGCTCGTCTTGTGCAGCAGGAGCCCAAAGGCAACGGCCACCAGGACGAAACAGATGAAGATAAACGGGATTCCCGCGATATCGCCCCATCCGAGAAAAGAGAACCACTCCGGGAAGTTGCCGGAGGCCTTATCGCCGAGGATGATGTAGGCTATTCCTCGGTAGATGATCATCGTCGAAAGGGTGACAATTACAAAGGAGAGCTCCTTGAACTTCACCAGGAGCCAACCGTTTATGGCACCTCCGAGACCCGCCACCAGGAGACAGAGCGCCATGGATAGGGGCATCGGAAGCCCGGCATTGTAGGAAACCGCCATAATCACCGCCGAAAGGGCAACGGTCGACCCGACGGAGATGTCGATCTTTGCAAGTAACAGGACGAACATCATCGGAAAGACGATGAATCCCTTGTCGAGAAAGGTCGCCGGGGTACGGATGAAGGTACTCAGGTTGAGAAAGTACGGGGATATTATCGAGTTCACCACGATCACCAGGAGAAGCACCCCAACGAGCATCCACTCCCACTGGAAGAAGAATTCCCGCCAGCTAAAAGGCCTCTCGATACTGATTCGTATCTCTTCGTTCCGTCTATCGCTCATTCGCTATACTCCGTGATCAAATCGCCCGGCGACGCAGTTCGTTTCGCCGGGTGTTCCTGCGCACCATGACATTGGTTAGCACCGCCGCCAGAACCACCGCTCCCTGAATCCCCTGCTGCCAGAAAGGCGAAACATTGACGAGCGGCAGGGCGTTGGCGAGGATGCCAAACATGATAGTACCGAGGATCAAACCTGAGAGCTTGCCCACCCCGCCGGTAATACTAACGCCGCCGAGAATACATGCCGCGATCACCTGCAGCTCGTAGCCGACGGCCGTGTTGCCCTGGGCGGAGGCGAACTTTGCCACCCAGAGGACACCGGCGAGCCCGGCGAGCGCTCCCATAATCGTGTAGACCAGAAAGATGAGCCGCC
>JBKHED010000137.1:0-4112 GCA_046540995.1 Spirochaetaceae bacterium | reverse complement strand
CGCTCCGCCCGATCGGTGAGGGAGAAGGGAAGCTCCAGGGAGACTACCTGCTCGGTTCCCTCGACCGCGTTAACCTCGGTGGTGATGAGAAGCTCTTCCTCTTCGTCGCCGGTAATCCGGTACCGCACGGTCGCGAGAGGTTCCATCTCCGCCGCCGGCGATGGCAGCGCGCCCTCGCTCCCTTCGGCGAGTTTGAGAAAGAGAGAGATTCCCTCTCCCTCGAGGTCGTACCTGTAGGGTGTCAGCGGTATGGAGTCACCCTCGGCCGTACGCAGGTGTGCGGTACCGGAGTTGGCGAAATCGAAGTGCAGCCCCTGAAAACTCACGTCCGCGGCGGTGATGTCTGATCGAGGAGCCTGCTGCTGCTCCTCATCCACCACGCCGGTAAACGAGAGCTCTTCTATGGAAAAGGAAACGCTGGTGGTTCCGGAAAACTGCAGAAAGAGAAGGAAAAGGATGACGCCGACATATACCAGTGGAATAAGGAGGTAACGGCGGCCAACCCGGGTGTGCATAGCCGGGACTGTAGCAGGATTTGAACTTCGAAGCAAGTTTCGCTATCATTGGGCCGCTTATGAAGATCATCCATTTTCTTCTGTTGACCGTCCTTGCGGTGACGGTGTTTTTTGGTTGCGCGACGCGTCCGGAGGAGGCTCCACCGGAACCGGAGGAGGAGGCACCGGAGGAAGCACCGATAATAGACCCCACGGAAGAGGCGTACGAGAGTATCAGTCTCGCCATGGCCGCGGGGGATGCGGAGGCGGCAATCGCCGCCTATGAGAAGGCGGAGCTCGAAAACCCCGAGGAGCCCGAAACGCAGGTTCTCCTGGCTAATCTCTACATGACCGCCGGTCAGATCGGCGAGGCAGAGAGCGTTTTGGACCAGGTTCTACAAACCGATCCGCAGAACAGCGAGGCGCTCTACGCCAAGGCGCTCATAGCCGGCGCCCGTGGTGATCGACGCGCCAAGAAGGAGCTTCTCACCAAGGTGGTAGAGCAGGAACCGGGCAACGCCTCGGCTCAAGCGGCCCTGGGGGAGGTGCATCTGGAGAATCGGAACTACGCCTGGGCGGAAGAGTCCTTTCAGGCGAGTCTCGACGCGGAGCCGGATAACTTCGTTGCTCTCCAGGGGCTGGGAAACGTCAAGCTCCGGACCGACGAGCCCGAGGAGGCGGAGGAGTACCTGAGCCGAGCGATCGAGGAGCGGGAGGACTACCCCTTCACCTATGTCGATCGGGGACGGTCGCGGATCCTGCAGGACCGGTACGGTGAGGCGGAGGGAGATCTGGACCGCGCCATCGAGCTCGAACCGGAGTTTCCCTGGAATTACCTCGACCGGGGACGGGTCCGGGCACAGCGAAACGATTTCGATGGAGCCGAAGCGGACTTCACGAGAGCGATCGAGCTTAATGACGATATCTTTCTCGCCTACGTCTATCGTGCCCGGATGAGGGACCGCTTAGACAATCACAGCGCGGCGATAGAGGACTACGAGCGGGCGATTGAGATGCGGCCGGACTACTATCCCGCCTACGCTCCCCTCGGTACCCTCTACTATGAGGACCAACAGTGGCGGAAGGCGTACGAGATGTTCGCCGAGAGCTATGAGAAGAGCGAAACGACGGATCACGCCGAGCCGATTATGGCGTCCCTAGCACTGAAGCGGGGGGGAGAGGAGCGAGAGGCGCGGGAGTACCTGCGGGATAGACTCGATGAGTTTCCGAGAGACTCCCTCTACTACCATGTGGGACGCTTCTATGTTGAGCCCTCCTACGAGGCGCTCGCCTTCAGACGGCTCGAGGAAGCGGAGGATGAGTTTCTGAAAAGGCGAATGAGCTTCTACATGGCGGCTCAGTACGAGCTCAACGAGAGCCATACCCTCGCCCGGCGACTCTATGCTAAAGTAACCGATCAGCAGCTTGCGGGGTTTCTCGAGCGACGGCTCGCGGAGCGACGTCTCTCGGAGCTGCGGGAATAGGAATGCGCGGAATACAGGAGCTCAAGGCAATCCTTGATCCGGAACGGCAGATCGTTATTCAGGCTCACGACTTTCCGGATCACGACGCCGTCGCTTCGGCTTTTGCACTTCAGGAGCTTCTGAAGGAAAACGGAGTCAAAGCGGAGCTCTGCTATGGCGGTGAAATTCAGAGCGACTCCCTGAAAGAGGCGATTCACCTGCTGAGTATACCCATCGGAGCGAGCTCTGATGCGGAGATCGACGAGGAAGCCCAGCTCATCATCGTCGACGGGTTCGTGGGTAACACCAACATGACCGGCCTTCCGGGAGAGGTCGTTGGAGTCATTGACCACCACTCCCCGCCGCAGGAGCCGGAAGTACCGTACTGGGATATTCGCGAGCACTACGGCTCCTGTTCCACCATCCTATACGAATACTACAAGATCGCGAGCATCGACATGAAGCGATCGGTTTCCACGGCGCTCCTCATGGGGCTCATGATGGATACCGCCTTTATGACCCGAGGGGTGCACAGGATCGATCTCGAGGCGTTCTCGGAGCTTTTCTTCCGGGGGGATTGGGAGACCGCGAGCCGCCTTCTCAGGAACTCCCTCTCCCTCAATGACCTCTCCGTTTTTCGGGAAGCGATCAACGAGTGCGTGGTCGCCGGTGATTTCTGCTACGTCCCCCTGGACAAGGAGATCAGCCCGGAGGTGATGGCGCTGGTGGCGGACTTCTTCCTCGGCCTCCGGGAGATCCACTTCGTGGTGGTCGTGGTGGGCGATCGGGACGAGTACCGCGTCTCCGTCCGTAGCGAGGACGCCCGACGCCCTACGGACGTGGTGATCCGCCGCGCCCTGGACTCCATCGGTTCAGGCGGCGGACACGTTCACATGGGGGGCGGAAGCATCCCCCGGGATCTCTACCCTGGCGAAGAGGGCTTGCGAAAGCGATTTATCTCTGCACTGGAGAAACTACAAAGTTGAGCGAAACTACCACCCGTCTCCAACTCGGCGAGCGAACCATCGTGCTGGTCGGTACGGCCCACGTATCCCGGGAGAGCGTCACCGAAGTAGAAAGCATCATTCGGGAGGAAATGCCCGACCGTGTCTGCGTCGAGATTGACGCCCAGCGGCACAAGGCGATCACCCAGCCCAACGACTGGTCCTCCATGAACGTCTACAAGATTATCAAGGAGCGAAAGGCGTTCCTCCTCCTGGGCAACCTGGTGCTGCAGGCGTTTCAGCGCCGCATGGGCATGGACCTCGGGGTTAAACCGGGGGAGGAGATGCGAGCGGCAATCCTCGTAAGCGAAGAGCTCGGTATTCCCTTCTCCTTCGCGGATCGGGAGATTCAGACCACCCTTCGTCGCGCCTGGGCCAAGAGCTCCCTCTGGGGAAAGAACAAGCTTCTGGCGGCGTTGCTCTCCTCGGTGTTTACCAACGAGAAGTTGAGCGAGGAAGAGATCGAAGAGCTCAAGCACAAGAGCGAGCTCGAGACGATGCTCGAGGAGCTGGCGGAGTACCTGCCCGCGGCGAAGAAGGTACTCATAGATGAGCGGGACCAGTACTTGGCGACCAAGATCTTCGAAAGTGAGGGGGAGAAGGTCGTGGCGGTGGTCGGAGCCGGGCACGTGCCGGGCATAATACGGTGGCTCGAGGGGCTGCAGCAGGGCACCCGGGAGAGGGACCTCTCGGAAATCGACGTCGTCCCGCCCCCGGGGCGCATCGCCAGGGTCGCGAAGTGGGCAGTTCCTGCCCTCGTGGCGGGGCTCATTATCTACGGATTCGTCAACAGCGGCTGGACCGGCGGGATGCAGGCGCTTACCCGCTGGATTCTGGTCAACGGTACCCTCTCGGCCATCGGCGCCGCTGCGGCTCTGGCCCATCCGCTTACCATAGCCGCGAGCTTTCTCGCAGCTCCCGTGACCTCCATGAACCCCACAATCGGGGTAGGCATCGTCACCGGTCTCCTGGAGGCGATCTTCCGAAAGCCCCGGGTGCAGGATCTCGAGGCGTTGCCGGAGGACATTCTCTCGTTCAGGGGCTTCTTTACCAACCGATTTACGCACATTCTCATCGTCTTCTTCTTCTCGACCATCGGAAGCGCCATCGGCACCTTCGTGGCGCTGCCCTTTCTCTTTCCGAGTTAAGCC
>JBKHED010000136.1:0-4121 GCA_046540995.1 Spirochaetaceae bacterium | reverse complement strand
GGCCGCCGCCAGGGAGTCAGCCGCCGCGAACTCTGTCGCCCCCTGGCGAACTACGGCTTTACCCGTTTTCGGTCCCGGGGAAAGAGGGAGGCTTCCTTCACATTTTGAAGCCCGAGAATTTTCTGCGTTAGCCGCTCCAGGCCTATGGCGAATCCGCCGTGAGGGGGACAGCCGTGCTTGAAAATCTTGCAGTAATCTCCGAGGCCCTCCTCGGTAAGACCGAACTTGGGCAACGTCTCGATGAGCATCTCGTACTCGTTAATGCGCTTGCCGCCGGTGGTAATCTCGAGGCCTCGAAAGAGAAGATCGAAGCTCCTCGTCTTGAGGCCGTCGGGATAGGTGTAGAAGGGGCGTTTCTTACGGGGAAAGCCGTAGACAAAGACCGCCTCCACGCCGTGTTCCTCCCGAGCCCAGTCGCAGAGCTCCCGCTCTCCCTCCGGATTGATTTCGAAGATGCGTTTGCCCAGCCGCTTTCCGAGAATCTCTTTAGCCTCGTCGTGACTGATTCGCGGCGTCTTCTCCATGGTCTCCGGGGTGGGAACGGAGCTGCCGTACTCCTCGAGGATATCGGCGTGCTTCGACTGGACTCCCGCGAAAATGTGAGAGAGAATCCCCACCTCCAGCTCCATGAGCTCCGTCTCACTCTCGATAAACCCCATTTCCACGTCCAGAGAGACGTACTCGTTCAGGTGCCGGGGGGTGTCGTGCTTCTCCGCCCGGTAGGCGGCGCCGATCTCGAAGACCCGCTCCAACCCGGAGGCGACCATCGCCTGCTTGTAAAACTGCGGCGACTGAGCGAGAAAGACCTTCTCTCCGAAGTAGTCCACCGAAAAGAGGCCCGTACCTCCCTCGGTACCGGACCCGATGAGCTTGCTCGACTTTATCTCCGTGAAATCCTGACCTCTGAGATACTCGGCGAAGAGCTCCGCCACGCTGGACTGGAGCTCGAAGATGTGCCGGATCTTCGGAATCCGCAGTGAGACGATGCGGTTATCCAGAATCGCATCGATTCCGAGCTTTTCGGGGTCCTGATTGACGCTTATCGGGAGCTCCGGGGCGGCCTTAGCCAAGAGCTCCGTGGAGCGCTGCTGTACCTCGTATCCCGTGGGGGCCTTCTCGTTCTTCGCGGCGGTGCCGGTTACCGAAATCACCGATTCCTGGGTGAACTCGACCCCACCCTCGTAGACGATTTGCACCATCCCCGAACGGTCCCGCAAGAGGACGAAGGAGATACCCCCGAGCTCTCTGATCCGGTGCACCCAGCCCTGGACCGTGACTTCCGAGCCAACGTTCCGTTCGACATCCCTTGCCAGTACTCTCATCCGCCTTCCTCCATGTGCTGCATCGCCTCGGCCTCGTTGTCACTGCTTACAAGCGCGGCAATGAGACGGGTGTAGGCGGATTCGGTGGTCAGAGCACCCATGGGCACCGCTCCCTCCCGCCAGAGGGCGTGGCTCGTTACGTACTGGGAGAAGTCCACGACCCCCTCCTGCTGGGAGGTGCAGAAGAACTTCGCTCCGACTTCCTCTCCCCGCTGAAAGGCGCGACGAAGGGAGAAGGGGGTCTCCCGGAGATTCGCCGTCCCCGTGTCGAAGAGCTCCAAGACGAAGTAGCGGACCCCCGCCTCCATCAGGGCAATCAAGGTTTCGCCCCGCATACCGGGAAAGACCTTGGCGATAAAGAGGGATCTAACCGCCGCTTCCAGCCGTCGGGCGAGCTCCGTCTCCGGCAGTTCCAGGGCCGCCTTGGCGAAGGCGCGGCCGCCATGGCTCAAGCCTTCCCTGTTCCAGTTGCGGAAACGACCGAAGTAGAAGGCGTTCTCGTCGCCCACTCGGGACGCCCCGGGGCTCGCGTTGGCGCCGCTCCCGAGGTCGATCGCGGTGTAGCCGCTGTGCTCGAACTTGAGGTTGATCGGGTAGTAATCGTCCTCGCCGTAAACAACGTGAACACCCCCGTCCGCCTCCATCGCCTTCCGAACCGCGGACTTCAGGTTTTCTACCGCGTCCGAGCGCTCCCCGGCGTTCTCGCTCGGCACTGCCGCCGCCGTCAAGATTAGGGGAATCTCGACATCCGCGAAAAACCAGTAGAGGAGGCTCGCCGTAAAGGCGAGCGTGTCCGTGCCGTGGCCCACGACGATCGCCGAGGCGTTGCCGGCGATCCGCTTCGCCTGGATCGCGTGAATGAGCCGCGCCCAATCCTCCGGGACGATCTCCTCGCTCAGAAACGCTCCGAGCTCCACCTCGTCGAAACGGATCGAGTCCGGAAGTTCCGGGTCCTTCGCGACCATTTCGCTTACGTGAGCGAGAGTGCCGGGAACGATGAGCCCGTCTTCCTGCCGCACGCCGGATATGGCGCCTCCGAAGGAGAGCACCTCGATGACCTCGTAGGTGAGTTGCTCCTTGAGAAGGGAGTGAACCAGCTTCGGCTCCGCCCTCCCTTGAGTCGCCTTCATAATCTGGCCCACGAGAAAGCCCATCGGCTTGGCGTCGCCCTCTCGAATCTGCGCGACCGCACGCTCGTTAGCCCGGAGCACCTCATCCACAATGGGGGAGAGCTCCGCGGGATCGGTGATCTGCTCCCACCCCTTCTCTCGGATGATCTCGGAGGGGGCTCGGTTCTCGGCGAAGAGTATCTCCAGCGTCTGTTTGGCGATCTTGCCGTGAATCTTGCCTGCTTCGAGGAGGTTGAGGAGCTCCGCCAGCCGCTCTGGCGTGAGGGCGCTCCCGTCGAGCGTCTCGTTCCGACGGTTGAGGAGCTTTCGCACATCTCCCTGAAGCCAGGTTGCCGCTTCCTCCGCGCCGGCTCCCGCCCTGACCGCAGCCTCGAAGAAATCCGCCAGGGACTTTTCCTCGCAGAGAAAGGCAGCTTGCGAGTCGCTTACTCCGTACTCAGCCGCAAAGCGCTCTCGCCGCTCCGCCGGCAGCTCCACCAGCATGGACTCTACGCCCTCGAGAAACGTAGTATCCGCCCGAAAGGGCGGTAGGTCCGGCTCGGGGAAATAGCGGTAGTCGCTGGCGCTCTCCTTCGTCCGCATCGACTCGGTGAGGTCCCGGTTCTCGTTCCAGAGCCGGGTTTCCTGCTGCACCGAACCGCCGCGCTCGAGAATCTCCTGCTGTCGGTCGAGCTCGAAGTTGAGGGCGCGCTTAACGAAGCGGGAGGAGTTGAGATTCTTGATTTCTACTTTGCTTCCCAGACCGGCGCCCCGTCGGTTGACCGAGCTATTCGCGTCGCACCGCATGGAACCCTCTTCCATGTTACCGTCGCAGACGCCGAGGTACCGCACGATGCGGCGAAGCTCCTGCAGAAGCACCTCCGCCTCCTCGCCGATCTCCAGGTCCGGCTCGGTCACGATCTCGAGCAGCGGTGTTCCGGCGCGGTTATAGTCGCACAAAGAGATGTCCCCGACGTGGATCATCTTTCCCGCGTCTTCCTCGAGGTGCACCTCGTGTATTCGGACGCGCTTCTTCTTCTTATGAAAGGTGAGGTCGAGGTAGCCGTTCGTCCCAAGGGGCTGGGCGAACTGACTGATCTGGTAATTCTTCGGGAGATCCGGGTAGAAGTAGTTCTTTCGCTCGAAGCTGCACTGTGGCGCCAGGTCACAGTTGAGCGCCCGCGCCACGAGATACCCCATCCGGATCGCCTCCTCGTTCAGGGTAGGAAGCACCCCGGGATAGCCCATGCAGACCGGGCATACGTTGGTGTTCGGCTCATCCCCGAAGCTCGCCCGGCAACCGCAGAACACCTTGCTCTCCGTCTGAAGCTGAATATGAATCTCAAGACCGATGTAGGACTGGTACACGAATCAACTACTCCTCGAAGGGATCCATTTTCGGCGCCCGCTGCAAGGGCATCGCCTCGCCGAACCGGCGCGCCACCTCAAAGAGCCGCGCCTCGGCGAACGCCGGAGCCATAATCTGGACCCCAACGGGCATTCCCCCTTCGGTTCCCGTGGGGATCGCCAGCGCCGGGGAGCCGGTGAGGTTCGCGGTGCTGGTAAACTTGTCCGCCAGCTTCTGCTGAAAGGAGTCGAGCTCCCGCTCTCCATGGGCAAACGGCTGCACCGGAGAGACCGGCATCATAATCGCGCCCACCTGGGTGAAGACGTTGTCGAACTCCTTTCT
>JBKHED010000135.1:0-4233 GCA_046540995.1 Spirochaetaceae bacterium | reverse complement strand
TTCCCGATGGACGGTGGTGTCGCCGTGGCGAGGATCCCGGAGATGCAGAAGTTCTTCCGCTGGATGACCAAAGCGGGCTTCGAGCACCACGTCGCAATGGTCCGGGGCCACGCCGCACGCTCGATTCACGAGGCGGCAACCACCTATCTGAAATGGGAGAACTACTGGCACGAGCCGGATGAGTCCGTGCTCTGAGCGAGTCTTTTAGGCGTCGGCGCAGTCGCCGACGCCGCCGGTCGAACCCGCCCGGAGCTATCCTCGAGCTATACTGAAGTAGAGGGTTACCCGCTCTCCCGGCGCCAACGGCGGATGAGGTACGGTTGGATCGACGTTGCCGTCATGATCGAGGGCAGAGACGCCGATCTCCGGTCCCATGCCGTCCCAGGGCACCGGTATGAGGCTTTCTTCGGGGGACTCGGGAAGGGCAAACTCGAGGCTCCCTTTGCCGCCGGCGGAAAACCAGGAGAGGGTGTACGCTGCGGCGGGCATGGTAAAGAGCGTTTTCTCGCCGTCGGGATATACCGCCTCGCCATGAACCACGTCGCCTCCGAGAGGTCCCGGTTCCAGAACGAGCCCCTTGTGAATGTAGCCCCTCTCGACGCGTACTCTCGGGTCCTCCGCGGGACGCCAGACTCGGAAGTCCTCCTCGACGGTGTCGGAAAAGCGACTCTCCACGCTCCGGCTCGGAATGCGCAGCTCCGCCCCCGGGGCTGCCCTGAACTGAAAGTGGTACCCCCAGTCAGGCACCATCGCCTCCTCGCCAACGTTCTCGATCTCGTCTATACCCTGGAGCTCCCCACTCTGCGTATCGATCAGGAGGCACCGGGTGAGCTTCCACGCCTTTTCACCTCGTTGGTACCACGGCTTGCTCCGATCCAGTTCGCGCCACCATCCATTGTTAACGGCGAAGGAGCCTGAAACGGCCACGAAGGGCTCCCGGAGGAGTATGGTGAGCCCCGCCGCGGGTATGTGGGATGCCTCCCCGTGGAGGGGGAGCACCACATCCTGCGAAGGATCGTGGTAGGGCATGCCCCAGTTGGTGAGCCCCAAGAGCTCGATGCAGCCCGCGAAATTCTCCAGCCACCGCAGCGATTTGGTGCGCTCTCCATGCACGAGCACATCCCCGAGCAGATCGTCCCACTCCGGAGAAACGATGCCCGGCCGAACGGGCTCCCAAAACGGCTTCCAGCCGTTGTGCTCGTAGCTTCCGACGGTGAGCCCCTTGGTGGGCAGAAGGTCAATCGAGCCCCCGGGCCACGCCACCGCCACGCGCCGCACATCCGCGGCGTCTTCCTTCTTGCGGTAGAGCTCCACCGTGATCGGGCCGAGACTCTCTTTGCGAACCGTTCCCGTACGAAGCTCCGCTTCTTCTAAGGAAATAGTCAGCCCCTCCTCGGCCCCACTTTTCGTCGTTAGCTTGTCCAGCAACTTGCTCAGGGTCATCGATCGCAACTCCTCTGATGATTCAGAACAACCACTCAAAACCTGGGATCGGCAGGGAGATGAGTCGGCCCAACCGCTCCCTTGTGTTCGCATCGGTCTCGAGCACCCCTCGGAGGTGAAGGTGCTCAACCGTTCGTGCTCCAGACCAGAGCTGGCTGAATCCGCCTATGCTCACCCGCAGCTGCGGCAGTCTCCTGCCCCTTCCCCGCTCCGCGCTGCACCGCTCTCCGAGCCGGACGACGTAGCTTCCGCCGCAGCCGCGCCACTGAGCGTCCTCGGGGAGATACCGCTCCACCGGATCATCTATGGTGAGATTGAACTCCAGAGACTCTCTTCCCGCCACCGCCGGCAGTTGCATCATCTCCACCGCCCTCGGAATATCCAGGAGCCGGAGCTGTGAGGCGGCGGCGGTGATAATGGTCTGCTCGAACTTACCCTTGGCGGTGCTTCGGCGGAACTTGAAGGGGGTCTTGAGGAAGTCCTGGAGCACGACGTCCCGAGGCTCTTCCATATGGACCAGGTGTACCTGGTCGGATAGGGAGCGCAGCAGGGAGAGCAGCTCCATGAGCTCCTCGTAGTTTCGGTAAGCGGTCCACCAGATGTGGAAGGGGCCGTGTTCATCCTCGATCCGTCCCCACATGTGGTGAGAGATCTCTCCGTTCTCATCGTAGAATCCGAGTCCCCGAGACTCCTTGTTCTCGAGCATGCCGGTACGGGTGTGGGTCGAAGAGCGAATGTTTACCGAACCGTGCCCTCGCATGCGACCTAACCGCGAGCGATGAATCGCCTCGCTGTGGGAGGCGTCGAACCGGTGGGGAGCCCGGCGAACCTCGGGTACTATGAGCTGGGCCGGGTCAAAGGCTATCCGGTGGGTATATGGCATTGTGCCGAAGCCGAGGCGGTCATAGTACCCCTGGTCGAAGATACCCAAAGCCGCCACCAGATCTCCCGCCTCGGCGCCCGTTCGGAGCGCCTGAGCGGTGGTACGCCCGGCGAGTCCCTGGCGGCGGGCTATTAGGCTCGTTGTAACCGCCGCCACTACGGTCATCGGCAGATCCTCGTCGAGGTACCGGAAGCTTCCCTCCTCGGTGATCGCCATGCTCTCCACGGCTCCGCGAAGGAGGCCGACCTCGGTGCGGCTATCCTCTAGGAGAATACGCAGAGGCTCGTAGTCTTTATCGATAATCCAACCGACCTCTTTCCAGACTCGTTGCGCCTGCTCGAGGTCATCGGGCTGGTAGGTGCGTATGTCGTCCATTATTTCCCAAGAATACACCGAAACGGTGCGGTTGTGCTAAGTCACCGCTCGAACGCTTATGCGGTTGCGGCCCAGGGTTTTACCGTTGTATAGGGCCATATCCGCCATCTTCAACAGGTCCCAGACATTCTCCGCCTCGTGCTGATCGAGCCCGGCTATGCCGATAGTGGCGCTTACCTCGTAGGGGGACTCGGAGAACTCCAGCTCAATTGTCTCTTGCAGCCGTCGGCCCAGGTCTACCGCCTCTTCCGTCGAGGTCTCCGGAAGGAGTACCGCAAACTCATCGCCGCCGTACCGGCAGATAATGTCCGACTGACGAAGCGCTCCCTTCACTGCTTTCCCCAAAGTGCTAAGGACGATGTCCCCTGCGGGATGGCCGTGACGGTCGTTGATTCGCTTGAAGTTATCCAGGTCGATCATCATAACCGAGAGATTCCTGCCGTGGCGCTTGGCGAGGTCCAGATGCTGCACCGCATACGTGTCGAAGCTGTGGCGGGTCCCAACCCCGGTGAGAGGATCGGTCATAGCGAGCTCCCGGGTGTGGTCGTAGCGGCGGGCGTTGTGCAGGGCGATACTTACGTGGTCCGCAAAGGCGAGCATAACCTTCCGGTGGGCGTGGGTGAAGAAGCTCGGACTCTTGCTGCAAATACTCATCACCCCGAGCACTTCGGACCTGGCGATGAGCGGAATTCCAAGCCAGGATCTCGTCGTGCGCGATACTCGCTGCGGATAGCGGGGAAACGCCTCGGCCACATCGGGATAGAAGCGAGGTTGCTCGTCCCGGTACACCTGAACAGAGGGGAGCTCTTCATCCAGAGAAACGACCAGGTTGTGGTTTACGATATCGCCCATAGCACCGAGGCAGCGAAGGTGCTCTCCCTCTCGCAGGAGTACCACCGCTCCGTCGAAGGGGCAAACAGCCGAGGCTTGGTGAAGAATAAGGTCCACCGCCTCCTCCACCGAAAGAGCGGAGGTAACGATCGCGCCGGCGACACGGAGGCGCTCGCTCTCCTGAGCTCGCTGCTCCGCCTCCTGCCGTGCCTCCCGGAGCGCCTCTTCGGTCAGCTTTTGATCGGTTATGTCCGTATCTTGCCCGATATAGAGAAGCGGTTTGCCCTTATCGTCCCAGGTGACTACGCTCCCCGAGGAGAGGATCCATCGCCAGTGGCCGGACCGGGTGCGGACCCTATACTCCTGTTCAAAGGTGGCGGTGCGGCCGGACATAATGCGCTCGTGGGCGTCCTCAATCCGCTCTTTGTCATCGGGATGAAGGATCCCTAGCCAGAAGGTGCGGCTCTGCATCTCCTCGGCGGTGTATCCCCACTCAGCCCAGAGCTTGTTCGGAAAGGAATCGCCGCTCTGGAGATTGACCTCGAAGACTCCCACCTCTGCCAGGGCCCGGCGCAGACCCGGGTCTTCGATGAGTCTATATCGGGCGTCATCGTGGTCGGTCTCTCCCGACTTCTGGGATCTTCCCCTCGCCACAGATCGATGGTATCACCAGGTAGTAAAACTGTCCACACTCTCTAACC
>JBKHED010000134.1:0-4494 GCA_046540995.1 Spirochaetaceae bacterium | reverse complement strand
CCTCTCGAAGATCGCCGTCTACTTTCCTGAGTACGAGCAGGATATTGCGGAGTAGCGGGCGACATCGGTAGCTAGTCGCCTACTACCCCACGCTGACCGGTTACCGCAAGCCCTTCCAAGGCGCCTCCTCGGAGACGTCCTCGAGCTCGTATCCCCCCTCGCCCACCGCCGGGCCGAGAATAGCGAGAAGATGCGCCGATTTCTCTCCCCGCTGAAAGGAGGCGTGGACGACACCTTTGCCAATGAAGACCGCATCGCCGGCTTTTAGGATCTTCTTCTCCCGTTCGATCCATTGCTCGATTTCTCCCTCGAGGACGTAGATCATTTCTTCCTGCTCCGGGTGGCGGTGAAAGTTGTGCCCCATCCCGGGAGTAATGGTAACATCGAGTATAGCAAGCTGCTTTGACTCGGTGTTCTGCGGGCGGCTTGCCCAGGCGATTTCTCCCCAGTCAAAGCTTTCCCTAACCATCTCGCTCTTTGGTACAAAGGTCCCTTTCATCTTACTACTCCTACAATCCGTGGACTTCCCTAAAGGCCGCGACCAAGGCGTCGGCAAACTCCTGATCGTTGACGTTATACGGCAGACGTTGCACTTTGCGCTTTTCGTTCTGTACTACCGTCCTCTCAATTGCGGAAAAGAGCGCCTCGTCCGCCTCGGGATCGTGGAACGGTTGCCCTTCTGCATCGATCAGGGAGACCCCCTTTTCCGGCAGGAGAAAACGCACGGGGCCGCTCATCTCGTTCAGCTTCTTGCCGATCCACTCGCCCATGCTCTTGTTCTCCTCAGGCGTGGTCCGCATGAGAGTGACATTCGCATTGTGGACGTAGAGGTTGCGGCTCTTGTATTTCTCCGGAACGGTCGGCTTGGCGGCGAAGTTAACCATGTCCAGCGCTCCCACGGAGCCGACGTAAGGTATACCCCGTCGGATTATCGCTCCCATTCGGTCTTCTCCGGCGCTCATAACGCCTCCCATGTGGAGATCGCACACCTCCGTGGTAGTGATATCCATGACGTGAGAGATCATCCCCGAGTCGACGAGCTTCTCCATTGACTGGCCGCCGGTACCGGTGGCGTGAAAGACAAGGACGTCGAACTCCTCCTCCAGTTGCTTGCGAACGGCGGTAACCGCCGGTGTAGTGACCCCGAACATCGTCATCCCGAGCGTTGGCCTGCTCTCCTTTGCCTCGGGAATCGGGTTCGCCACCATTCCCGCAATGGCGTGGGCGGCGTTACCGAGCACTGCCCTGGATATGCGGTTGATCCCGGCGACGTCGGTTACGGAGTACATCATCGCGATGTCGTTTGGCCCGACGTAGGGGCCCACATCCCCGCTGGCCACGGTGGAGACCATGATCTTCGGCACCCCTACCGGGAGGCGCCGCATTGCCGCTGTGACCAGGGCGGTATTGCCGGACCCGCCGAGGCCGATAACCCCTCCGAGATCATCCCGACTCAGTAGGAACTCGCCCAGGGCTTCGGACATGAGCGTGACCGCCTTTCCGCGGTCATCGGTGTTGCCGAGAAAACCGGGCTCTTCCGGGTGGTGTTTGGCAACCTCCGTGTTCGGCACATCGACTTTCGCGGAGCTTGGCTTGGAGGAAACATCTACCGTCAAAAAATCCGCTCCCGCCGCCTTGATAAGCTCCGCTACGTAAGAGAGCTCTTCTCCCTTGGTATCGTACGTTCCAACGACGAACGCCTTCTTCATCATACCCCTCCTAGAACTTGAGCGCCTTGAACTTCTTGATCTGTTCGGTGATCGCCACCTCCGTGGGAAGCCGCTCCATGGAGCTCGCTCCGTAGAAGCCGTCCACCTCCTTTACCTTGTCGAAAATGAACTGCGCGTCCTCGGGCATGGCGATAGGGCCTCCGTGACAGAGGATGATGACGTCATTCCGAACGCTCTTGGCCGCGTCGGCGATAGCCCTTACCTGCTCCGCGCTGTCGTCTAAGGTCTTGGCGGTCTCCGCCCCAATGGATCCCTTGGTGGTAAGCCCCATGTGAGCGACAACGATGTCCGCCCCCGCTTCCGCGAGCTTCTTCGCCTGCTCCGTGTCGAAGGCATACGGGGTAGTGAGCATGTCCATCTCATGAGCCTCGGCGATCATGTCGATCTCGAGCTGAAAGCTCATACCTGTTTCTTCGAGATTTTTACGGAAGTTTCCGTCAATGAGCCCTACAGTGGGAAAGTTCTGCACCCCCGCAAAACCAAGGTCCTTGAGCTCCTGCAGAAAGTGGCGTCGAAGCATGAAGGGGTCGGTTCCGTTCACCCCGGCGAGAATCGGAGTCTGCTTTACGGCGGTGATCACTTCGCGGGCCATCTCTTTGACAATCTCGTTGGCGTTACCGTAAGGCAAAAGTCCGGCGAGGGATCCGCGGCCCGCCATCCGGTAGCGGCCGGAGTTGTATATGACAATGAGGTCAATACCCCCAGCCTCCTCGCATTTGGCCGAGATGCCGGTACCCGCCCCTCCGCCGATAATCGGGACGCCTTTGGAGACCTTCTCCCGGAGACTTCTGAGAATCTCCTGTCGACTCTGTCCTGCTGCCATAGATATCTCCCTCTCTAGGTCTGAGTTCTGCTTGTACAAAAAAGACAATGCAAACGGTGTGCCGAGGTTTGGTGCCCGTACGAACCCACCCGTTATCTATATTCAGGAGATATAGATAGACATAATTCCTCGGAGTTCTCGCTTTCGCCTGTCGGGCTGAGTGTGTAGAATAACGTGTTACCCGGTAAACACCCTGTAACCCTGGAGGTAACAGAATGGTAGGAGAGTTGGAGAGACGTCATCCGGTAATCCGCCGAATAGTCGAAGGCAAGCCGAAAGACCGTCCTCTCATCGGAGTTGCCCCGGGCTCCGGACAGATCACCCGCACCGCCTGCCAAGCCGGGGCGGACCTCCTGTTCACCTTTAGTGCCGGAGTCTATCGCACTACCGGCGTCGGATCCCTCGCCTCGTTTCTCGCCAACGGCAACGCCAACGATCAAACCGAGAGACTGCTCCTCGAGCAAATTCTTCCTCATGCCGGGGATACACCGGTTGTGGCGGGACTCATGCCGGGTGATCCCCTTCGTTCCGTGGAAGAGCGGCTGGAACGACTTCGGAGCCTCGGTATCGGCGCCGTGACAAACTGGCCGGCAACGGGTCTAGTCGACGGTTCTATGCGACGTATCATGGCCCGGGAGGGACTCTCCCATGAGACGGAGCGCCAAATGCTCTCAGTCGCCAAGGAGATGGGCTTCGCCGTGTTCGGTTTCGCCCTGGACGCTGCGGAGGTTCGGAGCTTCTGCGAGGTCGGTGTGGACGGACTCATTCTCAACGTCGGCCTTACCAGAGCGGTGAAGGATAGTCTGGAGAAGAAGAATCAGATCCGTACGGAGATCGCAACCGCCCGAGAAATGTGGCGTGCCCGGGAAGGGTACACACCCGAGCCCCTCTGCTTTCTCTTTGGAGGCTCCATCATTCAGCCCATAGACCTCGAGGAGATCCTCCGAGAGCTACCCATTCACGGCTACGCCGGGGGCTCCGCCTTCGAACGCATTCCCGTGCAGGCGATCGTGGACTCCACGGTGCGCAGGCTCAAAGGAGTGCTCCGTCCAACCGCGGAAGGGGAAATCGACACTCTCCCCGATCGGCCGAACCTCGTGGGGAGCTCGCGACAGATGGCCGAGATCTACAACCTGATAGACCGGGTCGCACCACATGATGTCAACGTACTTATCGAAGGAGAGACCGGTACCGGAAAGGAGCTCGTTGCTCACTATCTACACAGGGAGAGCCCGAGGCGCGAGATGCCCTTTGTCACAATGAACTGCGGCGCTATTCCGGACTCCCTCGTGGAGAGTGAGTTCTTTGGCTATGAGAAAGGCGCCTTTACCGGCGCCCACGACCGTCGCCGGGGAAAGTTTGAACTTGCCAACCACGGAGTCCTCTTTCTCGATGAGATTGGCGACCTCAGCAGGCACGGACAGGTTTCGCTTCTAAGGGTAATCCAGCAAGGGGAGATCTTTCGCATCGGCGGCCAGTCGCCTATTCGCGTCGACGTCAGGATTCTGGCCGCGACTAATCGGGACCTGCAGGAAGAGGTGCGCCAAGGAAACTTTCGCTCGGACCTCTACTATCGGATAAGCCCTATGGTCATCCATACGCCCCCGCTCCGACGGCGTCCTTCGGACATTCCGGGACTTGTGCGCTACTTCCTCGAGCTTCTCAGCACAAGACTTGATCGAAAGCTCATCGGCGTGACCGAGTCATTTATGAAACGGCTCATGGACTACGCCTGGCCAGGAAATGTGCGGGAACTGGAGCACGTTCTCACGCGGGCGGCGCTCCTCGAAGACAGCGCAATTCTGGAAGGGCGAGATCATTCGCTCTTTTCCGAAGGCCCAGTGGATGAGACAGGAAAGAACAATCCGGAGAGAAGAGAATCGAAGGCGCTGCTCGCACATAGGACACTGGAGCGCTGCGGACACAACAAGAGTCGCGCTG
>JBKHED010000133.1:0-4571 GCA_046540995.1 Spirochaetaceae bacterium | reverse complement strand
CTTTTTTGTTGGTCGGACAACCGGCGCAACGGCTGCCTATTCCCGGGCGTTCCAGCAGATCGCGACTTTCAAGCGGCAACACCGTTTTCGATCTGCCGTTGTCATCGGCATACTCTGCTTTACCCGGGAGGTCTCTCAAGGTGGTCCGATTCCCCCGATACTTCGCTTTCGAAGTCGCCGTGGCGGAGGAGCTCTTTGCCGATCCCCTGGGACACCGAGTACGCGAACGAGGTCGCCCTAGGGGTTCGGGAAATGAACAAGACGGCCCGTATTCTCCCCCTTACCGACGACAGAGGTGTACGCCGAGTGAAGGGGCGCATTCAGAATGACATAAGCTCAGCTACAGCGGATTCTCCGTCCTGATTCCGGGAAATCGGAAAAAGTCGGTATCGTTGGAATAAACGACGGCACCGGTTTCGACGGCGAAGGCGGCTATGTGCGCGTCCGTGGTCAAAGGACCCGCCGTACCGAGGGAATCGAGAAGCTCTTTGAGGATTCCGAAATGATTCGGCCCAGGAGCAAGAGGCTCGACATTGGGCCTCGCCAACCAGGACTGTGCATAGGATACCGCTGCCGAGGGGTAGAGAGGATTGGGGAATATCCGAGGATGCGTCATGATCCGGATAAAACCCAACAGTACCGCCGTGGGGAGACCTACCAAGTCCAGCGGGGAGTTCAGGGCGTTCTCCCACCACTTTTTCGCGCGAGGATGTTCGGGAGAGTCCGCATTATACGCGTAAACAAGAAGATTGATGTCAGGGATTATCATCCGGCTTGTCCCCGGTGTAAGCTTGATACGGCTGTGAGGCCTCTAATTCATCATTCAGCTGGTTTAGTTTTCCGTAGTCGATGCCGGTGTGCCGTCCGCAGTGATGCGCCTGCACTTCGAAGCGTGTCGGTTTCTCTCCCTGTCCGGAAACAGTCAGGCCTCGGCGGAGAGTCTCTTCCACGACTTGCTTAAAAGGTTTGTGTTCTCTATAAGCCCGATCTTTGAGTTTCTTGTAGAGCGCATCGTCGACGGTCAAGGTGGTCCTCATACAGTCATCATGATGCTTACAGAGCGATTCGTCAAGACTACATAGTCTGATCCCTGCCCTCCTATTTCTTCGGCGTAGGGCGCGTGGGAAACTCTCCCTGCCACGTATTGCATCGATGTAGCCCGTCCGGATCGAGCTCGTCTCCCCAGGGGAAGTTTTGCCCCTCCGTCCCCCGCCCCGGGCCGCATACTCCCACTCCGCCTCGCTGCGATACCCGGTGGCGTCGACGGAGGATAGGTGATCGTGGGAAGCTTCGCTTCTTCCGGGGGGCACGGCAAGACATATCAAGATTCTATCAGTAGATAGCTAACCATGACGCTGATAATTAGGAATTCGGCTCGCAGGAGGCCCGCTCTCGGTGACTCCGTGACAGTTCCCGTACCGCTTGCCGCTACCGCAGAAGCAGGGATCCTCGGGCCTGAGCGTGGCGGCCAGCCGTTCGACCCCGCCGTTATTGTCCGGTAGCTCTCCGGCGATTCCTTTGAGGCGGTCGAGGTTCTTTCCGTAGAACGCTTTCCACCCCTCACAGAGGGCGCTGGGTCCGCCGTTGCGTCGCATTCGCGGGCAATCCCCGGAACAGACGGTCAGATAGGGACAGGTTTTGCACGTTTCGGGCCAACGGCTCTTCTGCGCGGCAAAGCTTTTCGCTGTAGGGGTGCGCCGGGCATCCGCGAGCTCTCCGCCGTGGACCGAACCGAGACGTAGCTCCGGCTCGACGTAAAAATCGCAGGGGTATATCTCTCCGTTGTGCTCCACAACAACGTAGGAGGCGCAGCGCCCGGCCATGGTGCACTGGGCGTAGCTACCGTGCGCGAGAAGCTGAAGTATCGAGTCGAAGAGACGAATGGAAACTCTCCGCAGGTCCCGGGGATACCATCTGTCGAAGAGCTCATTCAGAAAGCGCCCCCACTGCTTTCCGGTTATCGCAAACGGTAGGAGCTCGCCCTTCTCGTCCCATTCGACTAACGGTATGTACTGATGATATCGGAAGCCGAGCTCATTCTTAATGTAATCATAGATCAGGGACGCCTTGTCCACGTTGAGGCTATTTACCACGGTAAGCGCATTGATTTGGACACCCGCCTCTTTTAGCCGCTCAATTCCCTTGAGAACGAGCTGGTGCGTGGGCCCTCCGCCGCTACCTCTGCGGTAGGTATCGTGTATCTCAGCCGGGCCGTCTACGCTTACCCCGACAAGAAAGTTGTTTCTGCCGAGAAACTGAGCGAACTCTTCGGTTATTCCCGTTGCGTTGGTCTGAATCGCGTTGGCTATGTGAGCGCCCGGGGGTGCAAGCTCCCGTTGCAGCTCCACAACTCTGCGGAAGAAACCGAGCCCCATCAGGGTGGGCTCTCCCCCCTGCCAGGCAAAGCTGTACACCGGCTGCCTCGTCCCGAAGTAGCTCTCGAGCATCCGAACGACGGTTTCCTCGCTCATTCGCCGCGGCTCCTCCGAGGGGAAAAGATCGCACTTTTCCAGGTAGAAACAGTAGTCGCAGCGTAGGTTGCACTCCCCGGAGGCGGGCTTAATAAGGAGAGAAAACGGCTCCTGAGTTGCCGCGGGCCTTACGCCCTTTGTCTTCCTCTTCGAGTTGCTCTTACCCATTACGTTGGGATTAGTCTAAAACGGATTGCCCTGAGAGGGAACTACCGTTCGCCTCCGCCGGGGTGAAAACGATCTCCCATGCTCTTTGACACCACGGCGTTACTCCCCGATTATCTTTATGAGGACGCGCTTGTCCCGCCGGCCGTCGAACTCGCCGTAGAAGATCGCCTCCCAGGGACCAAAGTCGAGCTCCCCGTCGGTAACTGCAACAACCACTTCTCGTCCCATCACCGAGCGCTTGAGGTGCGCATCGGCGTTGTCCTCGCCGATGTTGTGCTTGTACCCCTCCTTGCTGTAGGGAGCGAGCTCCTCGAGCCAACGCAGGAAGTCCTGGTGTAGTCCGGACTCGTTGTCATTTATAAAGACGCTCGCGGTAATGTGCATAGCGTTTACGAGACAGAGACCTTCTTGGATGCCGCTCTCCCGCAGCGCCTCCCTCACCTGGTCGGTAATGTGTACCAACTCGTATCTCTTGCTCGTGTTGAACCAGAGTTCCTTCTTGTAGCTCTTCATCTATCTCTCCTCCTTCAGCGGATCTCTGGTTTAACTATACATAACTTCGAGTAGTTAGGTTGGGGCCTGACCCGGTTTCCCCCATCAACTACGGTTATGCTAATCGACATTTCGGCTTCTGCCTATAGCCTTTCCGTTGCGGCGGAATCCTGGAAAAGCTGGGCCGAATACGTCTCTTGTCGCTGCCGCGGCAGCTGAGGTAGAGCGGTTTGTGAGAGAACGGGGAGCCGGAGCGAGTCAACTCCGCGCTTCGCACGTCAATTCTCCGCTCAGGCCGCAGCCTGCGCCCTTCTTCTCCTCTCCAGATACGCCATAATCATCTCCAAGCGGCCCTAAATGTGGCTAATTGACTGTAGGAGATTTTGTAGCAAATACCCCGATCTACACGCTATTCAATGCTACGGTGTGACAAGACCTCATAAGAGAGGAAAGCGCAGCTCGAAGCGAGTTTCGTTGTCCACTGTGGTCCGGAGTTCTCCGTGAAGCTGTTCCACCAGAGCGTCGACCATCCGCAGTCCGAACCCGTCGGAGTTGCGGAGTGTCTCCTCGTCGGGCTTCTCTCCGCCGTAGCTTGCGAAGATGAGCTCCATCTCCCGACCGCTCTTTCTGCCGACGAGCCGGATCCCCTTTTCCGTTTCCCTCGAAGCGTGGGGAACAAAGGAGTGCTTAAAGGCGTTTGTTATCCACTCGGTGACGATCATTCCCAGGGAGGAAAGGCTCCTGTTGTTGAGCATGACGGGCTCCACCGAAATCTCCAGGCGAACCGTATCGAAGTACGGAAAGAGCTCCGCGACCCGCGGGACGAGGTTCCTCATGTACTCCTCCGCCGATATGACCCGGTAGTCGCTCGATCTGTAGAGTTGATCGTAGAGAAGCTGCATTGAATGGAGTCGGGCGACGGCGTCTTGCAACGCTTCCTGCACGGTCGGGTCCTCGGTATCATTGGCCTGCAGGGAAAGCAGACTTCGAACCGTGTTCATGTTGTTCTTGATTCGGTGATGCACCTCCTTGAGGAGCTGTTCCTTCTCTTCGAGGAGGCGTTCCGACCGCTCCTCGGCCGCCTTCCGGTCGGTTACATCGGTGTGAGTTCCGAACATCCGCAGCGGGCGACCGTCCTCGGTCCAGGAGACCACTTTTCCTCGATCCCGAACCCAGACGACCTCGCCGCTTCTGTGGGTCATTCGGACTTCCACGTCGTAGTACGGGATCTCCCCGGCGAAGTGCTGTTGCAGCATGGCATTAGCCTCGGCGAGATCCTCGTCCACGGCAAGACGCTCCCAGGTCTCGATGCTCACCGGCTCCAATTCCTCCAGGGTGTAGCCCACAATCTCCGCCCACTTTTCGTTAAGTACCACCTCGCCGGTTTGGACATTCCACTCCCAAGTGCCGACTTGTGCCCCCTCCAAAATGCTCTCCAGG
>JBKHED010000132.1:0-4974 GCA_046540995.1 Spirochaetaceae bacterium | reverse complement strand
CTGACCAGCCGTCTCGCAAGAGCATGCATCAATAAGCAATAAATATGCATAAACCGGAATAAAGGTTCAAGGCGAGGGGGCGGCCCGAAACCCCGGATGACAGTGCCGGAGAAAGCCGCGCGACGCTGGTCGTCGGTTGCCGTCGTCGCGGGCAGCCGCCGTGGGCCGCCGCTGGCCGCCGCCGCGGGCCGCCGCCGGCCCATGCTTTGGGTCGAGAGCCCGACGAGCGAAACCAGAGAGCCATGCATTAGGAACTGTGCAGTCGGGAGTGTGCAACGCTTCCGTCGGACCGACTGAGGCAATCCTTCGCAGACGGTGCACACTCGGAGGTGCACACTCCCTAATGGGTAGGGTTCTCTTTTCCGCTGTCTACCGGGACGGGGATGAGCGATCAGGATCGGACGCGAGTTTCGGGGCGTTCAGCATCTTATCCGCCCCTATCTACCCGCGGCAGCGAGTAGCACTGACGAGCAGGTGGTGAACTCAAGATGCTTACACAGCTGCCGAAGCCTTTCAGCTGTTCGCGAGAGGTTAATGTAGTGTCGAAAGGCGTAGCTCCGCTTTATCGACTTCACCCGGGGCTGGCTGGGGTCTACTTCCCACGGGTGGAGGTAGAAGACCGCTCCGCCGTGACGCCTGGCTGCGGCGACAAATCCCGAACGAAAGAGCGCCGGCGGGTAGAGGCGAAAGTAGCCGCCCCCGCCCCAGGGAACCGCTTTACCGAACAGCTCGAGTACCGGTATGGAGAGCTCCGTGATTCCTTCGGGGAGCTCGCTGAGAAAGGGCGGGGCGAGCTCGGTTGCGTGGCCGAAGTAGCCGGTTGGCAGCTTGGCGTACCGGTCGTGGCCGGATGCGGGAAAGTAGCTGGAGTCGTAGAGGTACCCCTCCTCAGCGAGTATCTCCAGGCCCCAGTCGGTAATCGAGAAGCTCGGGGCGCGGTACCCGACGATTCTTTGTCCCGAGGCGTCCTCGAGGAGCTTCCGTGCCCGGCGCAGGTCCTCCCGGAAACGCCCCGGTCCGATCTCGTAAAGCAGCTCGTGGCCGTACCCGTGGGAGGCGACTTCGTGGCCTCTGCGGGCTATCTCGGCAATGAGCTCCGGCCGCCGCTCGGCGACCCAGCCGAGGCAGAAAAAGGTGCCCTTCGTCTCGGTCTCGTCAAAGATGTCTAGTATGGCTCGCGTGTTCTCGCTCACGCGCAACGGATACTGTTCCCAGGTGTCCCGGGGTATTGCGCCCTTGAGATTCTCGACCTGAAACCAATCCTCCACATCGATCGACATGGCCAGGGGTAAGTGGTCTGTCGTCGGCGCGCCGCTCTCCGCCTCAGGCCGCCGGGGATTTCCCCCGGACCGTGAGTTTTCCGCTGAGGTCACAGTAGTCTTCTCCCCCGCCGTCGGAACTCCTTCGCCTCCTCCCGGGATGGCCAGCTGAAGTAGCTTCCTTCCTCCTCCGGAAGGGGGGTAACCTCGACGCTCTCCGTGGCGAAGCGGTCGAGGAGGTGCCAGAGTGCCCGGGCGGAGCGAACTTTTGTGGTTCTGATGAGCTGTTCGAGGGACATCTCCTCCCTGATTGGCGTTGTACGCTGAAGGAGAATGTCGCCTTTGTCGAGATCTTCGACCATCTGATGGATCGTCAGTACCGACTCCTTCTCCCCCTGGTACATCTGCCAGAAGTTCGGAAGCATCCCTCGGTAGTGTGGAAGGGGCGCGTTATGAAGGTTTATGCAGCCGTAGGTCGGTGCCGAGAGAATCTCTCCCTTGAAGATCTGCGACGCCGAGACCGATACGACCAGATCGATCCGGTTCTCTCGCACGAAGGATAGAAACGCCTCACCGTTGGCGTCGGCCATAGGAAGAAGCGGCACGCCGGCCGCTTTCGCGGCCCCGGTGACACTGCGCCCCGGAAGGAGACGGCCGCACAGCTTTGCCCAGACGTAGCGAAAACCCACTCTCACGAAGCCGAGGGTTCCGTAGAGGCGCCAGATACGCTTAGCGAGCCCCTTGGATGTCTTGTTGCCCAGAGGGCGCTGAATCATGAGCCCTTGGACTTCAATGGGTCGACCGCTGCTGGGGATGCGGTTCCGAGTCTCGGCGTCCGCAGACGCGAGCTCACGCCGAATCCGAGCGATGCGAAAGAACTCCCGAAAGAAGAGCGGAATGTAAAACGGATCCTCCTGGGTCACCATGGCGATACGCAGAGCGGGTTCAGACCGAGGGTCGCCGGCTCGAGGATGCGGGAGACCCGCCTCGGCGAGGAGGCGGGCGTAGAGCTCTTCAATTGACCGCACCATCGCCTCTCGGCTCCAGCTTTCGTCGACCTTTGCCCTGCCGAGTCGGCCCATCTCCTCTCGAACTCCTCGGTCCGCCACGAGACGGTCGAGTTGCCGAGCAACCGCCTCTTCGTCCCGCATAGAGACAATGAATCCGGTTCTGCCGTCTTCCACTATCTCCCAAGCGCCGTCGCAATTGAAGGTCACAATGGGGCGGCCCACGGCGGCCGCTTGGACGAGCACTCGAGGAAGGCCCTCCCAAAGTGAGGTGAGCGCGACGATGTCCGCAGCTGCAAACATTCGTTCTACGTCAGTGCGGTAGCCGGTAAAGATGACCCGATCGCCGATACCGAGCTCTCCGGCGTACTGCCGCATCGGCTCCAGCTCGGGCCCGTCACCAACAATGAGAAAATAGACGCCACTCTGTTGGGGCGAGCAGCTTTGACAGAGTTTCTGGGCCGCTCGAAGAAAATAGTGATATCCTTTTCGTTTCTCCAACCGAGAGATCTTGGCCACAACGGTGGCGGCGGCGGGAATCCCGAGCTCTCCGCGTATGGCGGCTATCTCCTCGGTCGGCAGCTCCCCTGCTTTCTGGAAGCGCCGGAGCTCCATGCCGCTATGGATCACCGTGTAATCCTCCGAGCGTCCGATCCCCGCATCGAGATACTTCTGCATTATGTCGTGGCCGACGGAGACAAAGTGCGTGGTGAACCGGGCCACCCACCGTTCCATCCAGCGATAGATGGTCCGGGAGATTCGGCCCATTTCCTCGGAAAAGGTGATGCCGTGTATCCCGTTTATGATGATCGGCACGCATTCCTTCTTCGCGGCGATTCGACCGAGGATACCCGCCTTGGCGCCGTGCGTATGGACGATCGCGTAGTTTCCGTCTCGGATGATACGGCGAATCTCCTCGAGCGCTTTGAGCTCGGTGAGGGGAGAGGGATCCCGTCGCAGGCCGTGAACGGTGCGCAGAGTAACTCTTTCAGAGATGCGAATCTTCTCTACCATCGCCGGCTCGTTGTTCTCTCCGACGGCGAGATCTACGGTGTATTGTTCGGGGTCGATGCCGTTTACCGAGTAGAGCGTGTTCTCGCCGGCACCGCCGTTCGCAAGACGGGTGATGATGTGCAGGACGCGCAAAGCGGTTAGCGTCCTCCTTTCGAAAGAACTATGAGGATGGTCTTTAGGGCGATCTTTAAATCGAGCACAAAGGAGACGTTCTTCACGTAGTAGAGGTCATACATCAGCTTGGTTGCGGCGTCCTCCTCACTCGAACCGTACCGGTACTTAACCTGCGCCCAGCCGGTCAGTCCGGGTTTTACGAGGTGGCGCAGGTGGTAGTGGGGAATGCTCCTCGAGAGCTCTCTAACGAACTCGGGCCGCTCAGGCCGGGGGCCAATGAAGCTCATCTGCCCTTGGAGGACGTTTATGATTTGCGGCAGCTCGTCCAACCGGGTCTTGCGCATAAGCCGGCCGAAGGGAGTTATGCGGGGATCGTTCTCCCCCGCCCACTGGGCCCCGTTACGTTCGGCGTCGACCACCATGGAACGAAACTTGTAGATGGTGAAGTTCTTCTCGTTTCGTCCGACCCGCACCTGCCTGTATATCGCCGGGCCCTTACTGGTGAGTTTGACCAAAATGGCGGTGAAGAACGACAGAAAGAGGATGAGCGGAAGGAGCAGCACTCCGAAAAGTAGGTCGATTACTCGCTTGATGAAGTGGTACGCCTTGTTCGGCCCCCGGTTGAAGTTTTCCAGAAACCAGGTTTCCTGAGTGGCGTATATCGGAATGGTCTCGTCAAAGGCCTCCCAGAAGGAGGTGAGCTGGAAGAAGTTTATCCGAAGGGGAATGAGATCGTAGAGCTCTCCGTACACCGACTGAAACCGCTGGTCACTCACGACGATCGTATGAACCCGTTCCTCCCGGGCGAGGACTGTCAGCTCATCCATGTCGTTCATTACCGTTACTCCGTCGTTCCAGACCCATGCGGGAAGAGGATCCTCGTCGTCCCGGACTATTCCTACGACCCTATATCCAAGGCGATCATTTCGGTGAATCTTTTCAGCGAGTTCTCGAGCGGGGGGGTCCGAACCGATGATTACCACCGGTCGCCGGATGCCCATGGTGTCCAGGATCTTATTGACCAGAAAGTGCCAGGAGTAGAAGAGAATGGTGAAGACAAGGGCTATGAGAGCGAGATTGGTCTTGGGAGAGATCTCAAGACCGGGGAAGGCGTAGAAGAAAAGCACCGCTACCCCGACATTGACCATCATCGAGTAGAGATAATGCTTATGGTTGAAGGGGGCGCTGATGTTGTAGAGATCCATTACGTAGAAGTTGATTACCCAGAAGCCGTATAGAATGGTGAAAGGTAGAAGGTGGGCCTGGTACTCCTGATTCAGATAGGGGCCGCCGTAGCGCAGAAGGAGCACGATACCTAGGGAGAGATAGAGGAGGACAATGTCCCCGGTAAACAGGGTGAGCTTAACCAAGTTTCTGCGCATAACCTTATACCTGCCGCAACCCGAATCATACCGCAAAGTGCTTCGCAATTGAAGTGTGACGCCCTCTGTGATATTTCTATACACCTATGATTCGTTCAGTCCGAGGAGCGGCGCTCCTCCTAGCTATTTTCGGCCTCTTCCCGTGATCAGTGGAGGCAGAGCTCCCCCGAGCCGCACAATCCGCCCTCGAAGAGATTT
>JBKHED010000131.1:0-5047 GCA_046540995.1 Spirochaetaceae bacterium | reverse complement strand
TCGCAGATTACCCGGGTCACCATTCCTTTCTCTACCTCCAGACGAATCGCCGGGGTATTGAAACGGAAGCGCACCCCCAGTGACTGGTCCACCTCCATCATCGCTTCCACGACCCGTCCAAAGCCACCGCTGGGATACCAGGTACCGAGGACGAAGTCGATGTAATTCATCAAAGTGTAGATCGCCGGGGTGTTCCGGGCGCTGCTTCCGAGAAAGACAACCGGGAACTCGAGAATTTTGCGCAAGTACGGGTGTTTGAAGTACCGCTGTATCATCGCTTTGTAGCTCCGAGCGATGTTAAGGGTCCCCAGGTTGCGAATCGTTTTCATGTTCACGAAGTCGAAGAGGGTGTCGTAGTTCTGATAAATGTAGGTCGCCATGGCGAGCTCGTACTTCCGCCGGCACGCTTCGAGGTACGCCTCCAGCCGCTGTCCGGCTCCCGGTTCGTACCGCTCGAAGATTCGCTTTGCCTCTTCGAGATCGGCGGGCATGGTAACCACGTTCGCCTTCTCCCGCGGTTCCGAATCCCCGTAGTACACCTTATAGCTCGGGTCGACCCGCCGAAGCTCGTAGTAGTCCGCGCGCTCCACGCCCATGTCCCGGAACCAGTTGTCATGTTCCCCAGGCATCCAGTACCAGCTCGGCCCCATGTCGAATCGAAAGCCCTCCCGCTCGAGGACTCTCGCCCGACCACCAACCCAGCCGTTCTTTTCGACAACCGTAACATCGTACCCTTCTCGGGCGAGATAGCCGGCGGCGGAAAGACCGCCGAAACCAGAACCAATGACTACTGCCTGTTTCATCTGTGCACCAAAGCTACGCACCCGGGACGGCGCTGTCAACTGAGAGTTTTACTCCCGCCTGTTCGCGCACTTCGAGACGCGAGCGGCGAGCTCTCGCTACTCCAGCGACAAGAGCCGACTCACCCGCTCCTCCGTGGAGGGATGGGTTCGAAACATTGACCCCTCGTTACGACGACGAGGGACCGGAATGAGTATGGAGAAGATGCCGTAGGGCTGGTCGAGCTTCCTCAGCGCCGAGGCGAGACCATGGGGATCGCCGGTCAGCTCCACGGCGCCGATGTCCGCGCTGAATTCTCGGCTCCGGGAGATAGCGAGCTGCAGGAGGAGCGCCAGAAAGGGAGAGAGCATCAGAGCCAGTACCAGATTGAGGGGAATCACCGCTCCAAAAAGGGCGAGGGGAAAGAAGAGGAGAAGGAGCATCCACCCGGCCTGGGCGAGGGTAACGAGCATCTGTTTTATGCCTTCCACGACCGCAAAGAGAATCAGATCCTTCTGCCGAATATGGGAGATCTCATGGGCCAGGACACCCATCATCTCCCGCTCGTTCAGCCGACGAAGCAGACCATCGGTCACCAGAAGGCGGACGTTTTCTCCGATGCCGAGGGTCGCCGCGTTCGGTGTCGCTGAAGGAATGTAGTATATCGGCGGTACGAAGCCGATGCCGCTCCGTTCGGCGAGCTCCCGAACGATGGCGAAGAGCTGCGGCGCCACCGAGTAGTCGAGCAGCTGCGCCCCTCGGGGCAGATAGACGGTATTGTGTCGGACGTATCCGAAGACCATCGCGCCGGTGATGCCGACGAAAAGCGCGAGTCCCACGGGTCCCAGCAGCCGGGACCCGACAAAGAAGAGTATAACGAAAAGCGCTACCAACAGGAGGATAACCTGAAGGTAGCGCAACCGTTTCTGTCTGGCTAGATGCGAGTCACCCATACACGGTTAATGTACTCATAGCGATCAGGAGAGTCCTAGGATCTTGCCACTCTCCACGTCTATGTCGATACCCATAAAGGCGGGCTTGCTCGGAAGCCCCGGCATGGTCCGAATGTCACCGGCCAGAGGATAGAGGAAACCCGCGCCCACGCTCGCCCTGATGTCTCGGACAGGGAAGCTGTAATCCTTCGGTCGCCCTTTAACCGCCGGGTCGTGACTCAGGGAGAGAGGAGTTTTGGCGACGCAAATTGGCAGCTTGTCCCAGCCGTTCTCGGTATACTGGTCGATCTTCTTTCTCGCCTCAGGAGTATAGTCGACCGAAGAGGCTCCGTAGAGGGTGGTAGCGATCTTTTCGATCTTCTCATTGATCGAAAGGTCGAGGTCGTAGAGGAACTTCGGCTCGCTCGGCTTTTCGCACGCCTCGACTACGGCCTCGGCAAGCTCGGCCGCCCCTTTTCCGCCCTCAGCGAAGTGGGTAGTCACAACCGCGGCGCTGGCGCCGCTTGCTACTGCGGCTTCCTCGATCGCCTTCCACTCTTTCTCGCTGTCCGTTTGAAACCCGTTAATCGCAACGACCACCGGGACCCCGAAGTTCGCGGCGTTCTCCACATGGGCGCGGAGGTTGTCCAGACCCGCTGAGAGGAGCTCGAGGTTTTCCTCGGTGTACGCGGAGTCCAGGGGCCTACCGGGTTTGACCGCCGGGCCTCCCCCGTGCATCTTGAGTGCCCTGACAGTCGCCACCATGACCACAGCGTTCGGCATGAGCCCGGAGGCGCGGCACTTAATGTCGAAAAACTTCTCCATGCCGATGTCACTGCCGAAACCGGACTCAGTAACCAGATATCCCCCGAGGCGAGAACCAACGAGGTCGGCAAGAACCGAGGAGTTACCGTGGGCAATGTTTGCAAAGGGGCCGGTATGAACGAAAGCCGCCTCTCCTTCCAGAGTCTGCATCATGTTCGGCTTGAGCGCCTCCTTTAGGAGCACCGTCACCGCTCCGGCCACCTGCATATCCTCGAGAGTGACCGCCTTCCCCTTCTTGTCGTATACCGCGACGATTCGTCCCACGCGCTCCCGGAGATCCTCGAGGCCGGTCGCCAGGGCAAGTACGGCCATAAGCTCGCTCGCCACGGCGATGTCGAAGGCTCCCTGCCGCAGGGGGCCGTCGGTTTTATCACCGAGGCCGAGGATGAGGTTTCGGAGGGCGCGGTCGTTAATGTCGACCACCCGGTTCCAGGCAACCCCGTAGGGATCGAGGTCCAGCTTCGGAATTCCGTTCTTCTCGAAGTAGGCGTCGGACCAGCGGCTCTCATGGTAGAGCCGTGCGTCGATCGCCGCGGCAACAAGGTTGTGCGCCACGCTCACCGCGTGTATGTCTCCGGTGAGATGGAGATTGAAGTCTTCCATGGGAACGATCTGGCTGTAGCCGCCGCCGGCGGCCCCCCCCTTGATGCCGAAGGTCGGGCCCATGGATGCCTGCCGGATGGCGCAGGACGCCTTCTTTCCGATATGACCGAGGCCCTGGGTAAGGCCAACAGTGGTGGTGGTCTTTCCCTCTCCAAAGGGGGTAGGAGTTATTGCGGTCACGTCGATGTAACGAAAGTCCTTCGCGGGCCTTTCGAGCCGCTCAAAAAGAGAGAGATCCACCTTAGCGATGCTCCGACCATAGGGAATGAGCTCACGCTCCTGGAGGCCCTGCTCCGCCGCGATCGCCCCAATCTCCTTCAGATTCGCCGCCTGGGCAATTTCGATGTCGCTTAACATCCGCTCACCTCGCAACTAATATTGTTGAGCCCGTGGTTTCTCGCGCCTCGAGAGCGCGGTGAGCATCCGCCGCCTCCGAGAGCGAGAACCGCTGGTTCACTTCGATGGAGACCTTTCCCGCCTCGACAACCGCGAAGAGGTCCTCCGCCGCCGCCTCCAGCTCCTGCCGGGTGACGGTGTAGTCGAAGAGGGTAGGCCGTGTGAGATAGAGGGACCCCTTGCTCGAGAGGAGCACCGGAGGCACCGGTTCAACGGGGCCGGAGCTCTGGCCAAAGGAGACCATCATACCCCTCCGGGCGAGAGAGTCGAGGCTCTTCTCAAAGGTATCCTTTCCCACGGAGTCGTAGACCACCGGGCATCCCTCACCGTCGGTAATCTCCTTCACTCTTCGAACCACGTCTTCCTCTCGATAGAGGATCGGGTACTCGCACCCGTGGGCCCGTGCAAGTTCCGCCTTCTCCTCGCTACCGACGGTTCCAATGACTCGGGCACCGAGGTGGCTCGCCCACTGGCAGAGAATGAGACCCACCCCACCGGCGGCGGCGTGAATTAGGATCGTCTCACCCGGAGCGACTCTGTACGTCTGCCTAAGCAGATACTGTGCCGTGAGTCCCTTGAGCATCATTCCGGCGGCGAGCTGATTACTTATGCCTTCGGGAAGCTTAATGAGCTTCGCGGCAGGGAGTACCCGTTCGGTCGCGTAGGCGCCGGGTGGAGGGGTGACGTAGGCAACCCGGTCTCCCGGCTCCAGCCACTCCACGCCGGGGCCGGTCTCGACGACCTCTCCCGCGGCCTCTAACCCTATTCCGTGGGGTAGTGCCGGCAGGGGATAGTAGCCGCTCCGGTGATAGACGTCTATGAAATTGAGCCCCACCGCCTCCTGAGCGATCAGGACCTCTCCCTCCCCGGGCTCGCCGGGATCGAAGGACTCATACGCGAGGACGTCCGGACCCCCAGTTTCGCGAATAGCGACACGTTCGGCCATGACTCTGCTCCTCAGAGAGTAAAATAGAATCGCGCCCCTAATCCGGCGCCGAGCTCGAAGTCCGTCTCCGGTAAGAGCCCCACACCTGGGGCGATCTCCGCAAAGACTTCCACCGGCGCCTCGTTGAGTAGCCAGGAGACCCCAAAGGGTATCCGGATCCCCAAGTTTAGGTTGTCTTGGAACCGAAAACTCAACCCGCCGCCAACGTAGGGGGTGACGAAGTTACCGCCGCTCGTATCGAGGACACGAAAGTGATAGAGACCGTTTGTATGGATATAAAGCGACGACTCTCCCACAAAGGACCACGCCACCGCCGCGTCCCAGGCGAATCCCTCCTCCAGCCACACTTTGGCCGTTAACCCGGTGGGCTCACCGATGATCACCCCGGCACCGATGATATTCTCGGTTTGGGAGTGGATCGGTGCGGAAAGCCCGAGTCCGAGGGCGAGTAGCAAAAGGGTGATTCGTTTCATGTTGTATCTCCTTGAAAAAAGCGTACGAATTGGCGGCACCCCTCGGCCACCCTGGGGCATGCGAGTTTTACAAACTCCTCCTCGTTCTCGGC
>JBKHED010000130.1:0-5371 GCA_046540995.1 Spirochaetaceae bacterium | reverse complement strand
GCCCGGGTCGATACGCTACTGCTATAGTTGTTCCTTTGCCCGAAGTGTCTCTTTGAGCTGGGCGAAGTAACTGCTTCCCTCTTCCTTGTCTACAACCGCGTCGAAGTCTCTCACCGAGATGAGCTCCTCCGGTATCTCCCGGAGAAAGGGGGAGGGGGACATCTCCACGAGCTCCCGCATGATCCGGCGTTTACGGGCGGAGCTCATGATGAGCTTCTGCCGCGCTCGGGTGATGGCAACGTAAAAGAGGCGACGCTCCTCTTCGAGGTTTTCCGGATCCTCCTCTACCGAGCGGGCGTGGGGTATTATGCCGTCTTCCACTGCCGCGAGAAAGACCACCTCGTGTTCGAGGCCCTTGGCGGCGTGAATGGTCATGAGGTGGACTCTGTTTTCCTCATCCGCTTCCTCGGAGACCTCGTCCCGCCCCTGCAGGGTGATACGATTGAGAAAACCCGAGAGAGTCGGGTTTACGTTGTCCGGATCAATCTCGTAGCTCTTAGCGATATCAATAAAGAGGTTCAGGTTTCGCCACTTCCACTTGGCGATCTTGTCGTTCTTCTGATGCTCCATCACCAGGTACGCCCAGTAATCGACTTGGTGAATGAGCTTCTCCAGGGCCTTATGGATCTGATACTTCTTCTCGAGGAGCTCCTGGTACTGCTCCACGAGCTCGACAAAGCCGTTGAGGTCCTGTTGCACCGCAGCGGAGACCCCGCCGGCCTCACTGTGGGCGATGAGGGAGAGGGCGGAGTAGAGGGAGCAGTGGCGCTGCTCGCCGATCGCGGTGATTTGCTCCAGGGTGCGACGACCAATTCCCCGGCGAGGGGTGTTGAGGACTCGCAGAAGGCTTATGTCGTCGTCAGGATTCTGAAACACCCGGAGGTAGGCGATCAGGTCCTTTATCTCTCGGCGCTGAAAGAAGCTCTGCCCTCCGGAGATGTGGTAGGGGATGTTTTCACCGAGAAAGTGCTCCTCCAAGAGCCGTGAGAGAGTGTTCGTCCGCACCAGAACCCCGACGTCGGAGTATGGTATCCCCTCGCGGAGGGCCAGCGTCTTGATTTGCTCCGCGATGAACTTCGCCTCGTCGCTGTCGTCCTCGGCGTAGTAGAGCTCGATCGGGTGCCCTCCATCGATGCCGGTCCAGAGCTCCTTGCCTTTCCGGTTGGTGTTGTTCGCAATGAGACGATTGGCGGCTTGCAGAATCGTTCCGGTGGAGCGGTAGTTTTGCTCGAGCTTCACCTCTAATCGTTCCGGATAGTCCCTCTCGAAGTTTACCAGATTGGTGTAGTTCGCTCCGCGCCAGGAGTAGATCGACTGATCGTCGTCGCCGACGACGCAGACATTTCCCCGGTTGCCCGTAAGACCCTGGAGAAAGGTGTACTGATTCGACGAGGTGTCCTGGAACTCGTCCACCATGATATATTTGAACCGCTCTTGGTAGTGCTCCCGAGCCTTCTCGTTTTCCTGCAGGAGCTGGGCGGGCTCCACGATGAGATCGTCGAAGTCCACAGCGTTGTAGAGCCTGAGGTGGGACTGATAACTCCTGTAGAGCCTCTGATACTCCTCGGAGAAGGTGGAGAGGCTTGTTCGGCGGCTTTTTATCTTTGAGAAGATGCCGATCAGCTCCGAGAGCTGAAGCTCCTCCGGGGAGATGCCCTCCTCCCGGGCGGTCTCCTTGAGTAGGGCGATCTGGTCGGCGGCGTCGTAAATGGTAAAATTGTCCCGAAGCCCCACGGCACGAAAGTAACGGCGTAGGATCGAGAGACCGAACGCGTGGAAGGTTGAGACCGTGAGCTCCTTCGCTTGCGGTCCGGCGAGTTCCTTTACCCGCTGTTTCATCTCATTTGCCGCTTTGTTCGTAAAGGTAAGGGCGAGTATCTCCTTGGGATCGATCCCTCGAGAGAGCATGTAGGCGATCCGAAAGGTGATCACCCTGGTCTTGCCGGAGCCTGCGCCGGCGATAATGAGAAGGGGCCCTTCGGTGGTTGTAACGGCGGTACGTTGTTCGGGGTTCAGCTGCGTCAGTAGTTCATCCACGGCGGTGGAGTCTACTAAAGTTGCCCCGCTTTGCGAAGGCGAGCGAAGTAGATCGGTCCGCTTCCGTTGGCCCGATCCGGTAGAATCTGGTAGCCGAGCCTTGTACGCTCTAGGGCGCTCGTCGGGATGATGCCGTCGCAGATCGTCGCGAGCTCCCTCTCTCCCGGAGGGTCTATCTCGCAGGCGTTGCCGCGCCGCCGCAGGAGGCGCTCCACCACCGCGTCGTTCTCCTCCGGGGAGAGGGCGCAGGTTGAGTAGACGAGGGAGCCTCCGGGCTCGAGGGCGTCGAAGCCGGAGGCGAGAATGCCCACGGCCTGCTTGCCGAGTCGGGTGATCCGCGACTCGCTCCATTGGGCGAGATGGGGCGGTGAGGAGAGCAGGTGGCGCTCCGAGGAGCAGGGAACGTCGGCGAGGACGGCTCCGACGCTTTCCGGTTGCATCTTACCCCAGAGCGCCGCGTCATGCCCGGTCGCCTCGACCCGTTCCAGGATAGCCTCCGGGAGATGCTCCTCCAGCACCCGTCGCAGCCGCCCGAGACGCTGCCTGGAGCGGTCGTTCGCCGTGAGAACGGCGTCCTCCGGCATTCGCAGCGCCAGGATGAGACTCTTACCCCCCGGAGCCGCGCAGAGATCGAGGATCTTCGCCGTCTCGTCTACCCGCAGGGTCCGGGCCGGGATCACCGAGGCACGGTCGAGATAGTATTCTCTTCGGAGCCCCTCCCGGAGGGTCAAATAGCCGCTCGACTCGCCCAGCGCCCCCCGAAGTCTCTCCCAGCGCTCTTCGAAGAGCTCTGCGAAATACCGGTCGAACCCCTCAGCCCCTTTGAGCCGCCCGGTGCGCGCTTCCGGGCTTCCCCGGGCATGGCGCTTCTTTCTTCCCATCGCCCCATTCTGACTCGCGAGCGCGACAGAGACAACAGCCTCTCTGCCGTCCCCACCTGTGTGCGTGGGCGGTAAGGGCGGCTTGAGGAAATAGGCGCTCCCGGCGTACCTTTGCCCCGTGAAGTACAAAGCAGTCATTTTCGATTTGGACGGAACCCTCTTGGACACAATTGGTGATATAGCCGGTGCCATGAACCACGCGCTCAAACAGCACGGTTTTCCCACCCATCCCGAGGAGGCGTACTACGACATGGTTGGCTGGGGGCTCGACGAGCTCTCCGAGCGCGCCCTTCCCGAGGGCTCGGACCCAAAAAAAGTGCTCCCTTCGATCAGGGAGGCGTGGTTGGAGTACTACCGGAAACACCCGGCGGACAGGACGGTCCCCTACGAGGGGGCGGAGGAGCTTCTCGCGGCTCTGGTCGAGGCGAATGTCTCTCTCGGAATTCTAAGCAACAAGCCGCACGAGATGGCGGAGCAGACGGTTGCGGCGCTTCTTCCGCGGAGGTATTTCGCCGCGATCATTGGGCTCGATGATCGGTTTCCGCCCAAGCCTGATCCTACCTCCCTGCTTCACATTCTCGAGCGGGTGGATGTGGCTCCAGAGGAGGCGTGCATGGTTGGAGACTCGGAGGTGGATATGGAGACCGCGCGAAACGCAGGGGTGGGAGCCGTAGCGGTTAGCTGGGGATTTCGCACCCTCGAAACCCTTCAGGACTCGGGAGCGGAGGTGACCGTCCATTCAGTCGATGAGCTTCGGCGTTACTTGCTCAACGGTTGAGCGGCCGATTATGTTAATGCGATAGGAGTAGCAGCAGTATGGAACGGGAAGAGATCAAAGCGCGAGCGGAAGCGTACCTAAAGCAGGAAAAGAACGAAACCTTCACCACGGAAGTCGAGTCCCTTCTCCAAGAGGAGGAGTGGACGGAACTGGAAGACCGGTTTTATACGGACCTCGAGTTTGGAACCGGCGGCCTCCGGGGCGTCATCGGTGGCGGTTACAACCGTATGAACCCCTTTGTGGTTGGTCGAGCCACCACCGGCTTCGCCCAGTACGTAAACGAGCAGGGCGACCCTGACGGACGAGGCTCCCGCTCGGTGGCTATAGCGTACGATTCTCGACGGTACTCCCGGGAGTTTGCCATGCAGGCGGCTCGAGTGTTTGCCGCTCACGGTATCAAGGCGTATCTCTTCTCCTCCCTGCGCCCCACTCCGGAGCTCTCCTATGCCGTTCGGATGCTGAACTGCTCCGCGGGGCTTGTCATAACCGCCAGTCACAACCCCCCGGAGTACAACGGCTACAAGGTCTACTGGAGTGACGGCTCTCAGGTGGTCGCACCACACGACAAAGGGATCATCAATCAGGTGATGGCGGTGACCGGCGAGATTCCGCTTATGGACGAGGCTGAGGCGAAGGAGAAGGAGCTCATCGAGGAGATCGATGAGCCCCTGGACTCACAGTTCGTGGAAATGGTGAAACGCACCG
This sequence comes from Spirochaetaceae bacterium, assembly GCA_046540995.1. Classification (GTDB taxonomy): domain Bacteria; phylum Spirochaetota; class Spirochaetia; order DSM-27196; family Alkalispirochaetaceae; genus CAYZHV01. Next base: position 970 of record JBKHED010000130.1, on the reverse strand, counting down.
CCGTCCGCCCGGAGCTCCTCACTGAGCGGGGCAGCGAGGTGACGGTGGTCTACACGCCTTTGCACGGCACCGGAGCGATGATGGTCGAACGGGTCCTCGGAGAGTTCGGGGTGACGGTGCACACCGTGCCCGAACAGCGGGAACCGGATGGAGAGTTTCCGACGGTGAAGTCTCCCAACCCCGAGGAGGCCTCGGCTCTCACCATGGCTCTGGAGCTCGGCAAGAAGAAGAAGGCCGACGTGGTTATCGGGACCGATCCCGACGCCGACCGGATCGGCATCGCCGTCCCTGAGAAGGACGGAAAGGAGTTCCGCCTCGTAACGGGAAATCAGCTCGGGGCGCTCTATGCGGACTACGTGCTGGGGGGGCGAAAGGAGCAGGGGACCCTGCCGGACAAGCCTGTATTTATCAAAACTATCGTTACCACCGAGCTCCAACGGGAAATCGCCGAGCATTACGGCGCGCTGGTCTACGACACCCTCACCGGCTTTAAGCATATCGCCTCGGTAATGCGCGAGCTCGACGCCGACCCCTCCCTGGGGAGCTACGTTCTCGGCGGAGAGGAGAGCTACGGCTATCTACTCAACCCGGAGGTTCGCGACAAGGACTCGATCTCCGCGGCGCTTCTCGCCATAGAGATGGCGCTCTACCTCCGCTCGCAGGGGAAGAGCGTTCTCGACCGACTAAACGAGCTCTATGACCAGTTCGGCTACTACGAGGAGCTCACCATTTCCAAGTACTTCGAAGGGCCCCAGGGCAAGGAGATTATGGACGGCCTTATGAACCGGCTGCGGACCGATCCGCCGAAGAGGTTCGGAACAGGTCGGGTCGTTACCATGCGGGACATTCTGACCGGGGTCACCCGGGACATGGCCTCCGGGCAGGAGGCGAGGGACATTGAGCTTCCTTCCTCCAACGTGCTCCAGTTTCTCCTCGATGAAGGGGGAAAGGTGAGCGCCCGACCGAGCGG
>JBKHED010000129.1:0-5401 GCA_046540995.1 Spirochaetaceae bacterium | reverse complement strand
GATCAGTACGTTCGGCACCTGATGAACCTCTCGGTATCTCTCGAGAATCAACGGATCGACGAGAAGATCCTCTCCCAGTTGGACAAAGCGACTAAGAAGGAGCTCGCCTACCAGACGGAGGCGTGGTCAGAGCTTCAAGAGTGACCCTCATCCAGAGTGTGCATCTCCTCCTCTTCCAACAGACAGTCCTGCCGATCGTATCGTTCGCAGAGGTGCGCACAGGAATGCTTCCAGGCAAACTTCTTCTCCACGCTGTTCTTGTAGTGGTCAACGAACTGCACGAGACGACAGAGGACCGAGGCGGGCATATGGTGTTCGAAGCTGTCGGCCACCTCCTCGGCCAGTTCCGGCGCGACGCCGAGGACGGAGCGAAGGAAGTCTTCGGTAGCGCGATACCTCAGGAGCAGGTCCCTGCCGATCCTCCGTCCCTCCTCGGTGAGGCTAACCAAGCCGTAGGGTTCGTACTCGACGAGATCGAGCTCCGCGAGGCTCTTAAGGGTCTTGGTTACCGCCGGGGAGCTCACGCCGAGGGTCGCGGCGATCTCCTTGACCCGGGCCACGCGTCGATCGGACTCGAGGCGGTAGATGGTCTCGACGTAGGATTCTTGCGTTTCGGTGAGTTGGGCAGTCACTACGTGCAGTGTACGTCCCACGAGGGTACCGGTCAATTCGTTGCCCATGCGTAGAGCACCTCCTCTTCTAGCCGCGTAGCCCCGGGGCCCGCCGCTGTTCCCGCCTCCGACTGAGAGTCACAGACCCGCACCAGAGGGCAACTCGCGCAGCCGATCCGCTCTCCACACTCCCCGAGCCCGGACCCCGGAGTCCCGGCAGCGGAGCTCGGGCTCCGCCGGACCACCTTGCCCATGGCGCAGAGATGCTCAAGGGTTGCCACAGCCATCCCCCGATCCACGCCTAGATCCACGGCTACCTGCAACGGAGACGCCTCCTCCACGGATTGGAGGAGGCGCTTCACTCTGCTCAGGATCATGCGGCCATCGCCCTCTTGTGAGACTCTCGACTGCCGATCGCCGCGAAGGTCACGACGATGAGGCCGATGAGACCGAAGGCGATCACTGACGGCAGGAGCTGCGGTCCGGAGGCAAACTGGTAGAGCAGCGTAGAGAGCGCCCAGGCAAGCACCGTCAGGTAGCCCACCAGGAGCCACCCAAAGAACGAGCCCATCTCCCGAACCGCCGCACCGAGGGCTGCGACGCAGGGGAAGTATATAAGAACGAATAGAAGGTAGGCGTAGGCGCCGACGGTCGTAAAACGCCCTCGCATCCGGGTAAACAGCGCGCCGTCGGTCCCCAGTTCATCCACCAGCGCCTCCTCTGGTTGTCCCACCAGGCCGAGGCCGAGGGGATCCGCCAAGCCTGCGCCCACCCCAGCGAGGTTCTGCGGTATGGTGGCAAAGGATTCACCGATGCCGCCCCAGAAGTCGAAGGACTCCTCGCTTGCGGCCGCCGCCTCCGGTTCGCTTTGGTCCATGGCGTAAAGGGAGTTGAGGGTTCCGACAACCGCCTCCTTGGCAAAGAGCCCGGTGAAGAGGCCGACCGTGGCGGGCCAATTATCCTGCTCCACACCCATGGGTGTAAAGATTGGAGTGATCGTCTTACCGATGGCGGAGAGCACCGAGTCTTCGGTATCCTCCTGCCCGAAGGAGCCATCGATGCCGAAGGAGTTGAGGCCGGCGAGAATCGTCACGACGACGGTTATGGTAATACCGGCCCGAACGACAAAGAGGCGGAGACGGTGCCACGCCGTCCGGAGTATGTGACCGACTCGCGGCTTATGATATGGAGGGAGCTCCATAATGAAATGGGAGACTTCGCCCCGAAAGAGAGTTCGCTTGAGCAGCAGTCCGGTAATTACCGCAAGAACGATGCCCGCCAGGTAGAGCGAGAAGACCACGCCCCCGGCAAAGGCGGGAAAGAAGGCCGCCGCAAAGAGAGCGTAGACCGGCAGCCGCGCCCCACAGCTCATAAAGGGAGACATGAATATCGTCATGTACCGATCCTTCTTCGACTCGAGGGTTCTCGTTCCCATAATCGCAGGCACGGTACAGCCAAAACCGACCATCATCGGGATAAAGGACTTCCCCGGCAGACCGATCCAGCGCATAAACCGGTCCATCACAAAGGCCGCCCTGGCCATGTAGCCGGAATCCTCCAAGAGCGCAAGGAGCCCGAACATAAAGAAGAGAATAGGGACGAAGGTCGCTACGGTCTGGATACCGGAGCCGATACCCCCGGCAAGGAATTGGGTGAGCCACTCCGGGGATCCGACAGCACCAAGGAGCTCTCCGAAACCGTCTACAAAGACGGTACCGAACAAGATATCGAAGAAATCGATAAAGGCGCCGCCCACGGCGATGGTGAGCCAGAAAACAAGATACATAACCGCGAGGAAAATCGGGATTCCCGTCACACGGCTCAGAGCAAATCGGTCAAGCACCTCGGTAAACCGCTTACGGCTAATGCCCCGTTTCATCACATCCTTGGCAACACCGTGGATGAACCCGTACCGGGCGTCGGCGAGGATAATGTCCGCCTCGTCGCCGGCCTTCTTCTCCACCTCGTTCTGGGCCTCCTCGATATCGCCGAAGTTCAGCACATCCGCTTCGACGACCCGGGAGGATAGCGCCGCGTTCCCTTCGAGGAGCTGCAGCGAGAGCCAGCGGGACTCGACGCCGAACCGTTCCGCCAGGGGCGAGAGCCGCGGTTTCCACCCCTCGGCCACGCTTTCCACGACCTCCGGATAGGAGACGGTAGCGGTAGAGCCTCGCTTATCCGAAAGGGCGGCCTGCAGCGCGTTACGGGAGTCCCTGATACCCTCGGTAGTGACCGCGGAAATGGCAACCACCGGAGTGTCGAGATGCTTTGAAAGGTGGTCCACGTCGATAGTGATCCCCTCTTTCTTGGCCATATCCATCTTGTTCAGGACTACCAGAACAGGCAGGCCCATCTCGATAAGTTGCAGAGTAAGGTAGAGGTTCCGTTCCAGATTGCTTGCATCGACAATGTCGATAACCAAGTCCGCCTCCCCGCTCAACAGGTAGTCCCTGGCGATGATCTCATCCTCCGAGGAGGCGGAGAGGGTGTAGATACCCGGGAGGTCCACAAGCTCCACCTCACCGAGGCGTGTTTTGGCCTCTCCCACGATTGGCTGCTCCGTGTGGCCGGGAGTAGGAAGGTAGGGTGAGGTGAGTACCTGGTCCATACCGCTCAGGGCGACCACGCCCTCCTTCTTCTCAACTGTAACCCCGGGCCAGTTGCCGACCCGCTGGCGGCTACCGGTGAGCCCGTTGAAGAGCGTCGTCTTGCCGGTGTTCGGGTTCCCGATTACCGCGACACGTATTCTGTCAGACTGCATGTTCAGCCTCCCGTGCGACTATTTCGAGCTCAAGTACCCTCGCCTCCGTGCGCCGTAGGGTAAGCGCGAATCCACGGACTTCGATTTCTACCGGGTCTCCCAGGGGAGCCCGCTTCACGAACCGAAGCTCCGTACCTCTGGTCAGTCCCATGGATAGGAGCTTCCTCCTATACTCCTTGTCAGTTCCGCCGTAGCCGACGACCCGGGCGCGATCCCCCGGCTGAAGCTTCTCAATACCGACGCTCATAGATCCTCCTCTAACGGAGCTCACCCGCGGTGTTCCGGACGCGTATCCCCGGGGAGAGCGAGAGTTGTCCTTGGTGATATAAGTTAACTAAGGTAATCTTAGGCGGAGTTTCCGGAGTTGTCAAGAGCCGAACGCAAGCCGGCGCGCCGAGCATGCACTATCTATCTCCGTGATATTAAAATACTCTAAAAGACCGTTGACTTTCTCCCCATCACGGTGTAAGTACCCCTTATGTGTCGTCCCCCTACCCACCGCCCGACGGCGTGGTATTATGACGCAAGCGCATCTGCGCCAAGGAAGACGTATCATTGTGACCGAAAACAGGAGTACCGATAACCTGGAGCACCTCGAACATGAAGTAGCCAGACTGCGTAAAGAGAACGCCGAGCTCAAGCGGAAGACCCGGGAAATCACAACCCGGAGCGATTTGCTTTTGCAGAGAGTTTTGGACGTTCTTCCGGTCGGAGTCTTCATCGCCGATGAGAAGGGCGGGATCGCCTGGACCAACGCTGCGGTTGAGAGGATTTGGGGCGGTGCGCAGCACCTGCCGATCGAAAAGCTTACTGAATACAAGGGGTGGTGGGCCGACACCGGCGAGCCGGTGGAGGAATGGGCCTTGGGCCGGGCGTTCTCGAGGGGCGAGTCATCCTTCGACGAGCGGATCGATATCGAGTGCTTCGACGGGAGTCGCAAGACCATTCTGAACTCCGCGGTTCCCGTCCATAACGAGACAGGCGAGATTGTCTCGGCGGTCGCCGTCGTTACCGACATCACGGAGCTGCGTGAGACCGAGGCGGCTCTGCGCATGAGCGAAGAGCGTCTGAATCGAGCGATGAGCATAGAGTCGGTAGGGGTCCTCTTTTTCGACATGGAGAGCACCTTTCTCGATGCGAACGACGCTTTCCTTCGCATGATTGGTCACGACCGGGCGGAGCTGGAACGGGGCGAGTTGAGCTCGGAGACGGTCACCCTCCCCGAGTGGATGCCAAAGACCCGGGAAGTCTTCGAAGAGCTCAAGAGGAACGGACGCTTCAAGCCCTACGAAAAGGAGCTCGTTCGTCCCGACGGAACCAAATGGTGGGGGCTCTTCGCCGGTGCTCGCTTGGATGAACGGGAGGCCGTGGAGTTCGTGATTGACATCACCGAGCGGAAGCAGGTCGAGGAGCAGCGCGAAGCCGCCCTCAAAGCGAATCGCCAGCTCATGCGGGAACTGAACCATCGGGTCAAAAACCACCTGCTTATGGTTTCCACCCTCGTGAATTTCAAAGATCAGGATCTTGGCACAAAGGAAGACCTCTCCGACATACGGGGGCAGATTAGCACGATCGCCCATATCCACGACACGCTCTACCAGAAAGACGCGGTTGAAACGGTCGCCATGGGGCCGTACGTGTCGGATCTGCTCACGGACCTCTTCTCCTTTCATCCGGACAAGAACGTGGAGCTAACGATCGATATCGGTGAGATTACGCTGCAGACGGACAAGGCTACCGCCCTAGGCCTGATTCTGAATGAGATCGCCACGAACGCGATCAAGCACGGCTTCCCGGCGGATGAGACGCCTCGCTTCCTGGTCAGGATGGAGGAGCCCGCAACATCCGAAAGCTACCTCATGACCATCTCACAGAATGGCCCTCCCATCCCGGAGGATGTGGAGCTCACTGGGGCCGGCAGTTCCGGCCTCGGGCTCATCCGTGCGCTGGTCTCCCAGATAGGGGGGACCCTCGAGCTCGAGCGTCATCCGAGCCCGACATTCAAGATTCGCATTCCCGTGGAATAAAA
>JBKHED010000128.1:0-5450 GCA_046540995.1 Spirochaetaceae bacterium | reverse complement strand
CTAGCAGGTAAGGTGAAGTATGAAGTCCGTGTCCGGTTCATCGAGATGCTTGATCGCCTCCGGCGTCGGCATGGTATCCACTTGGATACCCCGCTCCCTCGCCTCGTTGTACACTTCCTCGAGAACCGGCAGACGGCCGTAGGCGCCGGTTCCGATGATGAGGCGTCTACCCGAGAGAGGAATCTCCTCCCTCGCCGACAGCGGGGTGTGCCCGTACTCAGCCTTTAGCGGTTTCGAGGGTTTTTTCACCCGCTTCCTTATCGTCCCTGACTCGATAACCAGGTCGTAATCGTAGTCGTGACCATCGATGGTTATGGAGCCGAACTCGTAACGGTCTGCGTGCATCGCCTACTCCAATAGAAGCACCCGGGATATACGGGCGTTCTCCTTGATATCTACCCCTGGGGTGCCTACTTGCATCACCGTGGCCAGAGGCTCCCGTGATGCAACGATGAGTTCCGTGGGGTGTGCAACGCCGGTGCGGGCGACCTGTTCCCAGATTTGCAGCACTGCCCGCTCGCCATCTTCGAGCAGAATCGACTCGTTGAACTCGAGAAGGTAGCTTCCCGGCTCCAGATGCCACCAACCGTACTTGTCGTCGGGACTCGCCTTCACCGGCTCCTGCCATGCCGTCGGAGACGGTGCAAACTCACCGCCTCCAAAGTCGAGGCTGCCCCGACCGACGAGAGTTCCGATGCGCCCCACCGTTAGGATCATGGAGCCGCTCTTTTCGTCGAGCTGCTTCCCTTCGTGAATGTAGTTCGTTACGATGGCGTTGATTGCTCGCGGCACTATCTGCCTCCTTACAAGTCAAACTTACTCAGAGGAGAGCCGAAACGTGAACCCGAGGCGCAGGAGAGCGTTCCGGTCGAGTTCGTAGAGGAGGCAGTTGGAGACCGCTTTTCCCTGAAGGACCACGATCTCTTCCGGATTAACCGTTCGCGGTCGCAGTCGCCCGGCTAGCACACCGAACTCCTGCACCGGTAGCGTCGAAGAGAGCGAAACGGGGACCGGAAGGTTTAGCTTTGCTGCCCCGCCCCGAACCAGGCCGGCCAGGAGCATCAGCAGGACGATGCTCGTGACGATTTCAACGGTTCCCATCTGGGGCTAACTGCTCTGATTTTCTCCATTTACTCCAAAAGAGCGAAGGACAGCCTGAAAGTCGGTAAGCTTCCGTTCCACCCGTCCGAAGATCGACTCCCGCGGAAAAACCCCCGACTCATCCCGGCTTCCAGCGCTAACGCCGGTGAGGAGCTCGATACCCTCCTCAACCCGGCTCACGGACCAGAGGTGAAACTTTCCATCCTCTATCGCCTCAGCCACATCCTGCCTCAACATTAAGTTCTGTACATTGCTCGCCGGAATTGCCACTCCCTGAGTGCCGTCCAGACCCTTCACGCTGCACACATCAAAGAAGCCTTCGATCTTTTCGTTTACTCCTCCGATAGCTTGAATGTCACCGTTCTGGTTTACCGATCCGGTTACTGCGATGCCCTGTCTGACCGGTGTCTCCGAGAGAACCGAGAGAAGGGCGTAGAGCTCCGCGGAGGAGGCGCTATCTCCCTCTACCCCGGAGTAACTCTGCTCAAAAACGAGACGAGCGGACATTGAGAGAGCGGAGTGGCGGGCAAACTGCTTTGAAAGAAAACCCGAGAGAATGAGCACCCCCTTATTGTGAATGGGCCCCCCAAGTTTCGATTCGCGCTCGATATCCACGACCCCATCCCGTCCGGCGGCTACGGTTGCGGTTATTCGATTCGGCCGACCAAAAGTGAAGTCTCCGAGCATCATGACCGACAAACCGTTCACCTGGCCTACCACCTGCTGATCGGTGTCGATAAGAAGGGTGCCGCGGTTGATCAGATCCACGATCTTCTCCTTGATCATCGAGGAGCGGTAGATCTTCTCCTCCAGGGCGCGTCTTACATGGTTCCCGGTGATCTCCTTCGCACCCTCCTGGGTGGCCCAGAATCCCGCCTCTCGCAGAACGTCCGAGAGTTCTCCAAAACGGGTGGAGATCTTCTCCTTGTGCTCCGCGACTCGATGCGCGTGCTCCATCATCGCCGCCGCCGCTTCTCCATTGAGGGGCGGCAGCTTCTCCCGCTCCACGATAGAGGCGAGGAAGCTCATAAAGCTCCTGCTGTTCCCCGCGTTGGACTCCATTTCCACGTCAAAGTCCGCCTTAACCTTGAAGAGCTCCTGCATGTCCGGATCGAGCTGATGGAGCAGTTGATAAATAATCGGCCGTCCGATTAGGACTACCTTGAGGTCTAGCGGTATCGGCTGTGGTCGCAAGGTCTTAATCGACATGAGTCCGAGCTGCTCCTGAACCTCCTCAATTCGCAGCTCATTGCTCTTGAGGGCGCGCTTGAGTCCCTCCCAGCTGTAGGGGTTTCTCAGAACATCCTCCACCGTAAGAACGAGAAAGCCTCCGTTCGCTTGGAGGAGCGCCCCGGGCTTGATAAGGGTGAAATCGGTGTTGAGCGCGCCCATCTGCATCTCTTTCTCGATCCGACCGACAAGGTTGTTGTACGTAGGATTGAGCTCAGTCACAACCGGAGCGCCCTCTCGCCGCGAGTTATCAACCACAACATTCACCTGGTATTTTTTGAAGAATTGCTGCTTCAACGCCTCGATTTGCTGGCGCACCTGCGGCGGCACCTGTTGCCCCTGTTGCTCCGGATCGCTCTTAAGGGTGTCGATGTTGTCGAGAACATCCTCCTCTACGTCGTCCAGGTACGCAAGGACCGCATCGTGGCCTTCGTATTTCTCCCGCAGATCCTCTAGGGGACCTTCCAGGCGGGAACGAACGGCGTCTCTGTCGAGCTCCTTTACCTTGTCCTTAGCCTCCCGGTCGAGGCGGCGATACCGCTTCTGAATGTCCTTGACCTCGTCCTGGAGTTCCTGACGACGCTGCTCGATCTGCTCCTGTTCCTCCTGCGGGAGGTTCTGCAGGTCTTCATCTCGGAGAGGTTCCCCGTTCTTCACGGGAACCAGGGCGGTGCCCACAAAGGTTTGCTGCAGTACGAAGCCCTTCTCCTGGGCCTTCTCACGAATCTCCGCCTGGGCGTTCTGACCCTTCTCCTGAACCTCCCGGAGGGTCTCCTCTCGCTTGGACGAATACTCGTCACTCTCGAAAAGACCAGGGATGTCACGCTGGATGAACTCCTTCAGTTCATCAATGTCATCGCTGAAGTCTCGCCCTTTTCCCGGATCCAGGCGGATCGCCCGGGGTTCGTACGGTTCTCTATGGTTGTGAACGAAACACCAGTCCGACGGAGTAGGTTTCTGGCTGGCAAGCTGTTCCACGAACTCCTTGACGGAGGTCTTCTTACCGATTCCGGGAGGACCGGAGACGTAGACGTTGAAACCCTCCCCGGAAACCTGCAGACCGAACTCGAGAGCCCTAATCGCCCTATCCTGGCCGATTATCTCCTCACTCGGCTCGACCTCCGCGGTCCCCTGAAATGGAAGCTGCTTGGGGTCAACCACTCGTCGGGCGTCCGCTACCGTTAGTTCATTGCTCATCGACTGCTCCTTACAAATACAATATAGGGAGGCCGGAGGAGTGGGGGAAACCGCCCGAGACCGCCCCGGAGCATTTGCGAGCGCTGGTGATTAGCTCAGGAGCTTCTCGCGGATCGTCTCGAGCTCTCTGCTGGTAATGCCGATCGTCTCGAGATACCTTACGGCACCGCCGTGGCGGTGACGAAGATGAGCGAGGGTCCCTTCCATCGCCTCCGGGGGACAGAACTGAGAACCATATTCGGCGGCGGTTTCTATCGGCATGCCCCAAATCGCCTCACCGTTCTCGTCCAGGTATCGGCGAACGTTGTACTGCGCCGTGGCGGCGTAATCAAAGACAATGGTCTCTTCCGAGACGTCCGCCACCGAGAGAAGGAACGCGGCGATGAGACCGGTTCGGTCCTGTCCCGCCACGCAGTGAAAGAGTGCCGGGCTTGCGTCGGGCTGCGCAAGAAGAGAAATCGCGCGCCGAAACGCCGCTCCCTGATGATCGAGCATGGTGGAATAGATGGTGATGAGGCGCCCCGCTGGGTCGGCGAAGAAGCCCTTCTCTGACCGTTCCTCCATCTGGTTCGAGACGATGGTATCGCCCCGGGAGATGATCTCGTGGCTGTCTCCCACGAGGTCGACCGGGTAGTATCGGATTTCGGGCCGTTCACCGAAGCGGTTCGGCCGGACGCGCATTTCCTGGGCAGTGCGCAGGTCAATCACGGCGCGGAGCCCGAGTTCGAGCAACTGCTCCCCCCCTTTCGGGGTCAGCATGCCGAGATTGTCGGCTCGGTAGTAGACCCCCCTGCGAAGGGGGCGACCAGTTCGGGAAGTGTATACCCCCAGGTCTCTCACGTTGTAGGTTCCCTCTACCGGGATCCGTGCCGGGAGGTCGCCCAAGGCGACCTCCCCAATTGCTGAAGATTCGTTGTTGTTCATCGAGCGCTATTCTATCAACAGCTTTGTTACTGTTCTATTCGGACCCAGTAGAGAGATCCGTCCGGCTTACGGTTCAGAAATCCGTAGTCCACCAAATACCGTCTAATGGTCACGTAATCCGAGTACGCCTCCTCGAGAATCCGATTAACCTCATTCTGCTTGTACGTGTTTCCCGGTTCGAACCGTCTTATCAGATTAGTCAGAACCGCGAGAAACAGCTTCGCCTGACGTCGCTTTTCTCGCAGGGAGAAGCGGTAGTTCCTGATGGTAGAAAGCGCCACCTGTTCCAGCCGCTCCTGAATCTCCCTGTCCGAAAGCCCCTGGTGAAACAGGGCAAGCATCTCCCGTTGGTTTTCCGTTAGACCTGTAGTTCGCTTGTCGAGCGCTATGTAGGTCTCAAACGGTGAGCCGTGTTCTTCGGCGACGTGAAGCTCTATCGCCCCTGCGGCCTCCACGGCACTCTCCTCGAAGATGTATACGTAGTGCCTCTTGAAGCTGTTGCCACAAAGAAGGCAGAGGTACTCCTGCCGTTCATTGTCAAAGAGATACCCCTTCGTGAGTTCCTCCACACTTGCCCTTTCAATCAGTTCCTGTGTCATTATCTGCTCCTAGGGGACAACGCTCTGGAGGTCCACGCTCTCTACGTTCAGGGTTGGGATACGCTCTTCATAGAGGGATACGGAGCGATACCGAAAGAAACGTAGAGTGCCAGGACTACGCAAAATGCCGAATTCTCCGCATTTGTGGTACGATCCGTATATCCGCTAAAATGGTGCTAGAATAGGCAGGGAGGCAACGGATGGAAAAGGTTCTGGAACAGCGAGAAGCACTCCTCGACGCACTCTATCCGGAGGGGATTCCTCGGCTCTGGGTTCCATTGCTCACCTTCTACGATGAAGAGGCGCAGATCGATCCGATTCACACGCAGGCTCACCACGACTTTCTCAGCCCCCAAGTCAACTCCTTCCTCGCTCCAGGATCTACCGGCGACGGCTGGG
>JBKHED010000127.1:0-5629 GCA_046540995.1 Spirochaetaceae bacterium | reverse complement strand
GCTCTTCCCCATTCCCGCCGAACTGCCAGATGCCGACGCCGATTTGCGTTCGTTGACACGGTAGCGGTCAACTCTGCAGAATGTCCCGAGAATCGGCATGTTTGGAGAGCTGCGACTAAAACTGCTTGGAATTCTCGAATGGCTCGGATCTTTCGCCATCTTTCTCGGGGATATCCTCAGACTAACGCCGCGGCGCCCTCTACGGTGGCGGCTCCTTCTGGAGCAGATGGAACACATCGGTGTTCAGTCGGTTCCGGTCATTACCCTTTCGAGCCTTGCCATCGGTATGATCTTCTCCCTCCAGATCGTGGACCTGCTGAGCCTTTTTCGAGCGGAGGTGGTGGCGGGCTCGGCGGTGGCGTGGACCGTTTCGAGGGAGCTTGCGCCGGTGATCACAACCCTTATGCTCATAGGTAAGAACGGCTCCGCCATGAGCGCGGAACTCGGAAGCATGCGGGTGACCGAACAGATCGACGCAATGGAGACGATGTCGGTCAATCCGATTCACTATCTCGTGGTTCCCCGGGTCTGGGCCTCGGTGATTATGTTTCCCGCCCTTACCGCTCTGGCAAACGTGGTCGCCATCTCCGGCGCCTACGCCGTGGCGGTCTGGGGGCTGAGCGTGGACTCCGCAGCCTATCTCGACACGATGCTTCGGGATCTGGAGCCAAGGGACATTATTTCCGGCATAGTGAAGGCGGCGATTATGGGGTTCATCGTTTCGGTGATCTGTACCTTCTACGGGTATAACGCCAGCAACGGTGCCCGGGGGGTGGGGGAGAGCTCTACAAAGGCGGTGGTTACCGCATCGGTGAGTATTCTCGTGGCGGACTACGTCCTCGCCTCCATAATGCTCGCTCTGGTGTACTGAGATGGTCTGGTAGCGATGGAACCGATAATACGGGTGCGTAACGTGCGAAAATCCTTTGAGGAGCTGCTCGTTCTCGACGGCGTCTCCCTCGATTTCGAAGAGGGCGCGATTACCGCCATTATCGGGCAGAGCGGGTGCGGCAAGAGCGTCCTGGTAAAGCACATGATCGGCATACTCGAGCCCGACGAGGGTGATATATTCTTCAGAGACAGGAGCGTTGTCGATGCGGACGAGGATGAGCTCGTTGAAATTCGCCGCCATTTTGGATACTCCTTTCAAGGTGCGGCACTCTTCGACTCCATGAGCGTGGAGGAGAATATCGCCTTTCCGCTCCGAGAGGTGCTGAACATGAAGGACCAGAACGAGATCCGGCGACTCGTCAAGGAGCAGTTGGATTGGATCGGACTTCCAGGGATAGAAAGGAAGAACCCCGCCGAGCTCTCCGGGGGTATGAAAAAGCGGGTCGGCGTCGCTCGGACCCTGGTTACCAAGCCGGAGGTACTGCTGTTCGATGAGCCTACCACCGGCCTAGACCCGGTCCTCGGGGAGACCATAAACGACCTGGTGCTTCGGGTTAACAAGGAGCTCGGATTGACCTGCATCCTCATAACCCACGATATTCAGGCGACCTTTCGCATTTCCGACAAGATCGCCTTTCTTCATGATGGAACGATCGCGGAGGCCGGTACCCCGCACGAGGTAGCGGCCTCGGGGCATCCGATGGTTCGAAAGTTCATAGAAAACTCATTTACCTCCCTGAAGGTTTAGGTTTCGGAGGCGAATCGGTGTCCAGACTGGCGAAAGTAGGCTTGTTCTTTCTCGTTATCGGGGTGAGCAGCGTGAGCTATATCCTGATGACTGTGGACAACATCGCCGGCGGAGACGCCTACACGATCACGGTTTTCATGGATGACGCCTCGGGGCTTATCGTCGACTCCGGGGTCCGCATGGCGGGAGTCGACGTGGGGCAGATCAGGAGAATCGAGCTTGTCGAGGGCAAGGCAAAGCTTACCCTGGAAATCCGGGAGGACGTACAGATCTACGAGGACGCGGTGATTAGTAAGCAGCCCTCATCCCTTCTCGGCACCTCGGTGGTTGCGATAGATCCCGGAGACCGGACGGGCGGGTTGGTGCAACAAGGCGAGACGATACGAAACGTGCAGAGCACCGGAGACTTCGGTGGTGCCCTGAGCTCCATGCAGGATGTGGGAGACGAGGCGGCGCTCTTTATTCGTGAGCTCCGGGAGCAGTTTGCCACGGAAGGTACCTACGGAGACCTAAACGAAATCATAGAAAATGTGCGTCTCGCTAGCGACTCAACCCGAATTCTCCTGGAGCAGAATCTTCAGCTTCTCTCGAGCACCCTCACCTCCATCGAGCGAGTGGTGCAGCAGGTCGACAGCCGGAGCGACGCGGAGCTCGATCGGGTCTCTATGATCCTGGAAAACACCGCCGCCATCACCGCTCGAATCGAGGCGCTCCTCGCGGAAAACGATGAACAGATAGCCGCCTCCCTGACGGAGGTGCAAGCTTCACTCGCCTCTCTCAATCGGACCCTGCAAACCGTCGAGGGCTCAGCCCTGGACGTTAAGGACGCGACGGGGCAGATACGGAGCGGCGAAGGCACCGTTGGCAAAATCGTCTACGACGATGAGCTCTACGAGCGAGTTAACAGTATCGCCACGGGGGCTGAGGAGATCGTCAATAGACTCTCGGGCCTCGGCATCCAGGTCGGCTACGAGGGATCCTATCTCGCCCAGGCCGGAGACGCCCGGAATGACTTTCACCTGCGCCTCCTTCCCCGCATAAACGAGCAGTCCCAAGCGCACCCGCAGAAATACTATGAGCTCGGACTGGTGGACACTCCAGCGGGGGTGACCCGCACCACCACGACCGTGGTCGATCAAGACGCTTCCGGTGAGTTCGACGCGGGCAGCTATAAGAGGGTCGAGGAAAAGACCAGGGATGAGCTGAAGTTCAACGCCCTCCTCGCTCGACGATACGGACCGGTCACCCTTCGGGGTGGCGTGATCGAGAGCACCGGCGGTTTTGGGGTCGACCTGACCCCGGCGGAGCAGGTACAGATCTCTGCAGAGATGTTTGACTTCGGTGACGAGACGCCGAACTTGCGCACCTACGGGACGCTCTTCCCCTTCTACCAGCCGGAGCGAAACAATCCGCTCAACTGGGTCTTCCTCAGCGGAGGGGTGGAGGAAACTCTCACCGACGAGCGGGACTACTTCTTCGGCGGCGGCCTGCGCTTTACCGATCAGGACTTACAGGGGCTCGTCGGGCTGGTACCCTTTGGCGCTCAATAAGCTGCCATGGGATCGTTCCCTCATCACACTCTCATCAAAAGGAGCCATACCCTATGCCGATGAAACGAATCGCTCTCGTCGCCCACGACAACCGCAAAAAGGACCTGGTCGAATGGGTCGAATGGAATTACGAGATACTCATTGCCCACGAGCTCATTTGCACCGGCACCACCGGTTCCCTAGTGGAGGAGGCGATCGAGAAGAAGCTCGAGTTACTGAACAAGCGACGCTTCAAGATCAGCAAGCTCAAGTCCGGCCCCCTCGGCGGGGATCAGCAGCTGGGCGCGATGATCTGTGAGAACACGATAGATATGCTGATCTTTCTCTGGGATCCCATGGAGCCGCAGCCCCACGATGTCGACGTCAAGGCGCTGCTTCGGATCGCGGTGCTCTACAACGTACCGATAGCGAACAACAGGGCCACCGCGGACTTTCTCATCTCCTCGCCGCTCTTCTCGACGGACTACCGTCCCTTACTCAAGGATTACAGCAGCTATATGAGCCGGCGTGTCGTATAGCGGCGCTGTGGCGTCACTCCGGTCGATCAGCGCCGGAGCGCCGGCTATGCGGTGATCTTCTCTATCCTGCAGAGGGTCATGGCGCACCGTTTCTCGTAGTACGCCGCCTCGTTGACAAAGATCGGCCAGGCCGGCTCGGCGCCGTCGAAAGGAACCGTCTCTCCGTCAAAGGTGAGAAACATCGGGTCTCCGGGCTCCACTTTCTCGAAGTCCCGGTCCTGCCGTAGTGGATGCACCGCGGACCAGATGGTGCCGTCCTCTCGGCGCGGGTAGTCCAGGTTCGGCCCAAAGGCGTATACCTGAAAGGTCCGCTCCCTGTCTGAAGCCTTCCCCCGGTTGTAGGCGTCCACATAGTCCAGAATCCGGTGGGTGATCTCCTCGGTCCGTTGCAACGCATCCGCCCGGATGACGCCCTGCGGCACCGGCCCCACCTCGATCTCGATGGAGTTCTCCGTCACTTCCGCCAGGAACGGGTAATCCTCGGCTCCGGTGTAGGCGAGAATCCTCACCTCCGGCGCCACCTCGCTCAGATAAGAGGCGATCTTGCGGGCGAACCAGTCCTCCCGTTGGATAATCACCGTCGAGCCCATGTTGGCGGTGGTGGTATGAAGATCGATGAGGAGGTCGTAGGCGGCATTTCCTTTCGGGCCGAAGCGCCGGTCTATCACCTTTGCCCGGTTCTGCTCATAGCCTGAGAGTGTCGGGTCGCCAAGCTCCTTTGTTAGAAAGCAGCGATTCAGATCCTGGTCGATGTACCGGCGGTTCTCTTCCACCGCCCGAGGGTTACTCAGGAACGGCTCCGCCTCAAAACTCTCTCTTCGCAGCGGCGACGGGTCCGCCCGCCACTTGCGCACCAAGGATACCCCGGTTAGCTCGTTGCCGTGGGTACCGCCGCAGACTGCGACCCGTTCAAACTTCTTGGTGTTCACGTTCTTCCTCCGGAATCTCTCGCTTTCTCGAGCCCAAAGCGAAGGCGAGACCAAAGCCCGCGGCTATCGCTATCAGCGAGGGCCAGAGAGGCTCCCGACCGGTAAGCCCGGGCCAGATGCCCGCCACCGAACCCGCCACGAGACCGATAATTGCCCAGTAGGTGGTGGCGTAGAATCGCGCAAAGAGGATATCTAAGAGCCGGGAGATCGCCACGATACCGAGGAGCGCTCCCGCTCCGAAGACCGCCAGGAGGGGGAGGTTACCTGAGCTCACCGCGGAGATAAAGGTCTGGTACATCCCTATGAGCAGAAGCACGAAGGAGCCACTTACTCCGGGTATGATCATTGTCGCCGCCGCGATGGCTCCCGCCAGGAGCAGCCAGAAGCTGTTGGCCACTGAGAGAGTGGTTATTGGCTCGGACATCGGAGGGCGCCCGGCCAGCCCCATCACGATTACCACCGCCGCCGCGATCACCCCTGCGATAATCTGCGGCAGCCGGAGCCGGTGGCCGGTAACCTGCCCCAGGAGAAACGGGAGGCTCCCGGCGATGAGGCCGACGAAGAAGAACGCCGTCGCCTGAGGAAGCGCGACGAGCAGGTAATCCACCAGGCTCGCAAAGAGAGCTATGCCGAGAATAGCACCGAGGCCCACGGGCCCGAGAATGAGGATGTTCTTCTTCCACGCCTTAAAGAAGGTGCTAATCGCGTGAATCAGCCCGTCGTAGATGCCGGTGATGGCGGCAATGGTGCCGCCGCTGACTCCGGGAACCGTGTTCGCCGCGCCGATACCGACTCCCTTGAGAAAGAGGGAGAGCATCGAGCGGAGTTGCTTCTGCCTGCTCATCAACTCAGGATAGTGACACAAAGGGGCTGGCAGGAGCAAGTTGGCGCCGGCCGTTCCATCCGCGTCGGTTATGGTGAGCGATACGACTTGCCTCACCCTCGAGCTTCTCGGAAGCTACGAGGTCGTAGTAGCTGAGGAAGAGACGGTTT
>JBKHED010000126.1:0-5947 GCA_046540995.1 Spirochaetaceae bacterium | reverse complement strand
CACAAGGTTGTCGAGGCGTACGAGGAGTTGCTCGACTACATGTACAGCGACGAAGGCTCTGAGTACGAGAACCCGAAGAATCGGGAGGCGGTGAGGAGCCTCTTCTTCGTCTGAAGGCGCTGCCGGGGGCGAACCCCGGTCTACGCTTACTTTCTCGTTAGGTTGAAGACCCCGTCCCAGTCCTCCGCCGGAGGCTTCTTCATAAAGGACTTACACCGTTCGAGATAGTACTTGACCGGTCCATCCTCCGGATACATCGCCGCGAGCTCGCTAAACCGCTTCTGCGCCTCCTCCCAGTTTCGCTCCTCGAAGAGCCCGTGTGCCTCGGTATAGCCCTCGCAGAGGTTCCGGGTCTCCTGGTCGAGGGTTCCCTTCTCATCCAGGAGCTCGTAAAGCCGAACCGGCTCACTCACCCCAACGACCCGAACTCGGTCCAGCTGCCGAACCTCGAATTTGTCGTCGGTCTGCTCGTAGGTCGCCTGGCTCATAAGTATCCAGGTGCCGTACTGCTTGTTTACACCCTCGAGGCGGGCGGCGAGGTTAACCGAGTGGCCCATAATCGTATAGTCCATCCGGTTCTGGGTTCCCATGTTACCGACGATCATCTCACCGGTGTTGATGCCGATCCTCGTGTAGAGGGCGCTCGGGGAAATCTGCTCCTCCAGGAAATGATCGTTCAAGTACCGCTCCATCTTCTTCATTCGGATCGCCGAGAGGCACGCTTTGCTCGGGTGATCCTCGAAGTTCAACGGGGCACCGAAGAAGCAAATGATTGCGTCGCCCTCGTATTTGTCGATGGTACCCTTGAGCTGCAGGATAATGTCGCTCATTTCCGAGAGGTACCGGTTTAGGAGCTTTACGAGGTCGTGGGGATCGAGCTTCTCCGAAATCGAGGAGAACCCTTTTACGTCGGTAAAGAGCGCGGTAAGCTCCTTCTTCTGTCCCCCCAGGGCGAGCATCTGCGGGTCGGTGAGGATCTCGTTAATGACTTCGTTAGAGAGATAGTGGGAGAAGGCGTTTCGAATGAAGTTCTTCTCCTTACCAATGGCGAGAAATTTGAGCAAGCTTATCGCCACCGCCGTAACGAGGACCGTTAGCGTCGGAGGCAGCACCCGGAAATAGGTGTGGGCCGTGGCGAAGAAGAGATAGGAGCCGCCCACCGTGAGAAGAATCACTACCAGGCCGACAATAAGACTCATCTGAGGCGAGCGCTTCTGGATTATAAGGGCTACCGCCAGGCCGAGGATCGCGGCGACGAGTCCGGAATACCACCACGGTGTGTCATCTATGAAATCCTCGGTCAGGATCGTATTGACGATGGCCGCGTGGGTACCGACGTTCATGTACTCCTTTTCGAACGGGTTAACACCGATATCCGTAGTCCCCGTCCCGGTGAAGCCGATAATCACGTAAGAGCCGGCCACAGCCTCCTCCACGGTGTTTCGAGTTTCCATTACGTTCTCGTAGATGCCGGCGGTGGACTCGAAAACCTGCGGGATCTCCTCTCGCAGCGCTTCCAGCTCCTCCCGCTGCCCCTCGCTGAGCCCCTCGCTCTCTAAAACCGCTTCGAGCTCCGATAGGAGCGTCTCCTGCGCCCCGCCGGAGAGCAGATTGCCCGCTTCTTCGAAGAAATAGGTACGTACCTCCTGGTACTCCTCCGCTTGCTCCGGGTCTCCTCCGGCGAGTACGTCTTCTCTAATGGACTCTGCGTAATCGTAGGCTCTCAGAAGGTCCCGGTCCCCCTCGTAGTACTGCAAATAGCCGGACTCTTCCATGATGCTCAAGTTGTGGATGAGGTCGGCGAGTTGCTCGTCGTGATACACGAGCTCGTAGTAGGAGATGTGACGAAAGCTGTCGATGAAGGTTGCCTTCGGCCAGTGGATCAACATAGAACCGTCATTGGCTCGGGGGATTACGATTCTTCGCGGTTCTTCCTCGTCCGGGTGCACCGCGTCCTCGAGGATAAACCGGTTCCGCTCGACCACGACGTTCGGATTCTGAAGAACGTCGAGAAGGGGTCGAAAGACGAGCTGCGCGAAGTAGTGCTCGTCGTAGCGCCCGACCAGATTGATCCGGCGCCGTACGCCGTCTTCGTCAACGATAACGTTCGGAAAACCGAGGCCCGCGGCTCCCTCGATAACCGGCGGGATCGCCGGCCGAATGTCCGGATGGTCGGCTACGCTCTCCGGAGCTCGGGGATCGATACGCTCGATCGCCTCCTTCTCAACGGCGAGCTCCTTCCGCTCTTCCGGCACCGCCGGGTCTTCCCCAACGAGGAGATTGACCGTCGCGTAGGTGGAGCCGTTCAGGCGAGCGGCGTTGCCGAGGTAGACATCGTTGTCCCGGGCGATCTGCTGAATCTCGTCCATTAGCTCTTGCCGCCCCTCCTGGTGGAGGCCCGGAATATCCTGGACAAACTCGACTGCGCTCTGGGGATCGAGTTGTCCCGCGGCGACCGCCTGGAGGAGATCTCGTACATTCTTCTCGATTTCCGCGAGCTGCTCACGCACCGCGTTGGGTACATCATTACGGAGCACCGTTGAATCCACTGCAAGCGGGCTCTGGTCGACATACTCGATATCCAGCACGGTAAAGGCCGCACCGAACTCCCTCAGGAGCACGAGGCCTTCGGCCATCCGATGACGGGACCATGGCCAGGTACCGACTTCGGAAATCGCGAGATCATCAATGTCGAGCAGGACTATGTCCTCCCTCTCCTGTACGCCCGGTTTCGTTCGGAGCATGGCGTCGTAGATTCGGTTTTCCGCGGACTGAAAGAGCGGGGTAAAGGAAAGCCCGACAAATAACAGAAGCGCGATACCGAATATGGCCAACGATTGGCCTCGTTCGTTCATTCTATCCCCCAGTGGGCAGCTACCAATTCGCCCTCAAAGATTGCAAACCTAACGGCTCAAAATTATAGTAGTAATAAGACAACTTTGCAGGAGTTTCCTATGAAACGTCTTTTGATACTGGTGCTACTCCTCGGGCTTGCAGCGTTAACGTTGCCGGCACAGTCCAACCAACTCGTCGACCGCATGCTCGAAGACGAAGCCGCCGACGTGGCTGACGCCGCCTATATGGTGCTTCTTTCGGCGGGAGCGATCGAGGAGAGCGCCTCTACCGGTGATGCCGTCAGTTACGCCCGGCAACGGGGATGGCTCGATGAGGGAACCACGGGAAGCGAGCCGATCACATTCGGTGAGTTCTCCTATGTTCTCATGGAAGCTCACGGCGAAGAGGGGGGGCTCATGTATAGAATGATTCCGGGCCCCCGTTACGCCGGCCGCGAGGTCGTTTTCCAGAACTGGACGGTTGAACGGCGAACTACCAATGAGGAGATCTCCGGAGAGACGGCTCTTAGGATTCTGGGAAACTACCTCGCAGCCAGGGAGGCGGAATAATGACGAAGGTAACGATGCTCAAACGAAGCGCTCTCCTTTTGCTTCTCTTCCTCTTCTCGGCCTCCCTGCTTTACGCCTTTGATTGGGGCGGCAGCCTCACGAACTCCTCGCAGTTCGAGAACCAGCCCGAGGACTCCGACGAAGATGAGTTCTACCAGGAGAATACGCTATCTCTCTACCTCAGCACGCCTGTGGGAGAGAACAGCGAGTTCTCCGCGGACGCGGCTTACACCTTCAGCACGGACCGTGCCTTCCTGCTCCAACTCAGACAGGCTCACGTTACCCGCACGGTCCGACCGGATTCGGGGGTTAGCCGATTCCGAACTCGGATTGGCCGCTTCTACAGCACAGATCCCACCGGAGAGGTGCTTCGACACCCCCTGGACGGCGTACGCCTCGGCTTCGCCTGGCCGGGTTTGGAACTCGGCCTTACCGCCGGCTATACCGGACTCCTGCAGCAGCCGGTGGGAAACGTCTCCCTGAGCAAGCTGGACCAGGTGGATGACGAGGACGAAGATTTGTTCGCTCCTTCTCGGCTGATCGGGCAGATCAATGCATCCATGCCGGAGCTCTTTCTCGGGCAGAGCGTCGATGTGGCGCTTCTTTTCCAAGAGGATCTACGGGACCCCGACGACGGTGATCTCATCGAACCGGGCGTGGGCACCGCCGAACCGACCCGAGGAGGTCTGGTAGACACGCAGTACGCGGTTCTTTCGGTGAACGGGCCACTTCAAAGCAACTTCTACTACACGGTCTACGGTATCGCCAATACCGGGCGAACCTTGAGCTTTGTGGAGGACGACGACTCAGATACCGGGCAGGCGTACGAGTACAAGCCCTTTCTGGCGGGGCTCTTCGGAGCGAAACTCGATTACTTCCTCCCGGACTTCTTCTCCTCCCGAGCTTCCCTCTTCGGACGCCTCGGCACCGGTGACAAGGATTACAACTCCTACACCGAAGGCAACACCGACGGAAAGGCGAATCTCTTTACTCCTATTACCGCGGCCTCGGCGGGAGAAGTCTTTGGAATTGAACCGGGAAATTCCGCACATATCGGGGTATCTTATAGCGTGCAGCCCTTCAGCGATTCGCCTAACGGCTGGCTGAAGCGGCTGCAGGGAGAGCTTTCCGGGTATAGCTTCTTCCGTACCGCCGGCGAAGGTGTCACCTCCGTCTCGGCGGTGGACAGCGGAACGAGCGAGCGCTACCTCGGATCAGAGATCGACTTCGCCGTGAGAGCTCGGCCCTACTCGGACTTTGGCATAGGTTTTACGACCGGACTATTCTTTGCTAACAGCAGCGCGATGTTCGACGAAGCGAACGATGTGGACTGGATAGCCCGCCTCGACGCCTCACTGAGTTTCTGATAGGTCCGGAAGGAGGCACGCGTTATGAGAACTATAGCAGTGGTCATCATGCTGACCATCGTGGCAACCGCAGCCTTTGCGCAATCCGCGACCTTTGAAGAGGTTAACGGAAAGGTGGAAATCCGCCGCGCGGGAGGAAGCTGGGAGCCGGCGGAGGTCGGTATGAGTATCGACCGCGAGACGACTATTTCCACGGGCTTCGGCGCCACCGCCGAACTGACGCTCGCGGACAGCACCCTGGAAGTGGAACAGCTCACCCGGATGACCCTTGTTGGCCTCGTTGAGTCGAGCGATGAGGTCGATACGGAGGTGTTTCTCGATGTAGGCAGAGTCAGCGCCGATGTGCGCACCGCCGAGCGACGGCAAGCCTTCGAGGTACGCAGCCCGGTATCGACCGCCGCGGTCCGCGGAACACGCTTCCGCTTCGACGGCCAGCGTCTTCAGGTGTTCGAAGGCAACGTTGCCTTCGGAAACGCCCAGGGAGAAAGCCGCAACTTGGGGAGGGGACAGCAGAGCACGATCTCCGATGAGGGAGAGGGCCCAACCTCTCCGCAGCAGGAGATCCTGAACTCTCTGAGCACCAACATCAATCCGGTCGGGCTCGATAGCGAGCAGGCTCCCGAGAGCTTCGGACAGGGTCGCCGACGCACGACGCGCGGTGGCGTAACCGTAGAGCTCACCTACAACTAAGGGAGGCGGAACTATGAAAACACGAACAGTACTTCTGGGAGCGGCCCTTGTGCTTCTCCTAGCATCCTGTTTCTCCCCGCTTTCGAGCGAGGGAGGAACGGGCTCAATAACCATCAGCGTACCCTCGCTGGAGCAGGCGGGCGTTTCGAGCTCGAAGCTGAGTGCGAGCGCCGCGGGGGACAATAACTACTTTGCCCGAGCCTTTATCTATCGAGACGGCAGCGAAGTGGCTTTTGGGGAGGTCAACGTCTCCAGCGACAAGCCGAGTGAGCTGACTATCGCCGGAATTCCGGAGGGCGACGGATATGAACTCGTTGTCACGATTGGAACGAAGGATGGAGGCGCCCTCTTTCCCGAGAAGTTCGGGGAGAGTGAGGGTGAGTTCAGCATAACCGGCGGCCGCAACTCAGGCGTCAGCGTCGCTATGGAGGATAGTCCGTTCTTCTATGCCAAAGTGGGCAACGAAGCGCTTAGCGATCTTAAGGG
>JBKHED010000125.1:0-6003 GCA_046540995.1 Spirochaetaceae bacterium | reverse complement strand
CGGATCCTGCACTCCACCGAAAACGGGGAAGATCGCCGAGAGGAACAGGACTTTCGCATATACACCAGTTCAACAGCCGACGGCCGTCCTCTGCGGAGCGTCACTATGGTGATCCGGAACAACGATTATCCTATCGGCATGCTCTGTCTGAACTTTGATCTCTCCATGCCGATCCAGGAGGTTTCGAAGTTCGTCTCCGCCTTCACCGGGGCCGATCTCGACGGTGACCGTGACGAGTCGCCGGAGCATTATATGATGAGCGCGGAGGACCTGGTAACTCGCTCCCTCGATGTGGCGATCGAGAAGTCCGCCAACCATCGTGGTGTCTCCCCGCAGGCGAAGAATCGGATGATCGTTTCGGAGCTCTACTCCCAGGGCATATTCGATATTAAGGGTGCGGTGGATATGGTTAGCAACGAGCTTGGTGTTTCCCGCTTTACCGTGTACAACTACATACGAGACTTGAGGAACGAGAGAGAAGATGAGCAAGATGCGTAAAGAAATACTGTTTACAGAAGGTGCCCCCGCTCCTGTCGGGCCGTACTCACAGGCGAACAAGGTCGGCAATCTCCTGTTCGTATCCGGACAGCTGGGGCTCCGCGCGGGCGAGAAGACGCTCGAGCCTACCCTGGAAGAGCAGACAAAACTCGCTCTGGAAAACCTAATGAGCGTGCTGAACGCGGCGGGCCTCGGTCCGGAACATGTGGTCAAGACCACCTGCTTTCTCGCCGACATAGCCGACTTTCCCGCGTTTAACGAGGTGTACGGAACGGTCTTTGCCGAGAACCCCCCTGCACGATCCTGCTTTGCCGTAAAGGATCTCCCCTTGGGAGCGAAGGTCGAAATCGAAGCGATCGCCGCGGAGTAGCGGCTCCTCAGAAGGCTGCGGAGGAGCGTGCGGACACCCCTTGCTCAGGATTCCGATGGTGTACGTGGTATAGTTATCTATAAAGAAATAGGTCAGTTCCCGGGTGCATCGATCCCAAAGAAGGGGGCAGGTCATGAATAGCGTGAGATACCGGCTACTTTCGGTTGCCACGTTCATCTTCATGGTAGTGTCGACGGTGGGTCCGGTGGTCTACGCGGACCCGGCGGATACTCCCGGCGTCTGGCGGGAATGGGTGCCGGACAGGGTCGACAAAAGCGGACGTCGCATTGCTAGCGAACCGAGCGAGAGGGAGCTGCAGGAGATGTTCGCGGACCTCGGAGCGATCGCGGAGCTCTTCCGGGCGACATCCACCCTTTCGAGGCCGGTGGGCTTCGACGTCAAGGGAGCCCGCACAATCCACCTGGGGGTGCCGGAATCCTCCCTCGGGGTGGATGCTCCGCCCCGGTCCTCTCTCGACCTCTACTTCTACCCATACATAGAGCGACGTGACGGCACGGTAACGGCGAGTGAAACGGAATGGACCGGCATCATCGGGGTGTACGCAAACGACCCGGCCCCGTGGCTACTCATGGGCCTCGGTATGCGTTCCCTCGAGGGTGAGCGGTGGTACCTCGAGCCGGAGCCAGTTCGGACCGTCGCCGGCTTCACTATGTATGAACAGGTAGCCGACGACCGCATACGCCGCCGCGGCCCGCAGCGCTTCGTCGTTATGGCCTCGCCCGAGCTGCCGCCGCTCTGGCTTCCGGTCACCGTGGAGGAGTACGCCAACGATCAGATTCGTCGCTGGGAGGCGCAGCTTGCACGCTATCGGGAACGGATGGAACAGTTTCGGTTACCCACGATGAGCGAGACCCACCGGATGGCTCGGGAGGGAATGAAAGAGTCTATGCAGGAGCTGATGCGGTTGATGCCTGAGAAGAAGGAAGAACTCCAGTCGCAGCTGGACGAGGCGCTGCAAGAGATGGATGCGGCGATGGGAGATGCCGCCGAGGCGGATCGGCAGCTTTCGGAGGATGAACGCCGGATGCGAGAGGCCGCGGAGAGGCAGCAGGCGGAGCTGGAAGAGAGCATCGGGGCGATGAAGGCGTCCCTTGCGGGGATGTCTCCAGCGGAACGAAGAGCTCAGGCGGTGGGGAAACTCCATTTGCACCGACCCGGCGTGGAGGCGGAGGGGGAGATTGTACCGCCGACGGCGGAGGGAGGGTCGGAGGCTCGGGGGCTGGTGCGGGTGAACCAGCAGTTCTTCGGGGGAAGCCGATCCCCCGAGGCGATGCAGCTGCTCTTTGTGAGCTTTCATACGCACAGAGAGTCCATGGCCCGGCGCTTCAGAGAGATCGAAAGAGAGCTCGATTGGGAGGCGCTAGCCGACATGATCGAGTAGGGCTGCAGCTAAGCGTTTGGGCGCGGGCGGGCCGCGCAGCGACCGGTCTCGGTCCGCGCGCAGGGAGACCTTACCGCGCCTGGTCTATGGAGAGGGTCACCTCGGGGAGAATTGCTAAGGCAACCGGTTCGGAGAGACGAGCACCTACGGGCGCCCCGAAAGCTCCGTTCTCTTGTCGGTAGATGATGAGGTCTAAAGTGTCTGGATTCAGGATCCAGTACTCCTTGACCCCGGCTTCTCCGTAGACCTGCTTCTTCTCCGTCTGATCCTTCCACGCTGTTCTCGATGAGAGAATTTCGAGTATCCACTCCGGCGCACCGAAGACCCCCTCCTCACGGGATTGCGAGGGATCGCAAACGATCATCAGATCCGGCTGCAGCACGGTGTCGGCCCGTTCATCCTTGGCGTCGGGAAAGGGATAGAAATCAACCGGAGCAATCAACGGCTCGCAGGGCCGGCCCTCCAATTGATGAAGAAGCTGTGCCGAAATCCGTAGGAGCAGCCGCTGGTGGATGAGCCGAGGCGCCGGACTCATCGCATAGGCGATGCCTCGTATGAGCTCCCACTGCTCTGCGGTATCCCAGTTTCTACGCTCCTCCAGCGTATAGCGTCTGCCGGGTTTGATTGCATTCGAACCGCGAGTTTCCATCGTGCCCTCCAATCCTTAGTATACAAGGAGTGGATAAACCTGCCAGCCAATGAGCCTTCTCCAGGTGTACTCACCCCCTGTCGCGGAAGATACGGTTGAGTTACGGTTGATTTGCGGTGTATAGCGCCGGTTGTTCGGATAGCTATGGTGACTGACTACTACGTAAGAAGGTAAGGGATGCGGCGGAAAGAGGTGTCTAAATGACTCTAATAGAGGCGTATTAGTTTCGTCGAGCTATCGAGTTATAATCGATCGCAGCAATTTACGCTTTGGCAGCCTGCTAAGGGTACGGCCGCCCCCGAGAGCTACGTTACCTACGACGGAACCGCCTACGAAATGGCGATCTCCTACGGGGACTTGTCTATCGGAGATGGACAGAACGGTTACTCCTCCGTCGAAACGGACGCGGGCTCGGCGAGCATAAGCAAGGACGCGGAGCAGTACACCATTGCCTTCGCCTATCGGGTGGCTGCCGGCGGCAGTTTGATCGTGGGTGTATACAAGGGAACAACCACTAACGAGTACGTACCAGCCGCGGAAGAACAGAACTCGGGAGGAAAGCCCTCTAACGGAGCGGCAGGAAGACTATAGCCGCCGCCAGACCTCTGTCAGGTCCACGGTGGCTTCAAGAAATGAAATGGACTCTCCACACACCTCGGGCTCACCATACCCTGATTCACCTCTGTTGTACTTGAGGACCGAGCGGTCTTCGGTGTCCACGACCCAGTACTCGGGAACGCCCCGGAGCTCGTAGAGGGAGAGCTTGAGCGTCCGGTCCCGAGCAGAGGTCGAGGGTGAAAGGATCTCTACAACCAGATCCGGCACTCCCCGAATACGACTGGGTAACACGATCTCTCGCCGCTCATTGAGCACGACGATAAGATCCGGCTGGACCACGTCCACCGGCGAAAGCTCCAGGTCCATGGGAGCGTTGAAAACCTGAGCAACGCCGCTCTTTTCGATCTGCTCATAGAGGGCAAACTGGATATGCCGCGAGGCGTTCTGGTGGCTGGAGCTTGGGGAAGGTGACACGTAGTGTTCTCCGTCGATTATTTCGTGGCGCCGTCCGTCGTCGGGAAAGTGGCGGTACTCTTCGTAAGTGAGTTTAGTTCTGCCGTCGACGATCACACTCATAGCTATAGAATAGTCGCGGTCCTACAGGAGGGCAATAGTGGTCACCTGCGGGCTTTCCAACAGAGAAAACGGAGACGCGGAGCCCAGGAGCCATTAAGCTGGTTAAAGGAGGATGTGACTATGACAAAGACGGATCGAAAACGCGGTTGCCTCTTGGGACTCGTCTAGGGCCCCTCCGTATTCGATGGTCGCTCCTTCTCCGTTCGTCCAGCTTTCAGATTTTCGCTTCTTACAAGGTTTTGTAATACCGCGTGATCCCCAATAGCCTATCAGCCGATAGGAGGTGCGGTATGGATACACCGACTTGTGTGAGTTGCGGAGCATCCCTTCTCGGAGAGGGGGAAGGGGAGATACTTTGCGTGGTTGACGAGCAGTGGAGACTCTTCTGCCCCCAATGCGCCGAGGCGCTGGGTATTACGCCTCTCTCCCTGCGGATCGGGCATGTTGTAGTTCGTGAGCATTCGGCTTGGGAACGTGAGGACCCGGCAGGTGAGATCCTCGATGCGGAGAACGCCCCGCAGGCGAGGTTCCGCTTTTTCGACGTATCGAGGTTCGATCAGGAGCTCTGTGAGGCCTCGACCATCTTTCACTCCTTCTTTGGATCCTACCCGGACACGATGGTTGCGAGCAGCTCCGTGCACGAGCAAATCGACTATTGGGCAAACATGCGCCGGGGCAATTTCATTGTCGACGTGGAGGACGAGAGGAGCGATGAGTTCTTTCCGGTGGCGCAGTTGCAGACCCGGGTGGCCACGCTCACCTTCGCAGTGGATGATTCCCTCGGCGATGAGGGATATGTTCTGGTCAATATGAATAACGAGGCCGAAGACGAGCGTACCGGTGGGGGCGTTTGTACCGGTTGTGGCACTCCCCTGAAGTTCGACGAGAACGGGCTACTGGAGAGCGCCGTTGACAGCTACGGACGTCTCTACTGCGACTCATGTCGACACACGAGATTCATTCAATGTCTCGAAAGTACTTTTGACGAGCCTCTACACCGGGAGAACTCCGCTGCCAGTCGGGAGTACGACATCACGGTGGAGTTTCGCAAGGAGGAGATAGAGGAGGCCCTGACTCGTTTTGTCGATCTCGAGCAGTTCGACAAGGAGCTCGACCAGGTTTCCCGGGGATTCCTGCGAGCCTTTCAGAGAGCCCCAAAAATAATGGTCGCCGGCACCGAGCTCTATGAGCGTATCGACGAGATCGCGCGAGCCCGACCGGAGAACCTCGAAGGCCCCGCGATCGAGGAGCAACAGAAGCCCCTTTTCGATGAGGAGCTAACACTCGGTACAATCGAGACGACCGTTTCGGAGTTGACGCTGGCACTCGACGACTGCATCGACTTCCCGGGCTACATACTGGTCCGAGATGATGAGGCAGAGTTTGAGTAAAGCTCTACGCCCCGGGCACGACGCCCACGATCGTATCGCCCGGCTTCCCAAAGAAGGTTACGGTTGAGTCACGGTTGATTTGCTGTGTATAGGCAGGTTGTACGGTAGCTATAGTAACTGACTACACTGTAAGGTTCTGAGGGTTGCGGCGGAGAGGACTTGAACCTCCACGAGCTTGCGCTCACTAGCCCCTCAAGCTAGCGTGTCTACCAATTTCACCACCGCCGCTTGAACTGTTGTGTAGCGGGACTATAGCAAAAAGCGGCGAACTGTGTCAACTGGTTTTCTGGCCCGAGCCGGCGCGTCATCGGCGTCCCAGAACCACTCCGCTACGCCTCGAGCAGCCCTTCCAACTGTTTCAGCCGGGAGCCGAAGTGGTTCATCGCCTCCTGGATCGGCTCAGGCTTGGACATGTCCACCCCCGCCGCGCCGAGGGACTCGAGAGGAAATCGGGAGCCTCCGGACTTGAGAAAAGCAAAGTAATCCTCGATCTCCCCCGTACCCCCCGCGAGGACCCGTTTGGAGAGGGATATGGCCGCGGAGATGCCGGTTGAGTACT
>JBKHED010000124.1:0-6028 GCA_046540995.1 Spirochaetaceae bacterium | reverse complement strand
CCGGTCATCTCTTCCTTATTGTCCACAACGGTCATCGGAGGATCGGAGAGCTTGGAAAAGACGGTGTTATTGAACCCGATCACCGCCACATCGGCGGGCACGACACGTCGCGCGTTTCCGAGCTCTTTCATCGCTCCGAGGGAGGTGAGATCGTCGCAGCCGATAAGTGCGTCGAATTCCACGCCCCGGGAGACGAGCTCTTTCACCGCCCGTACTCCCCCTTCGAAGCCGCTCTCGGTGCTCACCACCAGCTGTTTATCGTACTCTATGCCGCGTGCGTCGAGCTCGGCGCGATAGGTGGCGTGTTTCTGCTTTCCCACTGGGGTGTCATAGTCCTGAACGAAGGCGATCCGCTTTCTTCCTTTCTCGAACAAATACTCCAGGCTGAGCACGATGCCGTGCTCTTCCTTAGTGGAAATGTTGTAGATGTTTTCCCCCCCTAGGGTGGTGTTATGCATCACGATCGGTTTGTTCCGCAGGTACCGGGCGATGCTCTTCTCCGTCTCTTTCCGGGAAAAGACGGAACCGACTATTATCACCCCATCCACCTGTTTTTCCCCCAGCATACGGACGTAGTCTTCCGTCTTGCGTGGATCATAGCCGGTGTTGCACAGCAGTGCGTTGTAGCCCGCACTGCTGAGCTCCTGTTCGATAGTATAGGCGATATTGGCGTAGTGGAGATGGCGCAGATCGAGCGCCATTACCCCGATGGTCTGGGTCGCTTTGCTCACCATGCTCTTGGCAACGGCGCTCGGTACGTAGCTGTGTTTCTCGAGGACGGCGAGAACTCGCTTCTTGGTAACTTCGGTAACGTTGGGGCTGTTGTTGAGGACTCGGGAGACCGTCGAAATCGAGACCCCCGACTCCTTTGCGATGTCGTAAATGTTCACGCCGGTTCTCGAACTATTCCCCTCACAGAGTTACGACGGCGGGAGGGTACAGGGAGTGTGGCATGACGATCACCCTCCATGCCTACCGCAGTAGATACTCGTAGACGCTCTTCTGGATTGTCACTCCCTCCTTGAGGGAACGCTGCATCTCCCGATCCTCTCTTTCCCCGGGAATCAGAACCCGTTCGAACCCCGGAGCAGCCGGCTGAGCGTGGAGCTCGTCGATCATCCGCTGCACGTAGCCATAGACCGCATCACCGGTGAAGAGGGTCGGGTCAATAACAAGGTGAAAAGTGGAGAGGTTGCGATAGCTTTCGAGCTCCTCGTACATCGGCTTGACGTAGGGACCAAAGACGCCGCCGATGAGAATGCCTGAAAGCGCTTCTACCATCATGTTGATCCCGTACCCCTTGGCTCCCCCAAAGGGAAAGAGCGCGAGTGCCTTGTGCGGATCGGTGGTAAACTTCCCTTCTTCATCCACCGCCCATCCTTCCGGGATCGGGGTATCGTTCTCCTGGGCGTAGTAGATCTTTCCGAACGCAACCTCGCTGGTTGCCATGTCGAGAA
Source organism: Spirochaetaceae bacterium (assembly GCA_046540995.1). Lineage (GTDB taxonomy): Bacteria > Spirochaetota > Spirochaetia > DSM-27196 > Alkalispirochaetaceae > CAYZHV01. The sequence goes on along the minus strand of JBKHED010000124.1, from coordinate 4,571 downwards.
GCACGTTCTCATTCTTTCCAGGCATACCGAAGGCGAAAGGGTTGGTACCGAAGAAGCGACTACTTCCCCCAAAGGGGACCACGGCCTTGTCGGTATTACCGAGAACCACCGCAGCGAACTTCTCTTCCAGCGCCATATTGACGTAGTACGCCAATGCGCCGCAGTGGCTGGAGTTCTTTACGCCCACCAGAGCCATACCGTGTTCCTTGGCGAGCTCGATTGAGTGGCGAGTCGCGAACTTGGCGGCCACATGCCCCACGCCGCCGGCACCATCCACAAGACCGACCGCCGGTTTGAGCATCGTCAGCTTCAGCTCCGCGTGCAGGTTCATGCCGCCCTTACGGACGCGGTTCGCGTAGTGCTCCGTACGAAGGACCCCGTGAGAGTGTGTTCCTCGAAGGTCCGCGTAGACCAGGACATCCGCTACGGTCCTGGCGTCTTCCGTCGGCATCTCCACCTCAGTTAGCTTCTTGACGACCAGCTCCTTGAGCTCCTCCGGTTGGACAACCGCCATTTCTTCTTTCATAGAGGTACCAAACTTCCTTCGCCGACCACGCATTCTGTGGTAGCGCTTTCATTCTATGTTAGGTAAGTATCTACAATAGCAGCGGTCTACCTCGAGCGCAAGCGCCTTCTTTGAGCAACCGGCGCGAAAAGCGAGGCGTACTGCCCTCACCGTAAGAGCGCAATTGGTTGCTTATAGACTGTTTTGGGGCAAACGATGATTGGAGACGGTTGCTCTTCACCAGAGATAGCGTCTTGCCGGTTGCCAAATCCGCGTAAAGAGCTCATTATGGGGAAAGCGCTTTCAATAAAATTGACATTGGAGAAGAAGATGGAAGCATACGTACTTCACGGTCCAGAAGACCTGCGCCGAGAAGAACGAAAAGAAGGCAGCCCCGGCCCAGGGGAAGTGCTCATCGACGTAAAACGGGTGGGCATTTGCGGCTCTGACATTCACTACTATCAGCACTATCAGATCGGCGATTTCATACCCCAGGCGCCCCTGGTTCTCGGGCATGAGTTTTCCGGCGACGTGGTCGCCCTCGGAGAGGGAGTCACTTCACTCTCGGTCGGGGACAAGGTCACCGCGGAGCCCTCGATCGAGTGCGGAAAGTGCAAACAGTGCCGTTCCGGACGGTACAACCTCTGCACCAACCTGAGGTTCATTGGCACCGCCGCCACGGTACCGCACATCGATGGCGGCTTCGCCGAGCGCATCGTCGTTCCCGCGGACCACTGCTACATACTGGACAAAGGGCTCGACTACGGATCCGGCGCTCTCGTTGAGCCAATGGCGGTGGGAGCTCACGCCGTGACCCGGGTGGGTCAGGTCGCGGGGTACCGGGTCCTCGTTGTAGGCGGCGGAACGATCGGCCAAATGGTTCTCGCCATGGCCCGCGCCTTGGGGGCTACCGACATCAGCGTGGCGGACCCCGCTGAGTATCCGAGGGAGTTTGCCCTCGCTCACGGTGCCACGGAAGCGATTGATCCGACCGAATCGGGCATCGCCGAGAGCATTACCAAGGATGGCGGATACGACATCGTTTTCGAGGCATCGGGTACTCCTGCCGGTCTCGCCTTCTCCTACAGGGCCGCGGGCCGGGGGTCCCGGATCGCGCAGGTCGGGACGCAGCCGGCGACGGTTGAGCTTCCCGCCAACCTCATCATGTCGAAGGAGATAACCCTCTACGGCTCCTTCCGCTACGCCCACGTTTATCCAATGGTCCTCGACGCGATGCGCTCGGGCCTCGTGGACGTCTCGGAGATTATCTCCGCGGTCTATCCCTATGACCGGATGCAAGCGGCAATGGACCGGGCACTCTCCCGGGAGCGGGTGGTCAAAGTCCAGGTCGAACAGAGCTGACGCCCCGCACCGGATCAGGTAGAATGACACTATAGGTACTCAGAACGAAGGAAGACTTTTATGAAAGATCCCATCGAAATCATTAGAACCCACGGCCTTGTGCCGGTAATCAAGCTCGACTCCGCGGACTCCGCGGTGCCCCTCGCCGGGGCACTGCAGGAGGCGGGGCTTCCGGTAGCGGAAATAACCTTTCGCACCGACGCCGCGGAAGAGTCGATTAAGCGCGTGGCCAAGGAGCTGCCGGAGGTTGCCCTCGGGGCCGGGACGGTCCTCACCGTCGAACAGGCCAAACGAGCCGTGGACGCCGGGGCCGCCTTTATCGTCACTCCCGGATTCAACCCAAAGGTTGTGGAGTACTGCGTCAAGCACCAGATCCCGATCACCCCGGGGGTCAACAATCCAACCGCCGTGGAGCAGGCGCTCGACTTCGAGCTGAAAACCCTCAAGTTCTTTCCCGCCGAAGCCTCCGGAGGCGTCAAGATGCTCAAAGCCCTCGGCGGCCCCTACGGAGGCGTCAGTTTCGTTCCAACCGGCGGCGTTAACGCCGACAACCTTTCGGAGTACCTCGCCTTGAAGAACGTCGCCGCCGTCGGTGGAAGCTGGATGGTCCCTTCCGCGAAGATAAGCGCCGGTGAGTTCAACACCGTCGTCGAGCTAACCAGAGAGGCGCTGGGAATCGTTCGATCCGTACGAGGGTCCGGCTCATGAGTGACAAGAATAGAAATCCCGAACCCCGACCGAAGGGGAGCAGCAGCTATGTTGAAGGGCTCTTCGGCCTCGACGGAGAAGTTGCCATTGTCACCGGAGGAGCCGGAGTGCTTCCCTCCGCCATGGCCCGGGCTCTCGCCCGCGCCGGCGCGAAGGTCGCCCTCTGGGGCCGCGGCACCCACCACCCGGTAACCGACGCCGCGGAGCAGATGGCCGCCGACCTCGGCATAGACCCTTCCCGGATTGCCGCGGTCACCGTGGACACCGGCGAGGAGGAGTCGGTCCTCACCGCCTTCAAAGAGACCGCCGAAAAGCTCGGGCAGCCCACGATCCTCGTCAACGGCGTGGGCGGCAACACCGGCAAGGGGAGTTTCGTCGATATCGATATTACCAACTTCGAGCAGGTGCTGCGGCTCAACCTGTTTGCGGGACTGGTAGTCCCGATGAAGGTTTGTGCCCGAGAGTGGATCGCCTCCGGGACCAAGGCGTCGGTGATAAACCTCGCCTCCATGTCCAGTTACAAACCGCTCTCCGGGGTCTGGGCATACGACGCGGCGAAGGCGGCGGTCCTCAATCTAACCGAAGGGGCGGCGAAGGAATTCGCTCCTCACGGCATCAGAGTCAACGCCATCGCCCCGGGATTCTTCCTCGGCTACCAGAACAAGTCGCTTCTCGTGGCAAACGATGAGACCGGAGAGCTTACCGACCGGGGCAAGAGCATTATAAGCCGCACCCCCCTGGGGCGCTTCGGTGAGATGAGCGAGATAGAGGGGGCTACCCTCTTTCTGGCGAGCCCGGTGGCGGCGAAGTTCGTCACGGGGGTGACTGTTCCGGTTGATGGTGGGTATCTGATAGACAACATCTAGAGAGTATCAAGGAGCTTGTTGTTTTTTTGCCGTAACTCCCTGTACCCTATCGGAATCGGCAGGGAAGCAGGGGTTGCGGCGCAGATCGCACCCCCAGGACGAGTTAGCGCCGTTTAGCAACAAGCTTATTGATACTGCTAAGCGATCTCGTGCATCGTCACGGCGTAAATATCCCCGCTCGCCTCCCGTAACGCCTCCAGGCCCTCCTCTGAGAGAGCACCTTCGAGCTGAATGCTCGCACATGCGCCTTCGCCCCCTTCGAAGAGGGTGTTTTCCATAACGTCCACGTTGATTCCCTTCTCCTTTATGACCTGGAGCACCGTGGCGAGGACGCCGACTCGGTTGCGATGGTGGACTGAGAGAATGTACTTCGCCGGAGTCTTCTCGAGGCGGTTTACCACGTTCGGAACCTGCCCGGTCTTGAGATAACCGGTTACGATCCTGACCACTTCATCCGCAACAGCGGCCTGGGCTTGGGCGGTGGAGGCGCCGATATGGTGGGTTCCGTAAACGCCGGGAAGGTCAAAGAGATCGGTTTCGACGGTTCCCTCCTTGCCGCTCCCTTCCCCTTCGAAGACGTCGAGACCCGCGCGAACTCCCTTCTCCCTCACCGCTTTTCGCAGCGCCTGGTGGTCGACGGTGTCGGCCCGGGAGGTGTTAATGAAGTAGGCTCCCGGCTTCATGGCGTCAAAGAATGCCGCTCCGGCGATTCCTTTCGTGTCGGGCGTTGAGGCAACGTGAAGGCTCACCACGTCCGCCGCACCGGCCACGGCCTCGGCCGAGTAGAGCGCGTGGATCCCCAAGGCTTCGGCCTTCTCCGGCGTAAGCGACCTGCTCCAGGCAACAACCTGCATGCCGAAGGCCTTCGCGCGCCTGGCTACCTCCCGGCCGATTCGGCCCATCCCGACAATCCCGAGGGTCTTGCCGTAGAGGCCGTCGGCCTTGGAGTACTCGCCCTTGTTCCAGACGCCCTTTCGCAGATCCACGACGTTATCCGGAACCCGCCTATCGAGACTCAGAATGAGCGCGAAGGCGAGCTCCGCGACGGCAATGGAGTTCATTCCGGGACAGTTGGCGACAAAGACGCTCCGCCTGGAGGCTGCCTCCACGTCGATCGTATCGTAGCCTGC
>JBKHED010000123.1:0-6144 GCA_046540995.1 Spirochaetaceae bacterium | reverse complement strand
CCGGACCCGAATGCGGAAGGAGGTTTAGTCATGTCCTTTTCGGTCTTCTCAGTGAATCCGTGGGCTGTTCTTGTCTCGGGGGTGGCCTATTTCGTGGCAGAGGCCCGGCGGTGATACGCCCGATCCGGCGCCAAGCCCTCTACGCCACGGTTATGATGTACCGATCGATTCGGGCGAGAAGCGGCTGGACGAGCACCACCTCCAGGATAAGGACGTATAACAGGTCGAGAAGTAACGTGGCGACTCCCGGGCCGAGGCTCCAGAGCTGTTCGCTCTCGGCGGGACCGATCCCGCCGGCCATGGCGATTAACCCGATGGTCATGTAGAGCGCTGCCGATAGAGGAAGCAGCCGTCCGTATCGGGAGAGCACCGACCGGGCGATATGCAGATCCTCCGCATCCGCGGATCTCGGGTAGAAAGCAGTCGCAAAGGCTCCAAAGAAGACTCGCGGAGCGACCCCGATAAGCATAATCATCACGGGAACGATCACCGTTACAAGCAAAGCGTCCAGAGAGAGGTATGGGGCAAATCCAACGCCGCTGAGCACAATACCAAGAACGACGGTACCGAGAACTAAAACCGCCATAGCGAGAGATAACATATGGCGCCTCCTCATCTACAATTGTGGACCATCCCCGAGAAATGGCAAGCCGGTGTCGGCCTGAGCCGCGCTGCGCACCCCGGGTACACGGTCCCGGTATTGTGATTTCCACCCGGGCCAACATGCCCGCTGGTAGCGCCCCCAGGTTGGGGCATCCAACCGGGTGAAGCTTCTCCCGATCGAATTATTGCCCTTCGCCGCTGGAGCGGGCTTGCGATTATCGCTGCGTGGTGTCTCATAGCGTCGCCACTCTTCGGTGACGATCAACCGGGGTACACCCGAATGCGGGCGGTGAGATCGCCTCCCTGGACTCGCAGGTCGCCCAATCGGCGAGCGTCGGAGGGGCAATCCTTGCTGCCGAGGCAACGGCGCCTCTGGGATATCAGTTGTGCCCCGGCCCGGGACGTGATAGCGTATTCTCAATGCGTATTAAAGCCGCTCTCGTTCTAGCCGCCGGTATTGTTTTGGGCTCCGCAATCCTCGGCTTCGCCTTCTACACGGCTCGAACTACCTACGAGACCATTAGCGTTGTGGGTAGCGCTGCCACCAGCTTTACCGCCGACACGGTTAAGTGGAGCCTCTCCGTCGCGCGAACCGTGCCGGCCAGTGAGCTCTCCTCGGGATACCGGCGTATCCGCGATGACAATGAGCTGATGCGCAGCCGCTTTCGCCAAAGGGGGCTCGCCGAGGAGGAGATCGCCGTGCAGCCGGTGACCAGCTACCCGGTACACGGCCCGCAAGGTGAGATCAACAGCTATCGGATGGTGCAACCGATGCAGGTTATTTCGGAGAACCTGGATGAGGTTGAGCAGCTCGCCTTGGAGCCGGGAAGCTTTCTCTCAGGAGAGTTGTTCCTCGAACGCTCCCAGCTGGAGTACTTCTACTCGGAAATCGACACGCTCAAACATGAGCTCCTCGGTAAAGCGACGGCGGACGCCCGCAGCCGGGCGAAGGAGATCGCTGAGCCCGCGGGTGTTACCGTGGGTCCGATCCGTCAAGCCCGGGCGGGGGTATTTCAGATCCGGGAACCCTTTTCCACCGAAGTCAGCGGCTACGGCATGTACAACACCTCGAGCCGGCAGAAGGAGATCTCCGTCACGGTGCACGCCACCTTTCTGGTTCGCTAAGCACGAGTGCGGCCACCGGGTGATTGCGGCTTTCCAGGCAGAAACACCTACCACCGGTCGTAATAGACTCGCCGCCGGGTCTTGAACTTCTCCAAATACTTCCTCCTCCCGATCGCCGCAAAGAGAACACCGTAAATGAACCCGCCGATGTGGGCTGAGTAGGCGACGCTGCTTGCGACACCGCCGGATATGGCGAGGGCACCTGAGAAGAACTGCAGGATCGCCCAGATGCCGAGAAAGATGTAGGCTGGAACCCGGGCGTTCATAAGGAAAAATCCGATGGGTATGAGGGCGAGGACCTTGGCCATAGGATAGAGAACGATATAACTGCCGAGAATCGCCGAAATCGCCCCGGAGGCGCCCACCAACGGCGTGGTCATGTCCGGCACCGTGACAATCTGGGCGACTACCGCCACCGCACCCGCGATGAGATAGTAGAACAGGTATCGCAGGTGCCCGAGAGCGTCTTCCACGTTATCTCCGAAAACAAAGAGAAAGAGCATGTTACCGCCGAAGTGGAGAATGCCACCGTGGAGAAACATGCTCGTGAAAACCGTGGTCCACTGCGTCAGGGGACTCTCGAGAAAGCGCCCGGCGATAAAGCCGTACTGCATGATGAACTCTGTCGCCGCTCGGCCCGGCAAGGAGAGCTGGTAGAAAAAGACAATCGCGTTGATCACGATCAACCCGGTGTTTATCACGGGAAAGCTCTTGCTTTTCAGGTAGTCTTTGATCGGTATCATAGCTCCTCTACAATTAAAGTAGTCAGGAAGAGCGAAGCGGAACAAGCGTCCCGGTGCCCCTTCTTTGACATAACCCACCCCTGATTTAGTATCTTCTACTACGGCTTAGAAGTACACAGACGAAAAAAAAGGAGATGTACATGAGACGGATTAGCATATTACTCGCGATCCTTGCGCTGCTTGCGTTCGGTGTTGTCAGCTGTGGCGGCGGAGAAGAAGCGGAGCAAGCCGAAGCCGGCGAGGAGGAAGCCGCCGATGCCGAGACCAGGCCAACTGAGATGACCGCTTCCGCGGACAACATTCAGGAAGCGCTCGGTCCCGACGGCGCGTGGATCGTCATCTTTACCAGTGACGTAACCGTTGGCGAGCCGATTGCCGTGGCAGGGGAAGTATACGAAGAAGAGGGTGCGGACGAACCTCGCCGCAAGATAGCTCTCTACGAACAGGACGCGGACCGAAACGTTACCGATCGCTATACTCTCACCGCCCCTCGCCTGGAAGTGGAGCACGAGAACACACTGATCCAGGCCGGCGAGATCTCCGGCGATGTTTATGTCAGCGCCGAAGGATTCGAGTTGGTCGATGCCACGATTAACGGAAATCTCTACTTTGCCAGCGAAGAGCTCAGAGATAGCGCGAGTATCGATGAGGACTCTACCGTAATGGGCGAAACCCGCATTGGTACCGTGGCCGACGCCGACACGAATCCCACCGAACTGACCGCCACCAACGCCGAGAACCTTCAGGAAGCTCTCGGCCCCGACGGTGCCTGGATCGTCCTCTTTGAAGGCGATGTTTCGGTGGATGAGGAAGTGATGGTCTACGGCGCGGTCTACGAGGAAGAGGGTGCCGAGGCGCCCCGTCGCAAGCTCGCCCTCTACGCTCAGGACGAAGACCGTAACATAACCGATCGGTACACCCTCGAGGTGCCCTCCCTGGTGGTGCACCACCTGAACACCCTCATTCAGGGCGGTACCATTGCCGGTGATGTCTACGTCGAGGCCGAAGGTTTCGAGCTTGCCGGGGGCGCTACTATCGACGGCAACGTCTACTTTGCCAGCGAGGCGATCCAGGAGAGCGCTACGAAGGGCGAGGATTCCTCGGTCACGGGAGAAACCGCCATCGAGACGAGATAAGGACTTGCGTTCAGAAGTAGAGTGGGCTGCCCAAAGAGATTGGGCAGCCCCTTTTTTTCCCTGACAGAGGGAGTACACGGATGAAGCGAAAGGGCTCGCCGTTCTTGCGCCGGGGACGCGGTTCCTGCTCTCTCGAAAACTCGGTATACCGGTGGCGGAGCAATGATCTCCTGTGCCCCCTCCGACCCCCAGAGCGACAAGGGTGCCCGCGGTTCGGATGTTGCCGGTCACCCACGCGTATGCGGCGACGGCGGTGGCGAACACCACGACCAGGGCGTCGAAGATGGCGGCGCCGTCTGGCCAAGCTCCCGCACCTCTGTATCGACCTGAGCTTTGACGTCGGATCGTCGAAAGGATACGATACCCCTCGTATGAAACATCCACTACGAAGCAGTCGCACCACCGAGGGTCGACGAATGGCCGGCGCCCGGAGCCTCTGGCGCGCAAACGGAGTCAAGGACGAGCAGTTCGGCAAGCCGATTATCGCGATCGCGAACTCCTTTACCCAGTTCGTCCCGGGACACGTACATCTCCACGAGGTAGGCCAGCTGGTAAAACAACGGATCGAAGAGCTCGGCTGCTTCGCCGCGGAGTTCAACACCATCGCCGTGGACGACGGTATCGCCATGGGTCACGACGGCATGCTCTATAGCCTTCCGAGCCGAGAGCTCATAGCAGACAGCGTCGAGTACATGACCAACGCGCACCAGGCGGACGCGCTCATCTGCATTAGCAACTGCGACAAGATAACCCCCGGGATGCTCATCGCCGCCATGCGGCTCAACGTTCCCGCCATCTTTGTTTCCGGCGGGCCAATGGAGGCGGGAAGTGCCCACGGCCGCACGTATGACCTCATAGACGCCATGGTTATGGCTGCGGACCAGAGCGTGGATGAGGATAAACTACGGGAGGTCGAGTTGCACGCGTGCCCGACCTGCGGTTCCTGCTCCGGCATGTTCACCGCGAACTCGATGAACTGCCTCAACGAAGCTATCGGTCTCGCCCTGCCCGGGAACGGAACCGTAGTTGCAACTCACGAGCTGCGCAAAGAGATGTTCCTCAAAGGCGCGGAACGAATTGTCGAAATGGCCTGGGCCTACTATCGAGACGGGGACGAGTCGGTTCTGCCGCGCTCCATTGCGAACCGGGCCGCCTTCGAGAACGCCATGGCTCTCGATATCGCCATGGGCGGAAGCACCAACACCGTGCTCCATCTCCTCGCCATAGCACAAGCGGCGGGGGTCGAATTCACGATGGAAGATATCGATCGCCTCTCCCGTTCGACACCGAATCTCTGCAAGGTTGCACCCTCGAGCGCCTACCACGTGGAAGATGTCAATCGCGCCGGGGGAATCCTCGGTATTATGGCGGAACTCGCCCGGGCGGGCCTGCTCGACACCTCGGTCAGCAGGGCCGACGGTCTCAGCCTCGAGGAGGCGCTTGCTGAATACGACATTATGAACGGGAGGGAGCCGGAAATCTATTACGCCGCCCCTGAAGGGCGTCTGGGCAACCTAGAGCTCGGAAACCAGAACTCCAGGTTCGAAGCGCTCGATAGGGACCGTGCCGGCGGATGCGTGCGAGACGAGGAACACGCCTACTACGCCGAGGGGGGGCTGGCGGTTCTCTTTGGAAACATCGCGACCAAGGGCTGCATCGTTAAGACCGCCGGCGTCGACCCTTCGATCCTACAGTTCCGGGGAACCGCCCGGGTCTTCGAGAGTCAAGATGAGGCGGTAGAGGGCATCCTCAACGGCGGTGTCCGCTCCGGGGATGTGGTGGTGATCCGCTATGAGGGACCGAAAGGGGGACCGGGTATGCAGGAAATGCTCTATCCCACCAGCTACCTCAAGAGCATACAGCTCGACAAGGTGTGCGCCCTTCTGACCGACGGCCGCTTCTCCGGTGGGACCAGCGGCCTTTCCATCGGCCACGTATCTCCGGAAGCCGCGGCGGGAGGCGAGATAGCTCTTCTTCGCGACGGCGATCCTATTCTCATAGACATTCCGGCTCGGACAATCAATGTGGACCTACCGGAGCCGGAGCTCGAGAAGCGGCGCCAGGAAGAGGAGAGCCGGGGAGCCGGCGCCTTTACGCCCAGAGCGAGGGAGCGCCAGGTCTCGGACGCCCTGCGGGCCTACGCCTACTTCGCCGAAAGTGCCGACAAAGGGGCGATTCGCCGGGTGCCGTGAAGCACCCGGGCGGATTGGCCGCTCTCCGTGCCCAATACGCAAAACCAGATGTACGAGAGGCGTAACTACTAGTATGCTCTACATATGGTACGCGTAGAAAAGAAGGACAACGATCACTTCACTGTAACCGTGAGCAAAGGCGGCTCAGAGACCACCCACCAGGTGGAGCTCGACGACGAGTACCACCGGAAGCTTACCGGTCCCGAAGAGTCCAAGGAAGAGCTGATTCGCCGTTCCTTTGAGTTTCTCCTTCGACGGGAGCCAAAGGAGAGCATTCTCTCGAGTTTCCACCTCTCGAAGATCGCCGTCTACTTTCCTGAGTACGAGCAGGATATTGCGGAGTAG
>JBKHED010000122.1:0-6223 GCA_046540995.1 Spirochaetaceae bacterium | reverse complement strand
CGCGCGAAGTGGAGAAGCGCCAGAGTGGGCTCTTCACCCTCGGCGTAGAGCGACCCCAGGTAATACTCAACCTCTCCACGGTGGGTCCCGCGAGGATAGAGATCGATATACCGCCGCAAAGAGCGCTCGAGCTCCTGCCGTACCTGCCATTCTCCCGGGCGGTCCTGCAAGACGAGCTTGCGGATAAACTCGATCTCCCGCTCATTCTCCTCGGTGCCCAGAGTCTCTCGGATGCCGTATTTGTAAATGACGAAATCCTTCTCCGACTTGGCCACATGGTACGCTCCGAGGACGTCAAAGGCCCAGGCCATACCGTTTACCACCACCCCTCCGGCAAAGAGGAAGGCGTTCTGAAGATACGCCTGGTATCGAGGGTCGGGAATGGAGCTGAGACTGGTGAGGTCCCGCCACCGGTCCCACTGTCGGCCGACGGCGGTCGCCATCATTGCGTAGCCCGCAACGCGGGTGCCGACGATTGTCCAGGCAGCCACCGGTCTTTCCACCTGAAAGAGGGCGTACCCCGGTACGATTGCGGACATGAACATGGTGAAGAAGTCTACGTTTCGGTTGAGCTGTCGGTACTCCTCGTATTGCATGCTCTCGGGGATCCCCTCCTGTAACTCCGGTGGAAGATCCCGAAATATCTGAGGGAGCATGTCCATTTGCGCTTCCGCCCGACCGGGCATCAGAGAAACGAATAGAGCCGCGAGCAGCGGAACAAGCCATAGCCGGAATTGGCAATACACCAGTACCCTCCTCAAAGACGTTCCACTCAATGATATCGAAGATCGACGCCTCGGTCCAAATCACTTTGGCCGCGGAGCTCTTAGAACTACTCCTGCGGAGGAATCGGTCGCGCCCTGAGGAAGGGATAGATCGTTTCCGGCACATCAGCGGGGTCGAAGCCTAACAGATGCGCCAGATTCCGCCACTCTCGCTCCCGTCGCAGATAGATCTCCTCGACCGGAAAGTACGCACCGTTTATGCGGAGTACCCATCGAGGGTCTTCTTCTTCCGGATGCTCCTCCGCGCTAACCGAAACCACTCGTATCTCCTGAACGTACCTGTCTCCGCACGGTTCACAGAAGAGACGGATCGGCTGCCCGTTTCGGATCAGTTCCGTCGCTCGCATCGCCGTGACTCCGTCGGGAAGAACGGCATACTCCGGAGGCTCCTGGGAGAGGAGTAGAGCCGGAAAGGCAAGCGCGAATAAAGAGAGAATACGTAGGGAGCGCGGTTTTCTCATTGTGGCTATCCTGCCTCCTCACATTGAAAGTGACACGATTGTCTGCCTATTGACCTCTAGAAAGTTATTGTTGTCTGTTACGGTAATAAATACTCATTTTAGTAGCATGAAACGACTACTTCTATTCGTGCTGGTGTTACTCGCACCGGCGGTCCTGTTTGCACAAGAGGATCCTGCGGATGCGGCTCGGACCAACGTCACCTATCCCGCCGCCGACGGTGCTACCTTGAGAGGGTATCTCGCGCGACCCTCGGGATCCGGACCCTTTCCCGGGGTTCTCATGATCCACGAGTGGTGGGGACTAAACGTCGACACGGCACGCCTCGCCGACGCTCTCGCGGAGGAGGGGTTCGTTGTACTTGCTCCCGACGCCTTCCGGGGGAGTCTCGCAAAGACCCCGCAGGAGGCGATGGCACAGCTCCGGTCGACCCCCCGAGAGCAGATCGCCTCGGACCTCGACTCCGCCCTCGAGTTTCTGCGCAGCCACTCCGCCGTTGAGGAGGAGATCGTCGCCACCATGGGGTTCTGTTTTGGCGGTACCCAGTCGATGCATCTCGGCACCCGTGCGGAAGGTCTCGCGGCGGTGGTTACTCTCTACGGTAGCGGGCCAATCCAAGAGGCTTCCAGGCTCGGCAACCTTCCGGAGAACGCGCCGCTTCTCGGCATTTTCGGTGAAGAGGACGACAGTATCCCGCTCTCCGAGGTTCGCGGCTTCGAGGAGGCTCTTCAAGAGGCGGACGTAGAGCACACGGTAACCATCTATCCCGGAGTTGGTCACGCATTTGTAAAGAGCACCACCTACGATCGAGGAGGCGCTCCGGAGGAAGCGTGGAATCAGCTCGTGAGCTTTCTCAACAGCGAGTTGAAGTAACCCTCGAAGGGGGCGAGCGACGGCCGCCGGCCGCCCCGGGGCCGGGGAGCGTCGATCCGGGCCAAACGCCGATCTATCGAGAAGCTGCCCGGGCATCATAGAAGTGACGATCCAGGAGATCGAAGCCCCAGTCCGCCAACAGGGCTACCGCCGCCGCCGCCGCCGCTCCGGCAAGGACAAAGGCGGTGTTGCTTCTCACCAGCCCCGCAATGATAACCACCCCGAGCCCTCCTGCCCCGATGGTAGCACCGATCGCAGCGGTACCAATGTTGATAATCACTGATGTTCTTACCCCCGCTGCGATAACCCGCGCCGCCAGGGGGAGCTCCGTCATAAAGAGTTGCTGCCGAGGAGTCATCCCCATGCCTGCGGACGCCTCGTTCACCGACGCCTCCACGCCCTGTATACCGGAGATCGTGTTACTGATAACCGGCAGCATACTGTAGAGAAAGAGTGCCACCACCGTCGGGGTGCTCCCGTACCCGAGAAGAGGGACCGAGAGAGCAAGCACCGCCACGGGAGGGATGGTTTGGGCGAGGGAACTGAGATCCCGCACAACCGGCATAAACCGCTTACCCCGATTCCTTGTGACAAGGAGCCCCACGACGACACCGAGAATTGTGGCCGTCGTCGAGGAAACCGCAACAAGGAGCAGGTGCTCTCCGAGGAGCGTAACCATGCTTCTTCTGGCGTAGAGGATCTCTTCCTGCCCGGGAAACAGAGCGCCAAAGAGCGGCAGGTAGAGCGAAGGGGTAGCTAAGACGAGAAGAAGCAGAATCAGCAGGGCGGGCCTGGCGAGTTGTTTAGGGGAAACGGCGGCGGGGGCGCTGTTGGTCACGTTTCTCTCCCGGCGGTGGCTCCTCCGGTGGCGCTTCTTGCGAGGGTGAGAATGTCGGAGAAGCGCATCGTGTGACTCGCTCCTTCGCCGTTTGCCACCGGTAGCTCCCCCATTCCCGAGCTCAGAAAGAGGGCGAGGGCTTCTCGGAGGGTCATGTCGTAGGCGATCCGGGGGTTATCTTCCTTCGCCGGCTTCTCGCTCTTCACTTCCAGGAGGCCGCGCACTTCTCGCACGGTGATTGTATTGAGCCTGCGTAGGAGCCGATCGGTGCCGACGAACTCCTCCACGAAACTGTCCGTCGGATGGAGCAGGAGCTCCTGTGGCGGCGCGTGCTGCAGGAGCCTTCCCTGATTCATAATGGCCACGGTGTCACCCAGGCGAATCGCCTCGTCCAGGTCATGGGTCACGAAGACTACGGTCTTCTTGAGGCGGTTCTGGATTTCGAGAAAGGCCTGCTGCAACACCTGCCGATTGAGGGGATCCACCGCCCCGAAAGGCTCATCCATTAGCAGCAAGGGCGGGTCCGCCGCCAGTGCCCGGGCAACGCCGACCCGCTGCGCCTCTCCGCCGGAGAGCTCGGAGGGGTACTTCTCCCCGTACTCCATCGGATCGAGACCGACCATCTCCAGGAGCTCCTCCGCCCGCTGGTCTCGCTTCTTCTCGTTCCACCCCAGGAGCCGGGGCACGATGCCGATGTTCTCGCGGACCCGCATGTGTGGCAGGAGCCCCACACTCTGAATGACGTAGCCGATTCGCCGTCTCAGCTCTTCAGTTGCGAAGGACTCCACCGGCTTCTCCCAGACCCGTATGGAGCCGCTGGTCGGTTCTAGGAGCCTGTTTATCATCTTGAGTGTGGTCGATTTGCCACAGCCCGAGGGACCCACCAGGGCGCAAACATCACCATCCGCTATGGACAAGGTCAATTCCGAGACCGCGGTAATCGAACCGTACCGCTTGGTCACCTTCTCGAAGGCGATCATATTAGTTCCTCTCCGGGAGCCCTGCGTACACTTCGCACCAGAAGGGCGAAAAGCCGGTCCACCCCGACTGCCAGGAGGACCGTGGGAATTACTCCGAGGACGATCAAATCAGGCGCAGCCTGCCCGATACCCTGAAAGACAAATCTACCGAATCCCCCGGCGCCTATCAGGGCCGCCACAGTGGTGTTTCCAATAGCCTGAACCGCGGCCACTCTCACCCCGGTAAGGAGGACCGGCAATGCCGTCGGTAACTCTACCATTCGAAAGAGCTGTGGCCGGGTCATCCCCATCCCGTTTCCGCTCTCCACTACCGCCGCCGGCACCACCGCCAGACCGGTATAGGTGTTACGCACGATTGGAAGCAGTGAGTAGAGGGTGAGGGCGACTATGGCCGGAGCCGAACCCACGCCTGTTATGCCGAGCTCCCGAAGGAGCGGTATCGACCTCGAAAGCAACGCCATCGGGGCGATGAGCAGACCGAACATGGCGAGAGAGGGAATCGTCTGCACCGTGCTTGCGAGGTTGAGCACTCCTCTTCCGAACTCCTTGAATCGAAAGGCGATGATTCCCGCGGGAACGCCGATGAGGATCGCCGCTCCCACGGCGGTACCGGCGATCTTGAGATGAGTTGCAAACTCCTGAAAGAAGCGAGCCTTTCGCGCCGAGAGCTCGAGAACGAAAGAGACGTGATCAAAGAAGCTGGCCGCGCCAAGAACAGGGATACAGAGAAGCACGAGGGCCGGCGGAAGAAGGTCCGTCCATCGACGTCCTTGCCGGGAGAGATAGGCGTGGATCACCACGTACCCGCCTAAGAGAGTAAGCCATAGACCGCCGGCGGGTGTCGCCCGGCCCAACTCCAGTTCTCGTTCGACGATCGTCGCGCCCGCGTCCCGATGGAGAAGGATCCAGGGGAGGATGAAGGCGAGGAGGGCCCAGCTTCGAAGCACCCCGTCCAGGAATGGGGTGGCTTGGTCTCCGCCCGAGCCCCGCTGCCGGTATAGCACAACGGCGGTAAGGGTGATAGTTACCAGGGCAAAGAGAATCGGCAGAAGCGGCCGCGAAGAGAGCACCGCCCAGTACGATTCACCGTCGGCCACACGGTTCGGTTTCAGTTGATAGAGGGGAAAGAGAAACGCTGCGGTCCCGATTAGGAGCCCCGCAGCGCTTACATCCACATGCTTTTCCGTCGTTTCTGACATCTCTTAGGTTCGCATTAGTCGAGGAAACCTCGTTCGGTAAGGTACTCCTCCGCCACTTGCGGTGCCGGCCGCCCCTCTACCGCGATGGCGGAGTTGAGGGCCTGCAGCGTTTCCCTGTCGAGACTCTCGAAAACCGGATTCAGGAGTTCTCGGATTTCCGGGTATTCCTCGATAACCTCCGCTCGAACTCGCGGTGCGGGCTGGTAGACCGGCTGCACCCCCCGGGTGTCATCGAGGACGACCAACCCGAGAGCCGCGAGCTGTCCGTCCGTGCCGTAGGCCATGGCGGCGTTAACACCGTCTCGCTCCCGAGCCGCAGCCTGGATGGTTGTTGCGGTATTACCGCCGGAAAAGACCAGGAGTTGATCGTCGGAAAGAGAGAAGTCGTAGGCCTCCTCAAAGGCCGGAAGGACGTCCGAACGGCTGACAAACTCCTCCGAGGCGGCTAGTTTGAAGGTCCCGCCGTCGGCGATGTGCGGCCCAATATCCTCCATGGTGGTGAGTCCACCCTCGGCGAGCTCCTCGCGAACCGCAATCGCCCAGGTATTGTTCGCCGGTGCCGGCTGAAGCCAGACCAGGTTGTTGGCCTCTCTGTCGAGCTCCTTAACCCGCTCATAGCCCGCCTCGGCGTCTTTCCAGACCTCGCTTTCCGCCTCGGAGAAGAAGAACGCCCCGTTTCCGGTGTACTCCGGATAGATATCGATCTCATTGTTCTCGATGGCTCGGTTGACCACATCGGTGGGCCCAAATTCCACGCTGTCTTCAACTTCGAAACCGTCATTCTCCAGAATGAGTACGATCATGTTTCCCAGCAGGGCGCCCTCGGTGTCGATTTTCGAGGCTACCGTCACCGGGCCCTTTGTCGGCTCCGTCTCTTCCGCGGCGCCGGTGGCAGAGAGTGTCGTACCGACCAGGACGAGCAAAAGAATAGTTATAAACGTTCTATTTGACATATAAACCCCCGCTTCTCTTTTTAGGTCTATGCTAACATAACCACAACCACCGAGGGTCGACAAACGAAGCTCTAAACCGCCCGCGGATGACGCTCGGGGTTTTGGAACTCCTCGGCAGTCGGGGAACGGAACTGGA
>JBKHED010000121.1:0-6251 GCA_046540995.1 Spirochaetaceae bacterium | reverse complement strand
GTATCAGCTCCCGCGTCCGCCACCGGCGGATTGTTGAGAACATTGATGCCCAGGGTGGCCCAGTTGGACCAGTTGCCGGCGACGTCACGCTCTCTTACAGAGAGCGGGTAGGTGTCGTTGTTGGGGAGGTCCGACGCGGGGGTGTAGCTCGAGACTCCCACCTCGCCCGAGAGGGCTCCCCCGGCACCACTCGCGTCGTACTGGAAGACCCCGGCTCCGCCTCCGCCGCCGGATATCCAGTTCCAGGTGGGGCGCAAGTTGGAGGTTGGATTGGGTTCTCCGGTGGTCACTGTAGGTGCGTTTGGAGCGACGGTGTCGATTGTCACCACCACGCTTGCGCTGAGACTAAAGCTGCCGTCCTCCCGCTGCTGCTGAACCTCGACGGTGCGCGCGCCGTCGCTCAAGAGGGGCGGGGTAAAGGTTACCGGGCTTGCCCCGGAGATGGTAGTCCAGCCGCCTCCGTCGACTCGCCACCGGTAGTTGTCAGTGACGGTGGGACCCGTGCCGGTGGTCACTCGGAACTCAGGCGGATTTACATTGGTTATGTTGTCTCCGGGGGTACCGGAGTCGTCGAGAAGGGTGATTGTCGGAATGGAGAGGTCGATAACAACCGTAAACTGCACCCAGTCGGACCAGTTACCGGCCTCGTCTCGCTCGCTTACGCGGACCGTGTGGCTGCCGGTTCCCAGAGCAGCTGCCGGCTGGTAGCTCGTGTCCGGAACCCCGGCATACGTCCGGGAAGGAAAGCCCGTGCCCTCCAGGGGAGGTGCGCTTCCGCCGGCACCGCTGCTATCAATAGCGAACTGTCCGGAACCGTTGCCTGAGGCGTCCCAGCTCCAGAGCGGCTGAGTCTCGCCGGTGATGACAGTGTCGGGAACGGGATCGCCGTTGGCGTCAAGTAGGGGTGAACCCGGGACTGAAAGGGAAACCGGATCGGGAGGAGTGAGATCTATGGCGGTGCGAAACACAGCAGCTTCGGACCAATTGCCGCGATCATCTCGCTCGGAGACTTCGAAGAGATAGATGCCCTCGGGCAGAGGAGCATCAGGCGTGTAGGAAGTGTCGGTGGTGTCCTGCCAGGCCCCACCGTTTATCCGATACCGATAGTAGGCGATACCGTTACCGCCGGAAGTCCAGGTCCAGGTTGGTTGGGGATCTGCGGTGGCGGCAACGCCGGCAAGAGAGGATGAGCCCGGTGGCTCCAGGTCAAAGTCCGTTGAGAAGTCAGGGTTTTGCACCAGCGGCTGCTGGCACGCTCCGCCGAAGATCACCAGGGCGAGCAGAAGTAGCAGAATGCGTCCGCGCTTGGTGCGGTTACCCGATTTGAACGCCATTTTTTTGTCCCACGACATAATTATAGCACACCGGAACGACATTGGCCTACGTTGATAGTCAGTTCTCGGACATTCCGCATTTAAAGACGCGCTTTTCCCTTGACTCTCGACCGACGGTCGGTCTATTCTTCGGATAGAGGCGACCGACGGTCGGTCGGGAGACGAGCTACACGGAGAGAGAGTGGAGGAAGAATGGCCGAAGAGACGAAAGATCGCATCTTAGACGCAGCGCAGCATCTCTTTTTTAGGTACGGCTACGCAACCACATCAATAGCGGAGATCATCCGCGCGGTCGGTATCGCTAAAGGAACTTTTTATCACCACTTCTCCAGCAAGGAGGAGCTTCTCGACGAGATCGTCAATCGGTTTACCGACGAGGTTCTCGCCGCGGTGATGCCGATCGTTGAAGACCCGAAGAAGCGCGCGGACGAGAAACTGAGGGAGTTCTTTGTCCGCGGCTTCGCCTGGAAGATCGCCGACGTAGACCGCTTCTACGGTCTCTTGCGTGCGATCTACTCAGACGAAAACCTCCTCTTCCGACGCAAGGTGACCGAGCGAACCATTCTGCTGGTCACTCCCATCCTGACAAGGATGGTCAGGCAGGGAGTGGAGGAGGGTGTGTTTGACACCCCGATCCCGGACCGCGCCGGGGAGCTTGCGTTACGACTCTCTACGGCTCTTTCGGAGCAGTCCGCGAGCCTCTTCCTTGAGCTTCTGGAGGACCCCTCCGCGGCTGACCGCATCGCGGAGCTCTCCGGTGATATCGAGTACGCCGTGGAGCGGCTCATCGGCGCTCCGGAGGGCACAATATCGATCCTCGATCGGGAAGATCTCTACCGCCTCGCGGAGAGCACGGCGGTTATGCGAAAGGAGTAGACACCATGATAGACGTGAAAGGGATACATAAGCGATACCAGTCGGGTGACACCTCGGTCCACGCGCTGAGGGGCGTGAGCCTCCAGATAGAGCCCGGGGAGTTTACCGCCATCGCCGGACCCTCGGGCTCGGGAAAGTCAACGCTACTCAATATTGTGGGATGTCTCGATCAGCCCGACGAAGGGAGCATTCGGATCGACGACACGGACCTCACCCGGGCGGACAAAACCGAGCGGGCAGACTTCAGGCGACAATCCCTCGGATTCATCTTCCAATCCTTCAATCTTATTCCCGTGCTCACGGCGTACGAAAATGTCGCCTTTGTCCTCTCCCTGCTCGGGCTCGAGTCGAAGGAGGTGGAGCGGCGCACGGTGGACTTGCTTCGTGAGGTTGGTTTGGAAGGTATGGAGCATCGCCGACCGTCCAAGCTCTCCGGCGGGCAACAGCAGCGGGTGGCAATCGCCCGAGCCCTCATCAAAGGACCCCGAATCGTGCTCGCCGATGAGCCCACGGCCAACCTGGACTCCGAGACGGGCCGGGCGATTCTCGAGCTGATGCGGCAGCTCAACGAGCGGCACGGGACGACCTTCATCTTTTCCACCCACGATCACATGGTGATGGAGTTTGCCCGGCGCCTGGTGCATCTTCGAGACGGAGAGATTAGTGAAGATGAAAGGAGGAGCCCATGAGATTCCTCCTTAACCTCGCGGTGCGAAATCTCTTTCGCCACCGGCGCCGGACGATCATAACTGCGATCGCTATCGGCGTCGGCCTGGGGATCTACATTTTCCTCGACGCCTTTCTCCTCGGGGCTGAGCTCGAGAGCCAGCGCAATCTCGTCTGGTATGAGACAAGCTCCGCCCGGGTCTACGACGACTCCTACTGGGAGGAACGTATGCTCCGGCCGCTGGATATCGTCATCGAGGAGCCCGGTGAAGTGCTCGCTGTTCTCCGGGAGATGGATATCCCCGCCGCACCGAGAACGGTCTTCTCCGGAGAGCTCGTGGTCTTCCGCGACCCCTACCCGGAGGACGGAAACGCCCGGATAACCGCCTACGGTATCGATCCGGAGCTCGACGATGACGTCTTTCGTCTCGAGGAAACCTTGACAGACGGTCGCTACCTCGAGTCTGGGGAGCCGGAAGCGCTTCTCGGCGCCTGGCTTGCGGAAGATCTCGGAGCGGAGGTTGGCTACCCGCTGACGATTATCACCCGTACCCGGCAGGGGTACTACCAGACCTTGGACCTGGAGATCGCGGGGATCATTAACACTCCGAACCCGGTGATCAACCGCACGGGGCTCTTCGTGCCCCTAAATACGGCGGATTACTACCTGCAAATGGAGGGGGCTGTTACCGAGGTGAACATGCAGTTCGCCGGCAACGTGGTCCGGGACCGCTCATACGTTCAAAAGCAGGCTCGGGATGTGAAAACCGCCATCGCATCAGTCGCTCCGGATACGGAAGTGCTTAGCTGGCGGGAGCTCGCCGCGGACTACCTCAGCCTCGCCGGCGCAAAGCAGTCCGGCAGCGGTCTCATTCTCTTTCTCGTTTTTGTCATTGCGGCGGTGGGAGTCTCGAACACAATGCTCATGTCCGTCTATGAGCGCACCCGAGAGCTCGGCATGATGCGCGCCCTGGGCATGCGGGACGGGCAAATTCGCGCCGCTTTTCTTATTGAGGCGGCAGGAATAGGCGTGATCGGGGCGATTTTCGGCTCGATTCTCGGCTTCGCCTTGAGCTCCTTTATCGTCTATGTAGGGATCGACTACGGCTGGATCCTCAGGGAGATAGACGTAGGCTACCGCGTAGCCGGGGTCATACGGGGCGCCTGGCATCCGATCGCCTTTCTGCACGCTTCGCTAACCGGAATCGTTCTCTCCATGGCGATTGCACTCATTCCGACCCGCCGAGCCCTGAAGATGCAGGTCACCGAAGCACTGAGGAGCTGACCATGAATCTTTTCGTTGTAGCCTGGAGAAATCTAGGACGGAATCGAAGACGAACGCTCCTTTCCCTCTCGGCGATAGCCGTGGCGGCGATGACGATTACCTTGCTCTTTTCCCTCCTGGGAGGAATGGAAGCGGATCTTGCGTCAAATCTGATTAACCTCTTCAACG
This sequence comes from Spirochaetaceae bacterium, assembly GCA_046540995.1. Taxonomy (GTDB): domain Bacteria; phylum Spirochaetota; class Spirochaetia; order DSM-27196; family Alkalispirochaetaceae; genus CAYZHV01. Next base: position 1,922 of record JBKHED010000121.1, on the reverse strand, counting down.
GTGAGGTCCGGGTGCGCCACGAGAGTTACGGGAAGTACGAGCGATTTAATCCTCTCCATCTCCGGGTGACCGACGCCGAGGCGGTGGTCGATGCGCTGAAAAGCAGCGAGGGAGTCGATGCGGTCTCTCCGCGGATCTCCTTTCCCGGTGCGGTCTTTAAGGATGAGAGCAGCTTCGGCCTCCAGGGCAGGGGCATGGATTTCTCCCTGGAACGGGAGTATCAGGATCTGGAGGAGATCCTCGTCCGGGGAACGTTGCCGGACAATAGGGAGGCTGAAGGGAGAAGGGTTCCCGCGGCCGTCGGCACCGGCGTGGCCGAGCGCCTCGGTCTCGAAATCGGCGATAGTTTCACCGTTCTCGCCACTACCATGAGTCGCGGTAGTAACGCCATGACCTTTCAGGTCTCGGGAATCCTGGACTTTCCGGTGAGCGGCCTCAACAACGGCACCTTCCTCGCTCCCCTCTCGGCGGTACGGAGGCTGCTGAGAATGGAGGACTCGGCGACGGAGATACTCGTAAAGAGCGCAGAGGGGTACACGCCGGAGGAAACCGCCGGCGTGGTCTCGCGGACCCTCGCCCGGTTCGAGCAGCGAGAAGAACTGTCCGTGCAGCCATGGACGGAGATCCAGAGCACCTACAGTTTTATGGAGATCGCCCGGGTGAGCTACAGTTTCGTCGCGCTCTTCTTCTTCATCCTTGGGAGCACGGTCATAATAAACACGATCATGATGACGGTCTTCGAGCGTAAGCAGGAGATCGGCACCCTCTCGGCCCTTGGCATGGACAGCCGCCGGATAACGCGACTCTTCTTTTACGAGGCTGCGATTATGAGTTTTCTCGGCTCCCTGCTCGGTGTGGTTGTGGGTAGCCTAATCGTGCTGCCCCTCTCCGAGATCGGCCTCGACTTCTCTCAGGCAATGGAGGGGGTTAGCATGGAGGTCTCCGAGGTGCTCTATCCGGTCTGGCGCCTCTCGACCTGTGTGGCGGTACTACTGGCGTCCACGGTAATCGCCTGCATCGCCTCATACGTTCCGGTTCGCGGCGTGTCACGGATCGAGCCGGTGGAGGCGCTTCGAGCGGAGTAGGGCGTCCGGGCCCCGACAGGGGAAATCTAACAGCACCCAAAGGAGCAGACCTATGCAAGAATACATGAGAACAAGTTCGAAAAGGGGAAGAACGACCTTCCTGATAGCTCTCCTACTCCTGCCGGCGCTTCAGCTGGTCGCCCAGCAGGGGCGTCCCTCGGCGGAGGAGATAATCGATCGTCTCGACGAGAACCAGATTCACGAGACCGCGGAAACCGAGGCGGAGATGATCGTCCACGACCGCTTCGGGGAAAAGCGCACGACCATGCGGATCTACCAGGAGGGGCGAGAGCACACGCTTATCGAGTATACGAGTCGGGAGGAACGGGGCCAGAAGGTGCTTCGTACCGAGGACGAGATCTACCTCTACTATCCTGATGCCGCGGAGCTCATTCGCCTCCAGGGGGCGGCACTGAGGCAGTCCATGCTCGGTTCGGACATCTCCTACGAGGACATGACCGGTAACCGCACGATTCTCGACACCTACGACGTCTCACTGATCACCGTGGAGGAGGTGACCGGGCGAGAGGCGTACAAGGTGCAACTCGACGCGGTGGAGCGAAACGTCGCCTATCCGAAGCAGGTTCTCTGGATCGATTCCGAACGGTACGTCCTGTTGCGGGCGGAGATGTACTCCCTTTCGAACCGAAAGCTGAAGGAGATCACCACCGAAAAGGTGGAGCGGATCGAGGGTAAGTGGATACCAGTGGAGCAGACCATCTCCGACGTGCTCAAGAGCAACTCCCGCACCGAGGTAATTATCAGGGAGATAGAGCTCGATACTCGTCTTCCCCGAGGAATCTTCTCTCTGGAGGAGCTCTCATGGTAGGCCGGTAC
>JBKHED010000120.1:0-6572 GCA_046540995.1 Spirochaetaceae bacterium | reverse complement strand
CTCACGAGAATAAGGTCCCGCCTCGGAGACTCGAGGCGGCGCATATCGATGGGAACAGGCTTCGCCCATCCGACCCCGACCATGAGAAGCATAAGGAGGCCGACAATATCGATGTGCTTAATCGGGTTGAGCGTTAGCCTCCCCGCCTCGTAGGCGGTTGGATCGCCCCGAAGAAAGGCAACTTTGCCGTGGGCCCACTCGTGCACCGTCAGGCTCAGCAGCAGCAACGGGAGAAGGAGCGCAACCTGCAGGAGCCCCATGTTGAAAATCACCGCGTCCCTCCCGAGAGATATCGTCTCGCGACCGGGAGCACCTGCCCGGCAGTCGTAATGATCTGCACACCGCAGCTCAGCCCCGAGGAGGTCTCCAGGGGGATGGTCAGAACCGGCAATCCGGCGAGGCTCGCCAAGCTCGTAAGCTTAATGATGTCGACCCGGAACTCCTGATCCACCTCGCTCATCCGGGGTGCTACGGTATGGACCGCCGGCATCATAATCGCCTTGCTCTCGTCTAGGAGCCGCCGGAGAAGCGCGCCTACCTCCTCCCTGAGGATCCTCGCGTACTCTAGGGCTCCGGACTCCCAGTGCCGGGAGCGGTCGATGAGCCGCCAGACATCCGGGTTGTACCGCTCCTTGTACCTGCTGAACCAGTGCCGGTGGACCTCGAACGCTTCGCAGGAGCCGATTACGTTGTACGCCCAGAACGCCTCCTCGATCACCGAGTCGAGACTCCGGGCAGCTCTCTCCGCCGCCTCGGAGCCACCATCGACACCGCGGTTTTGCCCCAGAAACCGCCGATACGCGACGAGACACTCCTCGGATAGACGCACCGACCCCGGGGCGTACCAGAGCGCCTCCGCGCCTTCGCTCTCACTCTCCCCATCCCAGAGGAGTTCAAGAAGCGCGAGCATGTCCTCTCCGGAGGCGGTAAACCATCCGGTCGTGTCGAAACTCCTGGCCAGAGGAAAGACGCCGTCTCTGGCACACTCGTCCGGCAGTCCGCGAAACCCGTAAACGCCGCAGAGCGCCGCGGGGACCCGGACCGATCCCCCGGTGTCCGTGCCTAGAGCCGCCGGGAGGATTCCCTTCGCCACGATCCAAGCTGAGCCGCTGGAAGAGCCGCCGGAAATGCGCTCCGGGTCCTTCGGATGCGGGCAGTCTCCGGTGTGCGGATTGAAACCGTCGAGACCGTAGGCAAACTCGTTCATGTTGGTACGGCCCACGGGCACCGCCCCCCGCTCCCGCAGCCGCCTGAGAATCAACGCGTCCCGAACCGCCGGCACCCCGATCCTTTCCAAGAGAATGGAGCCGGCGAGTGTCACCTCGCCTTCCTGATCGAAGAGGTCCTTTACCCCGAACGGTACCCCCGCGAGGGCTCCTTCCGGGAGCACCCGCTCGGCTTCACGGTTGAGTCTCGCCTCACCCACCCACCGCCGAACCGCGCGGTTCCAATCGTTCTCGCTCCTCGACGCCTCCAGGAGGCTCTTCTTCCAGAGATCTCGATTTGTCGCAAAGGTATCCTTCCACCAGGATAGGCTCTTCATATCGACTACTCTTGTCCCGCGGCCGTAGGCGTGTCAACGGTCTCGACTGGCAAATTGAATAACTCTATGCAACATGCATAGCTTTCCTGTCACGGAACGGATCCGCTTCGAAGGCTAAGAACCTAGGACAAGGAAATAAATCATTACCACACAGATAATAATGCCATTCCGCACAGCCATGGCGAAGTAGGCATGGTTATTGCTTGATCGATAAGGCGCGTGTCATACCGCATCTCGACGGTACGACGCCGGAGCGACTGCAAAGCAGGTAAAAACCTTGCGGAAATACCGCACCTGCCGGCCCGGTCGCGGAAGTTAGATTACTAAAGCAGCGTGGACGCGTAGTAGCCGAGAGCGGACACGAAGAAGAATATGGAGTGTTGCCTGCTTTGCCGTACCAACCACACCTCTCTCCGGGGAGTCTCAGAGAGGCTCTTTTGGAGGCGTTTCTCGCGGCGGGAGAGTCCGACGACCCGTCAAGACTGATCGACGAGCTCGCCGCCGCAGTCTCCGCCTTGGCCCCTCTCGACCGCTTTCTCACGCTCCTGATCGTCGGTAATCGGCCTCTTGTTTGGGAGCCCCGGCTCACTTCTCTCTGCCGCCCGGAGCCGGTCACCTCGGTCCGGGACCGGCAGGCGCCTGTAAACCCCGACCCGGGAACCGAACAACTCCTCCGAATCGTCGTCGTGACGATGGACCCGAAGCGGATGCGGCTGACAAGGATACTTACGCTTCTCGAGGCCAGTTCGCAGGAGCACGAACAGATCGCCTGCCTTGTGGAGGAAGTTAATAGGAAACCTCGGGCAACGGCGTGGGCCTTCCCCTTCCGCACCGGTGGTAGCAAGAAGGGGCTGCTGCTGCTCTTTACCGAGAGCTCCCTGACGCCCCGAAGACGGAACGACTGGATGCTCGTCGCCCGAGCCTTCGGCGTCGCTATCCGGAAGGAGCACCGGTTCAACCGGTCGCGGTCGTCCGATGAGGGGCTTCTTGACGGCCAGACGCAGCGGCCCCGGACGCCACCCCTTACCAGCCGGGAGATCGACGTGGCGCAAGGTATCTTGAAGGGCCGGAGCTCTAAGGAAATCGCCACCGCTCTCGGGATCAGCGAAGGAACCGTGCGGTACCACAGAGAGCGGCTACGAAGGAAGCTCGGCATAACCGGCGCCCCGGAGTCTCTTCGGCACGCGTTGCATCGGCTTCAGGACAATCCTCATCAAGAGATCTACTCAGAGCAAAACAAGGAGACCTTCAACTAATGGTATCGGTCTACACACTGTGTAATCTACTCAGGGCGCTGCCATGCCCGGTCTTTGTCAAGGAGCGAACCGACGAGTTTCGCTACGCCCTCTGGAACGCAGCCTTGGAGGCCGCCACCGGCATTCCGGAAGAGCCTATTCTCGGTAGAACCGACGGCGACTTCCTTCCCGCCGACGAGGCACTCCGCCAACGGGAAGTCGAGCGCGCGATATCCGAGGGAGACCGTCGGGAGGAGCGATGGCGGCTGCCGGGCTTGGAAAACGGAGAAGCATCGGTAACCCTCCTTCGCACAAAGGCTTCCGGTGACATTGATCTGCTCTTTGGGATTCTCCAGGAAACGAGCGAAACCGCAACGCACCTCGAAGCGGAAATCGCCTCGATTATCGGTCATGATGTCGCCGGCCCCCTCCACTCGATGCACAACCTGACGACCGAACTCTTGGGCAATTTGGAGAACGTCGATCCCTCAGCCCGAGAAGAGACGTTGACCGCCATGGCCGAGACGAGCTCCAATCTCCTGCGGCTCTTCGACGACTTCAGAGACTTCGCCCGAACCACCGCGGGTCCGGTAGCCCCTGAGTGGACCCGGGACAGAGTGCTCCTCCATATCGCCCCGGCCGTTGACATCCTCTCGCCGCTGGCGCGCGCCAAAGGGATATCCATCGATCTAAGAGTTGATCCCGAGCTCACGCTCAGAACCGACCCGAACCGCCTAAACGTCATTATGCGGAACCTCCTCGGCAACAGCATTAAGTTCTCTCGGCCCGGCGGACGGATTACCGTAACCGCCTCCCGTGGGCGGGTGCATATGGAGCTATCCGTGGTCGATCGAGGCATCGGAATGACCCCGGAAGAGATAGAGAAGGCGAACAGCTCGGGAAGAATCAGATCCAAAAGGGGAACAGCCGGAGAAAAGGGGACCGGCCTCGGGCTCCAGTTGTCTAAGAGCAACGCCACGAGACTCGGAGCAACCCTTACCTTCGCCACCAACGAGTTCGGCGGAGTCACCGCCACCCTTCGGCTTCCGGTCTGAGGCGTCGCGCCGTTCCAAGGCGTGTTATTCCCGAGGCAGTCGATCCTTCTTTTGATAGTGCAGTTCTCCTCCAAACTGCCGATAAAAACACCAGATATAGGGTTTCACGGTTGCAGCGTAGCCGGCCATGCACTATATTGCTGGGTTAGTTGGTAAGGTTTAATAGAACTATAGGAATGTTCATCGGGAGGGAAGATGGCAGTGACGCAGGTAGTAAAGCGGGACGGCAGCAGGGTTGGATTCGAGGCGGGTCGCATAGAGGGGGCCCTGGCAAAGGCGTTCGAGGCCGCCGGCGAGGATCCCGTAGGGAGCAAGCTCAATCAGGTCTTGGAAGCGATTCTCGGGGAGCTCGAGGAGAGCTATCGGGAACGCCACCCTTCGGTGGAAGAGATCCAGGACGTGGTGGAGCGGCAGCTCGTAAAGCACGATCTCTACGAGGTATCCAAGCGGTACATTATCTATCGCGCCCGCCGCGCCGAGGAGCGGGAGCAAACCGGGGCGGCGGCCCGCCGGGGAGCACTCGACGGCTCTCTGACATTGACCAAGCGGGATGGGCGATCCGAGCCTTTCAGCTATGAGAAGATCGGAGCAACCCTCGCTCGCCTATCGGAGGACCTGAAAGAGATCGATCAGGAGCTCATTCTCAAAGAGCTCAAGAAGAACATCTACTCCGGGATCGAGGCCGCGGAAGTGGAGCAGGCGCTCCTCCTTGCCGCCGTCGCCTTTATCGAACGGGATCCGGAGTACAACATACTCGCCTCCCGAATCCTCCGACAGAAGCTCTACCGGGAGGTGATCGGAAGCTCCGTGGAGAGTTACGAGGAGCTCGAGCGGGAGTATCGCGCCGCCTTCGTTCTCGGCATACGGGAAGGAGTCGAGCACGGGCACTTCGACTCCGCCCTTCTAGATTTCGACTTGGACGCCTTATCTCAAGCGCTGCAACCGAGACGGGACGAGCTCGTCAAGTACGTCGGCGTACAGACCCTTTACGAGCGATACTTCGTCAAGATAGCCGGCCGCCTTCTAGAAACGCCTCAGGGGTTCTGGATGCGCGTCGCCATGGGCCTATCTATTCGGGAGCCTGAGAAGAACCGCCGGGCTCAGGAGTTCTACGGCGTGCTTTCCACCCTCCGGTTCGTCTCCTCCACGCCGACGCTCTTTCACGCCGGGCTGACGCACCCGCAGCTTTCGAGCTGCTACCTGAGCACCGTCTCAGACGACCTCGAGCACATCTTCAAATGCATCGGCGATAACGCGCAGATGTCCAAGTGGTCCGGGGGCATCGGCAACGACTGGACGAGCATTCGTGCCACCGGGGCCATGATCAACTCCACAAAGGTCGAGAGCCAGGGAGTTATCCCGTTTCTCAAGATCGCGAACGACACCACCGTGGCCATTAACCGTTCCGGCAAGCGCCGGGGGGCGACCTGCGCCTACCTGGAGAGCTGGCATCTGGACATAGAAGAGTTCCTCGATCTCAGACGAAACACCGGTGACGACCGGCGCCGCACCCATGATATGAACACCGCCAACTGGATTCCCGACCTCTTTATGAAGCGTGTAACGGAAGAGGGTGAGTGGACCCTCTTCTCCCCGGAGGAGGTTCCGGACCTGCACGAGACCTACGGTCGGGAGTTCGAGGAGCGCTACCTCGAGTATGAGCGGCGCGCCGAGAAGGGTGAGATGAAAAAACACAAGAAGGTGGAAGCGATCAAGCTCTGGCGCAAGATGCTCACCCGTCTCTTCGAGACCGGACACCCGTGGATAACCTTCAAGGATCCGGCGAACATTCGCAGTCCCCAGGACCACGCCGGGGTCGTGCACAACTCCAACCTCTGTACAGAGATAACTCTCAATAACTCCGCCGAGGAGACCGCGGTCTGCAATCTCGGCTCGGTAAATCTCGCCCGGCATACCACCCCGGAGGGGCTCAATCACTTTCTCCTGCAGGAGACGGTGAAGATCGCCATGCGGATGCTCGACAACGTAGTGGACATAAACTTCTATCCCACCGTGGAGGCCGAGCGGAGCAACCTTCGGCACCGTCCGGTGGGCCTCGGTTTAATGGGCTTTCAGGACGCCCTCTTTACCCTGCGCTACCCCATCGACTCCGAGGACGCGCTTCGCTTTGCCGACGAGACGATGGAGTTTATCAGCTATCACGCCATTCTCGGCTCCAGCGAGCTCGCCAAAGAGCGAGGGCCTTACGAGAGCTTTGTCGGCAGCAAGTGGGACCGGGGCATCTTTCCGATGGATACCCTCGACCTGCTGGAACGGGAGCGGGGCAGGCGTGTTCAGGTGAATCGAGAAGTTCGAATGGACTGGACCCCTGTCCGGGAGCATGTGAAGCGGCACGGCATGCGCAACTCCAACACCATGGCCGTGGCCCCCACGGCGACCATTAGCAACATTGCCGGCTGCTTCCCCTGCATCGAGCCGATTTACAAGAACCTCTACGTCAAGTCGAACATGTCCGGAGAGTTCACCATTATAAACGAGTACTTGGTACAGGACCTGAAGCGTCTCGGTCTCTGGAACAACGAGATGCTCGAGCAGCTCAAGTACTACGACGGCAACGTCGCCATGATCGCCGGCATCCCCGAGGAGCTGAAGAGTCTCTACAAGGAGGCGTTCGACGTCGACCCGGTGGAGCTCATTAGGCTCACCGCCGTTCGCGGTAAGTGGATCGACCAGAGCCAGAGCCACAACGTCTTTATGCGGGGCCAGTCGGGCAAGAAG
>JBKHED010000119.1:0-6599 GCA_046540995.1 Spirochaetaceae bacterium | reverse complement strand
GGAATCCGAGGCGAGCAGTCGGGGCGGGATCAGCGGAGCGGTTACATCGCCTCGGGCCCGCCGCCGATAGTCGAGCTACGCGGATTCAAGCTCCTCGGGGACGTCACCTTTATCGAGGTCTGAGAAGCGGGCAGGCGGCTCACCCCTTTACACCGCCCGCGGAGAGGCCCCCAACCAGGAAACGCTCGAACCAGAAGAAGAGCACCATCACCGGAAGGGTGATAATCACCGCTCCCGCCATGAGGAACTGCCGCGGAACCTCCTGGGAGTTGAGGGAGACCACACCCCGGGAGAGGGTGAAGATCTCCGGGGAGTCGAGGAACATAAAGGCGAAGAGGAACTCGTTCCAGGCGATCATAAAGACGTAAAGGGCAACGCTCGCGAGGGCGGGGACGCTCAACGGTATCGTAATTCGCCAAATCACTTCGAACCGGTTACAGCCGTCGATAAGCCCTGACTCTTCTATGTCCTTCGGTAGAGTCATAAAGTAGCTGCGAAGCATATAGAGCGCCACCGGTATGGTCATGGCGGGGTAGACCACCAAGAGTCCGGGAAGCGTATCCCGGAGGCCGAGCTGGGAGAAGACGCTGTAGAGCGGTATGACGAGAATGATAGCCGGGAACATGTAGATCAACAGTATTGAGCGGGAGAGAAAATTGCGGCCCGGAAACTGGAGCCGGGTCACCGCGTAGGCGCCGAGGATCGCCGGAATGAGAGTGAGGATTACCGTTGCGGTAGCGACGAAGGTGCTGTTTATGATGTAGCGCCAGAAATTGAACCTCGTCATGACTTCGATATAACCGACAAAGAGCTCCGAAACTCCGCGAGAGAGATCGATGGATAGACTGCTCGGGTTCTGCAGGAGGGCCGCCCGACTCTTCAGGCTCGAGGCGACCATAAAGTAGAAAGGGAAGAGAACTATCAGGGTAAACAGGAGAATCCCCAGGGCGCGCAACCCCTCGACGGAGGCCCAGATGAACTCGCTTTTAAAACTCTCCGCGTGAGGAACTCGGGCGAACATGCGGTCGGTGATCCAGGCGATCAGATACCAGACCAGCAGAGAGCCGAGGACCCCCCAGAGGGAGAGCGCCTCCATCCCGATGGGCCGAAAGCCCGAGGCGAGGAGCCAGAGAAGACCGGCTCCCATTCCAATAGCCAGCGGTCTCAGTCGACGATCTACACCGGCGAGCTGTGTCCCCCGGGAGAGCGCGCCCACGATGAACCCGGTGACTGCCGCGGCGCCCAGATTTGGCGCTGCGCCCAAACGAGTCAGGAGCACGGTAATCACCGCCCAGAGCGAAACGAAAAGAAGCGCCGTTATGAGTCCCGCGACGCCTGCGGTGAGCACGCTCCTGACCACTCTACTCGGAGCCATTTGCCGTTCCACTACTCTTCCTCCGGTGTGTATTTGAAGTAGAGACCGAGGAATACCGCGAGAAAGGCGAAGAGAAGCACCGCCGTCGCGGCTCCGGCGCCAATATCCGCCCGCCCAAAGGCGTTGTCATAGACCTCGATCGGCAGGATCTTTGTGCCCGCTGCTCCACCGGTTAGGAGGAACACGTCGTCAAACTTGTTAAAGGTCCACATGAACCTGAGCAGAAAGAGGGTGCCCATAACCCCCGCCACCTGAGGCACGGTGATCATAAAGAACTTCTGATAGGGCGTCGCTCCGTCCACATCGGCGCTCTCGTAGAGCGGACCGGGGATCGCCTGCAATCTAGAGAGAATGAAGAGAAAGGCGAAGGGAAAGTATCGCCACGCCTGAAAGGCGATCACCGTGGAGAGAGCCAGGGGAAACTGAACCTCCGCCCCGAGGAGTGAGAGGGTAATAAACCGCTCACTCAGAAAGCTTATCCCCTCATCGACGATTCCGAAGCGCTGGAGCAGCGCGTTCACCGTGCCGCTGAAGGGGTCGAGGAAAAATGACCAGGCGAAGGCGACCGAAATGACCGGCGCCACGTAGGGAAAGAGCAGCAGTCCCCGGAGCACTCCCTTTCCCAGGAATTTTGCGTTCACCAGCTGTGCCGCCAACAGGCCGAGGACGATCGCACTTACGGTGCTCAGCAAGGTATAGAGAAAGGTAATTCCCAGAACCTCCCAAAAACCGCTCGTCCCGAGGACAAAGCGGTAATTGTCCAGGGTGAAATTGAAGCTAAAAAGCTTGTTTTCCGTCTCTCCGGCAGCCTCGGCGAAGAGGATCCGAGTTGACTCCGCCCATCCTGCCTCGAAAAACTGCGCATCAGCCTCGAAGACGAACCGGTAGGTATCGGTAAACGCCGCGGGCCACCGCTCGAAGCTGCCCCGAAGGGTGTTTCCCTCTACCTCGAACCCGTCAGGAAGCTCTACCACCGACAGTCCCGGCGGCACGTATCCGCTAATCACTACCGATCGCAGTTCTTCCCGCTGACTCGAGTTGCGTGCCCGGATGCTAACCACGAGCTGCTCCCCGGGGTTGTTGGGTCCTTCGACGATCTCCTCCCGGACCGCCGGCGTTGGGGGGCGCAAATCCCCCAGTCGCACGGACTTGAAGCTAATCCAGAAGTTGAGGAGAACAGGAAAGAGGATTATCGCGAAGACGATGAGGAAGGCTGGGATAAGCATCCAGGCTGCCAGGCGAGCTTCCCGGGCGGCGAGATTCGCGTACTGTCGCTTCATAGCCACTCCAAAACCGTTAGCCGGGCCCCCTCGGGCCCGGCAAGAGAAGCTAATTTGAGTCAGTCCTGAAGGGACTCAACCCCACTCTGCATCTCGGAAAGCGCCTCGTCCACGGAGATATCTCCGTCGATGTATTCCCGAACGATTTCCGCTATGACTCGGGTATCGTAGAGCTTGGAGGTAAGGCCGCCGTAGCCTTTGTCAAATCCCCAGCGGCTACCGGTCTCGAGGCCCTCCACAAGGGATTCGATCACTTCTTCGGAGTAGATCTCGGAGAGGGGCATCTTTCGTTCCACGCCAACCTCGAGCTCACTCCATTCCTCCAAGAAACGATCAGGCTCACTTTGGGTGCCGCGGCGAACGGGGAACTTACCCTCCGGCGCGATCTCGAGGGTGTCGATGTAGCCCTCGTTCATGGAGTACTCTACGAACTGCTGTGCCGCGGCGACGTCGGCGTCTACGGTAATACCGAAGTACCGAACGTCGGTCCAGCCACTGCCGTCGGGATTGCTCGGCCCGGCGAGACGAGTGGCGAAGCCGGTTCGCCGCGCGAGCTCCGCGCTGGTGGGATCATCGGTAAAGGTAACCGGGGCGTCGTCCCGTAGTCCCGCGAGCTCATCGAGAACGAATGGAGACCAGACGATCATCGCCGCCTCTCCGGCAAAGAAGAGTTCCCGAGACTGCTGCCAGTAGAGGTTGCCCGAAGGACTAGCATCGGCGAGCTCCTTGTAGAACTCCAGGGTCTCCCGCATAGCCTCGGTGTCGAGGTTCACGTTGCCCTCATCGTCCACCACGTCTACGCCGTTGGCCAGAGCGATGTGCTCGAAGACCTGCATCATGTAGACCTGGCTCGGGTCGGTGGCGGCGACGAATCCATGCATATCGGGCGGGTCGTGAAGGGCGTCAATGGCCGCGCGAATGCTCTCGTAGTCGGTCGGCGGGTCGAGCCCCTCATCCTCGAAGAGGTCCGCCCGGTAGACGAGGAGCTGCGTCCAGCCGTCGACGGGAACCGCGGCGTAGTCACCTCCGGTTTCCACGAGACTGAGGACACCGGCGCCGTAGGTTTCTTCGCCCAGGCTTTCGATCACATCCGTGGCCGCGGTGGCGTCGAGAATTCCCGCATCGGCCCAGCTCAACGTGAAGTTGAGTGGATGGTAGATAATGTCTGGGAGCTCGCCGGCGCTGAAGGCTGCGGTCACGCGCTGGCCCATCTCGTTTTCGGTGACAGGCACCACCTCCACGGCGATACCGGTCTCAGCCTCGAAGGCCGCAGCGATGTTCTCCTGAACCTCCATCCGTTCCGGTTGCTCCTCGGTGGTCCAGAGCGTGATCTCCCGCTCTTCCTCCTGCTCCGGCTCTGTCGGCTCAGGCTGTGGTGCGGGCTCCTGCTGTCCGCCGGCAAAAGCGAGAGCCGCCGACAAAACCAGCATCAGTAACATGAGACGTGTCGTTTTCATAAGCGAAAACCTCCTTCTTGTTTACCTAGCTCCCCAACGGAGAGCGCTCTCTTACTCCATTGGTCGCCTCGTGGTCCCCCGCTCGACTACCCGCGGCGTGACCTGAAGCTCCTCCACTCGATCCTCCCGAATCTCCCCGGTTACCCTCGGCACCAAGTATTGCACCACCATTCTCGCCTTGGAGTCGAAGAACTGCCGCATTGTCGTGAGATCCAGTGCTTCCGCCACGGCGAGGTCGTCGAAACCCATGACTCCGATCTCATCGGGAACGGATACTCCGCTCCTGCGAAGCCAGCGGATGCCCCCGACGGCCATGACGTCCGTGGCGTAGAAGATCGCGTCGGGTTTGCTGTTTGCCAGAAGAATCCGGGTCGCTTCGAAGCCGCCGCCGCTGTCGAGCGTTCCGTAGGCGATATCCTCTTCCCGGAAGGGGAGGCCGGCCCGCTGCAGCGCGGCGCGGTAGCCGGAGAGACGGTCTATGACGTGGCCGTCGCTCGGCTGCCATCCTACAAACGCAATTCTCCGGTAACCGCAGCGGAGGAGGTGCTCCGTGGCGTCCATGCCGCCGAGAAAGTTGTTGTTGCTTACCGAGCGAACAACGCTGCTCCGCTCCTGCATAAGGACGACGGGAATGTCCGCTGCCCGCATAAACTTTGCCGCCTGCTCCGAGAGGTCCGCGGAAAAGACAACAGCGCCGTCGATCTTCTTGCGGAGGTGGCTGTGGGTTGTGATGAAGCGTCCGAAGTCCCGTTCTCCCCTCATGTTTACAAGGAGCAGATCGAAGTTGGTCCTGCTCAGCTCTTGCTCGATGGCCCGAACCAGCTCGGTAACCGAATCGAGCAACAGGTTTGGTGCAAAAATGGCGATGATGTTCGCAAGAGTGCTCGGGTCCTTCCGAGCCCCGTGAGGGAGATAGTTGAGCTTTCGCATGCTCTCGTAGATCCGATCCCGAGTCTCCCTCTTTACCCGGTCGGGGCTGTTCATTACACGGCTAACGGTAGAAGCGCTCACGCCCGCTTCTCGGGCGATCTCCTCCATCGTCACTTTAGGAGCCATTGCTACCCAACAATACCGAAAGATGGCACCGTCGTCAACCAGAATTTGCAGTAGCTTGCAAAATAGTCTGCAAGAATATGCACTCGATTGCAGGTCGCAGGGATCCTTCCTATACTGGGCGGAATGATACACGTGATCTCCCACACGCACTGGGACCGGGAGTGGTTCGTTCCGGCGGGATTCGCCCGGGCTTGGCTGGTACCGTTCTTTGACTCCCTTCTCGAACTGTTGGAGCGGGAGCCGGCGTATCGGTTCGTCCTCGACGGGCAGTCGATTCTCCTGGAGGATTACCTGCTGCAGCTCTCCGGGGAGGAGCAAGAGCGGGTGGCCAATGTGATTTCTCGCTATGCCCACGCCGGACGCTTGATCCTCGGCCCCTACTACCAGCAGCCGGACTGGCAACTGGTGAGCGGCGAGGGGCTTATACGAAATCTCCTTATCGGGTGTGCCGATGCGACCTCCCTCGCCGGGGAGCGTCGTTCCCGAGTCGGCTGGCTCTTGGACAACTTCGGGCAAATCGGCCAGGCGGTGCAAATACACCGCGGCTTTGGCATTAAGGGACTCTACGCGTGGCGCGGCTTCGATCTCCTGCCTGATAGGGTGAGGGACCTCTTTCAATGGAGGAGCTACGACGGCAGCTCTCTGCCGGTGGTCTATCTTCTCGATAGCTATCGTAACGGCATGCGGCTTTTCGGTGCACCGGAGTTCACCGAGCGTCGGCTTACGGCGGCGGCGGAGCGAGTCCGGCCTTTCAGCTCTGATGGCCGGCTTCTTCTAATGAATGGATACGACCAGGAAATGGAGCCGGAGAACATTCCCGGAGAACTCTCGCGCCTCTCCGAGGAATGGAAGAGAGAGATAACGGTCTCCGATCCGGAGGAGTATTTGCGGTCGAAAGAGGTTGAGGGCCCCACCCTCTCGGGCGCCCAGCGGAGCGGCCGCTTCATTTCGGTCTTTCCCGGCATTCTCTCCTCTCGGAACTACCTCAAGATCGCCAACTACCGGGCGGAGAGGGCCATGAGCCGCTACCTCGATCCCCTCATCGCCCTGGCCGCGGGCCACGGCTCCGAGGAGTACGACGCTGGGGAGCTCCGGCGGGAAAGCGACCTGCTCTGGCGGCTCATCCTGCAAAACCATCCTCACGACACGATTTGCGGGGTGAGCTCGGACCCGGTCCACGAGGAGACGGAGCTCCGCCTCGGGGAGATCGAAAAGCGGCAACGGTCACTCTTTCACCGCCTCGCCTCGCTGCTCCGGCAGGGAAACCCGGGAACGCCGGCACCCGGGGATGACGGCGCGGCTGCAGGCGCCCCGCGGGGTGCGGGAGCCCTCCTCTTCAACCCGAGTCTCTATTCTCGGAGAGCTCTGGTCGCCGGCAGCGATGGTGATGAGTGGCTGAGCCGGCCGATCCCGCCCCTCTCCGTGGCAGCT
>JBKHED010000118.1:0-6619 GCA_046540995.1 Spirochaetaceae bacterium | reverse complement strand
GGCTTGCGCAAGCTCTCCGTCCAGAGTAGTGAGGCGCTCTCGAAGTTCCTGCCGTTCCCTGGCTCCGTCGACAAGCTCGGAGAGGGTGGAGCGGTCCCGCTCACTCAGGCCTCCAACACCCCCGAGGGCCCTCTCCAGGCGGCGGGAGGCGGATTCTGGCCCCGCGGCTGTGAGGTCCGCCAGAATCCGTCGATACCACGCCAGGGCGGGCTGCTCACCCGGCGCAAGCACCTCCGGTTGGAGCGACTCGTCTGAGACCTGAAATCGAGAAGACGAAACAAGCTCCTCCACAACCTCAGGTCCCGGAGTCTGGTTGTCCACACTACCCTCAGCTTCCGGTCTCTGTTCCCGGATTGCCGGAGGTGGGTTTATCCTGAGTTCCATTATCTCGCTACGCTCGAGGTACGCTTGCTCGAGCTGCGAGGTCAGTGAGCGACGCTCAGTTTCGGAAGCCCCTTGCCGAACGATGCTGAGCAGGCGCGCCTGGAGGAAGGCTATTTCGCGATCCTTGGCTTGGAGAAGACGGTCGGTGCGCTCCTTGAGCTCTGCCAAGAGGCGCCACTCAGCGGTTATGAAACGACTTTCGAACCTAATAGCTGAAGTTGCCTGCTGGGATAGGAAATAGACTCCAATGGAGACGACGGCTAAACTGCCAAACAGCAACAGCAGGTTAGCCACGATCGGGAGTCTGAGACCGGCGGGTGCTGCGCCGCTTCTGTTTCCCTCTGCTCTTTCCTCCATTGGATTTACTGACAGTATAGTACGCTTTCGATATCAGTGTGCTACACTTACGGCATGGAAAAGAGGCTGAGCCTCCGGGTCAAGGCGCTTCTCTTTATCCTGCCCCTTGTGGTAATCGTGGTAGCTTCCAGCGGTATCCTCGCTTCCTTTGCCTCCCGTGCCGCTGTCACGAAGGTGACCACTCGCCTCATGGCGTACAAGGCAGAGCAGCTCAGAGATTTTGCGCACAGCCAGTGGGAGGTTATCGAGGAGCTGGGTCTCGCTGAAGATGCGGAGTATCGCGCCGCGGCAGAAGCGGCGATCCAATCCTACGCGAATTCCCTCCTACGCAGCCAGAGCGAGCTTGTTTTCGCTATTGACCGGTCGGGAATGGTAGTTATGACCACTGCGGCCTCGAACGAGTTCGGCACGGAATATCCCGAGCTCGTACAGGTCGCAAAAGAATCCGGTCCCGGATGGTTTAGCGCTCAAGTGGGGGAGGAACAGAGGCTCGGACAGATTCTCTCCTTTCCTCCTTTTGGTTGGTGGGTCTACGTCACCGAACTCCGGTCCTCCTTCTATACGGACGTCAGAAATATCACTGCGACTCACGCCCTAATCCTGATCGGCGCGGTTGTGGTCGCTATAGTGGTCGTCTCGATGTTTGTCGGTTTCGTGACGGGCCCTATGGAACGGCTGAGTGGAGCGATGCGTGGGATTCACGACTCTGGCGACCTTTCCCGACGCGCCACGATCGAATACGCCGACGAAGTCGGCGTGCTCGCCTATGAGTTCAACAGGATGACCGAATCCCTCCAGGAGAGCTACGATCAGTTGAGAGAAACTGCCCGGGCCGAGCGGGACGCGAGGAGGACGGCAGTCGAGAGAGAGGAGGAGACCCTTCATGTCCTCGGTCGGGCCTCGGAGTTTCGGGACGCCACCACGGGGGCCCATCTCGAACGGGTTGGAGAGCTCTGTGTGCTCTTCTCCCGGTTGCTCGGGCAGAGTGAAGAGGAGCAGGAGCTCTTACGGCGAAGTGCTCCTCTCCACGATGTGGGAAAGATCGCCATACCGGACAATATACTCTTCAATCCTGGCAAGCTGAGCTTGCAGGAGTATGAACAGATGAAGCGGCACACCATAATAGGCTGGCAGATCCTCCGAGAGTGCGAGAGTGTTTATCTGAGAAACGGCGCCGAGATTGCGCTCTGTCACCATGAAAAGTGGGACGGCACGGGCTATCCAAACGCGCTATCCGGAGTGGAGATACCCCTTTCCGGCAGGATTGTCGGTCTGGTTGATGTCCTTGACGCGTTAACCAGCGAGCGGCCCTACAAGACGGCGTGGAGTCTGGAAGAGGCGAGGAAGTACATTCTCGAGCAGCGGGGGAAGCATTTTGACCCGCAACTGGTCGACCTGTTTCAGAGGCACTTCGAGGACGTCCGAAGCTCCCTGGGACGCTGACTTCGCCGCGAATGGTCGTCTCTACTCTATCAGCGAGCCCAGCTCCCCATACTCTATTGAAGGATCACTTCCGGTAAGCTCTGACAGCAGTCTTCTAGCCTCGGCAGTACGACCTTCTTCCAAGGCGATCCTGGCCAATTCTATCGTCGCTCGATCGTAGTACTCGACCACCGGATACTCGCTCCGAAGACGTTGCAGCTGATCGGCACCGGCGCCTGTTTCTCCCTCCAGAAAATCGAGTCGAGCCAAAGTGAAGATCGCCTCAGGAACCGATGGTGCCCGGGGATACTCAGCAATGAGCGTCTGGAACTCTCTCCTCGCCTTGAGGAGATCTCCTCTTTCCAGGGCTCTTCGGGCGCGCTCCGCCTGGGTACCGGCACGGCTCGGATAGTACGGGTTTTCCGGAGCAGACCAGGAGGCGACATACTCCTCCCGTCGCCGTTCCTCCCTGAGGGTAAGAGCTCCGAAGAGTAGGGATGAGAGCTGAAAGGTCGCCACCGGGATATACCCGAGTCGCGGTTGTTCCGGAGGGAGGGCAAAGGTGGCAATCGTGGCTGCAGATGCCGCGCCCAGAAGGGCCGGAGAAAGTATACGAAAGAGGCGGAGACGGCTCTCTCGCGGGTAGAGCGGCTCGATGATCGTTCCCTGTTCCCCCTGGAGTAGCCGGTAGGGACCATCGGGCAATGCGGTAGGAGCTCCCTTATCCTCCGGAAACGAGAGAGTCACGTACGTTGGGGGAAGCGTTGGCTCCAACACCAGGTGTTCCCCTTCTTCAACTCGCACTGAGGTTTCGGCGGGCCGATGCCCCTCCTGATAGATTTCGATCTCGTATTCGCCCTCCGCCAGGCGTCGTAGCAGGGGGGTCGTTTCGGGCTGCTCGGCGCCGTCGATCAGTACCTTAGAGTCGAAAGGCTCGCTGGAGATGAAGAGATACCCTTCAGCGGAGGCCGGCTGGAGGAGGCAGACCAGAAGCACCGCACAGAAAAGAGAGAACAAGCCCCGTATCATTCGGCTTCGCTCCCCCGTCCCGTGAGTCGGTAGAGAATGGTTAGAGAAGGCTCAACACTGTGGACCGGCTCCTCGTCGAGGAACGCCCGGTAGCGCAGAGAGAATTCGTACTGCCAGCCGGCGCCTGTCTCGAAGCCGGTTCGGACAGTCCCTCCGACTACCGGCCGCCGGGCGGCTTCGCCATCGGATGTGCCGGGATCCCGGAGATAGCCTCCTCCGTCGAGGGAGACAGCGAGGTGCCAGGTGCCGTGAGGGCGAGTTGCGACGCCGACGGCTCCACCGAGAGAGAGCTCGGGCAGAAGCATAAAAGAGTCTTGGAACGCTTCTTTGGTGGCGAGGAAGGGGGCTGAAAGAAGGCGTGTCTCGGCGTACCACAATTCCTGAGAGAAGCGTACCGTCGCGGAGGCCGTGGAGGGAGCGGTGTAGACGGAGCCGGGATTCTCGACGAAGAGGATTCCCGAACCGACTCCCACCTGGAGTCCGAGGCCGTAAGCCGCCGAATCGATGGAGACTATAAGAACTACAAAAAGAATACGGAAGCCGTGCCTCACGGATTTCACTATAATTCAAGCTACAAAGGCGTGCATGGAGTCTCAAATAGTCGAAAACATAGAGATGAGGCCGAAAGGCGGCCGAGCCACCCTGTTTATCGTGCTCCTTTTCTTCTCCGGGCTCCTTAGTCAAGGTTGTACCGGGGCGGGAGCGTGGGACGCCATCCGCGAGGAGATTCGAAGGGAGTCGGGAGAAGAGCAACCGAGTGAGGATGCCGTCGACGAGCCGGGATGGGTGGGATCGGTCCAGGTGACGATATCGACTGCGTCCATTTCGAGTTACCTCTTTGACGTCCCCGTCTTGATCAGAGTCGATCCGACTCGGGTGGATTACGACCTGCTCACCGACGCAGACTACAGCGTGGGATTCTACCTGGAGGAGTACTCCGAAGCTGCCTCGCCCCTCTCCTATGAGTGCTCCCTCTGGGACCCTCGAGGAGAGTCGCTTTTCTGGGTGAGGCTCCCGGTTCTAACCCCGGGGGACGCTGTAAGGATTTGGATGTACCTGGGGGACCCGGGTTTCGGGACACCTGAGGATCCGGCAGATGTCTGGCGAAACGGCTACGTTGCGGTGCTCCATTTCGATGATCCTGAAGAGATCTATCGCGATTCCAGCCCTTTCGGGAACCACGGACTAAACAGTAATGAAGCCGTGGAGGGCCACACTCCCGCGACTAGCAGCCCCGGCTATCTGGGCTACGGAATCGACTTCGACGACAATACCGACGCCATCATCTTTCCCGATGATCCGAGCACTGACAATATGCGTCCGCTCCACCTTTTCGCTTTTCTGAATCTACGAAGCCTAGATGGCCCCAGTCGCCTTCTATCCAAGGGGGATCGCCACCTCGGATACCAGCTCCAGGGCGGGGATTCGACTTTGCGTATCAATACGAGAATCCAACACTGGGTTCCGCCGGACGCCGACACCGCGGGTGATGATCCGAATGACGTCTTTAGCGAAGTCTTCGTCCTCGGTTACCCCACGGATACGTGGAGAAGCTGGAACTGGTACTGGGGCGGTGAGAAGTACGACCGCTCCTCGGTTGTCTATGTAGACGACAATAGCTATAGCTCTGGTGGGTACGAGGTGCCCGATGCAGATCTGGAAGACCCCGGATATGGAGCCGGCGACATCGAAATGGACGATGACTCGGCTACTCCTTTGGTCATAGGCAACGGTGACTGGTTTGGTGCGAACAGCAGAGTAATCGATGGCTACCTCGACGAAGTACGCCTATCCCGTGTGAGTCGGACACCGGAGTGGATAGCGTTTCAGCAGGACCTTCTCACCGAGACGATTACCACCTTTGGCGCCTTTGAGGCGGAGTAAGAACGAACCGAGTGAGTTGGCTCGAAGCTGTAGAGATCAAAGGCGGGAAAGGTGAGCCAGTTCGTCTCGGGGTAGTGCGTCGGGATAAAAGGCTGCGAAGCTCTTACCCCCTTGTCGATCTTGGCGTTCATAACGCTCTCTCCTCGGCGGGAGGAAATCTTCACTTTCTGAGCGTCCCCGATGCCGAGAAGCGCCGCGTCATCCGGATGGATCTCAACGTAGCACTCCTGCGGGTAGAGCTTTCTCAGCCTTTCCACCTTCCCGGTTCGGGTTTGGGTATGGAACTGCGCCACCGAACCGCGGCCTCAGTAAACCTGTAGCTCCCGAAGAGGCTGGTTGTATTGCTTAAGAGACGTGATCCCATGGCGTCCGCCTGCCCGGTAATGGAATTAGGCCCGGTACCCGGTCGGCCGATGTTACCGGTGATGAGACAGATGTTGATAATCGCCTGGGC
This sequence comes from Spirochaetaceae bacterium, assembly GCA_046540995.1. Classification (GTDB taxonomy): domain Bacteria; phylum Spirochaetota; class Spirochaetia; order DSM-27196; family Alkalispirochaetaceae; genus CAYZHV01. Next base: position 1,089 of record JBKHED010000118.1, on the reverse strand, counting down.
GGTCCTGACGGCTCGATGACTCTGGTTCACTCCGATGGTCCACCAAATGGAGAGCGCCTCGGCGTCGGCGATCTTCCGGGCCGGAGCGGCGATTCGTTCCGGCGGTATTCCGCTCTCCCGGGAGGCGCGTCGAATCCGAACGCTTGTTTGTACGCCGCCGCGGTGGCCATGCACTGCCGAGTGTTGCCGTCTCCGTGGGTCATACCCATGCCGAACTTGCTGAGGGCGTCTAAGAAGGCGGTCTCCTCTATCGGCATTTTGCCGGTGCTCAGAAACGCGACGGACTCCTCACCCGACGGCGGCGCTCCCCGGCAGCCGGCGGCACCTCAGAGATGGCGCCTGAGAAACTCGATCTCCTTCTTTACCACCTCTACCGCTTCCGGCGCTGCGAAGAAATCACTCTCATACTGGTCCGTGGTCATCCAGTTGTGCGACCCTCCGGGACAGGTGAGCCTCTCTATCGACATTCCCGCCTTCGCCGCGGCCTCGGAGAAGAGTTCCACCGAACGGCGTACTTCGTAGAACTCTTCCATCTCGCCCATAGTAATGAGCATGGACAGATCGGTTCGCAGTGAGGCCGGATCAAACTCGAAGGGTGTCTCACCGATCTGCATCACCGGGGAGACGCAAACCATCGCCTTCGGTTCCACCGGCAAATCGCTGCTCATGGCAGCGGTTAGCTGTAGAGGTGTGCTGTGACCTTCTCCCCAGAGAGCGAGGCGGCCGCTATCAATGAAAAGCGCGTCCGCTTCCGCCAGCACCCGGTCTAGGAGCGCTCTGAAGAGCTCGCGCTCGTTGGGCTTGGCGTCGAATACCACGGCTACGAATCCCGAGGCGGCCATCATCTCGCCCCAGCTCACGTTGCAAATCCAGCTCGCTCGGCCACCACCGCCGAGGACCGTTGCCGCTGCTTTTCGGAAGGCGAACCGCGGCGGGTAGTAGAAATGGACAATGCCTTCCGCCGGACCGTCGGTGAGCTCCAGAGCGTAGGTCCGCTGATGCACGGAGACCCCGCTCATCCCCTTGGGCCGATAGATATAATGTCCAAAACCCGGTTCTGCCTCGGCGATAGCCTCTTCGCCTGAGACG
>JBKHED010000117.1:0-6729 GCA_046540995.1 Spirochaetaceae bacterium | reverse complement strand
CGGCTGACAAGCAAAGCGGGGGCGACGTACTCTCGGTGATAATGGAGGGCAGTCACATATCGCATCGATTCAGGGCGGCAAGCCACTTTCGCCGGACGGATTCGATCTGACGCACGCCTTCGCTTAGAAGCCCCTCGAGAAAGGTCGCGATCGCATGATCCCGTTGCGGTTCGGCCTCCTGCCAGCAGCCCGGCCCGACAGCGGAATCGGCTTGAAAGATCGTCTTCACTACGCGGTCACTGCGTCCGAAGCCACCACCGACGCTAATCGGAATAAACAGAGAAAAGGCGCAGAACTCCGCCTCCGTCGCTCCGCACTGATCGACAATCTGCTCCCGCGCTTCCTGGATGGTATCGGCGTGGAGATTCGAGACCAGCCGCCGACCCTGAGTTCCAAGTCGGGCGAACATCCTAACGTCCTCGCCCCAGATGTACGCCTCGTAAAAGGAGTCGTTCAGCTCGTAGGCGACCAGGCACGCCCCTTCCGGCGCCCTCTTCCACCGGGTTCCCTCGGTCAGATGAACTTCGCTCTCCTCAGGCAGCATTGTGAGGAGCGCCCCCATTACCGCGGTCTTTCCGGCTCCCCCGGGGGTCGCCCCGACAAGAAAGGAGGAGCCCTCGAGAATCCGGCGGAGAAGCCAGGAGCCCTGCTCCAGGGTAAGTGTACCCCTCTCGATCAGATCCACCACCGAGAGCATTCTCCCGCCGCGTTGGTTGGCCCGGTTTACAATCTCCAGTACCGAATCCACGGTCACCCTTGTTCCTCAGGTCTCTTTCGATGCGCTCCCGCCCCTTCGGCGATGGCGCCCTCAACGATGAGATACTGCGCAGCGATATAGCTCGTCATAATAATGAGCCCGGACTTTGGGACCGAGGTCGCAAACCTGTTGATGGCGATGACCGCGTCTGAAAAGACAAAGAGCATGGAACCGGCGAAAACCGGCCAGAAACTCCGATCCCCGACACACCCTTTACGGTTTAGCGCCAGAGCCGCCATGGTGAGGATGGTGACTGCGTAAATGAGAACCGGCAGCCGCATAGAGCCGAGGTTGGGAAAGAGGTAGCCGTAGAGCCCAATGAGAAGAAGCACAAACGGGACGATCCACCAGGGGCGGCGCCGAAAAAACGGCGCGTAGCATCGGCTCTCGGGCTCCCCAGCGGTCCAGATCGAGTAGAGGTAGGCGGAGATGTAGAAGAAGTGCGCAAGGAGAAAGGCGACAAGCCCTCCCATGAAGAAGAGCTCGTCCTGCCCGCTGAACATGAGTAGTATGTCGCCGAACCAGGAGAAGATAAGCCCGAACTCAACGCGCCTTACGAACGGGAGCGCCTCGAGGTCTGCAACCCCCCTTGTCCGGGAGAAGAGATAGAACAGGAGCCCCGGCATGAGCAGGGGCTTTGCGACGAACTCTATAGCCTCGAGGTTGGTCACCTCCGAGGCGAGCACCACCGCCACGATAGCGGTGTACCAGAGCCAAAACCGACTTCGCGTCATAAGACCCATTCCATCCGTTTAGCATAGAGGCCAGAAGTGTCGGCTGCAAGGACGCCTCAGAGACGCCCGAGAAGGTCGATTAGGTACGGCAAAACCTGCTTCTTCCGGGAGAGGACATCCTTCATCTCGTAGATTCCGGGGGCGACGGTTGGATACTGTATAGCGTTGCCCACACGTTCTTTTCCGCTGTAGACCAGGCGAGTCGTCCCGTGCGTAATATCGGTAACCATGAGGCAGGCAAAGTCCAGCCCCGCCTCCGCCCGAAGCGCTCCCACGGCGTGCTGAATTTCCTCTTGCCGGTCCTCGAAGAGCTTGAAGCTCACCATCTCTATCTGACTCACCGCAAATCGGTACCCCCCTTCCTCGTACCGCTTCTGGTCCCGCTCCACGATCTGACGGGCAGTGAGTCCAAAAATCTCGCTGCCTGCCTCGAACATCGCCTCGCCGTAAGGCTCGAGGTCCAACCCGGCGATCTCCGAGAGCCACCGGGCGATCTCCTCGTCCGTCGCGGTTGTAGTAGGAGACTTGAGGATAACCGTATCCGAGAGAATCGCCGAGAGCATCAGCGCCGCACTCTCCGGCTCAGGCTCGAGGCCGGCGGTTCTGTACATGTCCGCGATAATCGTGGATGTGGAACCGAGAACCCGGTTAATGAAGGTGATCGGCGTGGTGGTGCTTCGAGCCCCAATGCGGTGGTGGTCGATCACCTCAACGACCTCCGCCTCCTCGATGCCATCCACCGCCTGGGAGAACTCGTTGTGATCCACCAGGGCGACCCGAAAGCGCGCCTTCTCGAGAAAGCTCATCCGCGTAATGACCCCGGCGATTCTGCCCTCATCGTCGTTTACGACGAACCCACCGATATTGTACTGATTGATCTGCTGCTCCACGTCCCGCACCAGGTCACCGGTACGAAACGTCGGCTCCGCCGGGTCGAGGTGCTCCGCGACGCTCTCCTGGAGAAGCTGCTCGATAGCTGTTTCCACGCTCTCGCCCCCGGAACGACCGGGCAGCTCGTCGAGGAGGCCGGCGAGATGAAGTGCTGTCACCTCCCCGAGGCATCGTCCCTCCCGGTCCTGCACGGGCAGAAAGGCGAACCGGTTATCGAGAATGATCCTGAGCGCCTCGGAAAGGGAATCTTCAGGCTCTAGTAGATAGAGGGCGCTCCGGGGAATCATAATGTCACTGAGCTTTGGAAAGAGATCGGTGAGCAACGGCGGCGGCGCCACGTGGAACCGGTCGAGGACGTACTGTGTCTGGGCGTTCACGTTGCCCGCCCGGTAAGGACGCGCCTCGATACCGAGCTTCTCCTTAAATCGGGCGTAGGCTATGGCGGAACAGACCGAGTCCGTATCCGGGTTGCGGTGCCCGACAACGATCAGGCTTCGGTCGTTCATAACAGCTTCAGTCTAACGCATTTGAGAAAGCTCGACAGAATAACCGGCTCGGTGTAAAGTCCACGAGCGATGTCAGAAAAACCGGCTCTGCCGCTGCGCATTCGTCTCGGCTTCGGAATCGGCGATCTCGGGGGCAACCTCTTCTTCACCATAATGGGGTTCTACCTCCTGATCTACCTGACGGACACCGTCAACCTCGCCGCGGGCCGGGTGCCGGCGAATTACGGAGTACGTGGCAAGGGAGTTTGCACGGCTTATGGAGTAGCTCCCTCTTCTCGCGTCGCGAAGGGGTTTCCGGGGCCGCTACTTCCGAACAAGAGTATCCCGGGCCCGCTGTACCTCGATAAACTCAACTGGATCGCCTCCCTGGTCGGGATGGTGAAGCAGGCTCAGCCGTCGGTAGCACTTGTTGACCAGTGCAGCCTCGGGCCGTCGCGGCGGAATCTCCTCGGGAACGAGCCCGAGTACAAAGGCCGCGAGGACCCGTTCTCCGGCGACTTCCGTGGGTACGCCGTACCGATCTCTCAACCGCTCCAAGTGGCGACGAAAGATGGTGATCCAATCGACGGTACCGAAGCGGCGGTACTCATCGGCCCGCCTCTTTGAGCTCGGAAAGAGGTGCTGCTGCCAGATCGGAGACCGCCCGGCGTCGTTAAAGTAGCGCTCCAGGTAACCGAGGTACTTGATCGTACCGAGGGTTGTCGGTGGGAGGGAGCGCAGGGCGTCGAGAATGTAGCGGCGCCGCTCGCTCTTTAGCAACTCTCGCTCGGCGAGATACGCCCGCTTGATTTTGAAGAAGAGCGGCCAGAAGGGATCTCGCGGCAGGCGATAGGTTCGATAGAAGTAGACCAGATTCTCGTCGGCGATCCTGGCGTGGTTGAGCAGCGTGTAGCATCGCCTGCTAAACCGCACCTGGCGAAGTGCCGGTGAGGAGCGATAGTGGCCGATCATTGCTGGGTAATCCGGGTGCTTCCGCAGGCTCTTGGGCTGTCGAGAGAGGAGGTACGTCACGGTGTAGGTCTTCCTGGAGGAACGGCTGGAGGTGCGCCTTCGTCTGCTCATGCCTGGAATAGAGAGTATCACGGAGGCCGGCGAAAAGCCGACGGCGCCGTTGAGGGGGGCCGGGCGTCACGGTTCAGAGTAGCTCGACGGAAGGATCGTGAAACTCGGAAGCCTCGAAGAAGCGGCTGTAGTTGAACTTGTTGTACCAGGTCATGTACTCCTCTTCCGGCCGGGTCCGTTCCTCCAGGGCGTTCCAGGCGTCCGCCGGAAGGTCCCACTCCGCGGCACTCATGTTCGCCTCGAACTGTTCAACGTTTCTCGCCCCGATAATGACGGAGGTTACAAAGGGCCGCCCGAGCGGCCAGGCTATGGCGAGGTCTACCGCCGGGATACCGAACTCCCTCGAAACCTCCTCGACTATCCGGGCGGTCTCGAAGCCCTTCTTGTGCCAGAACCTGGGCCCATCCACGTTTGTCCGGTAGGCGGCGCGGGTTCCTTCGGCGGGTTTATCGCTCCCTTTGTACTTACCGGTAAGCAGGCCGCCCCCGAGGGGGCTAAAACAGGTGAGCCCGATGCCGCCGTCCACGGCGGCGGGAATTATCTCCCGCTCGAGCTCGCGGTGTATCAGGTTGTAGATGTACTGTCCCGCCACCATCCGCTCCAGGCCGAGCCTCTCCGAGACGCCTTGCGCCTTGGCGAGTTGCCAGCCGAAGAGACTGCTGCTCCCGGTGTAGCGCACCTTGCCCTGCCGCACCAGGTCGTCCAGCGCACGAAGCCACTCCTCATACGGGGTAACCGGATCTGGAACGTGGAGATAGTAGAGGTCGATATAGTCAGTCCCGAGTCTCCGGAGACTCTCCTCGCAGGCTGTGACGATCTTCTTTCTGGAGGCGCCGAAGCGAGTCGCCGCATCCCCGGTGGGAAGGCAGAACTTCGAGGCGACAATGAGGTCATCCCGGTTGATCTGGGAGAGAAATCGCCCCACGATCTCTTCAGACTTGCCGCCGGCGTAGACGTCGGCGATGTCTATGCTGTTGCCGCCGGCGTCCACGAATCGTTTGAGGATTTGATGGGAGGTCTCTTCATCACATCCCCAATCCGGAGCGCCAAAGGTCATGGTTCCGAGGGTGATCCGCGACATGAGCAGACCAGACGATCCAAGGTACCGATACTTCATTCTACCCTCCTCAGTTGACGATGTTTCGCTTCCGTCCAGCCTGAAACGCCTTGATGTTCTCCGCCACCTCATCTATGAGCCGCTGCCGAGCTTCCTTGGCGGACCAGGCGCAGTGAGGAGTCACGATCAGGTTGAGATCCTTCCGGTAGAGGAGCGGGTGTTCCCGGGGAGGCTCTTGCGTAAGGGTGTCCAAGCCGGCGCCGGCGATTTCACCGGTTTCCAGGGCTTCCAGCAGCGCCTCCTCGTTGACGATCCCTCCCCGGGCCGTATTGATCACAAGAGCCGAGCGCTTCATTTTCTTGAGCTCCCTCTTTCCGATAAGGTCCCGGGTTTGCTCCGTCAGCGGACAGTGAACGGTAAGAATATCCGACTCCTCCACGAGCTTCTCGAGCGGCGTATTCTCGTAGGTTGGGTGCTCGAAGTCAAAGGCGTCGTGCACAAGGACCCGCATGCCGAATCCTTCAGCAATCGCCGCAGCACCGCGGCCGATCGCTCCGAAGCCGACGATACCAATCGTCTTTCCCTGGAGCTCGAAGGTGTGGTAGCGCATTAGGGTAAAGCTCTCTTGCGCCTCCCAGTCCCCGTTCTGAACGTCCCGGGAGTACTCCATTACCTTGCCCGCAAGGTTGAGGATTAGGGCAAAGGTGTGTTGGGGAACGGTGTAGCGGCCGTACCCGGAGACGTTGGAGACCGAAATGCCGAGCTCCCGGGCTGCTTTTGTATCTACGTTGTTGTAGCCCGTTGCGATAACCGCTATGTGCTGTAGGTTGCTCAGCTTCTCTAGAGTATCCCGCTGGAGGAGCGCCTTATTTGCGATAACCACCTCAGCGTCTCCGACTCGCTCGGGCATCTGCTCGGGTGTGGTGAGGTCGTAGGTCTGCAAACTCCCCAGAGCCTCCACGTTCGAGAAATTCATATCCCCATTTAGGGTGATGGTTGATTCATCGAGAAAGACGATCTTCATCACTGCTCCTTTCTTCTTTTAACCCTCTCGTCGCTTTCTAAAGAGTCGATCCTTCAAGTTTCGCATAAATCGCCTGTAGAAGGGAAACTGACTCAGCACGGTTAGGACGATTACGAGAAAGAGTAGTAGCGCCACGGGTCGGGTAAAGATCGGCGCGAAGCTCCCTCGAGAGACCATGAGCGCTCGCCGGAGGTTGGAATCCGCCATAGGGCCGAGAATGACACCGATGACTAGGGGCGCAATGGGATAGCCCATTTCGGTCAGGAAGTAGGCGATTATTCCGATCGGCAGCATCAGGTAGAGATTAATGACCTTGGTACCGAGAGCGTAGCTGCCGATTATCATCAGTACGCCAATGATCGGCATAAATAGGGCCGGCGGAATCTTGAGCACCTTGACCACCTGCTTGGCCAGAAGCATTCCGGCAACCCACATCGCAATGGAGGCAAGGAAAAGAATAGCGGTCATTTGCTCGATAAAGCCGGGACTGTCAATACGGAGCATCGGTCCCGGGGCGATCCCATGGAGCATGAGCGCTCCCAGAAGCATAGCCGCCGGAGGACTTCCGGGAACCCCGAGACTGAGAAGCGGTATTAACGCGCCACCGATACAGGCGTTGTTTGCGGTCTCCGTGGAGATCACAGCCTCGTAGGAGCCGTGGCCGAACTTCTCCGGCTCTTTCGCCGCGTTCTTGGCGG
>JBKHED010000116.1:0-6897 GCA_046540995.1 Spirochaetaceae bacterium | reverse complement strand
CAACACGCTCGGGGTGGGCCCCTAAAATGCCTCCCGCATATTCACGTAGGGGGCGGTGCCCATCTCGGAGAAGGCGACGTCGATCCGTAGGTTGAGCTTCTGCTCGGTGCTGAGAGCGACTCGAAAACCGAAACCGCCGGCGATCTTTGGATCCGTAAGCTCGAGATCTCCGATATCCTCGCCAACCTGTCCGGCCGAGACAAAACCGACCACACCGAAACGTCGGTTGATCGGCAGACGGTACTCCGCCTGAACCGTGGTAGAAACATCATCCCGGTAGCGCTGTTCCAGTAGGCCCCGCATCGGTCCGTCTCCTCCAACAGAGGGGAGAAACTGAAACGGCACATCTCCCCAGGAGGCGTGGTAGCGCCCCTGCAATGCGAGGACGTGGCTAGCGAAGAGAGTGAAATATTGCCTGAAATCGGCGCCAAATAGCCCGAAGTCGTAGCTGCTACCGAGGCTTTCGGGGTAGTAAACGACGTCGGTGTCGAGCACAAAGCCATGAGTCGGCCAGAAGGCGCCGCCGGTGGTGTCCCATATGAGACGGCCGCCGAGGCCGGAGGCGAACAGTTTCCCGTCGGCGCCTCTAAGGTCTCCGGAATCCAGGACGCCTCCACCATCCCGCTCCTCGATCGAGAAGAACTCGTACTGGTAGAGAGGCCCAACAAAGAGGTCTTCCGCCGCCTGAACGTTGAAGTTGGTGGAAGCTCCGAAGGAGCGGCCCGTGTACTCCTCTTCGGTCTCCGCCTCGGGCCCGATTCCGAAGAAGGAACGGGGGATCTGGTTTCCCGAAATGGAGTTATCCCAGCGGTATCGCTCCTCCGCAAGATAGTTGGTCGTGGCCAGCGCCCCGATGTAGGAGCCGTTGGTGGTGATTATTCCATTGACTGCGACGGTGTTGTTGCGAAGCCCCTCTCTTTCTTCCTCAGGGACTCCTACATCGGGCCCGTAAAACAAGATCGCCGCGGCGCCGAACATTCCGCCAAAGTCCGGGGAATACGCGATTATGGGGAGGGGGACAACGCCCCAGCTCTTTCGTTCTGTCGCTTCTCGAGCGAAGAGCGGTGCCAGACAGACAAGTAGCATGGAAGCAAAAATCATCGTGCGTTTCATCATGGAACTCCGTATCGAATGTAACACTACAACCTAAAGGTCGTGTCACCGCGCGTCGAGCCTCTTTGTCTCGCTCGGGGCTGAGGTACTTATGAGAGGGATTTGCATTCCCCATCGCTTCGGCGTATATAGGTCGGTATGCTGATCTCTCTCGCCCTTATAGTTGGTGGCTTGGTACTCCTCATTCTCGGCGCCCGGTACCTCGTGGACGGCGCCTCCGCCCTGGCAAGCCGCCTCGGCGTGCATCCGGCGGCTGTGGGGCTCACCGTGGTTGCCTTTGGAACCTCCACCCCAGAGCTCATCGTCAACGTCGCCGCCGCCCTGGACGGGGTCTCCGCAATCGCCTTTGGTAACGTTGTCGGGAGTAACCTCTTTAACACAGGGATGATTCTCGGTCTCTCCGCCCTTATCGCACCGTTAACGATCCACAAACGGACTACCCGTTTCGAAGTGCCTCTCGCACTCCTGGCGGTAGCCGCGGTCATCGTCGCCGCTGGCGACCCATGGCTCGGGGAGGGAGCAACCGCGGTGATCGGAAGAAGCGAAGGCGCTCTCCTCCTCGGTTTCTTTCTCGTCTTTACAAGCTACACCCTCTCCCTTCTTCGGGAGGAGTCCGGTGCTGACCAGCCTGCCGGACCGAACTGGGCTCCGGGGTTAGCCGTTCTCGCCTCGATTCTCGGGGTTGGGCTCCTATTTCTGGGTGGGGAGCTCACGGTACGTGGAGCGGTCGAGGCTGCCCGGCTACTTCAAATCTCGGAGCGGATCATAGCGATAACGATCATCTCCGCGGGCACCTCTCTCCCAGAGCTGGTAACCTCCGTTGTCGCGGCCCGACGGGGGCAGAACGATCTCGCCGTGAGCAACGTGGTGGGATCCAACATCTTTAACGTCTTCTTTGTCCTTGGACTCTCCGCGGTGATCACGCCGGTCTCCGTGGAGCCCGGGGGTCTGGCGGACCTGGTCGCGCTTCTCGCGGTATCCCTCCTGGTGTTTCTCTTCATCTTTACCAGAAAAGGACGACGCATCGACCGGTGGGAGGGGGGAGCGCTCCTCGGGGCGTATGCGGTCTATCTGGTCTACCTTCTGCGAGCTGTCTGAGCCGACGGTATAGCCAGCTTCCGCACTTCGGCCTATAATCGTGCAGACTCCTTGTTCAGGTGGTATACGAAACTATGAAAGGCAACGGGGGACAGGAAGCGTCGATCCCGAAAATCAAGCTTTCCGTGCCGCCGGTTCATCCGAAGCACCTGAAGCGGGACCGGGTTGAGCAGATGCTCTCGCAGGCGATTGAAGTCCCGGGGAGCGTGATCCTCGTCTCCGCCCCTCCGGGGTACGGCAAGAGCTCCCTTCTGGCCGGTTGGCTTCGGGAGAATGAGCTGGATCACGGCTGGTTCAGCCTTGACCAGGAAGATGATGATCCGGCACGCTTCGTAACCTATCTCTTTCACGCGATTGAGCCCCACCTTCCGGGGGAGGAGGCACGACCTCTGACCGCTCTCTCCGCGGGCTTCCATCCCGGGGGCGCGGAGACTCTGGCGGTCTCCCTATCGAACCTAATCGCCGATCGGACCCAGCCCCTGCTTCTCGTACTGGATGACTACCACGTGATCGAATCCGGTGAAATCCAGGAGATTCTCGAGGCCCTGCTTCGGCTACAGCCCCCTAATCTTCACCTCGCGATGCTCACCCGGGAGGACCCTCCACTTTCGCTCGCGCGGCTCCGGGCTCAGGGAAGGCTTGTGGAAATCAGAATGGAAGATCTGAGCTTTACCTGGGAGGAGACGGCGGAGCTTCTGCGTCGCACCACGGGGCTCACCATGGACGAGAAACACCTCGCCATGCTGCAGGAGAAGACCGAAGGGTGGGCCGCGGCTCTTCAACTGGCGATTGTCTCTCTGGCCCGACGCGGGGAGGCGGAGGCGCACGCCTTCGTGGAGAGCTTTTCGGGGAACGACCGGCACGTGATCGACTACCTTATGGACGAGGTGCTCCGCTCCCAGCCGCCGGAGGTAATCGACTTTCTCGACGAGACGAGCCAGCTCGAGAGGTTCAACTCCTCCATTTGTGACTGGGTCACGGAGCGACAGGACAGCGATGAGCTCCTCCGCAGACTACAGCGGGACAACCTCCTCCTCTTGAGTCTCGACGGCCGTCGCGACTGGTTTCGATACCACTACCTCTTCGCGGATTTTCTACGAACGCGACTGCCCCGGGAACGGCGACAAGAGATCAACGAACGCGCCGCCTCCTGGTTCGAGTCCGCCCAAATGGGAGAGGAGGCGATTCGTCACGCCCTCCGCTCCACGAAACCGGAGCGGTTTCTGCCGCTTCTGGTCGCTGAGGCGGAGAAGCTCCTCTGGGCCGGCCGGCCGGGAGAGCTCCTACAACTCGCCGAAGGCGTTTCACCGGAGTTAATAGAGGAGGAGAAGACTCTCTTCGAGCTAATCGGATGGGCGTACTACCTTCATGGGAGACCCGAAGAGCTCAAATCACACCTCCAGGGGGTGAGCAGGAGCAGCGCGGCAGGGGATTCCGGAGCGGGGGAGCTCATTCTCTCAGCGCTTGCGGGTGTTGACGACTACACTACGCCCGGGATGCGGCGGATCCAAGAAGGAGATGGCGCGGTCTCGGTGGTTTTGCGGGTTCTCCGGGCCCTAGGAGTCACGCTCCTCGCTCACCTCTCCGAGGACACCCAGGGTAGCCTTGTTGCCGCGCAGAACGCGCTAAACCAGTGTCGCAGCGGAGCACCCGCCTTTCTTCCCGGCTGCGTGGCGTACAACTACGGCGCCGCCCTCCTGGCCGCCGGCGACGCCGCCGCTGCCCTCAGTTTCTTGAAGCGGGAGGTGGAGCGAACCAAGGATTCCCAACTCCCCTCGGAAGAGTCCGTGGCGCCGCTGCTCAACCTCCCCCTCGCAGCCGCCACGGTTTCCCTGAAGCGGGCGACGGGGGTAACGCCTGAGGACGTGCGGGAGGCACTTACCCTCTATGAGAAGGTGGACGCCTCCCACCTGCTCCTACTGCATGGAGCGGTTCTGGCGGAGCCATTTCTCCGTTTTCACGGTCGAGAGCGGGAGGCTCAGGAAGTGCTCGTGAGATTTCTCCAGCCCTCCGACGCCTATCCGGTGCTTCGGCGCCACCAGAGTGAGATCCAACATCTGTTGGAAGAGCCGGAAGCGGGGCAGGGGCTCCTCGAGCCCCTCTCGGAACGGGAACGGGAGGTGTTGCGGGAGCTCGCCCGGGGCCTCTCCAATGCGGAGATCGCCGAGAGACTCTACATTAGCACCGGCACGGTGAAGTGGCATATCAACCGTATTCTCGCCAAGCTCGACGCGCAGAGCCGCACGCAAGCAGCGGCTCGGGCCCGGGAGCTGGGACTGGTCTAAAGCGACCGGGCGCGAGGCCCCGAGGCCCTGGCGGCCCTTCCACCGTGATCGCAATCAGGCAGCGGCCGAAACCCCGCAATCCGATCGCGAAGCTGCCTTCCTCCCCCAAATCCTAACTTTCGATAGGCGCCGCCCAATCGCCACCGTCGGTATTATGCAGACGCAACTCGGAGGGTAGCAGGATATGACACGGGAATATGAGATCGTCGTCCGTGGTCACCTGGAGCAGAACCGGCAGGAAGGCTTCGAGGGGATGGAGATGCAGCGCCTCCCCGATGGGACGACCCGCTTGCATGGACCGGTGCGCGACCAGGCTGCCCTTCACGCGATGATCAAGACGGTTCGTGACATGGGAATGGAGCTCTTACGGGTAGAGCAGACCCGACAGAAAAACGCCGAATCATAAGGAGCGCATATGAAGATCAAGCCCATCGGTGAGCGCCTACTTGTAAAGCCGAAGGAGGCGGAGACTAAGACCAAGAGTGGTCTGGTGATTCCTGAGACCGCTCAGGAGAAGACGAGCGAAGCTATCGTCATGGAGGTTGGAGAGACTTCCGAGGAGTACTCCTTCAAGAAAAAGGATCACATCCTCTACGACAAGTACGCGGGCACCAAGGTGGTAGTGGACGGTGAGGAGATGCTCATCATCGGCTACGACGAAGTTCTCGCCAAGATCGAAGGTTAGGGAGCGTTACAATGGCAAAGCAGCTAGCATTCAGTGAGAACGCCCGACGAGATCTGCTCGCCGGGGTTGAGAAGATGGCAAAGGCGGTGCGGGTTACCCTAGGCCCCCGGGGCCGAAACGTGGTTCTCTCAAAGAAGTGGGGAGCTCCCACGGTAACCAATGACGGTGTCACGATCGCCAAGGAGATCGAGCTCGAGCACCCCTACGAGAACATGGGTGCAAGCCTCCTCAAGGAGGTAGCAACCAAGACCAACGACATCGCCGGTGATGGGACCACAACGGCAACGGTTCTCGCGTACGCCATCGTCAAAGAAGGGCTCAAGAGTGTCGCCGCCGGGGTAAATCCGATGGGTATCAAGCGCGGCATGGACAAGGCCGTGGCCATCGCCGTAGATGAGCTCCAAAAGAAGTCAAAAAAGGTCAAGGATCGAGACGACATCACCCACGTTGCGGCGATCTCCGCCAACAATGACGACGAGATCGGCACACTCATCGCCGACGCTATGGAGAAGGTCGGTAAGGACGGGGTGATCACCGTCGAAGAGTCCAAGTCCTTGGAGACCACCCTGGAGGTGGTTGAGGGTATGCAGTTCGATCGCGGCTACCTCTCTCCCTACTTCGCCACGAACCGAGAGAGTATGACCGTAGAGATGGAGGATCCCTACATTCTCATCCACGACAAGAAGGTCTCGGCAATGAAGGACCTCCTTCCGATCCTCGAGAAGGTTGCGCAGCAGAGTAAGCCGATTCTCATTATCGCCGAGGATGTGGAGGGCGAGGCCCTCGCCACTCTTGTCGTCAACAATCTTCGCGGCACCCTCAAGGCGTGCGCGGTCAAGGCTCCCGGCTTCGGCGACCGGCGGAAGGCGATGCTCGGTGATATCGCCACCCTCACCGGAGGACAGGTAATCTCCGAGGAGCTCGGCATGAAGCTCGAGACCGTCGACCTCGCCGACCTCGGCCGGGCCAAGAGCATCAAGGTGGACAAGGAGAACACCACCATAATCGAGGGCGCCGGAAGCGAGAAGGATATCAAGGGTCGGGTCGAGCAGATCAAGAATCAGATCGAGGAGACTACATCCGACTACGATCGGGAGAAGCTGCAGGAGCGCCTTGCCAAGCTCGCCGGGGGCGTAGCGGTGATCAATATCGGAGCGGCCACCGAGGTGGAGATGAAGGAGAAGAAGCACCGTGTCGAGGACGCCCTCTCCGCCACCCGAGCCGCCGTGGACGAAGGAATCGTCGCAGGTGGTGGTATCGCCCTTGTTCGGGCGCTACCGGCTCTGAAGGAAGCTGACACGAGCGGCCTGAGCGAGGACGAGAAGGTGGGCTTCAACATAATCAAACGGGCCCTCCAGGAGCCGATTCGTCAGATCGCCACCAACGCCGGCCTCGACGGCTCAATCATCGTCGAACGTGCCCAGAAGGAGAAGGAAGGCATCGGTTTCGACGCCCAACAGATGGAGTGGGTGGACATGGTCAAGGCGGGCATTATCGACCCCCTGAAGGTTACCCGCTCGGCCCTGCAGAATGCATCCTCCATCGGGGGCATCCTTCTCACTACGGAGTGCGCCATTACCGATCTCCCGGAAAAGGAGAAAGCTCCTTCCGGCGCGCCCGACATGGGGGATATGGATTATTAGTTCTTCCGAGGCGGCGCCGTTGGAGCGCCCCCTCTCGCGACTGCTTCAAGAGCCGGCTCTCAGGGGCCGGCTC
>JBKHED010000115.1:0-7128 GCA_046540995.1 Spirochaetaceae bacterium | reverse complement strand
CGGAGGAACTCCTTCTGCTCCATCCCCCAGTACTTTGTTGAAAAGATTTCGACCTCGATAAAGCCGTCGAAGCCGGCCTCCTCGACCTGCTCCCGAATCTGCGGTATGGGGATACATCCTTCTCCCATGAGGCCGCGGTCGAGGAGGAAGTCTTCGGTTGGAACTTTCCAGTCGCAGACGTGGAACGCTGCCAGGCGCCCCGAGGCGCCGGAGCGGGCGATTTCCGCACCGAGAAGGGGATCCCACCAGAGGTGGTAGACATCCACGACCACCCGCACCGCCGGATGCCCCACCGCCTCGGCGATGTCGTTTGCCTGAGCCAAGGTGTTTACCGCCGAGCGGGTGTCGGCGTACATCGGATGGAGCGGCTCGATTCCGAGAAGCACCCCGGCATCCTCGGCTTCCGGGGCGAGAATCCCGAGGGCGTCGGTGATCTGCCGACGGGAGAGCTCCAGGGATTGGTTAGGGTCGGCGCCGCAGACGAGGACGATCAGCGGGAGCCCGAGCTCGGCGGCCTCCCGAATTATGGCGCGGTTATCCTCCAGGGCGGACTGCCGTTTCGCCGGGTCCGCGCTTGGAAAAAAGCCGCCCCGGACGTAGGAGACACCGGTGAGCCCGGCGTCGGCCAGCCGGCGGCGAACCGCCGCCCGCTCGCGACCTTCCACCGCCTCCCGCCAGATCGATATTCCCTTCACCCCCGCCCTGGCGTACTCCTCGATGGCTGTTTCGATCTTCCACGGTTTCGTAGTGACCGTGTGGAGGCAGAGCCGATCGGTGTTCCTCAGTTTTTCCGGCACGTCGTTACTCCTAAATGTCGTAGAAGGCGAGGTAGCGCTCGCCTTCCGCTTCCCGCTTGATGTAGGCGGCGAGCTCCAGGAGGTGGTAGTCACCCCACATGCAGCTCTCCCCGCGCGGGACCCCGGTGGCGTCGGGGGTGTAGTCCCAGCCGTTGGGTCGATGGTAGACGCTGTGGAGCAGTATCCCCTGATGGTCTCCGGAGCTCAGGTAGGGCTCGTCGAACAGTGTGTAGGCTGCTCGGAGACCCGCGGCGCGGTAGGTGGCGGCGAGCTCGAGGATCTCCGCCTCGTTCATCGGCGCGCCGGGCCAATGAGCGTCATCGGCCCGGAGGCCGCTCTTGGAGAGCCGTGAGGCGTGTCGTTCGAGGTACCGTCCGAGACGAAGGAGACCTTGCGCTGAGATCGCTCCGGCGGAGCTATCCACCGGCTCGTGTTCGTTAAAGGGATCCGCCGGCCGTTCGGTGTAATCCCCGAGCTTTTCGAGCCCCGGGGCGCCGGTATCCCAGTAGGGAATACCGTCGGTGGGGGTGGTGGCGATGTGAAAGTCCGCCACGGCAGCGGCTGTTTCGAGGAAGCGGCGCTCGACGTCGTCCTTGGTCCGGAAGCCGGTGACCCCCTCCACCTCTGCGCCGGCGATGTCGCTGTCGCTTCGTCCCTCGAGCCACTCGAGCTGTTCGGGATAGCCGCTCAGGATCCAGGAGAGTCCCCTGGTCCAGGTGGTGAACGGCGCGTACCCCTGTTGCGTGGAGGGGCAGCGGTAGACTCCGTTGTTGGTGTTGAAGATCGACTCGTGGACTACCCGTCCACGGATGTCGTAGGAGTCACGGCCGGTCCCAAAATAGACGTTGTACCGCGCCGTCGCCTCGGCGTGAAGGAGGAGCCGCGTGAGAAGCGAAATCTTCCTGTCCTGCTCTCCCATGAGCAGGTGGCCGAGCTGGTAAGCGAGGGCCAGGACGCGCATGGATCTAATGGTGTCCGAGAAGAGTGAATGGGGTCCGTTGAAGGTGTGGACAAATCCGAGGCCATCGGAGGTCTCGGTCCATCGGGCGGCCTGAATAGCTCCGGAGAGCTTGAGGGCGAGCTCGTAGAAGTTGCGCTCCCACTGGTTTTCTTCGATTCTCCCTTCCTTCATCAGCCGAAGGAGATTGCCGTAGGTAGAGACGTTGTTGAAGCCGTGGTCGTGGACACCTACATGACTCACGTGGGTCGCCATCTGCCGGAGGGTGCCCTCCCGGCCGTAGTCGAGCATCTGCCTGTCCGCGGTCATATCGAAGAGGTAGAGGGCGTTTCCGAACTGGAAGCCCTGGGTCCACTCGGTCCACCCCCGGGTGGCGTAGACGCCCTTGGCGGTGTAGACCGGGGCGCCCTTGGAGGGGTCCCACGCCTCGCGCAGCCGTTGGGTGGCGCCGGCTCCGCTTTCGATTACCTTCGGCAGTTTGGCCGCCACCTCCTTCAGGGAAGGGGCGTTCTTTGTCTCTATCATAGTGCGCTGCTCCTAAAGTCGAGAAATGTGAAATCCGCCGTCGCTGTAGATTACCGAGCCCGGAGAAAAGGCGAAATCGCCGTCGACAACCGCCCCGGCGGCCCGGCCGAGATCCTCCGGGGTGCCCCAGCGCCGCTGTGGAACCAGCCCTTCGGCGAGGAGCGCGTCGTACTTCTCCCGGACCCCGGCGGTCATGTCGGTCTTCATAATTCCCGGCCGGATTTCCAGGCAGAGAATTCCTTCGTCCGCGAGGCGGGCGGCCCAGAGCTCGCTTGCCATGGCGAGGCCCGCCTTGGAGACGCAGTACTCCCCCCGGTTGAGAGAGACCGTGTCCGCGGAGATCGAGGTGACGAAGACGATCTGCTTCGGACCGCGCCGCTCTCGAGGTGTTTCGAGCCACCGCCTCGCCACGGCCTGGGTGAGAAAGTAGGGCCCCTGGAGGTTGGTCGCCATGAGCTCCTCGAAGGATTCCTCCGTGGCCTCTACTATGTCCCTGCGCTCCCTCGGCGCGATACCGGCGTTGTTTATGAGCCCCCTGAGATCGCCGAAGCGGTCGAAGGCGGCCTCTACGAGGGCGTTTCGCTCCTCCCGCTTGGAAACATCCCCCTGGAGAGGAACGAACTCCTGCTCCCCTTCGGTGGCGGCCTCGTTCTCCGCGGCCGCTTCGGCGCAGAGCTCCGCGGTCTCCTCCGCAGCGTCGCTGTTTCTGACGTAGTTTATTCCGACCGAGTAGCCTCGCCTGGCAAGCTCCACCGCTATCCCTTTACCGAGACCGCGGCTGCCGCCGGTCACGAGGACCGCCTCGGGACTCTTCAATTCTTCACCATCCATGGTTCAACAATGACAGCGGAGCGCCCGGGGGTCTTTGTGCTTTGCGCTAACTCGGATTTGCATATCGGGCACTTATCGGCGTAGAATGGGCAATAGAAGAATGGCCCACCAGACGCCCCTATCCATTGTACCACCGGAAGGCGGCGTTCTCGCCGCCGAGAGCGCCCACGATCGCCGCTTCACCATGGCCTTTCAGGAACACGAGTTTCACGAGATCTTCGCTCTGGTGCATGGGAGAATGGAGGTGCTTCTCCGCAGCTCCCCGGAGGCGGAACCGGATCGTCTAACGCTTCGCCCCGGGAGCTTTCTTCCCGTCGCCGCCGGGGTGGGACACAAGCTCCTGGACAGCGCAGGCTCCACCCTGCTGCTCTTTTCCATCCACCCCGCGGTAACCGAAGGGGAGGCGGACCGTCGGGAGCTCTGGGAGGGCGTCGCGCTACCAGGGGCACGGCCGATCGCTCCGCCCCCGTCGGAAACGAGGCAGCTCCACGACCGTATACGATCCCAAATGGCGGTGCAGCGCTTTCCTCCCTCCCCGGCGACCCGGCTCGCCGGAGTCACCCACTTCGACGAAATGCTTCTCACCCTCTATCGAAACCGGAAACAGAGCGCTCCGCCGGAGAGCGTCGAACGGGTGCGCTCGTTCCATGCGCGCCTCTCCGAGCGAATCCACGAGCGGTGGGACGTGGATCGCGCCGCCGCGGCCACGGCCCTCTCCCGCCGCAGGTTTACGCAGCTCTTTCGGGAGGTGGCGGGGGAGCCCTTCTCGCCCGCTCTCCGGCGACTCCGTCTCGACCGTGTCTGCGAGCTCCTCGCCGCGGGCGAGCAGAGCATCGCCGGCGCCGCTTTTAGCTGCGGCTTCGAGGATCTCTCCCACTTCTACCGCCTCTTTCGCCGCCGCTACGGCGTGCCCCCGGGAGAGTGGCTCCACCGCCTGCGCTGAGAGCGGGGCTACTCTCGTCCCTCCAGGAACGCCTCCAGCTCTCGAAGCTGCTGTTCGCTTCCGAGCGCGATAATCCTGTCCCCCGCGTGCACCGGTACCGCCGAGACAACGGCCTTGGTCGCATCGATCCGGGTCCGGCCGTGCTCGTCGGTAATGGCGAGAACGATCGCGCCGGTGTGCTGACCGATGTTCGCCTCCCGCAAGGTCTTGTCCACCAACGGTGAGTTGGGCGTAATGACGAACTCCTCCATCCGCATGGAGACCTCGCTGTCGTCGACGATAACGTCGAGAAAATTCACCACCGAGGGACGGAGGATGGAGGAGGCGATTCGCCTGCCGGCGATCTGAGAGGGGGTGATAACCCGGGTCGCTCCCGCCCGGCGAAGCTTGATCGCGGCGCTCTCGTCCGAGGCCTTGGCGATAATCGCGAGCTTCGGGTTCATCTGCCGGGCGGTGAGGGTGACGAAGACGTTATCCGCGTCCGCCGGCAGGGCCGAAATGAGCCCCTTCGCCGCGTCGATACGGGCGCCGGTGAGGACGTGCTCTTCCGTGGCGTCCCCCTTCACGAAAATGATCTCCTGGTCCTCCGCGAGCTCCGAGTGCTCCGGATCCCGATCCACCATGACGAAGGGGGTCTTGGAGCGGCGGAACTCGATCGCCACCTCCCGGCCGATGTCGCCACAGCCCGCTACAATGTAGTGGTCACGGATCTTCTCGAGACTGTTTCTCATTCGACGCTCCTTTACCGCCTGCAGAATCTGCCCCTCGAAGAGGTAACTGACAATGGAAGAGAAGGCGTAACCGACGGTGGCGAGGCTCAAAATCAGATAGACGATGGTGAAGTGTCTGCCGGCGGGGCTCAGAGGATGCACCTCGCCGAAGCCGACGGTGGTGAGGGTGATAATCGCCATGTAGACGCTCTCACTCACGCTCCAGCCCTCGATCACGGTGTAGCCGACGGTGCCTCCGCCGACGACGATGAGAATGAGGAGAAAGGCGGTTAGAAATCGGGCTCGGGAATCGTGCATCGCTACCTCTCACTATACCGATAGTTTTCACACTTGCTAGGGGCGTCGCGATGTGCGATAGTACAAACGGTACGATTGACTTGTGGATCTCTGCTTTTTGCCGATTCTTGTCCTGCCGGTTTCAACAACGAAAAGCAACACATCTCGACGTACCAAGATACTTTTTTTGATTCGGTCGCCGGAGGCGACTGAGAGGATGGACTAATGGCTACCAAGCTCTACGTCGGTAACCTCAATTACCAGACACAGGAAGAGGATCTGCGCTCTCTCTTTGCTCAGTATGGCGACATCGCGTCGCTGAATATCGTCATGGATCGGGACACCGGTCGGTCACGAGGGTTCGGCTTCGTGGAATATGCCGATGACGAGGCGGCCAAGGCGGCCGAGAGCGCCCTCAACGGCGCGGAGCTCGACGGACGAAATCTCAGGGTTAACGAGGCGCGCCCCCGAGAGGAATCCCGGCGGCCGCGAAACCGGTACTAAGACCGCTCTACAATGACCCAGGGCGCCGTCCACTTCCGTGGACGGCGCTTTTCGTTCCCAACCTTTACCTAACACTTTCTAGAATAGAAGGAGAATGCCTATGCCAAGACGCTCATACTCCGGCGACAAACGGCGCCGACAATTGGACAAGAAGAAGAAACAGGAACAGAAGCGAAAGAAGAAGGCCGAGCGGGCGGAGAACCCCGAGGAAGATCAGGACGCCTACAAAGAGTACCTCAATCCCGGCGGCCCGGTAGATCATCGTTTTGTAGAAGAGGAAGAAGAGGAGTCCGCAGAGGAGTCCGACGAAGCTTCCGAGGACGAGGAGTAGCCGGCACGCCTACAGCGCCCCGGCCGCTCGTAAAACACAATCCTAAAACGAATCGAGCTCGGTTCTGGCGTCCGAGCCGGTTCGGATGAGGGTGCTCGTCCAGAGATCCTCGCCATCCTCCCTGGCCATATACTTCACCACGCCCCCCGGCACCTCGTCGTTGATCCACCATTCGACCCGACCTTCACCGCTCTGGGCGCTGTAGACCACATGCTTGGTATCGAAGGTTCCGGCGGGAGTCGTTATTCTCTCCTCACTCACCGTAGCTCCCTCGATACTCTCCTCCGTCGGCTCCGCGGGGGCAGCGTAGACGTACTGGTCCTCGGTTACCGGCACCTCGTCCACATTCCCGTCCGGGTCCTTAGCCCGAAGCCGGACCATCCGCTCTTCCTCCGGATCGAGGAGACCCTCGTAGACCCAGTTATCCTCCTCGTCCTTCCAGGAGACACGCCACCACTCCTTGCCGTCCTCGTTGATCCTGAGAAGCGCCTTTTCGAGCTCTACCGGGGCCTCTCCCTCTTCCTCGACCCACTCGAAAACGGTGTACTCCCCTGGCTCGAACTCGCTCTGCCCAACCCAGTAACCTCCGGCCGAGAAGCTGTAGGCGAAGATGATCTGCGCCTGGGAGACCATAAAGATGTCCCACTGGGAGCCGCCGTGGGGCGGTAGATCTCCGGTGGGAGCGAGGCGGTCATAAACCGCCCGTTCGACTCTCTCACCGACAGCTCGACCAACGGCGCGTTCGGTGCCTCCCATGACGGAATCGGTCACGGTTGAGCACGCGCTCAGAACGATGAAAATGGTGAGAAGTGGCACGAGCCACCCGACACGGGCGAAATGATCCATAGGAGCACCTCCTAACGGTCTGTATAGAAGAAGCATAGCTTGCTCGAACTCAACCCGTCAAATTACCTTCTGCGCACCTGGAAGAGTGCAGCCGAGGCTCTACTACTCCGAGCGGGAAGCTGAAGATCCTAAAGCGTCGGTCCGCCAGGCGATCAGCGGGGCCATCGTCGTGGTGGCCCTCTTCACAGGCGTCGCCTCGCTTCTTTCCATCCCGAATTACACACCCGTTGTCGCCATAGAGGGGCCGAAGGTCTTTCTCGGCGTGCTTCTCTTTCTCCCGCGTCTATGGGGCGCTCCGCACAATACCTGGCACAACTCATGCGTTACACGTCACCAGACGTACCCGAAACAGGGTGCCTTCCTGCCCCGGCAGCGGGCTTGCTCAC
>JBKHED010000114.1:0-7340 GCA_046540995.1 Spirochaetaceae bacterium | reverse complement strand
TCCCCCAGATCGTTCCGTTCGCATTCAGGAATATCCGTTCCTTCCAGTACTCCTCACCGAGCGGGTCGTTGGGATAGTAGGTGATGCCCACAATCTCTGAGGAAGTCTCACTCAGCGTTTTCTCGATAACGGCGGTATCATAGTAGGAGTAGTCCTCCACATCGCCGAAGTCCTCTAGTGCTGCGTTGTAGTCACCCTTTTCGTAGTAGTTGTACTGTGAAGAAGTCGCCACTACCCGGATCGTTAGATCAACCCAGTACTCCGTTTCGCTGGTAGTCTCGTTGCCGTTTCCGTCGATGTAGATGCGGGTCTCACCGGCCCATACCCCTTCCCAGAACTTCCGATCCCCGTCGGCGATCGCCTCGCTCTCCTCGGCGCCGGTTGTGTCGGAAACCGGACTCTCCGCGCTCTCACCGTTTCCGACATTCTCAGTACGGAAAACCTGCGTCTCGCCGGTATCCGTGTCGACCACCGAGACAAGAGTGGTGCCGCCGGTTATCTCGCCGGTAGCGGCGTCGTAGACGCCGGTCACGGTGATTTCGATCCTGAAGTTCACGACTACCCCGGAGGCGGTAATGTTGAAGTCCCCACTGTCCGGGTCGTAGGCGCCGTCCAGATTGAAGAGAATGTCCCCCGCCCGGAGCTGCCCGCTCACCGGCACTTCGTTACCCGTGCTGGACGCGGAGAGCCCCGAAGTCGTGAACTGAAAGCTCGCGCTCTCGACCGTCTCTCCGCTGTCCCCGGAGTACTCGGTGTTCCCCGTAACGGTAAGCTCCGAGCTATCGTCGTCTCCGCCGCCGTCGTCATCGTCGCCGCCGGCGCCGGCCGAGGTACAGCCGGCCAACACCAAGAGCAGCATAGAGAAGCCAACCCCTACATACCAAACTGTTTTTCTCACCATTAGTATCCTCCACGGAAGAAGAGCAAAATGCGAGCCAATTCCAAATACTCTGTTTACGCTACAAAAAGGGTCGATTTCGGCGGATTCCCGGAGCTCTTCGTCCCGGGACTACACGTTTCGTGCCGGGGAGTACACCTTTCGTTTGAGCTCGCCAGGGAGTGCGGGCAGATCACCTCGCTCCCTCCGGCTTGACCCGGGCCTGTCGGTTCCCTATCATCGGGGGGCCGCGCATAGCCGAGCGAGCATCCCATGATTAGAGGCGAATTGGAGACGGCACCGAACACTCCCGAAATCCTCTCGAGCTTTGACGGCTCAAAGAACTCGTTGTTCGATGGGCTCCTCAGGGAGTTCATTCGAGAGTGTCATTTCGAAATCGACTCCGATACCGAAGAAGGCACGAACCTCCAGATCATCATGGAGAACACTCCAGACTCCGTCATAGAACTCGATTCAGAGGGGACGATTCTCTCGGCAAATCCTTCATTCACCAAGACCTTTCTCTATAGGGAGAGCGAACTCAGGGAAAAGAGCTTCTTCTCCCTGGTCAGTGAGGAGTATCACTCCGGTCTCAAGGAGGGTATGCAACGGGCGTCCAAAGAGAATCTGGAGGCTTACCTCGATAGCGTGAACGACATTATTGTCTTCAGAGCCGGCACAAAGGATGGGCAGAACAAATCTCTGGAGGGGCTCTTCTACAGTTACCAGCGGGACGGGAAGCCCCGCCTGCTTCTTCTGATTCGTGACCTTACCTATAGCAGGAGCCTTTTCGATGAGCTCAAAGAGGCAAAGAACAACTACGACGCCCTCTCCGAGACCATAAGCGAGACGATTATCCGCCTAGACGAGGACTTTGTCGTTCTCTTTGTAAACAGTGCCGTCAAGAAAACCTTCGGATATGATCGAAAAGAAGTGCAGGGGCAGCACTTCAGCCTCCTCTTTCCGCCAGGGGTCTTTGCCCGGAACGCCGCCCACTTCAAGAAGTATTTCTTCGTAGACGACCAGCACCGACAAAATCTCGGGCTCGCCATGACAATCGAGGGGCTTGGACAGAGCAAGAACCGGGGCGTCTTTCCTATGGAGATGTCTTTCGGAAACTCGAAAGAGTACGAGGGTCGAACGATGACCTGCATTCTCCGGGACATCACGCAGCGTAAACATAACGAACGGAAGCTACGACACCTCGCATACCACGACAAGCTAACGGGCCTCGGAAACAGAGACCTCTTCAACAACGACATCAGAACTCTTTTGGGCATGATGAGGAAGCGTGCGGGCACAATTTCGGCGCTCATGTTTCTCGACTTGGACGGCTTTAAGCAGGTAAACGATACCCTCGGGCACGAGGCGGGGGATAAGCTCCTGCTGGAAACGGCCCGAAGACTACGAAGCAGCTTAAGGGAAACGGACTCGGTATACCGTTTCGGTGGGGACGAGTTCGTCGTGCTACTCAACACCATTCAGGAACCCGCGAACGCGGGATCGATCGCCGCAAAGCTCCTCGGCGCGATTCGGCAACCGTACACCATTGAGCAGGAGGGAAGCTCCACCACCGTCAGCGTCGGTGTCAGTATTGGCATCGCACTGGCGCCGGAGCACGGCAGCACTCAGGACACGCTAACAAAGAACGCGGATCTTGCGATGTACAGCGCCAAGGAGGCGGGGAAGAACCAGTATCACGTCTACAGCGAGGAGATGGACCGAAAGGCGATCGAAAAATGGGAGTTCGAGCAGGGCCTGCGTAACGGACTGACCAACCACGAGTTCGTCCTTCACTTTCAACCGCTCGTCCGGGGAGACGGTGCAATTCGCGGGGTAGAAGCGCTAATCCGCTGGAACCACCCGGACTGGGGAATTGTCTCTCCGAATCGCTTTATTCCCGCTGCCGAAGAGAGCGGCCTGATTATGCCCCTCGGTAAGTGGATTCTCGAGACGGCGTGCCGCAAAATACACTACCTCAACAGCCGAGGGTTTCCGAATCTTTTCGTCTCCGTCAACATTTCGCCACAGCAGTTCGAACACCCGGAGTTTCTCTCTAACACCGGAAGGGTCATTCGCCGCACCGGAATCAACCCGAAGAATCTCACCTTCGAGCTCACCGAAACTTCGATTATGACCGCACCGGAGCTGGCGATTAAGAAGATGAACGCCCTGAAGGAGCACCACCCGGGCATCACCCTCGCCATAGACGACTTCGGCACCGGTTACTCTTCCCTCGGATACCTGTCCAAACTCCCGGCGGACATCATCAAGATCGATCTCTCCTTCGTCTCCCAACTCTTCTCATTGAACAACGAGAAAGTCGTCAACGCAATTATCAACCTCGCCAAGAGCCTCGATATGGGAATTATCGCGGAAGGGGTGGAAAGTCGGGAACAGCTCGACTACTTCGTCCAGCGCGGGTGCTCACTCCTGCAGGGACACTATTTCTACAGAAGCATGCAGCTCAAAGAACTCGTGAGTGTTCTGAGGAACGATAGCAACGCAAGGAAGGAGAGAGCACGGCTATCCCTTTCAACCCGGGACGAGTAGCTTTGATAGTACCACAACCGATGCCGTCAATGAGGCTCAGTAGTAGATGCGAGTTATTGGTATTGATGCCGGAACCACGTCAGTCTCGGGCGTCCTGCTGAATACGGAGACCGGCGAGGTTGAAAAGACCCTCTCGAGGGATCATGAAGCCGCGATGGACTCCCCCTCACCGGAGGAGGATCTTCAGAGTCCTGAGCGCATTCTTCAGGTGGTTCTGGGGATCAAAGCGGCGCTCAACAGGGAGGCCACTGCCCGGCGCGCACCGAAACCCTCACGAGGACCGGCGGTGGGGGCGCTTTCGCTTACAGGGCAGGTGCATGGTATTCTCTACATCGACCGAGACGCCAACGCCTTGAGCCCCCTCTACACGTGGCAGGACGGAAGGGGGCGACGGGCAGGCCCCAAAGAGGGAGCCAGTTGGACCCGCTGGGCAGCCGAACAGACGGGCTACCGCGTTCCCTCCGGATACGGCTTTTTGACCCACGTCATTAACGGAAGCGAAGGCACGGTCCCCCGGGAGGCAACCGCCTTTGCGACCATCCTCAGCTATCTGACGATGCAACTCGCCGGGACGAAGAAGCCGCAGGTCGAGCCTTCTGACGCGCACCCCCTCGGACTCTTCCAACACCGTCTCGGTGAGTTCGATTCCGTCGCACTCCGGAAGCTCGGCGTAGAGGAGGCGATGGTCCCTGAGATCGTTCCCTCGGGTACGCTCATTGGACACACCTCCGAAGGGTCCGCCGTATATGCCGCGGCGGGGGACAACCAGGCGGGGTTCATCGGTTCGGTTCTCGATCCGCAGAGCACAATCCTCATGAGCGTCGGAACCTCCGGACAACTCACCGTTTATCTCGAGGGGCTCGACCAGCTCGCCGACGCGGAAGGGCGGCCTGCGGAAACGGGGTGGCTCAAAGAGCTGGAGCTTCGGCCCTTCCCCGGGGATGGGCACCTCCTCTCGGGGGCATCGCTGTCGTCTGGGAGCGCCTACAGCTTGCTCGCTAAGCTCTTCCGCGAAGTTTGCACTCGCTACGGTGGGCGCGATCCCGGGCCGCTCTTCGAGGAGATGAACCGGGTTGACCGCGACCTTCTCGACGATGAGCGGAAACTCTCGGTGAAGACGCAGTTCTTCGGCACCCGGAGGGACCCGTCGATTTGCGGCAGTATATCGGGCATCGGAAAGGACAATTTGAGCCCGGATTATCTTGTTGAAGGGTTCCTCCGCGGCATTGCCGAAGAGCTAACTCAGTTCTTGAGCGGCGTACCGGAGGAGATCCGAAACCGGCGTACTCAGGTCGTGGGGATCGGCAACGGAGTGCGGCGGAATCCGCTGTTCAGACGGATCGCCTCCGATCTCCTCGCCCGTCCGCTTATGGTCCCCTCCCTGGCCGAGGAAGCGGCGCTGGGAGCCGCCATTGTAGCGGCCGTAGGAGCCGGCGCTTACGAGAGCTACACTTCCTCGGAAAGACCGATCCGCTACGAGGCACAAGACAACAAATAGGCTCCGACGATGCTCCCGCCGGCCGCCCGTCACTCGCCCGATCCACCGTTGCGGCGGCGCGGAGATTGCACCTCGAGGGGGCGAGCGGTAAACGGCTCCCGCTCCGGGCCCGTCCCCAGGGCCGCCGCATAGGCCGACGGAGCCACGCCGAAACGCTCCTTGAAGAGCCGGTTAAAGGTGCTCTTCGAGGGAAAGCCCGCGTCAAAGGCGAGCTCGAGAATGTTCTCTGTTTCCAAAGCGCCCTCCTCGAGCTTGCGACTGAAGTAATCCAAACGGTACGTGTTGAGTAGTCTGCGAAAAGGTTCATTAAAGACGTGATTTACCGCCACGGAGAGTCGGTTCGGATGCAGATGGAGCTCCTTGGCCAGTTGACCGAGGGAGAGCTCCGGGTCCCGGAAAATCCCCGCTTCCAGCCGCTCTCTCACCAGCCGGCCGATGCGCTCGCACTCCGCCTCGGGAACGGTAACTAGAGACTCCCGGCAGCCGGGAATGCCCCCGGAGACCGCTGCATCCGGGGCGACGAGGACGAGAAAGGAAAAGCTGTAAATAAGCAGCATCATGGCGCCGGCGAGGATTGCAAACGGCAGCGTCACCCCGTCGGCCAGCGCGGCCGAAGCATGGGAGTAAACAGCCACAAAGGCAAACGGAACAAGCGAAGCGATCGGTATAAGCACCAACGCCCGGAGCCAGATCTTGCGAGCCCGGTCCAGGTTTTCCATGGCGGCGCCGAAGGCGATGCGTCCGGCGAGGACAATGTACACTACGTTGAGCAGAACCTTTAGGCCGTTACGCAGGGGGAGCCAGAGCGGCGGGGTCCCGGCAAACACCGACCCCAAGAATAGCTCATACTGCGCCGGACTTCTCGATACGACGGAGTAGCTCACCGCAGCGACCTCTAAGAGATAGGGCACAAAGTGCAGCCAGACCAGAGGCGGCGTTGCATCGTTCTCGTTGGAGAGCTCACGCGCCTGCCACCAGAGAAGCGGGCCGAAGAGGAACGGCAGCGGCGCCGTCGCCGGGTAGAGCCACGGGTAAGCGGCGAGAATCGCCGGATTCCAGGATGGAATGGTGCCCAACCGAAGCGAGAACACAAGTACGAGAATGCCCAGGGGAAGATTCTTGTGGTGCCTAAAGCGAAAGGCGATCAGCAGTAGAAGAAGAATGCCTTGGGCCGCACCAAGCGCGGCAAGTAGCTCCAGGAGGTGCACATCTCACAGTATACACCCCCATCAGCCTCAATACCACGAGAAGGTCGCGGCCCCGAAGGGCCGCTTCAGAATGTACCGCGCCCCGGAACGCTCAGGGCGTCTTAATGCCTATCGATACGCCATCCCGTATACGTATATCATTCCTGAGCATTACCATAACATCACCGGAGGCCGTCACGGCACCCACGGTGTTCCAGGCGGGAAGTGAAAAGCTGCCGTCCGTTGCGAGGTCGATACTCACCTCGCCCTCGCCGCTCTCCGGGTCAGTTGGCGTCGTCGACCACGTTCCTTCACCCGCTGCATCGAGTACCATCGTTGTGGAAGACTCATCCCAACTAAACGGCTCGCCACTCTCGTAGCCGCTGTAGAGGTCTCCGAAGTCCCAAGTTCCAGCCAAGAGGTCCTCTTCACCGTCGTGTGTCTTTATGCCGATAAATACCGTCTTTACACTGTTGTCGGTTGTCGGGGGATCGGTGCGGGTATCCGCAAGTATAAAGAGTTCGCCATCGGCGCGGACCTGTCCCACCAGAGGACGCGGGAATATGTCGGCATCGGGATCTACCGTAAGCTCGCCCGTCGGGGAAATGGTATAGTCGTAGGGCTCACTATTGTTGCTGTAGTCCGCGTCGTCATTAAGATCGCGGTCGGTGTCCGGCGCCCCAGGTACTTCGATGGTACCGTTGTTGAAGTTCATGTAGACGCTGTCGTTGATGTTGTTGTACGCGCCGGTGAAGAACCCCTCACTCTGGTCTGTACGGCTGTGGACGATCGCCACGAAATAGTCGCCGTTGAGGGTTGTATTGGTCGCCGCAGTAGCGGCGGCTATGCCGAGCTGGACTTCGCCTTCGTCGTCGGTAAGATCCGTGCTCCGGAGCATGTAGGTATCGCCGTCGAGGCTCAACCGCCCGGTGGCATATAGTCCAAGGCTGCTGTTGGTAAAGGTAAGTTTGTTCTCCGCGTCTTCCGTAAAGGAGACAGTCAGGGTTTCGCCCTCGAATTCCCAACTGTCGGAAGCCCGTGTTATTGTTGCCGACAGACTTGTTCCAGTAACGGAACCGTCGATAACCTCAAACCAGCTGCTGTCGCCGTCTACGGTCACCTTTACCGATCGAAATGAGTCGCCATCCTGGAGCGTTACATCCCCCGAGGCATCGTCGCCGTTCTCGCTATCGTTATCCCCGGCGCCGGCGCTTTCGCATCCCGC
>JBKHED010000113.1:0-7424 GCA_046540995.1 Spirochaetaceae bacterium | reverse complement strand
AACTCGTACTGCTCCACCAGAGCGAGACGGCCTTCGTCGATTTTCTCTCGCACAATACCCGCCGGCTGCTTGCGGAAGCCCATCCCCTCTTGGGCGCGAAACGCCTCCAACTCCACCCGGGTAAAGTCGGTGTAAACGCCGTCGAGGGGCGTGATGAAGCTCTCGATCATCCCGTTCGTCTCGGGGTGATTGACATCGAAGCGGCTGAGCTCTCCATCGGAGACCACATCGATTCCCGCAAGCTCCTGTGTCGCGATTACCGTCATCACCGCATCTCGCAGATTGGGGCGGCTCGGTACCACCTTTAGCCAGTCGGGAACCGGATAACTCCCTACAACCGTTGTTTTGATCGAACTACTCATCTCGCTACTCCTTTACTCGTGCGAGGCGAAAGCTCCCTCGGAACTCTCTCGGGGCGGCTCCAACCTGCTGCTTAAACTGACGCGAAAAGTAGTATAGATCACGATACCCGAGCCGTCGAGCAATCTCCTTGATCGGGAGATCGCTGTCTGCGAGGAGGCGCTGGGCTTCGGAAATCCGCGCCCCGAGAGCAAACTGGTGGAGGGCCATTCCCGTGACTTCGTGAAAACGCCGATGCAGCGTAGCCGGGGACATACCCACCTCGACGGCGAGCCTTTCATAGTCCAGGGGCCAGTTGTCGTAATCCGTGATCGCTCCCATCACGGTCTGATACCATGTCTGAGTCTCCGGTTTGCCTTCGGCGTGGCTCCTGGCGAGGTCGAGGAGGAGCATCTCCAGGGCGTCTACCGCCTTGAGCCGAGACCAACGGTCCGTCTTTCGGGAAAGCCGGAGCACCTCATCGAACCGTTCCGGCCAGTTGAACACCGGCCCTCCGTAGATCGGCTCCGACGGGAGCAACCCTTCTCCGATCCACTCCTGAACCAGAGCGCCTCGAAAGGCGATATACCGGTGCTCCCACCAACCGTCCGGGGTTAGGGGGCGAATATGCATGGCCCAGGGGGGACGAGCGGACCAGAACTCGCCGGGCTCCGGCTTGTACTCCACTTCGTTCAGGGTGAGCTTGAGGGAGCCTCCGCCGGTGTACTGCAAGGTATAGTAATCGGTGTAGGTTTTCTGGAAGTCCTCTCGGCAGACAGGTATGTGGCGACCAAAGAGAAACCCCAAGGCGCGTTCTAGGCCCATAGGGCATAATCACACGGCTCCGACCAATTGTGAAGTAAAATCCTCTTAGACAATCTGATCAAAGGCTTGCATTTTTCTCCCGAACCGGTCAGCCCGGAAGCAAAGAGGGCTACGATGTGACAAATGACACCGACGAGGATAACGGTCGCCCTCTTTGTTGCAGAACGGTACTGGGCTGATGCGAACGAACGGGACGCGGCCATTGCAACGGCCCGCGCCGTGATAGGAAAGCTGCTTTCGCCCCTCGGACTCTCCGAGGGCGAAGTGCAGGCGGTAACGGTACAAGAATTGGCAGATCTGGAACAGATCCAAGGACCCGGTGGACTTGCGATTTTGGTCCCGATGAGTGGCGCGGTGCAGCCGTGGATGGAGGAAGCGGCAGCCTCCTTCGAGGCGCTCTACATCGTTCCGGGGTATATGGAGGCTATCTTTCCCAGACAGGTTGCTCTGAGAGCCCTGGAGCTCAACAGCGCTCCCGCGTCTATGGATCTCTACGCCGTACTCAAACGGGGAGAGCTCCCGGTACATCTTGTTCGCACGCCTGAGGAACTCGTCGCCCGCGTGCGAGCGTGGCGGGGCGTGCAAGCGTTGCGAGGCAGTAAGCTCCTCATGGTGGGCAAGCCGGAACCGTGGGTGATTTCAGTCTCCCGCAGGTACGCCGACTACGAGTCAACCTTCGGTATCGAACTCGAAACGGTTGGGCATGAGCAGCTGAAAGCGCGTTTCGATGCGATCGAGCGATCGGCAGCGGAGGCACGGGCAGAGGAATATCTATCCAGCGCCACGGAACTGGTGGAACCGACGGCGGACGCGGTGATCGAGGCAAGCAGGCTCGTTCTGGCGGTTGAAGAACTGATGGAAGAGACCGGGGCACTCGGGCTCGCCGTGGCGTGCTTCAATCTGATCAGCGTCCTGGGTACAACCAGCTGCCTGACAGTTAGCATGCTCAACGACAGCGATCGGTGGATTGGCGCCTGTGAGGGAGACCTCGACTCAGCACTAACGCTGATGCTGGTAAAGACAGTGACCGGCAAACCGGGCTGGATTGCCAATCCAAATCTTCAGCGGGATGAGACAGTCAACTTCGTCCACTGCACCGCGGCGCTCCGCCTCGGGGGCTCGCCACACGCGTATAGGCTTCGCAGTCACCACGAGAGCGGTACCGGCGTCAGTCCTGAGGTGGAACTACCCACAAACGAGCAGGTAAGCCTGGTCCGCTTCGGTATGAAAGAAGGAAAGCTCACCATCCAGCGGGGGAGGGCGCTCACCCCCGCCCGAGAGCCGAGTTGTCGAACCCAGCTGCGAGTCGACCTCGGGGAAGTGGACGAGTATCTCAACAACGTTCTCGGCTGCCATCAGGTGATCGTCTACGGCGACGTCCGAAAGGAACTCTCTTACGCCGCGGAGCTGCTTGGGATTGAGGTTACAGAGACGGGATACCAGCTCAGCCCGGCGTAGAATGTGTATTCACGCGGGAGATCTGGATATACAATCGAAGTAAGGAGACAACGATGAAACGATTGGCACTACTGGTACTACTACTTCTTCCGCTTACGCTTGCCTTTGGCTCAGGGCAGACGGAGGAGAGTGACACCATCACCATCGGCGGTATTCTGGACCTCAGTGGTCCGACCTCGGTCTGGGGGAACGCCGTTGCAAACGGTGCGGAGCTCGCCGTTGACCAGATCAATGCCGACGGCGGCATTGGCGGGCGACAGTTGGAGCTCAAAGTATACGATGTAAAACTGAGCCCCCAGGAGGCGATATCCGCATACAACAGACTGGTAGATCAGGACCGGGCGACGGCTGTTGTGGGACCTCCTATCAGTAACATCGGACTCTCCATAGCTCCTGTCACCGAGAGCAAGGGAGTGCCGGTTGTCGGATCCTTTATCGATCCTCGGGCAACCACTAAGGAGAACGGCGAGCCCTGGCAGAATATGTTTCTTATGCAGCCCTCGAGCGTTCAGTATTCGGAGATTATAGCCGATTTTGCTCTTCAGGAGCTCGATCTCGAAAACATCGCCATTATGTACGATCAGTCCAACGCGTTCTCCGTCTCTCTCGTCGAGCCCTTCCGCGCCTACGTCAACGAGCAGGGTGGCGAGGTGGCGATAGAGGTTACCTACAAGGCGGAGGACAAAGACTTTCGTACACAATTGAGTCAGATAAAGCAGTCCGGTGCCGATGGAGTCTATCTCCCGATATACGTACAGGAGGCGGTACTCACTCTTCAGCAAGCTCAGGAAGTAGGCCTCGACATCCCGATCATCGGCGGTCTCGACTTTGCGCCTCCCTTCACCTCTCTGCTTCCGGACGGTGAGCTGGCCGACGGTATCTATGTGGCGAACAACTACTCC
The DNA here is from genome assembly GCA_046540995.1 of Spirochaetaceae bacterium. Lineage (GTDB taxonomy): Bacteria > Spirochaetota > Spirochaetia > DSM-27196 > Alkalispirochaetaceae > CAYZHV01. The sequence goes on along the minus strand of JBKHED010000113.1, from coordinate 3,900 downwards.
GAGAGCGAGCCGCAGCTTAAGGACGTTCGCGATGCGTACATGGAGAAGTTCGGCGAGGAGCCGATCAATAAGGCGTACCTCGGGTACGACAAGGTGCTTATTATCGCCGACGCGATTCGGCGTGCCGATAGCAGCGATCCTCAGGCGGTCTCTGAGGCGATCGAAAGCACCGAGAACCTCAGAGCCACGACCGGAGTTATCACCATCTCCGATGAGACCCACCAACCCGTGGGGCTCTCCATGGTGATGTACCAGATTCAAGATGGCGAGTATGAGGAGATTGGTCGCCACGTACCCGCGTCTCACCAGTAACATGAGCTGTTGAGCTCTATACGAGCCAACGTCCGGGAACGGATTTCGTTCCCGGACGCACTTCCACTCTAACTATGAGAGATCTCAATGGTCATTCAACAATTAATTAACGGCCTCTCCCTCGGCGCGGTCTATTCCCTTATCGCCGTCGGTTTCGCCCTTGTCTTCAATATTTTGAAGTTCTCCAACTTCAGCCAAGGTGGAGTCCTTTCCGTGACCGCCTACGTCGGCTTTCTCGTCGCCACGGGACTCAACCTCGGTTTTGTACAAACCCTGCTTCTCACTGCGTTCGCAGGGGCAATCCTCGCCCTCGGGATCGAACGAGTGGCGTTTCGGAGGCTTCGGCGCAAGAAAAGCCCGATTATCTATTACTTTGTCTCCTCGATCACCATGGGCATTCTTCTCGAGAACCTTATAACCGTCTTTTTCAGTAGCAGTTTCTACTCCTATCCCCGCTTTTTTGAGCAAGCGACATTTGCCGTTCTCGGCTTTACGATATCGGTCCTCGACGTCACGATGCTCGGAATTTCGGCAGTTTCTCTAGCGGTGCTCATGTTCGTTCTCTACCGTACGGTTCTGGGCACCGCCATTCGCGCCATCTCCATGGACCAGGACACATCCCGCCTCATGGGGATAAACGTGGACCTAATAATAGCCGCCACCTTCGTGCTCGTCGGCATCTTCGGCGGCCTTGGCGGGGTGTTCCTCGGGCTCAAGTACACGCTCTATCCACAGCTCGGAAAGCTCATCGTTAAGGGCTTTGTGGCGTCGGTCATCGGTGGCCTCGGAAACATCTTCGGCGCCGTAGTGGGAGCGGTGCTACTCGGTCTCATCGAGGTGCTCCTTATCGGTGTTCCGTTTATCGGATCCGGCCTCTCTCCAGTGGTCACCTTCGTTATTCTCCTGGTCTTTCTCATTGTGAGACCCCAGGGCATTGCGGGCATACTAATTAAGGAGAAGGCGTAATATGGGCTATTACATTTCAATACTCACCTTTAGCGCCATTACCGTCGTTGCCATTCTCTCCATATACGTCATTACCGGACTCACCGGCATGTTCAGCCTGGGGCAAGCGTCCTTTATGGCGGTAGGCGCTTACGGTGCGGGAGTTCTGGCGGTCCGCTTTGGGCTGCCGCTGATACCGGCCCTAGGAGCTGCTATCGTGGCGGGACTCTTTTTCGGTCTGGTTGTGGGCCTCCCGGCGATACGGCTGAGGAGGGACTACATAGCGCTGGTCACCTTTGGCTTTGGAGAGGCGATTATCGCGATACTCAACAACACCACAAGCGTCACCGGAGGAGCCATGGGCCTCGTGGGCATTCCGCAGCGAACGACACTCCCGGTAGCGCTCCTCGGCGCGGTCATCAGTGCGGTGCTGGTGCGCAACTTCAAGTACTCCCGCTTTGGTAGGCAGTGCGTCGCGGTTAAGAATGACGAGCTCGCCGCTGGGGCCATGGGTATCCAGGTAAACCGGATCAAGCTCATCGCTTTTCTTTTTGCCGCCGCCCTTACCGCGACCGCCGGCGCCCTTTACGGCTTTTACACCACCTACGTCGACCCGGGCCTCTTTCGCTGGACGACCTCGGCGGAGTGGATCATTATCGTCTTCCTGGGAGGTATAAATAGCCTCACCGGCGCGATCGTTGCAGCGGTATTCCTCACCGGCTTGCCGGAGCTCCTCCGTTCCGCCGCGGAGTGGCGCATCGTCATCTACAGCGCGATAGTGCTCGTGATTATCAACTTTCGCCCCTCCGGCCTCTTCGGGGAGTATGAGCTTCCGCTCTGGAAGAGCGTGCGACGCCTCTTCGGCGTCCGGAGCCCCGCCGTCGTCCGGGGAGAGGCCCAAGACGCGGCCACCTCTCAATCGGGGAAGGGAGAGGCGGAATGAGCGCAATTCTCACGGCCACGGGTCTTTATAAGCACTTCGGCGGCGTCAAAGCGGTGGACGGAGTCTCGTTTGAAGTAGAAGAGGGCTCCTCGGTAAGTCTTATCGGGCCCAACGGGGCGGGCAAGACCACCGTTTTCAACGTGCTCTCAGGCATTAATGCCCTCGACAAGGGTGAAGTCTACCTTGCCGGAGCTCGAATTAGCGGCCTCAAGCAGCACCAGGTCTCCATCGCCGGTTTAGGGCGTACTTTTCAGAATATCCGTCTCTTTCAGGGTCTCACCGTTGCGGAGAACGTCATGGCCGCGATGGATGCCCGAGCACGGCACGGCTTCTGGGAGAGCGTCCTGCGGCTTCCCCGATTCTCCCGGGAGGAGCAAGAACATCGGGGACGGGTCCAAGAGTACCTCGAGGCTCTGGGCATAAGCCGGTACGCCAACGCTCGCCCCTCGGAGCTCTCCTACGGCTACCAGAGGAGGGTTGAGCTCGCTCGTGCGCTCGCTTGCAGCCCACGGGTTATTCTCCTCGACGAGCCCGCCGCCGGACTCAACCCGGGGGAGGTCGGCACCTTTATCGACCTTCTCAACGACCTCAAGGAGCGCTATGACCTGACCCTCTTCATCATCGAGCACCGCATGCAGCTGGTCATGTCCATGTCCTCCCACGTCTATGTAATGAACTTCGGACAGCTCATTGCCGAGGGGACACCCGAAGAGATCCAGCGAGATCCCGTGGTGATCAAAGCGTACATCGGAGAAGCGAATGCTACGAACTAACGCCCTGGACGTCTGGTACGATCACGTGCACGCCCTGGACCAGCTTGATATCGAGATAAGCGAAGGGACAATCACCTCCATCATCGGCGCCAACGGCTCGGGCAAGACAACGTTGCTAAACACCATAAGCGGCTTGGTCCAGCCAAAGTCCGGCACCATCGAGTATGAAGGGGCGCCGCTCCCGTCGCAGCCGCACCGAGTCGTTTCCCGCGGCGTGGTTCAGGTGCCGGAGGGACGCAAAGTCTTTGCGGGTCTCTCGGTACGGGAGAACCTCATTATGGGAGCCTTTCTCAACCGAAGGCGCATGCAAGAGCGCATGGAAGAGTTATTCGAGCGCTTCCCGCGCCTCGAGGAGCGCAAGGACCAGCAGGCGGGTACCTTGAGTGGCGGCGAACAGCAGATGCTCGCCGTCTGCCGCGCCCTCATGGCGGAGCCACGGTTACTCCTTATGGACGAGCCCTCTCTCGGCCTCGCGCCGGTGCTCGTTCGGGAGGTGTTCGCTCTCATTGAGGAGATCCGCACCATGGGCATTACGATTCTCCTGGTTGAGCAAAACGCCCAGCAGGCCCTCGGCCTGGCGGATAAGGCGTACGTCTTAGAAGCGGGAGAGGTTGTGCTCTGCGGAACCGGGACGGAGCTACTCAAGAACTCACAGGTTCGTGATGCGTACCTCGGCGGTAGAGACCGTAGGGTGACCGCCGGGCGTGGAGCAGCTCCCGGCTGCGCGGAAACGGTTTGAGGCAGATCGGTCGACAATTTCTCTCTGGAACCGGGAACGATGCGATATGTGGACGAGGCGAGTGGATTCATCTTCCGGGGCAGCACGCCACCGATCCGGAGGGGTTAGCTAAGGCGATAACGGGCCTGATCGCCGGGTAGGGTAAAGGATCGCTAAAATGCGGCGGCATGCGGTCGATACTAGGGGCA
>JBKHED010000112.1:0-7496 GCA_046540995.1 Spirochaetaceae bacterium | reverse complement strand
GGCTGTCGGGAACGCCGCCGCCATTAGGGACCGTGCAGTTCGGAGTGTGCAACCAAAGGGTGGGAAGTACCGGGTCCCGCCCGCCGCACTCTCCGGTGGGGAGTACACACTTTCAAGTGCACAGTTCCTAACGGGTGAGGTTTCTCCGCCGAGGTCGTGGACGCGCCGCGGGAGCGCGGACACGCCGCGGGAGCGCGGAGACGCCGCGGGAACGCGCCCCCTTTCGCACCGCCCCGAGGGAAGCCCTTGGCGCCGGCGCCCGGCACTCCGTATCTTTCCGACATGCAAAAGGGAAGGGTCGGCATTGTTGGTGCCGGGCTCGGGGGCCTCGCCGCCGCGCTTCGACTGGCAGCATCGGGCTGGGAGGTGTCGGTATTCGAGAAGCAGGAGGGGCCGGGTGGCAAGGCGTTCAGCGAGAAGCTCGGAGGGTACCGCTTTGACACGGGACCTTCTCTTCTTACCCTGGCGGCGGTCTTCGAAGAGCTTTTCTCAGCCACCGGGGCCCGCCTCTCAGACTACCTAACGGTCGAACGGCTCGAGACGATCTGCCACTACTTCTACCCGGACGGCACGCGCCTGCGCTCCTACGGCGATATGGAGCGGTTTGCCACGGAGCTGCAGGAGAAGACCGGCGAGCCGAGAAAGCACGTTCTCGACTATTTTGCCTACTCGAAACGGATTCACGACATCACCGCCGAGCTCTTTCTCCGGCGGAGCTTGCACGATCCCGCCACCTACTGGTCGAAGCGCTTCTTCTCCTCACTCTTTCAGCTCGGCCGGATCGACCCCCTGAAGACGATGGACGAGGCTCACCGCCGGTTTTTCGACTCCCCCAAGGTGCGACAGCTTTTCAACAGGTACGCAACCTACAACGGCTCCTCTCCCTACAAGACGCCGGCGACGCTGGCCATTATCCCCTACGTTGAGTACGGCCTGGGAGCCTACGCCGTGATGGAAGGCATGTACGCGATTCCTCGGGCAATGGAGAAGCGCGCCCGAGAGCTCGGCGTTGAGTTTCGGTACGGGAGGGCGGTGAAACGGATCTGCACCGAAGATGTGCAGTCGGGGGCCGGCGGACGGGTGACCGGCCTCGAGACGGCCGAGGGTGTGCACGCCTTTGACGTGGTGATTAGTGACGCCGACGTCAAGCCGACCTACCGCCGTTTGCTTCAGGACCCGGAGGCGCCGCTTCTAAAGCGATACGAGCGCTTGGAACCATCCTCCTCCGGGATGGTTTTCTACTGGGGAATCAAACGGGAGTTTCCGGAGCTGGGTCTTCATAACATCTTCTTTTCCTCGGAGTACGAGAAGGAGTTTTCCGAGATCTTCGAAGAGGGGAGGTCGCCCACGGACCCGACGGTCTACATTAACATTACGAGCAAGGTGACCCCCGGAGACGCCCCCGAGGGGGGCGAAAACTGGTTTCTCCTCATAAACGTGCCGCCCGACCGCGGGCAGGATTGGGAGGCTGAGGCGGTCCGGGTTCGCAAGCGCCTGCTTCGACGGCTTTCGCAGGAGCTCGGGACCGATGTGGAGACGCTTATCGAAGTCGAGGGGAGACTTCTCCCCCCTGACATCGAGGCGCGCACGGATAGCCACGGTGGGAGCCTCTACGGCATCTCCTCGAACACGAGGCGTGCCGCCTTCTTGCGCCACCCGAATCGCTCTCCCCGATACAAGGGACTCTATCACTGCGGCGGGAGCGCGCATCCTGGGGGCGGGATGCCGCTGGTTGTGCTTTCGGCAATGATAAGTGCGGATCTCATCGAACGGCATGAGGGGAAACGTCCCCTTTTAAAAGCTGAGACCGTAAGTTAGGATACGCTCAGGAGGTTGCTCTATGGTTGTAGGGGTCCCCAAGGAAGAGGCAGCAGGGGAGCGACGGGTTGCACTTGTGCCGGCGCACATCGGATCTTTGACGAAAGCTGGGATCGAGGTTGTTGTGCAGCGGGGCGCGGGCTACGAGTCGGGATACACCGACGAGGCGTATCAGGAGAAGGGCGCCACTCTCGTGGAGGATCGCGAGTCGGTCTATCAGCGAGCGGACGTGGTTCTCCGGGTTCGAGCAGGAAGGGCGGACACAGGGGGCTTCGAGGAGGCTCCGCTCCTCCGGGAGGGACAGACGGTGATCGGTACCTTTGATCCCTATGGTGCCGAAGAGGCAATGCGAGGCTATCTGGAGAAGAAGGTGCAGAGCTTTTCCATGGAGCTTATGCCCCGAATCACCCGGGCCCAGAGCATGGACTCGCTCTCGAGCCAGGCGAACCTGGCAGGGTATTACGCGGTTATCCTGGCCGCCCAGACTCTGCCGAAGATGTTCCCGATGATGATGACAGCCGCCGGGACCGTGGTCCCCGCGCGAGTGTTCGTCGTCGGCGTCGGCGTGGCGGGGCTCCAGGCGATCGCCACCGCTAAGCGACTCGGCGGAGTGGTGAGCGCCTATGACATTCGTCCCGCCGTCAAGGAGCAGGTGGAGAGTCTCGGCGGCAAGTTCGTGGAAATGGATCTGGAGACCGAGAGCACCGAGGGAAGCGGCGGTTACGCCAAAGCGATGGACGAGGAGTTCTACCGGAAGCAGCGGGAGATGATGAGCCACGTGGTCTCCGAAAGCGATGTGGTCATTACGACCGCCGCGGTGCCGGGTAAGAAGGCGCCCATTCTGATAACAAAGGAGATGCTCTCCCTAATGCAGCCCGGTTCGGTGGTAGTGGATATCGCCGCCGAGCGCGGAGGCAACTGCGAGCTGACCAAGGCGGGACAGACGATCACCCATGAGGGTGTCACGATTCTCGGGCCGGTGAACATCGCCTCGAACCTGGCGAACAACGCTAGTCAGCTCTATTCCAAGAATGTCACCACCTTTCTTCTCTCAATGGTCAAAGAGGGAGCCCTCGTCCCGGATGAGGAGGACGAAATAGTCCTGGCAACCCGGCTTACGAAAGAGGGAGAAGTGGCAAGTGAAACCGCGCGAGAGATCCTGAAAGGGTAGGAGAGGTCATGGGAAGCTTTGTAACCGTTCTAACGATCTTTGTGCTCGCAATCTTCGTGGGATTCGAAGTGATCACCAAGGTGCCGCCGGTGCTCCATACGCCGCTGATGTCAGGGTCCAACGCGATCTCGGGCATTACCATTATCGGGGCGCTCCTGGCGGTGAGCAGCGGAGAGGAACCGCTCACTGCGATACTCGGGGCGGCGGCTCTCTTCTTTGCCACGATTAACGTTGTCGGGGGCTTCTTGGTGACCCACCGAATGCTGAAGAAGTTCAGGAAGAGAGACTAACGATGGATACAACACTCTACGCGGACCTGTTCTACCTTATCGCGGCGATGCTCTTCATTTTTGGTCTCAAGGGGCTGAGCCACCCTCGAACCGCGGTTAGGGGAAACCTGATCGGCGCGGTTGGCATGTTTCTGGCGATCGTGGTTACCCTCCTTCGACACGAGATTCTAAACGTAGAGCTCCTCGTCGCAGGGATCTTGGCGGGGTCGTTGGTCGGTGCCCTCCTGGCGGTCAGAATTCAAATGACCGCCATGCCTCAACTGGTGGGACTCTTCAACGGTTTCGGAGGAATCGCCTCGGTACTCGTTGCGGGTGCGGTGATCTACCAGGCCACGGCAACCCTCACCGGGGCCGCCGCCTCCGGAGAGCTTCCGAGCCTTCAGGAGACGGTTGCCACCGCCGCTTCGGCTCTTATCGGCGCTGTGACATTCTTTGGCAGTCTTATAGCTTTTGGAAAGCTCCAGGGTCTGGTCACGGAAAAGCCGGTGCGCTACCCGGGAGAGCAGATCGTAAAGGTTCTGCTGCTTCTCGGCTCTCTGTCGGCGGCGGTCGTGCTGGTACTCCGGCCGGAGAGCTTTGCCGTCTACTGGGTCCTCGCCGGAATAGCCTCGGTGCTCGGGATTATGCTCGTCATTCCCATTGGTGGCGCGGACATGCCTATTGTCATCGCCCTGCTCAATTCTTACTCCGGCCTCGCCGCCGCCGCTACCGGCTTCGTCCTAAACAACTCCATACTCATTATCGCAGGCTCCCTGGTCGGCGCCTCGGGAATAATCCTCACTCAGATCATGTGCAAGGCGATGAACCGCTCCCTGGCAAACGTTCTCTTTGGAGGGGTGGGTGCCGTGGTGGAACAGGCGGCGGAAGACGACATCTACGCGGGCAAGATCAAACAGACCTCCGCGGAAGAACTCGCCATGGTGCTGAAGAGCTCCCAGCGGGTGGTCTTTGTGCCAGGCTACGGCATGGCGGTTGCTCGGGCCCAGACGGCCGTGCGGCTCTTAACCGAGCAGATGGAGGCGGACGGGATTACCGTGGAGTTTGGTATACACCCGGTCGCGGGGCGCATGCCCGGACATATGAACGTTCTTCTGGCGGAGGAAAGCATCTCCTACGAGAAGCTGCGGGAAATGGATCAGATCAATCCGACTTTTCCTCAGACCGACGTGGTAATCGTTCTCGGGGCGAATGACGTGGTCAACCCCCTCGCGAGGGAGAGCTCGGGCACCCCGATCTCGGGCATGCCGATCCTGGACGTGGACAAGGCGCGAACGGTGGTGGTGATAAAGCGGAGCCTCTCTCCCGGTTTTGCGGGAATTCAGAATCCGTTGTTCGCCGCGGAAAACACCCTCATGCTCTTCGGTGACGGGAAAGTGGTTATGGAGGAGCTGGTCGCCGCCTACAAGGATGCGTAGCGCCGAGGCCCCCCGCAGGTGCGCCCGGGCTGACGGCGAGGGGGGCGAATCCTACTGCCCGTCGCCGAAGCAGACCCCTACGGAGCGGCCGGTCTCAACGAGATCGTCGTTTTCCGGGACGAGTTTGAGCTTGCCGGCGATCTCGCCGAGAGGGCGGGAGATAATCCTCTTTCCTTCGAGGGCGACCATCTTGCCGAACTCCCCGCGGTGGAGCATCTCCGCCGCAGCGGTCCCAAAGCGGGTGGCGAGGAGGCGGTCGTAGGGTGAGGGGGGTCCTCCCCGCTGCTGGTAGCCGAGAACGGTGACACGGGTATCCATACCGGTGCTCTCCTGAATCTCCTTGGCCACTCGGTAACCGATGGAGCGCTCCCCTGCTGGGACGTCGGGAGGGGCGGCGCCGGATTTGGCGGCCTCTTCCTTCGAGACCGCCCCCTCCGCTACCACCACGATTGAGAACGCCTTCCCCCGGTCTCGTCGATGTCGAAGGTGCTCGGCGATATTTCGGATGTCGTACGGGATCTCGGGGATTATGATCACGTCCCCGCCACCGGCTATCCCGGAGTAGAGGGCGAGCCATCCAGCCTTGTGTCCCATTACCTCGATAACCATGACGCGGTTGTGGGAGTGGGCGGTGGTATGGAGACGGTCAATCGCCTCCGTGGCGATATCCACGGCGCTATGAAAACCGAAGCTCACATCGGTGCCCCAGATGTCGTTGTCGATCGTTTTGGGGAGGCCGATTACGTTGAGTCCCCGGTCCGCCAGGAGTCGAGCGGTCTTATGGGTTCCGTTTCCGCCGAGGACCACGAGACAGTCCAGACCGAGGGCGCGGTAATTCTCAACGATCTTCTTAGGCTTGGACCGTCCGGCGACGGAGTCCTTCATGCCGTTTTCCGGAACCACTCGCGCGAAGGGTTTCTCTCGAGAGGTGCCGAGGATCGTTCCTCCCTGGGTAAGAAGGCCGTCGAAAGCCTCAGCCTGAAGCACCCGAGTGGAGCCGTCGATGAGACCGCGAAAACCGTTCGGAATACCAATGACCCTCATGCCGTACTTGGTGACCGCCGGCTTTGCAACACCGCGAATCGCCGCGTTTAGACCTGGACAGTCGCCTCCGCTGGTGAGTATACCGAAGGTCCGGCTGGAGATCGCTGCCACGGGGCTGTCTCCTCTATAAGTCGCTCTTGTACTTGTCGGAAATAGTGCGAATGTTCGGCAGTACCTGGAAGAACACCTCGATGAGCTCCGGATCGAACTTGGTCCCCGCCATGCTTCGCATCTCTTCCAGGGCGTCGTTCTCGGTCCATGCCTCCTTATAGACCCGCTGGGAGACCAGGGCGTCGTAGACGTCGGCGATGGAGACGATTCGTCCGAAGAGAGGGATCTCTTCTCCCTTCTTGCCCAGGGGCTCTCCGTCGGGGCCGCTTTTCAGAGGCTCGCCGGACTCGATGTCCACGTGGCCCGGGTAACCGGTGCCGTCCCAGTTCTCATGGTGACTAATCGCCACCTGCTGGGCGAGCTCGTCGAACTCCGACTGCTTGTTAATGAAGAGCCTCGCCCCCTGCCAGGTGTGGGACTTCATAATGCCGTACTCTTCCTCGGTAAAGCGGCCCGGCTTCTTCAGGATCATGTCGGAAATGGCGACCTTGCCGACGTCGTGGAGCATGGCCGCCATACGAAGGTTGTCCCGGGTTCGGTCTATCTCTGTTCGATCGAGGTCGTTGTTCCTTGCCCAGCGCTCGTAGATTTCCACGGAGTATCCGGCGACCCGGTTTACGTGGGGCCCGGTCTCCTTGGGATCCCGGAGCTCCGCCATACGGATCATTCGCAGGAGAATGGCGCGGGTCATTTGGGCCCGCTGCAATGCTACGGTTGCGTTCGCTGCAAAGTGCATAACCAACATCTGGTCATCCCGGTCAAAGGCGACCACGTTTCCATTATCGTCAAGTTTGTTGATGATCTGAATGACGCCGAGAATCTCCCCGGTATTGGTCTTGAGGGGAATGGCGAGCATTGACTGACTGCGATAGCCCGAGAGCTTGTCGTAGCTCGGATCGAAGCCGTAGGGCGCGTCGTCGGGAATCTCGTAGACGTCGGGGATATTTACGGGCTCTCCCGTAGCAGCGGCGTAGCCGGATATGGTCTTGGTGCTCACGGGAACGGTAAAAACCTTGTATATGAGCTTCTCTCCCGGAGGTAACGCGCTCTGCTTCGTGTCGTTTTGAGCGTAGTTGATGATCAGCTCGTCGCCCCGAACGATGTAAATGGATCCCGCATCCGCATTTACCACTCTTCTGGCCTCCGAGAGGATGCGCTCGAGCAGAATATCGAGGTCCTGTATCTTATTCAGCTCCGAGTCGAGGGAGATTATGCTGCGCAGTTTTTCAGTTTCGCCACTCATTGAGTATGTACCTTTCTACCACACTATATCGGCACTGGCAATTTCCAATGGAGGGGAAACCTGCTATCTTAATACCGTGTTACGCCGAATCCTCCGATTACCACGCTACTTCCTTCTCATTCCAATATATCTCTACCGAAAGACAATCTCTCCGTTGATGCCTCCGCACTGCATTTACCATCCGAGCTGCTCTTCTTACGCCTTTCACGCGGTTCGTGAGCACGGTCTCATCAAAGGAGGGATACTGGCCACGGCGAGGGTGATTCGTTGCTCCGCCCTGTTTACCGGAGGGTACGATGCGGTGCCCGAGGAGTTCAGCTTTCGCTACATCGGCGAGAGCTATCGCCGCTTTTGGAGTAGAAGAGCGGACACCACGGAGTAGCCGCCGATGATACTCAGAAAGG
>JBKHED010000111.1:0-7522 GCA_046540995.1 Spirochaetaceae bacterium | reverse complement strand
CCTCGTTCCAGCGAAGCTCTTTTTTGAACTCCCGTACTCTTGTATCGTTGTCGATGAGCAGGAACTCGATCCCCACCATCTCCGCGAGATCTTCCAGGTGTGCGGGCTCGAGAGCCGCCGAAAAAATGGGATGGTGGGACCCTCCGGCGAGAATCCACGCCGCCGCAGCAGTCGCGAGATCCGGTAGAGGCTTCCAGAGCCCACGGGCGACCGGAAGCTTCGGGAAGGGCTCGGCGGATTTCTCGACCTCCACGGCGTTGACCACAAACCTGAAGCGGTGGCCCAGATCGACGATCGTCGCGTTGACCGCGGGACCCGGGGCGACATCAAAGACAAGACGCACCGGATCGGCTTTGCCGCCGATACCGAGAGGATGAATCTCCAAAGAGGGCTTCTTCTGGGCGGAAATGGTCGGGCAGATCTCGAGCATGTGGGCCCCGAGGACCTTGGAGTCCGCTCCGTTGAAGTCGTAGGTGTAGTCCTCCATAAAGGAGGTGCCGCCTTCGAGCCCTGCCGCCATCACCTTCATCGTGCGCAGGAGCGCCGCCGCTTTCCAGTCACCCTCGGCGCCGAAGCCGTACCCCTGGGCCATGAGACGCTGCACCGCCAGACCCGGCAGCTGCTCCAGGCCGTGCAGCATCTGGAAGCTGTCGCTAAAAGCGGTGTAGCCGCCCTCGTCGAGGAACCTCCTGAGAGCCGCCTCTTGCCTGGCGGCGTGCTTGAGGGAGTCATGTCGCTCGCCGCCGGGTTTGAGTTCCGGCACGACTTCGTAGAGGTCGAGGTACTCTTCGATGAGTGAGGTGAGTTCGCCCTCGGAGATGGTGTCCATTACTTCCACGAGATCGCCGATACCGTAGCCGTGCACGGTAAGGCCGAAGAGCTCCTCGGCGGTTACCCGGTCTCCGTCGGTGACCGCAACGTCGCGCATGCTGTCACCGAAGCGGGCGATTCTCATCCCTGAGAGCTCCGCCCGACCATCGGCCGCTCGCATCCATTTTGCAATGTCCTGTTGGACTGCTTCCTCCTCCCAGTGCCCAACGACCACCTTGCGCGGAATTCTGAGGCGCGTTGCCATGTGGCCGAACTCCCGGCCACCGTGAGCGGACTGGTTGACGTTCATAAAGTCCATGTCGATGGTGCTCGCGGGAATCCGCTTGTTGAATTGCGTGTGGAGGTGGAGAAGCGGGAGGTTGAGCTCCTTGAGCCCTCGAATCCACATCTTTGCCGGCGAGAATGTGTGCATCCACGCGATTAGTCCCACGCAACCCGGGTCGGCGTTCGCCGCCCGGATCGTGGCGAGAATTTTCCCGGCGTCTATGAGGACGCCCTTATGCTCCACCGGAAGAGGGAGCTTCTTAGCATCGTTTAGCCCCGCTACCACCGCTTTCGCGTGGCTTTCCACTTCCTTTAGAGCCTCCGGGCCATAGAGCCCCTGGCTACCGGTGATGAACCAGATTGTCCGTCCGTTGTGTTCCATTGGTGTCTCTAACTCCTCATTTCTGCTTTTGTTCGATCAGGGCGGCGCTCATGATCTTCTCCTGAGACGCCTCTTCTTTATCGAGAGTTGCCTTGAGCTTGCCCTCGTGTATCACCAGAATCCGGTCGGAGAGGGCGAGGACCTCCTGCATCTCCGATGAGATGAGAATTATTGAGACCCCTCGATCCGCCAGATCGGTGATTATTTTGTGGACTTCAACCTTTGCGCCGACGTCGATGCCCCGCGTCGGCTCATCGAGTATGAGTACTTCCGGTTCCGTGGCGAGCCACTTCGAGATAACCACCTTCTGCTGGTTGCCACCGCTCAGGCTCTCGACGATGTTCTCCTGGGAGGAGACCTTAATGCGGAGACGGTCGATGTACTCTCGCGCGATAACCCGTTCCCTCTTTGCGTCGAAAAAGCCGTATCGGTTGATGACCTTGTTATGAACCGCCATGGTGATGTTTTCCCGGACTGTCATCTCGAGGATAAGCGCGAGCTGCTTACGGTCCTCCGAGACGTATCCGATGCCTCGGTTCACGGCGTCCGCGGGTGTGCGAATGTCCACCTCCTTGCCGTGCAGGAAGACCTGCCCCGAGGTTTTCTTTTCCGCACCCATGAGGAGCATAGCAAGCTCCGTCCTGCCGGCTCCTACCAGGCCCGAGAGTCCGAGGATTTCCCCCTTTCTCAGGCTGAAGGAGACATTCTCTATCTTCGGCGGACCGCTCATGCCTCGGACTTCGAGAACCGGCTCCTCCGTAGGCGCGTTTTTGCGCTCGCTGAAGAGATTGCCGAGCTCTCGGCCGACCATCATTCCGATGAGCTCGTGCTCCGTCGTTTCCGAGGAGCGACGCTCGCCGATTAGCTTGCCGTCCCGGAGAACGCTTACCCGGTCGGCGATTTCGAATACTTCCCCGAGCTTATGGGAGATGAAGATCATGGAAACGCCGTTCTCTTTGAGCCTTCGCATAAGACCAAAAAGCGTCTCGATCTCTCGCTCGGTGAGGGAGCTCGTAGGCTCATCCATAATGATCACCTGGGCGTCGAAGGAGAGGGCCTTAGCGATTTCGACCATTTGCTGGTTAGCCACACCGAGATCCTCTATGTAGGATCTGGGATCGACTTCCACGCCGAGGTTCCGGAAGAGCTGGTTGGTCTCCTCGTAGGTCTTCTGATAGGAGATGAGTCCCACCTTGCTGCACCGCTCCCGACCGAGAAAGATGTTCTCCATTGCGGTGAGGTTCGAGCAGAGGTTGAGCTCCTGGTAGACGGTGCTAATGCCGGCGTCGTAGCCGTCCTGGGTGGTCTTGAACTCCTGAACCTCCCCGTTCAGGAGCACGGTCCCGCTGTCGGCGCTGTACGCCCCGGCAAGGATCTTCATCAGAGTGGACTTTCCCGCTCCGTTCTCGCCGAGGACGCAGAGGATCTCACCCTTATTGACCGTGAGGTCCACGTTATCCAACGCTTGGACGCCGGGGAACGCCTTGCTGATTCCTCGCATTTCAACGACGGGAGCCATAATTAGGACCTGCCTCGTTGGTTTCTAACGATGTCGATAATTGCCGCCAGGACAATGACCATGCCGATAATAAACTGCTGCCAGTAGACCGAGACCTTCATAAGCACCAGTCCGTTGCGTATTACGCCCATAATGGCCGCGCCAATCAGGACTCCCAGGACCGAGCCCTTACCTCCGGCGAGGGATGTGCCACCTATTACTGCGGCGGCAATTGCGTCGAGCTCCCAGGTCTCCCCTACCGAGGACTGAGCGGAACTGAATCGCGCCACCAGAATGATACCGGTAATAGAGGCGAGAATGTTCGAAAGGGTGTAGACGACGAGCTTAATACGACGAACATTGATTCCGGAAAGCTCCGTGGCCCGCTCGTTTCCGCCGATTGCGTATACCCGTCGGCCGAAGGGCAGATACTTCAGCACGACGTAGGCCAGTAGCGCTACTACCGCGAGTATAAGCAAAGGCACCGGAAGGCCGAGTATCCGCCCCTGTCCGATGATGATAAAGCTTTCGGGAATATCCGTAATGGGCCAGCCCTTGGTAAGGATCCAGACCATACCTCTCGCCATGCTCAGCATACCGAGGGTAACGATAAAGGGAGTCACACCGACATACGCGACCAGGATCCCGTTTATGAGGCCGGTCACGCAACCGGTGAGGAGTCCAACGGCTATTGCAAGCAGAGGATGAAAACCAGCCGCCAGCGCCAAGCCTGTCGTAACACCACTCAGACCGACCACGGAACCAACCGAGAGATCGATACCGGCAGTGAGTATTACGAAAAGCTCACTGATCGCAATAATGGCAAGGAAGGAGACCTGCCGGGAGACGCTAAACGCGTTCCGGGCGGTCAAGAAACTGGGGGCAACTATGGTGATAAAGATCGAAATAATTACGAGAGCGAGAAAGATCGACGACTCCTGAGCCGTAACCACTCTGCGAAGCAAGGCGTGGGCTCCGCCGTCGCTCTCTCCACCTCCGCCTGCATGACTGTTCTGGGCCATATTTGTCTCCGTATAAGTAGGGTCCACTGCTTTGGACATGGGAAGCCGAGCCCCGGGGGACTCGGCTCCTCAACACTTGAAAGAACTACTCCTGAAACTCTTCGCGCATCTCTTCCATGTAGCTGTCAACGTTATCTTCGTTAACGATGATGACGCCGGTGTCGATTTCCTCGGGAATGCTCTCGTCATTCATAGCGTCGAGAAGGCGCTCCACCGAGAGCCAGCCCATGGCGTAGGTGCGCTGGGCCAGGGCGAAGTCCACAACGTCCTCTCTGATGAAGTCGAGGGTGTCGGAGAGATCGTCGAACCCGCCGATAATGATCTCGCCGGCTCGTCCCTGCTCCTTTACGACCGTCGCCGCTCCCGGTGCTCCGTAAGCGCTCACACCGAAGATTGCATCGAGATCCGGATAGGTCTCCAGAAGTGCCTCCGTGACGTTGACGGTGGTGGCGAAGTCACCCTTAGTGTCCTCAACGGTGACGAGTTCGATGTCAGTGTCCTCGATCGCTTCCCGGAAGCCCTGGGTTCGCAGATTGAGGTTCGTGGCGCCGAGGCCGCCCTGAAGAATCGCAACCTCTCCGGAGCCGCCCATAAGTCGTGCCATCTCTTCGCCGGCGGTGCGACCCGCGGCCTCGTTTACCGTCCCGATATAGGTGAGCGCCTCGGTGGAGGGAGCGGGAGCGTCGAAGGTGATTACCTTGATACCCGCTTCCATCGCCTCCGCGACAACGTTAATGAGGCCTCGGTCGTCATTGGCGGAGATCGCGATGCCGTCAACGCCTTGAGCGACCAGATCCTCGATGAGGCGCGCCTGGATCGCCACGTCAAACTGGTTGGGAGCCTGAAAATCGGCGTTGACACCGTACTCCTCGGCTGCGTCCTGGAACCCTTCCCAGCACGGCTCGTAGTAGGGGTGAACACCCTTCGGGACCATGACCAGCGTTGGCGTCTCGCCCTCGCCGCCTTCCTGAGAACCTGCAGCAAACCCCATCCCGGCTAGAACCGTAAGGATCAGCAGTGCAAGAATAAGTCGACTGTTTCGCATAACAGTACCTCCTGTTTCTTTTTAGAGCGCAACGCGCTCTCTTGTTCCGAAGTTCAGGTGAAAATCCAAATTCTCCCGCATAACCACGTCGATGGGCATCCGGATTCTCGGCTCCACCGCTTCCCGCAACACCACGTGTCGATAGAGCGCGTAGAGGCTGTTGTACCCCTGTCGTCGGGGCTCCTGGTTTATAATGAAGTCCATGAGTCCCGTTCTCAGACAGGTGGCGTTCTCCGGTATCAGGTCGTACCCGATAATCGGCGTATGCACCGTCGCGGAGTCGTTGAGTTCCCGGGCGACCAGGTGAGCCAGGGCGTTAGTCACGAAGACGCTTCCCGGCTTCTCCCGCATTCCCCTAATCGATGCCCGCAGCTGTGCCTCTCCGCCGATTCTTTCGAGCTCGAAGTGGTCGATGCTTCCGCCACCGGCGAGCTCAAAAAACCGCACAAAGCCCTCCTTCCGCCGGCGCAGATGGTAGTCGGCGCTCCCGATTGTTACGGTTACGTAGGGTCCCTGGGGATCGAGCATCTTCATGAGCTTCGCCGCCAGGAGTCCGCTTTCAAAGGAGTCTTGGTTAATCGTGCTGAGCACGTTGCTGTTGGGGACTTCTCCGTCAAAGACTACGCAGGGGGTATTCCCTAATTTGGAGATAAACTCTCTCGATTTCTCGTAGAGCGTCGGCGCCAGTAACACCCCGTCGAGCTCCGCCGTCAGGAGACGCTCGGCGGCCTCCGAGAACGAGTCGGGGCTCGTACGGTCGAAGTGAAAGTACTCCACCGCCACGTAATGGTGCGCGAGTTCACTCAGGGCCGCTTCGATTCCGGAAATGGTGATCTGCCAGTAACCACTGTCCTGATCCGCACCCGGCATTAGAACGCCAAACACTTGCCGTTGCGCTTTGGAAAGGTTCCGGGCCACCAAATTGGGGGAGTAGTTGAGCTGTTTGACCACTTCCCACACCCTCTTGGCGGTCTCAGCGGAAACGCGACCCCGATTGTGCAGGACCCGATCTACCGTCCCTACGGAAACGGAGGCGAGCCTGGCGATGTCTTTGACTGTTGCCGGCCCCTGCCAGCCTTTCTCTCCGGATCCGTTAATACTACTCATGCAACCTGTGACCGCTTTCTCGCTCTCTCTGTGCGTGCTCGTTAACGCATTCTAGGGGGCCCTACTCGGATCTGTCAACAGAAATCTTCGGTTCAGAGGGAATCCGCCGGCTGCGTGCCTCCGCTTGCCCGCCGCGCACGGTGCGTGTACGCTGCGTGCCTCCTGCGTGTCGGGTAGTTCCTCTGGCCCAGAACGGTGGAGCACGCATTGCGCGCTTTACACCACCGACAAATGGGCGGTATCGTTAACGCGCGACGAACCGCAGGGTTGGTGAGGCTAACCAACCGCTGTACAGTAGTAGTTCGCAAGAACAGAAGAGAGAAGGTGCGTTGATATGAAGTACGAAGCGATACGCAAGGAGTGCTACGAGGCGAACCTGAGGATCCTAGAAGAAGGGCTTGTGCTCCTCACTTGGGGAAATGTGAGTGTGGCTGATCGTGAGGCGGGGCTCTTTGCGATAAAGCCGAGTGGCGTCGCTTACGAGGATCTCGGCCCGGAGTCGATGGTGGTGGTTGATATTCAGAGTGAGGCGGTATTGGACGGGGAGTTGCGCCCCTCCTCGGATACTCCGACTCACGGGGAGCTCTATCGCTCCTTTGAGCGGATAGGCGCGATCGTTCACACCCACAGCCACTTTGCGGTTTGTTACGCCCAGGCGGGTCTCGATATTCCCATCCTCGGCACCACCCACGCCGACCATTTCCGGGGTCCGATACCGGTAACCAGGGAGATGACCGAGAGCGAGACACGGGAGCGGTACGAGCTCAATACGGGCAAGGTGATTGTCGAGCGCTTTCGAAAGAGCGAGATAAGCGAGCACGATGTGCCCGGAGTGCTGGTAAAGAGCCACGGGCCCTTCGCCTGGGGAGCTTCGGGTAAGGCCGCGGTCGAGAACGCCATGGTTCTCGAAGAGGTCGCCAGGATGGGGCTTCACACCGCCGCGCTCTCCTCGCAGAAGCGAGCACCGATCCATCTAACGGAGAAGCACTTCACCCGAAAGCACGGTCCGAACGCCTACTACGGTCAGCAGAAAGAGTAGGCCCGTCTTTCGGAACGGCCCAGGCCGAACGGCGTCGGGAGACACATTATTTAGTCCCATAAATTTTGTTGTCAAAACGAATTTCAGCCGCTTACGGAGAGGTCGACTACCTTTCCCCCGTAATTCGAGTTATCTCGGGAAATTTAGGGCCCAACCGCGCGGACTAACGTCCCATAATCCTTTGGAGCGAAAATAACTGTTGACCCACTTACGGGCCTTCTATAGCGTATACTATAGAAAGGAGAATAATCATGAAAACCAAGTTTACAATGGGAGTCGGCCTAATAGTCGCGATGCTATTACTCCTCTCCGGTGTGGTAATGGCCGGCGGACA
>JBKHED010000110.1:0-7686 GCA_046540995.1 Spirochaetaceae bacterium | reverse complement strand
GTGTCTCCGTCCACCACCCTGTTGACCACCCCGACTTCCCGCTCCTGCGCCGAAAGAGCCGGAGCGAGGAGCATCACGGTTGCCAGGAGTGCCGCGAAGATTGCACTCGAGAGCTGGTGGCCGACTGAGTATGCGGAGAGCCCCTTTACATCGTTAGTGAGATCCGGGTATTCCTGCACACTTCGAGTGTACTACGCTGCCCTAAAGGCGTCTCCCTCGGGGAGGGTGGAGCCTTTTAGAAGTGTCTCAACCGGCTCTCGAACCGACCGAGGTGCCTTCTTTGTCTCCATGGGCACCCCCAGACGAATGAGGAGCTGGATCTTCTCCACGCCATCTTCCAGTTCCATCCTCCCATCGTTGACCATCTGCGGAAGAATCGAGAGCGGCTGCGTCGCCAGTCCCAGGCGAAACGCCTCGAGGCGAAGCCGCTGATATCGGGATCCCACCTCGATCAGGTCGTACGGATTGGTGCGGTCTCCTTGCAACAGCACCAGTGCCGGTGCCTGGTGGAGCAGATCTCGGCTGTCGGTAATGGTACTCGCCCGATATCCCTTGCGAAGAGCGGTCCGGCTGTTCGAGAGACGATTCCAGAAGAACTCTCTCACTCCCTTTCGCTCGGAAATCGGAGACACTACGCCCCAGGAGTGATCTCGCTTTCGCTGCGGATGGTAGAGGTAGGGAGAAAGCTCCGCGTAGATCTCCTCGCTCCGCGCATGGAGCACCGCGGCCTCTACCGTGGCGTCGACCACCGTCTTGAACTCTGCTGAGCCCTTCGCGGCTACTGCTCCGTACTCGCCGAGGAGATCATCTATTGCCTGCAGTTTCGCCGAGGAAATTGGTTCGTGGCGATACCCCCTCCGCCAGGTTCGTACGCCGAGAAGTGCTTCGAGCTCTAGCCCAGCCGGCGCGTCCGTCTCTATAAGAGAGAATCGCGCGATCTGTACGTCGACCGGAGAGCTCAGAAGCCACTCCTCCTCCAGGGCGTAGCCCGCTCCGCTAGCAGCCACCCGAAGAGAGTGAGCGAGGGCACCTAATGAAATCAAGGTCTCTCTGTTCTTTGGATCGATTACCGGCCGCCACCGCTCCGGACGTGATAGGAGCGTCAGCGTCCCGCCGACTATGTGAAAGCGCCAGGGCTGGGCGTTGTAGGCGCTCGGGGCCCACCGTGCAGTATCCAGTATCTCCTTCCAGACCGCTTCGTTCATTCCGTTCCTCCTGCTGATTACCTATCTAACCCCGGTCGGTGCGGAATCTGGCACCAGTTGGAAAGCAGATGCAGAAGGAATCCGGCGGCCCCAGACTGGACAACCACCGTGGATACGCCGCGCCGTCGGCCACCGCGACGAAATCAGGGAAGCCACACCTCCGGCTCCCACTCCTCCGGAGGCTTTTTGATCTCCTTCATTGTTCGTTCGGCGATCCGCTTCGGGCTGAGAGGCCCCCGCTGCTTGACGTAGCCGCCCACAGTCATTTGCGTAACCTGCACGCCCTGTTCCCGGGCCCAGGGAAACGCCGTGTGTACGAGGTTGCGTAGGGCCGCCTTACCGATGGAAAGGGAGGCGTACTCCGGGTCGGGATCCCTGTAAAAGCCGCCTCCGACCAGCATGATCGAGCCTCCGCTGCCGGCCATTGCGGGCACGAAGCTCCGTATACTCTGGAGCGCCGAAGCAACGTTCACCTGGATGGTTTCTAGAAGGTCCTCGGTTCGCAGCGTTTCGATGTTGTCCTTGCGCATCGCCGCGGCGTTAAAAATGACGATTCTCGGGATCTGGTTTCGCTCGAGCATGCTGTTGAACCGCTCCCGGCACGTTTCGAGGTCGGCGAGGTCCATTTCCATCAGATAGGCGCGGTTGGGGTCGATTTGCTGCTCATCCACAACCCGACTCATCCGAGCGGCGGAACGGGAAACGAGAACGAGAATGTGCCCTTCCTCGTGGCACGCCCGAGCAAAGGCGCCCCCGAGACCGGGCCCCACACCGAGTATGAGGGCGTAGCTCTTTTCCTGGTTGCTCATCTGGGGCCTCCGTTGGCTTTAGGATACCGCGGGAGACCCCTTCGTACCAACCTAGACTCAGACCGTCTGCTCCTCCCGGTCGGGCTCCGCTTGCTTCGGCCTGTAGTGCGTGTGCAGCAGGTGGTGGGACTTTTCGCCCAAGGGTACGCCGAGGTAGTTGGCGTAGAGCTCCTGAATCGCCGGGTTCTCGTGGCTCGTTCGGATGCTCTTGCCTTCATCCTCCTTGTAGATCGCCTCGATACGAGCGAGCCGCACGGAGTTATCTGTCACCCGGGGCTGACCGCCGCCGCCTATGCAGCCGCCGGGGCATGTCATGATCTCGACGAAGTGGTACTCCTTCTCACCCTTTTCGATTCGATCGAGGAGGGCCGCGGTGTTGCCTAAACCGTGGGCCACTGCCACACGGGCGGTAACCCCCTCGAGGAATCGCCACTCCTCCTTCGTCCCGGCAAAGGTCACTTCGGCCTCCTTGACTCCTTCGAGCCCCGCCAGCGGCTGAACGTGAAGGTTCTCCATGGGAAGCCTCGTTCCGGTCACCACCTCCCAGACGGTCCTCAGTGCGGCCTCCATCACACCACCGGTATTGGCGAAAATGTCCGCCGCTCCGGAGGAGAGACCGAGGGGAGCGTCCATTGTTTCCTCCGGGAGGGAGAGAAAGTCGATACCTCCCGCCTTGATGAGCTGTCCGAGCTCCCGGGTGGTGAGGACGTAGTCAACATCCTGGACTCCGCTGTCCCACATTTCCGGTCGGGCGGCCTCGTACTTCTTTGCGGTGCACGGCATCACCGAGACAACCGTCATCTTCTCGGGAGCTATGCCGAGGGAGTCTGCGTAATAGCTCTTGGCCAGGGCGCCGAACATCTGCTGCGGGCTCTTACAACTCGAGATATTGGGCAGGAACTGCGGGTAGAACTCCTCGGCAAAGTTAATCCAACCCGGGGAGCAGCTAGTGAACTGCGGCAGCGCCGCGGGCTCCCCGTCGAGAAGAGCGCTCTTGAGCCGGCTGAGTAGCTCGTTTCCCTCCTCGATAATGGTGAGGTCCGCGGTGAAGTTTGTGTCGAAAACCTTGTCGAAGCCGAGCCTCCGGAGGGCGCTCACCATCTTGCCGGTTACGAGGGTTCCCGGAGGCAGACCGAAGAGCTCTCCGAGGGCAGCCCGTATCGCCGGGGCCGTCTGGACGACCACGAACTGCTCGGGATCATCGAGGGCCGCCCAGACCTGATCGATGTGGGAGCGCTCGCTAATAGCGCCTACCGGGCAGATTGCCGCGCACTGGCCGCACTGGACGCAGGGAACCTCCGAGAGGTCGCCACCGAAGGCGGGACCGATAGTCGTCTCGTAGCCCCTTCCCTGAGGCCAGAGGGCCCCGACGGCCTGTATGGCGTTGCAGGCGGTGACGCAGCGGCGGCACTTGATGCACTTGCCACTATCCCGGATCAGCGCGGCTGTGCTCTCGTCCATCCGTACCGGCAGCCGCTCTCCCTCGAAGGGAAGCTCCCGAATACCGAGGTCCTGGGCGAGGGCCTTGAGCTCGCAGTCCTCACCGCGGTCGCAAACCATGCAATCCCCGGTGTGCTCACTCAGAAGAAGTTCTACCACGCTCCGACGCCCCTTTCTCGCTCGGGAAGAGTTGGTGTGAATAACCATCCCCTCCCGCACCGGCGTTGCGCACGCCGCCAGCAGCCGCGGGGCCCCTTCGACCTCGACCACGCAGACTCGGCACGCCCCCAGGGGCGCAAATCCTTCGACATGACAGAGGGTGGGAATGTGAAAGCCCTCGGCCTTCGCCACTTCCAGTATTGTCGCCCCTTCTGGAGCTGTTAGGGTCTGACCGTTTATGCTGATTTCAGGCATGGTGCACCTCCAGAACGCCGCATTTACCGTAATCGCACCGCAGGCACCGCTTGGCCTGCCGCAGAGCCACCGCCTCGCACCAGGGCAGCTCCACCTCATCGAAGTTGTGCCGCCGCCGCTCCACCGGAATCGTCGACATGAGCTCCCGGGGATAGGGAACCGGGTCCGCGTCGGGGTCGAAGGCGGTGTCAACTACCTTCTCCTCCCGCCAGAAGGCGTGATCCTCTCCCGTGAGCATTAGGTCTATGCCGTAGGCGGCCCGTTCCCCGGCGGCGATCGCTTCGACCACCGAGGAGGGTCCGCTCACCGCATCGCCGCCGGCAAAGATCCACGGCACCGAGGTCTGCCCGGTTACCGGATCCGCGGCGATAAAGTTGGAGTCGTTGTACTCCAGAGCCACGGCGTACTGATCCGGAGAACTCTGACCGTTGCCCGCTACTCCCGGAAGATCGAGACGCTGTCCGATAGCCACAATCACCTGATCCGCCGTAAGATCAAAGAGCGATCCCTCTCCTGGGCGCGGCCTCCGCCGGCCGGAACGGTCGAACTCGCCGAGAGAGAGCGGTCGGCACCGCACCGAGGTTATCGCGCCGCTCTCATCTCGCAACACCTCCTCGGGCTGCGTAAGGATGAGGAGCTTCACACCCTCGTGGAGCGCTTCCTCTATTTCCTCGCTGTAGGCGGGCATCTGCTCCCGGGTTCGGCGGTAGAGGATCGTTACATCCGCGCCGAGGCGTACCGCGGTTCTCGCGGCGTCGACCGCGGCGTTCCCTCCGCCTACGACGATCACCTCCTTGCCCACGGGAACCGAGCCCCGTACGTTGTACTGTCGAAGGAACTCTCCGGCCTCCACGATGCCGCTTCCCTCGCCGCCGGGAACGTCGAGACCGACGCACGCCGCGGCCCCGACGCCCATAAAGAGCGCCTCGTACCCTTCCTCCTTGAGGCTCTCCAGGGTGAACTCACGCCCGAGCTTCTGCTCCGTACGAATCTCCACACCGAGCCGTTCGATCATGCGGATCTCCCGAGCTAGCGTCTCTCGGGGAAGCCGGTACTCGGGGATCGCCTGTACGAGCATGCCCCCCGGCCGAGGCTGGGCCTCGAAAATTACCGGGCGATAGCCGAGGCGCGCCAGAAAGTAGCCGCAGGAGAGCCCCGCGGGCCCCCCGCCAACGATGCCTATCTTTCTCTTGGCGTTCGTCTCGTTCTCCCGCGCCTCCGGGAGTTGCACGACGATCTCCTGATCGACCATGAACCGCTTGATTGCGCGAATGCTTACCGCGTCATCGAGGCTCGCTCGCCGGCACTTATCCTCACAGGTGTGAAAGCATACCCGGGCACAAACCGCCGCGAAGGGGTTTCGCTCTCGGTGGAGCCGGAGGGCCTCGGCGTACCGCTTCTCGCCCACGAGGCTCACGAAGCCGGGGACGTCAACTCCCGCAGGGCAGGCGGACTGACAGGGCGCCCGGACTAAGCCGGGACAGACGCCGGCGGTGCAGTGATGATCGCGAATGTGCTGCTCGTACTCATGGCGGAAATGGCGAAGGGTTGAGAGGACTGGGTTCGGGGCGGTCTGGCCGAGGCCGCAGAGAGCGGTCTCCTGAATCTCCTGCCCGAGCTCTTCGAGGCGGGTGAGGTCTTCCATCTCCCCTTCACCGTTACAGATTCGCTCGAGAATCTCGAGCATCCGCTTGGTACCAACCCGACAGGGGGCGCACTTTCCGCAGGACTCCTCCTGAACGAACTCCAGAAAGAACCGTGCCACGTCCACCATACAGGTGTCGTCATCCATAACGATAAGGCCCCCGGAACCCATAATGGCGCCGAGCTCCTGAAGGCTCTTATAGTCCAGGGGAACGTTCAGGTACTCCCTGGGAATACAGCCACCGGAGGGACCGCCGATCTGAGCGGCCTTGAACTCCTTGCCGTCCCTAATGCCACCGCCGATGTCGTAAATGAGCTCTCCCAGAGTCGTTCCGATGGGCACCTCAACGAGGCCGGTGTTCTCCACCGCTCCGGCAAGGGCGAAGACTTTTGTTCCCTTGCTCTGTTCCGTACCCAAGCTGGCGTACTCCTCCGCGCCCTTCGCAACGATATAGGAGACGCTGCCGTAGGTTTCGACGTTATTGAGAAGCGTGGGCTTGCCCCAAAGGCCGCTCTGAGCCGGAAAGGGAGGCCGCGGTTTTGGCTCTCCCCGACTACCCTCGATGGAGTGAATGAGGGCGGTCTCCTCTCCGCAGACGAAGGCACCGGAACCGCGTCGTATCCCGAGACGGAAGGAAAAGCCCGTCCCGAGGATGTTGTCTCCCAGGAGTCCTGCTTCCTCCGCCGCCGCCAGGGCTGCCTGAAGCCGTTCTACCGCCAGGGGATACTCCGCTCTGACGTAAACATACCCCTCCCGAGCGCCCACGGCGTAGGCAGCAAGCGCCATCCCCTCGATGACACTGTGCGGGTCACCCTCCAGGAGACTCCGGTCCATAAACGCCCCGGGGTCTCCCTCATCGGCGTTGCAGAGAACGAACCTCTCGTCGCCCTTGCTCTCTGCGGTAAGCCGCCACTTGAGAAAGGTTGGGAATCCCGCACCTCCCCGCCCTTTGAGCCCCGAATGCTCGATAACGGAGATCAGCTCCGGGGGAGAGAGCTCGGTCACCGCCTTGGCGAGGCCCGAGTACCCACCGGAGGCAATATAGTCGTCAATGCGCAAGGGGTCGATAACGCCACAGTTTCGCAGCACCAGGCGGTGCTGTCCCTGGAAGAAGGGGATCTCCTCGATACTGCTCGCCTTGCCCCCGGAGGCGGTGTCGAAGAGGCGATCTCTATTCGGATTACCTTCACGAAGGTGTCCGTGGACGATGGAATCCGCGTCCTGGGGAGTCAAATTGCGGTAGAGAACCCCTTCGGGCTCCACGCGGAGAAGCGGTCCGGAGGCACAGGGACCCATACAGCCGGTTTCCACGATCTCCACGTCGAGCTCGGCCTCCGAGAGGGCGGCATCCAAGGCGGTCCGGATCGCCTCACTCCCGGAGGAGACGCAGCTTCCGCCGGTGCAGAGGTAGACCCTTCTCTTCTCCTTCTTCAGTGCGGCTTGTCGCTCTTCCCGGAGCGCTTCCAGTTCTTGGAGGTTACGAACACGTCTACTCTTCATCCTCTGCCTCCTTGTACTGCGCCAGGAGCTCACCGACCTTTGCGGGCTTTACTCGCTGATGAACATCATCGTCGACCACTACCACGGGAGCGAGACCGCAGGCACCGAAGCAACGCCCCACCTCCAGGGAGAACTGGCGATCGCCGGTTGTGTCCCCGACGCTAATGCCAAGCTGCTTTTCCAGGGCACCAAGGAGCTCCTTACCGCCGCGAACGTAGCATGCCGTTCCGAGACAGGTGCGAATCGTGTGCTTGCCCCGGGGTACCGTCGAGAAGAAGGAGTAGAAGCTCACCACTCCAGCGACTTCACTGTAGGGAATCTTGAGCCGCTCTCCGATCTCTCGGAGCAGCGGCTTCGGCAGATGACCGATACGCTCCTGGAGATCCTGAAGAATAGGAATGAGAGCACCCCGCTCCCCAGCATAGCTCGTTAGAATAGAGTCCAACTCTTCGGTGGTGATTTCGAGACTGGCGGGATCTGCACCCGTTGCCATGAGAACCTCCCTGCATAACGTTTATCCGCAGGTCATGTGGTACGCTCCGGCTGAATCAATACGCGGATATAGATATTATATAACCGATATTTCCAGAGCGAAAGTTTTAATATATACTCAGGTATTTTTTGAAGTATCAACAAGCGTGTTGGTATGCCGCCGCCAAGTCCCGGCGTGCAT
>JBKHED010000109.1:0-7787 GCA_046540995.1 Spirochaetaceae bacterium | reverse complement strand
GCGGTTCGAGCAGGTCGACAAGCGGTTCGAGCAGGTCGACAAGCGGTTCGAGCAGGTCGACAAACGGTTCGAGGATATGAACGGTCGACTCGCCGAAATGAACGGACGGATCGAGTCCTTGGTAGTCGGCATGCGGCGGTTCATGATCTGGAGCTTCGGCTTCTCGGTTACTCTTGCCGGTGTGGTCATAGCGGCAGTGGCGTTGCTATAGCCTTTCGGGGGTCGACGACGAGCTAAGCGCTCCGGGAAATCGACCGCCGAACGGGGCCCCTCGTCATCCGGTAAGCTCCTCGGCTAAGATGCCTCCCATGAAACCTGAACTGCATCCCGTCCTCACGGAGGAGGAACTCAGAACGATCACCGCTGAACTGGCGGCTCGCATTCGCGAAGACTACCAGGGCAAGGATCTGCTCCTAGTGGGCCTACTCAAGGGCTCCTTTGTCTTTATGGCGGACCTTGTTAGGGCCCTCGAAATGCCCACGGAGGTGGATTTTATGGCAGCGACATCCTACGTGGGAAGCGAAAGCAGCGGTGAGTTGGTCATCCTCAAAGGGCTCAATGAGTCGGTTCACGAGCGGCATGTCCTGATCGTCGAAGACATCATCGACACCGGCCTGACGCTGAGCAAAATCCGGGAACGACTGCTGGTCGAGAGCCCCGCGAGCCTGGAAATCTGTGCTCTGGTTGACAAGCCCGCCCGGCGGCAAGTCGAGGTCCCGGTCAAGTACGTTGGCCGGGAGATCCCGGACCTCTTCATTGTCGGTTACGGCATCGATTTCGATCAGAAGTACCGCTGGCTTCCCTATATTGGTACCATCGACTGATGCAGAGCTCTTTCCCCTTACTGCATTAGGAGTGAGATGAGGCAATCGGGTATCGGGCTACTCCGCTCTACTCTGAGAGCGACTGAAAGCGCGCCTCTCGGAGGATATTCTCACGACTCTTGAGAAGATGGTTCTCGAGGACTTCCGCCGCCTCCGGACGGTTGTGGTGCAGGTGGTCTAGAATCGCTTCGTGCTCCGCGAAGGTGGAGGCGATTCCGTGGCAGACACCGATACCGTAGCTGAAGCTCATGCTGAGGTGCATATTCACCTGCTTGTAGAACTCCATAATGTACTCGTTCCGGGAGAGGGCGACCAGGCTTGTGTGGAATATGCGGTCTAAGTCAATGTACTCGGAGACGCTGGGGAGGTGCTCCTCAATGTGGCTCTCCTCCGCCAATGGACGCATCGCCTCAACGACGGCGTCGAGAGGTTTTAGGTCCGAGGGGGCTATCGTTTCAACAACCGTGTTGACAACGAAGAGCTCTATCATTCGGCGGGAGTCGATAGCGTCGAGTGTCGCTTTCTTCGTCGGAATCCGCACGTAGCAGTGACTTCGCGGCATGACGACAACGACCTTCTCCTGCTCGAGTCTCTTAATCGCGTCTCTAATGGGAATGGTGCTTACGTTGAGCTGCGCCGCGATTTGCTTAATGTTGAGGCGATCGCCGAAGGAGATCTTACCGGTTATGATCTGGTCCGCGAGATAGTCATACACTTGCTCGCTAAGGCTGGAGCCTTCGGTGGAGGAGAGCCTGTCTGTTTTGCTCAGGGTCTCTTGTATCGGCACGTTGTCCCACAGTATACGATGAGCGCTGCTCAGGAGACAAGGCTTTTGGCCACGCTTTGACCATTGTGATATATCAGTTGAGAGCAAGAAAGAGTCGGTGTAGGCTTGAGTGGAGGAGTTACATATGAATGGTGGAAATATCGTCGTCTTTGCTACCTCTTTTCTTGACGATCTCCCGACGGAGCCTCCGGGAGTCGGCGAGGGCGTCCGTCTTCTCGAAGAGCTCTCGGACGGCTCCGAGGGAAAGGTGAAAGTTACGTACAACTGCGACAGAGACCCCACCGAGCCGCTCACGCCTCGGGAGCTCGCCGGCGTACGAGCGGTGATTGCGGACCTCGAACACTATCCCGCCTCCCTCCTCGCGGAGGTGGGGCCGAAAGGTGGCGGTTCGCTGGAGTTGATCGCCCGCTACGGAGTGGGCTACGACTCCGTGGACCTGGATGCGGCGACGAAGGCGGGGATCCTCGTTACCAACACCCCTGGGGCGAACACGGTGCCCACGGCGGAGTGGGCAGTGGCAACGGTACTCGACATTGCCGGGCGGCGACTGCCGCACCATCAGCGCGCCTCCCAGGGAGTGCCGAAGAGCGGGCCGTCCCGACTCGATGTGAGCGGGCGAACCCTGGGAATTGTGGGGACCGGCGCGATCGGTCGCACCGTGGCGGAGCTCCTAAAGGGATTCAATATGCACATCATCGCCTACGACCCCTATCCGCAGGAGGAGTGGGCCGAGGCAAACGGCGTCACCTACGTCGACTTCTACGCTCTCTGCGGGCAAGCGGATTTCATCACCCTCCACGCCGCCACCAAAAAGCAGCTCCTCGGGCCTCAGGAACTATCGCTCATGAAGCCGACGACCGCGCTGATCAATTGCGCCCGGGGGGTGCTCGTGGACGAGCGGGCGGCCTACGAGGCGGTAAAGGAGGGACGGCTCTTTGGATACGGTCTCGATGAAGTCTGGCGCCACGCCGAGCTTCCTCTAGAAGGTCTGAACATTGCGGTTAGCCCTCACGTCGGTAGCGACACCGACGGAGGAAAGGCGGGCATGCAGCAGCTCTCGGCGGAGGCGGTGGTGGACTTCTTCTCCGGAAAGACGCCTCGATTCGCCCTCAACAGTCCGGAAGTGTAATTCTTCGTTGACAGCTCGCCGAACCGGGTTACGGAGCTTCTCAACCAGAACGTCGCGGTCACCATTGTCAATCGCGGGACCCGTCCCGCTGTGGTGCCGCGTTCGGTGGAGACAATAGAGGCGGACCGGCACAACGTAGAACTGCTCGATCGCCGCTTAGGGAACCGCCGCTTCGATGCGGTCATAGACATGATCTGCTTTGGGCCGGAGGAGGCGGCCGAGACGGTCCAGCTCTTTCAGCACCGCTGCGACCACCTCCTTGTGGTCTCCTCCGTGGCTGCGTACAAACGTCCCTACCGAACCGTCCCCACCCAGGAGGATACCGAGGAGCTCTGTGACGATCCGGCCTACTCCTATGGCTACAAGAAGGCGAGGATGGAAGAGTATCTCTTCGGTCAGCGTCAGTCGGATCTTCCGATTACCGTGGTCCGGCCCTCCCTTACCTTCGGTCCCGGCGCGCGAAATGTCGGCATACTTCGGCAGAACCGCAACATCCTCAGCAGGATCAGTGCCGGGAAGCCCCTGGTCATGTTTGGCGATGGCACGGGCCTCTGGGCGTTCTCCTTTGCCGACGATGTTGCCCGGGGTATCGTCTCTCTGATCGGTGTGCCGGGGGCGTACGGAGAGGCGTTTAACATCGCCAGCGAGGAGCCGAGCCTCTGGATGGACCTATATCGGGAGCTCGGCAACCTCATCGGTCAGGAGCCTATTCTCGCCTTCGTTCCTTCCGCAACTCTCTACCGGGCTCTGCCGGAAACCACGGGGCACATCTACTTCGAGAAGCGGTATCCGGGACTCTTCGACGGAAGCAAGCTCCGGCAGGTGGCTCCGGGGTTTACCTTCGAGACCGGCCTCGCCGCCGGCCTGGAAGAAGTGGTGGAGTCCTGGGAGCGGGACGGTCTGGAAGTCGATCCTGAACTCGATCGCCTGGAGGACCGTCTGGTGGAACGGATCGGGGAGATGAAAATCTCCATCTAAGCCGCAACCCCGGTCCCTTGCACCGCTATTCAGGTCGGGCTACACTCCCGGCATACGCAAACACGCAGATCCAGGAGGAGTAGATGGAAGCCATAAAGACCGTGGCGGAGCTGATGGAGGTCTCTGCCATCACCGCCCCCAAGGCGGTGGGAGAGAACTTTATCGTGACCAGAACGATCGAAGGCGAAGATATCGGACGCCTGGCGGATGATATGGAAGCGTTCGGGAAAGAGACGGGTAAGAAGAACTTCGACCGGGACGGCGCCAACGTACGAAACTCCGACGCGGTGGTGCTAATCGGAATGAAGGATGCAGCGGTTCCCGGTCTCGACTGCGCCGCCTGCGGCCATCCGGTCTGCCTGGAGATTAACAGCGGAGAGCAGAACGGTGAGTTTTTGGGACCTCAGTGCGCGATTCGCCTTCTGGATATGGGAATCGCCATAGGAAGCGCCGTTAAGACCGCCCAAATGATGAACGTGGACAACCGAATCATGTACCGCATCGGCGTCTCCGCCCGCCGGATGGGGCTGATCGACGCAGACTTTGTTATGGGTGTTCCCCTCTCGGTTACGGGTAAGAGCATCTACTACGACCGAAAATAGGCTAATCGTCGCCACGGCTCTCAGCGCTATTGACACCAAATCGTTCTCTTGTTATATATAAAAAAGAAGATATAAACGGAGAGTACGATGGAACGGATTGTAATAGTTGGTGGAGTTGCGGCGGGAGCTACCGCCGCCGCGAGAGCGAGACGGCTCTCGAAAGAGGCGGAAATCACGGTCATCGAGTCAGGGCCGGACATTTCCTTCGCGAATTGCGGGCTGCCGTACTACATTAGCGGTGACATAGACCGTCGGTCTAAGCTGATCCTACAGAGCCCGGAGAGCTTTCGGGAGCAGTACGACGTCCTCGTAGAAGTAGAGACCGAAGTAACCTCCATTGACCGGAGTAAGAAGAGCGTCCGCGCCTTGCAGAAGTCGACCGGCAAAGATATCGAATTCCCCTATGACAAGCTGATTCTGGCTCAGGGCGGCAAGCCTCTTGTTCCTCAGATTCCTGGAGTCGAGAGGCCCCACGTCTTTTCTCTCTGGACCCTGCGGGATATGGACGCCATCGAGGACTGGATTCAGAGTCGAGGACCCGGCTCTGCCGTCGTGGTCGGCGGCGGCTTTATCGGCCTGGAGATGGTAGAGGCGCTGCGCAAGCGAGGTGTAGAGGTAAACTTGGTTGAACGACTTCCGCATGTAATGCCCACTCTGGCCGCCGAAATCGCCGGCTACCTGACCGAGGAGCTTCAGGCGTACGGTGTCGGGCTGCATACCAACGCTTCGGTAACCAAGATAGACGAGAATGAAGTGGAGCTCGAGGACGGCCGCACGCTTCCGGCGGAGATGGTGCTCATGTCCGTCGGCGTCAAGCCGACCTTGAAACTCGCGCAAGAAGCCGGGCTGGAGCTCGGCGAGGCGGGGGGACTCATCGTTGACGAGCAGCTGCAGACGAGCGATCCCAATATCTACGCCGCGGGAGACATGGTCGAGATCGAGCACCGGGTGAGCAACCGCAAGGTGCGCGTTCCCCTGGCCGGCCCTGCGAACCGGCAGGGACGCATTGCGGCGTCCAACGCCCTGGGACAGAACAAGCGCTACACCGGCGCCCAGGGCACATCGATCGTCAAGGTGTTTGAGGCCACCGCCGGCTCCACGGGGCTTTCGCTTTCTCAGGCTCGGGATGCGGGGATCGACGCGGACTCCGTGGTAATCCATAAGGAGAACCACACCTCCTACTACCCCGGCTCGAGGATGGTCACGGTTCTTCTCGTCTACGAGCGGGGGAGCGGTCGGCTCCTCGGTGGGCAGACCGCCGGCGAGGAGGGTGCCGACAAGCGCCTGGATGTACTCTCCACGGCAATCGCCGCAGGTATGACCGTAAGCGATCTTGCCGAGCTCGATCTCGCCTACGCGCCGCCCTTCGGCTCCGCAAACGATCCGATCAATATGGCAGCCTTTGTAGCGGAAAACAAGATGAACGGCTTTAGCCCCTCGGTGACCGCCGGGGAGCTCGACACCTTTATCAAGGCTATCGACCAGCCGTTGGTGGCAGTGGACCTTCGAGACCCCTTTAGCTACCAGCGTTCTCATATCCGCGGATCTTACAACGTTGCCCCGGCACAGCTGGTACGGCAGGCGAGCCAGCTTCCGAAGGAAACGCCGATTCTCGTGGTCAGTGAGGACGGGAAGAAGGGGCATGAGGGCTTGCGCCAGCTTGTTCACGACGGCTTTAGCGCGGTGTTCAATCTCTCCGGGGGGCATGTGAGCCTCGAGCGGCACGCTCGGGCAGTGGGCTTCGAGTTCATTCAGCTGCCTCTCGCTCCGGTGGAGAAGAAGGGTCTAACCGGTTCCGAGGGGCAGAGCCAGGACGAAGGCGCGGAGGAAGGCGCCAAGGAGTCCGCCATGGGCGGAAGCGAGCCGCTCATAGTGGACGTTAGAACTCCCGAGGAGTTCGAGGGCGGTGCGGTACCCGGGGCGGTTAACATACCCATGGATGACCTCGGGTACCACGTGGATCGGCTCGGCGACAAGGAGCGGGAGATCACCGTCTACTGCGCCTCCGGCGCCCGGAGCGCCTACGCCGCCCGGATGCTTCAACAGATGGGGTTCAGTAACGTCCGCAACGGCGGCGGACTTATGGAGATGATGACGCGCCAGGGGTAGAAAGGCTCGATTGAAATCTTTCCGTTACGAGAGCTTTTGATGGCGGCCGTCCGGCCTGGTTGGGCGGCCCATTCTTATTCCGCGTACCATCTCCCGCACCAAATACCACGAATGGCAAACAGGGCGGCCCAAGAGGCCGCGGCGGCGACGAGAAAGACCGCGGTAAAGCCGAATCGGGCGATAAGCGTGCCACTGAGAATCGGAACAAGCGCCATGCCGAGGTTAAGGGCGCCGAAAATGCCGGCGTAGATCGCCCGCTGGTGATCGGGAGATATCTGCACGATCACCGCCTCGGTACCGACGCGATGGGCGGAGATCGTGGCGCCTAAGAGCAGGTAGACCGACCCGTAGGCCAGGATTCCAACGTTTGCCGAGAGAAGAAGGGCCAGGGGCAAAAGGCTCCCGAGGAGGATCGCCTCGGACCAGAGCACCAGTCTGAAGCCGCCGCGGCGAATTACCGCTCCCCAGAGCCTGCTGGATATGAGCATCCCCCCTATTTGCACCAGGACGAACCATCCGACGGTCTCGCCGCTGATCTCATAGCTGCGGTGGGCCAGGGCAGTGATCAGGGGCAGGGCTGTAAAGGCCGGAGCGATCAGGTTGGTGGTGAGAAGGAGCCTCCTCAGGTTCTTGTCACCCTGTAGGATCGAGAGCACCAGAGGGAAGATTCGCTCCCTCTCCGTGGGAGCAGGCGTCGGGGAGGCGGAACCGGTCGGCAGGGGGGCCGTCGCCGTGAAGGTTGTCTCCGGACCAGTGGCCACGCTACCCTCCGGCTCCCGGAGTGCCCAGAAGCCCAGAGACGCGATCAAGAGGACCGCCGCCGCGGCGTAAAAGAGACCGGCGTAGCCTTCCGGAAAGGGTACTCGCCCGAGGACGAATCGGGTGATTATCGCCGAGATGAGAACCCCGAGGCTGTTGAAGAGCTGGCGGCGCACAAAGAAAGTGCCCCGGTACTTCTGCGTCACCACCTTGCCGATCATCTCGGTGTAAGAGACCCCGGCAAAGGCGCCGCTCAGGGCGAATAGAGTCATCGCGAGAAAGACCAGAAAAATGACCGCCCTATCGGGAAGGGCCGCCCCGATTACGGTGGCTGCCATGCCCAGCGCCAGGACCCGCAGATTTATGCCGAGCAGGAGAAAGGGCTTCTTTTTCCGACGCGCGTGGAGAAACGAGGCGAAGGGGAGCTGGGTTACCAGGGGAACCCCGATCATGATCGCCGTCAGGACGCCCACGGCGCTCTCACCGCCGCCGACTTCGAGTATGAGCGCGGGCATGACGGTGTTGAGCTCAGTAAAGGTTGTGGTGATGGCGAGGAAAAAGGTGTGCCAGTAGAGGCTCAGCTGATTGTTCTTCAGTCG
>JBKHED010000108.1:0-7876 GCA_046540995.1 Spirochaetaceae bacterium | reverse complement strand
GATGGGCGATGCTGGATTTGAACCAGCGACTTCTACCGTGTGAAGGTAGCACTCTAGCCCCTGAGTTAATCGCCCGGAACCGGTCATATAATAGTAAGAAGCGTTCGCCGACGCAAGAGGTTTTGGCGCTAACCTTCTCGCGGCAGCGCAGACGAGAAGCGGGCGCCCGCGCGGGCGCCCGCGATGCTGATCATCGGGACTGGACAGCGTGCGAACCTACTCCGGCTGTAGCGCTTTCTGCACTGAATCATAGGTTGCCAGAATTTCCGCGTCCTCCTGCGTGGAGAATCCGTTAACGATGAGCATCGTCGCGAAGTTGGCGACAAAGCCGGGGACGATCTCGTACATATGGGCGTTCAGGCCGACCCGCTCCCAGACAATGAGAACCGCCGTACCGATCAGCATGCCCGAGAGAGCGGACTTCCAGGTGGTCTTTCGGGAGAAGAGAGCCATGAGGATCACCGGGCCGAAAGCCGCGCCAAAGCCGCCCCAGGCGTAGGAAACGAGGCCGAGGACGGTGTTGCCTGGGGAAAGAGCGAGAATCATGGCGACCACCGCTATGATGACGACGCTAACTCGACCGAACCACATGAGCTTGTACTCGGAAGGCTCGGAGTCGGAGAAACGGCGATAGAGGTCTTCGGTTAGGGCGGAGGAGGAGACCAGGAGCTGGGAGTCGATGGTGGACATGATCGCCGAGAGAATTGCCGCCAGGAAGATACCGCTGAGCCACGGAACAAAGCTCTCGCGAATCATGTGGATAAAGACGGTCTCGGAGGCCGCGCCTTCGAGACCGGGGAAGAGCGCTATTCCGATGAGCCCGATGAAGACGGCGAAGCTGAGCGAAAAGGCTACCCAGACAACGGCGATGCCGGTGGCCGACGGCAGCTCCTTCACGCTTCGGATACCCATAAACCGGACGAGAATGTGGGGCTGGCCAAAGTAGCCGAGTCCCCAGGCCGCGGTGGAGATAATCACGAGAAGGGGTGCGCTTCCGGGCGGAATGATGCTTGCCGATATCTCCCGAGCCGCCATCGCCTCGGCGATTCCACTCACGCCGCCGGCGGAGAGGAACGCGAATATGGGAACGATGACCACCGCCGCGAGCATTAAGAGTCCCTGGATGAAATCCGTCCAAGAGACGGCGAGAAAGCCGCCGAGGAAGGTGTAAATAACGATCACTGCACCACCGATGAGGACCGCGGTGGTAAAGGGGATTGCGAACATCGACTCGAAGAGGCGACCGGCGGCCACCAGGCCCGAGGAGGCGTAGATGGTGAAAAAGAAAAGGATAATCGCCGCGGAGAAGAGTCGCATCGCCCCGGTGGGATCCTTGAACCGCGCCTCGAAGAACGACGGCAACGTGATGGAGTTGGTTTTCTCCGTATGCACCCGAAGCCTCGGTGCCACGAGGATCCAGTTGACCACGGTTCCCACAAAGAGGCCTATGGCGATCCAACTCTGATGTGGACCCAAGAGGAATACCGCCCCCGGGAGCCCCATGAGTAGCCAGCCGCTCATGTCACTCGCTTGGGCTGAGAGCGCGGTGACCCAGCGGTTCATCTTGCGACCGCCGATCAGGTAGTCTGAAAGGTCGCCGGTCTTGTTGTAGAAGAACCAGCCAATCGACAGCAAAAGCACGAAATAGACGAGAAACGTCACCAGTTCTGCAACATTTAACATGAGCCTTTTACTCCAGTTGAATTGTTTTGCAGAATCATCGCCGGTAAGCGGCGAGGTGTCAAGGAATATTCGTCTTTCGTGTATGAATATGCGAGCGTAAAGAAACCTGAGAAACCGTTACAGTTTCCATTTGACCTGATCTCCGGAAGTAGGTAATCTTGGGTTGGAAACCAAAGAAACGCCTGGAGTTTCCGTATTAACCATTGCGCTTCCGGAAGAGGAAAGAATGGAACAAGAAAACGGATTGCGAGAACGAGTCATTGCCTACGCTGGACCCCGTTTCTTTGAAGAAGGGTTTAGCCGCATCACCACGGAGGAGCTTTCCCGGGAGCTCGGTATTAGCAAGAAAACCCTTTACAGGAAGTTCGAAACGAAGAAAGAGATTGTCCGTGCGGTGGTGCGTCGGCAGCTCGCAGCGGTGGAGCATGAACTCGAGGAGGTTTTCGAGGACGAGAGTCGCTCCTTTGTGGAGCGTCTGGGCGCCCAGCTGAGGGTGGCGAGCCGGGTCATGAACACTTTGGGCAAGCCGTTTCTCAAGGACCTGGGGCGATACACCCCGGATCTCTGGCGGGAGATTCAGGAGTTTAGGCACCAACGGGTTTTCTCTCGCCTGGAAGGGATAGTCCGGCGGGGCAAAGATGAAGGGATGATTCGCCCGGAGACGGACCCTCGACTCTTGGTGCAGATTGTCACCACCGTGGCGGACAACCTTCTGATTCCCAGTAAGCTCGCGGAGCTGGATCTGGCGCCGCAGGAGGTGATTCGTCATATGGGCATGCTGATTTCCCGAGGGGTTCTGACCGTAGAAGGGCAGGAGCGCCTTGATGGTTTCGAGGGGCTCGCCAGTAAGGGAGGAGGCAATAGTGCATAGCGGCGTTATCAAGACAGCGAAGCTGTGCCCAATCGGAGTTGCGAGTCTTCTTCTTTTGGGTGCCTGCGGTGAGGAAGATCTAGGGGTCCGGGGCTCCGGTACGGTGGAGGCCACGGAGATCACGATCTCTGCTCGAACCCAGGGAGAGCTGCTCTCCGTTGACGCTGAAGAAGGAGAGGTGGTGGAAGAGGGGGAGCTCCTCGCGCAGATCGAACGAGAGGATCTGGAGCTACAGCTGCAGCAGGCGGAACACCGGCTCGAGGCAACCCAAGCGCAACTGGATCTTCTCCTTGCCGGGGCGCGGAACGAGGACCTTCGACAAGGCGAGGCGCAGCTGGAGCAGGCGGAGCAAGCCTTCGAACTATCCAGCAAGTCCTACAGGCGCGTGCAGCACCTCTACGAGGACGGTAGTGCGACACCGAGCGACCTGGACCGGGCGGAAACCGAGTTCGAGCAGGCG
This sequence comes from Spirochaetaceae bacterium, assembly GCA_046540995.1. Taxonomy (GTDB): domain Bacteria; phylum Spirochaetota; class Spirochaetia; order DSM-27196; family Alkalispirochaetaceae; genus CAYZHV01. The sequence continues at coordinate 4,862 of JBKHED010000108.1, read as the reverse complement.
CGTTCCCGGGTTGCTTCGGCGCAGGCACAGGTAGAGAAACTGCGGAGCATGGCCCGCCCCGAGGAGGTGCGCGCCTCCCGGGCCAAGGTGGCCGAGGCGCAGGCCGGGGTTGAGCGAGTCCGACGTCGCCTGGCGGATACGCTGGTCCATGCGCCCCGAGCGGGAACGGTGACAATCCGGGCCCGGGAGGCGGGGGAGTATGTCTCTCCGGGAACGCCGCTTTTCACCGTAGCTGACCTTCGCAGGGTCTACCTTACCATTTACATTCCCGAGCCTTCCTTAGGAAGGATCGCTCTAAAGCAGGAGGCGGAACTGTTTGTTGACGGTCTGCCCGAGCGCACGTTTCGCGGCCGGGTGACGCACATCGCGGAGGAGGCAGAGTTCACACCGAAAAACGTTCAGACCCAGGACGCCCGGGCTCAGCTGGTCTTTGCGGTAGAGATAGCCATCGATAACAGCGAAGGGGTCTTCAAAATCGGGATGCCCGCGGACGCGCGGATTGTGACGGAGCCGGAGTAATGGAACGTGCGATTTCCCTATCGCGGATCAGCAAGCAGTTCGGCTCGGTCACAGCCCTCGACGGCGTGGACCTGGATATATCCGGCGGAGAGCTGTTTGCCCTGGTCGGGCCCGACGGCGCAGGCAAGACAACGCTCCTGCGGATTCTTGCCACGGTGCTTTCTCAGGACGAAGGTAGCGCGAAAGTACTGGGCCGAGAGCTTCCGAAGGAGAAGCGAAAGCTCAAGCCGCGGATTGGCTATCTCTCTCAGGGTTTCTCTCTCTACGGGGATCTCTCGATCGACGAGAATCTCGCCTTCTTCGCCGAGATCTATGGGTTGAAGGAGTACGCCGAAGGACGGGAGGAGCTGCTCGCTTTTACCCGCCTTGCGCCGTTTCGTACCCGCCTGGCAGGACGGCTCTCAGGTGGGATGAAAAAGAAGCTCGCCCTCGCCTGCGCCCTAATTCACAAGCCGGAGCTGATTCTTCTCGATGAGCCTACCACCGGAGTGGACCCGGTCTCCCGCAGGGACTTCTGGGTAATTCTCGGCGAGCTCCTCCACGAAGGACTCACAATCGTTGTAGCAACTCCCTATCTCGATGAGGCCGAGCGTTGCGCTCGGGTAGGTCTTCTCGACCGAGGACGGTTTCTCACCGTTGGAACACCGGCCGAAGTTAAGGGGCAGGTCAAAGGAAGGATCTACGAGGTGGTCACCCCCGCTCCGAGGAGAGCCCGAGCGGTGATAAGCGAGAGGGGATTTCCGGGACTATTAGAGACGCAGGCCCAAGGAGACCGGCTCCATCTTCGCCTACGGGAGGAGGCGGGCCCGGAGGCCGGTCAAGTAGAAGAGCTCTTGCGACGCCCTTTTGAGGAGGCGGACGTCCCGGTCAGCTCAGTGCGGGAGATCTCCCCGACCCTGGAGACCCTCTTTATTTCTCTAACAAGGGAGGAGCGGAATCGATGAGCAGGCTAGTGAAAGGAAGGTTCTTGGTACGTGCCCTCCCCTTTCTCGGTATGACACCGATGCTCGTTGCGCAGACCGAGAGCTCCCCGCAGAAAGTCACCTTAGAGGAGGCGGTAGAGCTCGCGCCGAGACTCAGCACGGGAGGGCGGATCGTCTGGGACCGCCTGATGCGTAAAGGGGGAAGGGATCTATGAGTCTCGCCATCGAAGCGAAAGAGCTGACCCGCACCTTCGGAGAGTTCACCGCGGTGGACCACATTTCACTGCAGGTGGAGGAAGGAACGATCTTCGGGCTCCTCGGGGCCAATGGCGCGGGCAAGTCGACAACCATCCGAATGCTCTGTGGGCTGCTGAGCTCCTCGGAAGGGGAGGGGCGGGTTGCCGGCTACGACATAAACGGGGAGCCGGAGAAGATAAAACGGAGTATCGGCTACATGTCCCAGGAGTTTTCCCTCTATCGGGACCTCACGGTAGAGGAGAACATAACCTTCTTCGGCGGAGTCTACGGCCTTTCTAGAAAACGGATAGAAGAACGAAAGGCATGGGTCCTGGATATGGCGGGGCTGCGAGGTAGGGAGAACATGCTTGCCGCCCAGCTCTCAGGTGGTTGGCGGCAGCGCCTCGCCCTAGGTTGCGCGGTGTTACACGAGCCTCGTATTGTCTTTCTCGACGAGCCCACCGGCGGCGTAGACCCGGTCTCGCGGAGGGAGTTCTGGGACCTCATCAACGAATTCGCGGATCAGGGAGTCACGGTCCTCGTTACGACCCACTATCTCGACGAGGCGGAGCAGTGCAACGATGTGAGCCTCATGCACGCGGGACGCATCGTGGCTCAGGGAAGCCCGACCACCCTCAAGCGGGAGCAGATCCCCGAGCAGATGTGGCACGTTAGCTGCGAGTCGGTAACCGATGCACTCGCGCTTCTTCAGGAGGAGGAGTGGGTAACGGAGAGCTCGATCTTTGGGCGAGCACTACACGTTGGAGTATCGCTGCCGAAGGAGGAGACCCCTGGGGCGATTCGCCGGTCCCTTCTAAGAGGCGGAATCGAGGCGACCGGCGTGGATCCGATTCTGCCTTCCTTGGAGGATGTCTTCATACATGTTATCAGCCGGGAAGTGGAAGGGGCGAGGGCGTGATCGTAGGGGCGGTAGTCAGGAAGGAGCTCCGGCAGATTGTTCGGGATAAGAGAACGCTCGGAGTCCTGCTCTTCCTGCCTCTCTTTCTGCTGGTAATGTTCGGTTATGCCATTAGTCTGGACGTCAAGGATGCTCCCATCGCCGTGGTAGATCAGGACGGAAGCAGGCAGAGCAGAGCGCTAATCCGGGGATTCTCCCACAGCGAGTACTTTGACCTTGCCTACTACCTCAACTACACGGGAGATCTCGAGCCGATGTTCCTCGATGAGACTATCAAAGGCGCCCTGGTCATTCCCCGGGGCTTTTCCAAAGAGTTGCTCCGCGGCGAAGAAACGAAGGTTCAGATCCTCATCGACGGTACCAACGGCACCACCGGTTCTGCTCTCCTCGGTTACATGCAGGCTGTGGTGCTGGATTTCGCAGGGTCTATACAGGAATCACGGCTCGGCGTTGAGACCACCGATGTGCTGCCGATCGACTACACGCCCCGGGTCTGGTTTAACCCGGAGCTCGAGAGCAACCAGTACCTCATACCAGGGCTCGTTGCGTTTATCCTGGTGGTAACTGCGGTGATTTCGACAGCTCTCTCGGTAGTCCGGGAGAAGGAGCTCGGGACCCTGGAGCAGATCGCCGCCTCTCCTCTGCGGCCGGTAGAATTGATTTTGGGCAAAACCGTGCCCTACATGGTGATCTCGGCGGTCATTGCCGCATCGGTGTTCCTGGCGAGCTACATATTCTTTGGTGTCGGTGTTGCCGGTAGTCTTCTCTGGCTCGCCGGGGTAACGCTTCTCTTTCTCTTCGCATGCCTGGGCCTCGGTATATTCATTTCGTCCATAGCGGAGACGCAGCAGGTAGCTTTTCTGATCGCGATTCTATCGACCTTTCTTCCTTCGTTTATCCTTTCAGGGTTTGTGTTTCCCATCGAGAACATGCCGGGTCCGATCCAGGCCGTGACCTATCTGGTGCCGGCGCGCTACTACCTCTCGGCTCTGCGGGCGATTATGCTCAAAGGGGCCGGGGTCTCGATCTTCTGGCCGGACGTCGCGTTTCTCGCCCTCTTTGCCGCGATCACCCTGGGCGCCGGTGTCTTTCGACTGAGAACAAGGAGTGTCCTCGCGTGAGCGTTTTTCCATACCTGATAAAGAAGGAGTTTCTGCAGCTTCGCCGGGACAGAAAAATGCTGCCTATCGTTCTCATTGCGCCGGTAATGCAGCTGATTCTTCTCGGATATGCCGCAAACCTCGATGTACGCCACGTCCCCACGGCGATAATGGACAGGGACAGCTCTGCGGCGAGTCGAGAGTTGATAGAGCGCTTCTTCGCCACCGACTATTTCGACCGGGTCGGGCAGATATTCAACTCCGACGAGGTTGAAGAGGCTCTCGTCTCAGGCGAGGCGGCAGCCGTGATAGTGGTTCCTCCCGGCTTTTCTCGCTCGCTTCTGAGAAGCGAGCCGGCGCAATTGCAGCTGCTGGTGGGCGGGGCGAACTCTACCATCGGCACCGCGGTGCTCAATTACGCGAACATCATCGTCCAGGAGTATCAGCGGGAGCTTATGGCTCGGGGGCTTGGTAACGTTGGGTCCGCCGCCTTCGGGCAAGGAGCGCCGGAAATCCCGATACGGGTGGTACCGCGAGTCTGGTACAACCCACAGCTCGAGAGCAAGAACTTCATGGTTCCCGGAATTCTTGCTCTGCTTCTCATGGTTATCACGATGCTCCTTAGCTCCCTGGCAATAGTAAAAGAGAAGGAACTCGGCACCCTCGAGCAACTCAATGTCACCCCGGTCAAGCCTAGAGAGATGATTATCGGAAAGCTTATTCCCTTCGTTATTATCGGATTTGTGGACGTGCTCCTAGTTATTGGGGTCTCCCGGTTTCTCTTCCAGGTGCCTTTTGAGGGTAGCGTGATCCTTCTGCTTTCCATGTCCCTCCTCTTTCTCGCCACTACACTCGGCCTGGGACTGCTCATCTCCACGGTTTCCAATAACCAGCAGCAGGCTATGATGACCTCGGTCTTCTTCGTAATGGTGCCGATGTTCTTTCTCTCGGGTTTTGCCTTTCCGATCGAGAGTATGCCGCGGTCGATACAGTACCTCACCTATCTTCTCCCGCTCCGATACTTCTTTGTGATTATTCGCGGAGTGTTTCTCAAAGGGGCGGGGCTTACGGTGCTCTGGGACGAAGCGTTGGCGCTGTTGGTCTTCGGTGTTGCGATTCTCGCTATTGCGGCGGCGCGGTTTAGAAAGCGGGCGGGATAGGGCG
>JBKHED010000107.1:0-8019 GCA_046540995.1 Spirochaetaceae bacterium | reverse complement strand
GCCTCGTAGGAGCCGTGGCCGAACTTCTCCGGCTCTTTCGCCGCGTTCTTGGCGGTACAAGCTTCTGGAGAAATACGGGCTTTCAGCCGGCCACATCGCCGAAGCGGCGCGACAGGTCATCTCGAAGAAGCGACGGAGGTAAAGCAGCAATGCCAGAGTTTTCAATTATCACCAGTTTTCTCGGGCAGACCAAAGACCGGTTCCACGTCTACAACCAGACGAAGAGCCTCGAGGAGAAGTTCGCCGTCGTTGCCGCTATGCCGGGTTATACCGGGGTGGAAGTGGTGTATCCCTATGAGGTTTCCGACGTCGCGGAGCTTACCGGAGCCCTCGATCGCCACGGTCTAGATCTCTCGGCGGTAAACGTCAACGTCAAAGGGGAGCCGGAGTTCGTCTCGGGAGGCATCACCTCCGACTCCAGGGCGGTGCGGGAGAAAGCAATTCGCTTCATTAAGGAGGCAAAGGAGTTTGCCCTGGCTGTTGGGGCACCTCGGGTAACTTGCTGCCCCTTGGGCGACGGTTTCGAGTTTCCCTTCCAGGTGGAGTACCGAACCATGTGGAAGCGCCTCGCCGACGCCTTTGGCGAGGGGGCTGCCCACAAACCGGAGATGCCCCTCTTTATCGAGTACAAGCCTAAAGAGACCCGAGGGCGCTGCTTTCTCAATCGTGCGGCGGATACACTCCACCTACTCCGGGATATCGGTGAAACGAACCTCGGCATTACGATGGACTATGGCCACTCGGTCTACGGCGGCGAGCATCCCGCGGAGACCCTCACGATGCTCCACTACTCCGACTACCCCTACTACGTTCACATTAATGACAACGACAAGAGCTGGGACTGGGACTTTTTTTGCGGCAGCCACACTCTCCTGGAGTACATCGAGTTCATCTACTACCTGAAGCGGTACGGATACGAGAGCCACTTGACCACGGACACTCATCCGACCCGGTGGGACATGCAGGAGATGTTTACGATCAACTCCCGCATCACTACCAAGATCTGGAACAAGCTCGACGAGATCGGCATGGACGCGATCGCCGGCTGGATCGAAGAACCGAACTACATGAAGACTTGGAAGAAGATCGAAGAGGAGCTGTTTACCTTCACCTAACCGGTATCCGAGACTCATGCGCTCAGAGGCCGGCGGTCGGACCGATCGTCGGCCCTTGCTCTATGGTAGGTAGCGGCTTTCTCCCACAAACGGTACAATCATAGATCTATTAGTTCTTTTCTCTAGGAGTCCGCGCGTGAAGAACGGTGGCGACAGAAAACGGCTTAGCACCGGCGTCCCGGGGCTCGACAAAGTTCTCCACGGCGGCCTGCCGGAAGGACGCATTTACCTTGTTCACGGTCAGGCGGGAACGGGGAAGACGACCCTCGGGATGCAGTACCTGATGGCGGGTGCCGCCGCCGGAAAGCGGTGTCTCGGCATAACCCTTCTACAGACCCTCTCGGAGCTCGAGGACATAGTCTTATCCCACGACTGGAATATTGATGGAACTGTCCTGACCGAGCTACCGAGAGAGGTTCGGGATTCCGCAGCCCTTGGGCAGACAGTCTTCGAGCCGGCGGACGTGGAGCTCCCGGAGGTGACCAACGCAATCCTTGCGGCGATCGAAAAGCACCAGCCGGATTGTCTGTTCATAGACTCCTTGAGCGAGCTAAGCGTCCTGGTCGACACACGCTTTCAGCTGCGCCGTGAGCTTCTCCGGCTCAAGCAGCACCTCGACTCCATTGTCTGCACCACCCTACTCTCCGCGGGGCCTTCCGGGGATATCGAGTTCGGTAGCCTGGCGACCCTGGTCCACGGCGTGATCGGCCTCGAGATGCAGGCACCGGTGTTTGGTCGTCCACGGCGACGAGTACTTGTCTCGAAGATGCGCGGCATGGAGTTTCACGCGGGTTATCACGACGCTGACCTGATCACCGGGGGACTGGTGGTGTATCCCCAAATCACACCGAACGTAACGCCGAGTCCACGGACAGAGGTGATTCCCAGCGGGAATGCGGGAGTAGACACCCTGCTTGGTGGTGGGATGGAAGAAGGCACGACCTGCGTCATCACCGGAACCTCCGGAGCGGGGAAGAGCAGTTTGGCGAACCTCTACGCGCACAGCGCCGCGGCTCGTGGCATACGCTCCTCCATCTACTGCTTCGACGAGCGCATCCACACTCTTCTGCGTCGCGCCAAGGGACTCGGAATGCCCCTGGATGAGATGGTGGACCGCGGAGTTGTCAAGATAGACCAGATCGATGTCGGGCAGATCTCTCCGGGAGAGCTCACCGCCCGGATTCAACGGGACATAGAAGAAGAGGGTGTCCGGATCATCGTGCTCGACAGTCTGAGTGGCTACCTGCAGTCCATGCCGGGAGAGCGAGAGCTGATAACGCAGCTCCACGAACTGTTAAGTTACCTCTCCGAGGCTGGTGTGCTTTCGCTCATGGTTGTTGCGAGTCACGGCGTCTTCGGGACTTCCGAAGCCCCGATCGACGTGAGCTACATCGCCGATACGGTTGTTCTGCTACGCCATTTTGAGTTCCGCGGTGAGGTTCGCCGGTGTATCGCGGTACTCAAAAAGCGGTATGGAAGCCACGAGCAGACGATCCGGGAGGTTCAGCTCGGAGCTACAGGCTTGGAGGTGGGCGAGCCTCTTTCCGCCTTCTCCGGTGTTCTTACCGGTCTTCCCCGTTTCGAGGGGACCGCAAGCGAGCTCTTCGACTCGCCTCCGTAGTGACCATGCAGCCTCATACCACCGACTCGGCACGGTTTTTAGACGAGGGTCTTACGGTCATGCTCCTGGCCCCCTCCGGCAGGGACGCTCCACTGCTGCAGGAGACGCTCGAGCGCAGCGGCTTCGCCTGCCTGACGGCGACTTCGGTCAAAGGTCTAATTGAGATCGCCGGGCCACATCACGCCGCCGGGCTCCTGCTAATTGCCGATGAAGCGCTGGATTCCGAGAACGCGGAGGTCCTCATGCGCTACCTCGAGAATGAGCCGCCATGGTCTGATCTTCCGGTTCTGCTCCTCGGCGGAAACTGGAGTGAGAGAGTATGCGTGCTCGACCTTCTGCAACGACGAAACAGCCAGTTCCTTCGACGCCCCCTCCAGCCGGCAACGCTGTTGGCTGCGGTTGGGTCCGCGCTGGAGATACGTAGCCGGCAGTATCAAATCCGGGAGCTTCTGGAGAACGCCAAGTACCTTAACACCCAACTCCAGGAGCGAGCCGAGCAGCTTCAGCGACTCTCCCTGCAGCTCAGCGAGGCGGAGGAACGTGAGCGACAGCGGATGGCGATTTATGTTCACGACAATCTTCAGCAAACCCTTGCGGGTGCCAAGTTCCACGTGGACCTCGCAGAGCGGAGGCTGAACGAGAGGAGCAAGCTGCGAAGCTCCCTGAAGATGATTCGGGAGCTCGTAATGGAGGCGATCGAAGGGACTAGAACGCTCTCTCAAGAGCTCAGTCCGGTGGCGCTGAGACGGTACGGTCTCCTTGCCGGGCTCAAATGGCTGACCGATCATGTTGAGAAGCTGCAGGGGCTGCGGACCAACTTCGAGGGCTCTCTCGCCTCGGAGCCAAAGGAGCCGTCGGTGGTAACGTTCCTTTTTCGATCCACCCAAGAGCTGCTCCTCAATGTGGCAAAGCACGCCTGCACGGACCGGGTAACAGTACGGCTCTCCAACAGCGGAGATGTTGTCGTTCTCCAGGTGATCGACGAGGGCAACGGGTTTGACGTCCAGGAGTGGGAACGGAGGGAAACGATCGATAGTTACGGTCTCTTCAGCCTGCGCCAGCGGGCGGAGCTCCTCGGCGGAGGCATCACCATAGAGAGCGCTCCTGACAAGGGGACCACGGTAACACTCTCGGTGCCCTCTACCACGGTCGAGACCGACCCGGAATATGGAGAGCCCTTGACCTCCGCGAAGGCAACCCGTTCCACCAAAGCACCCTCCGATACGGTGAAGCGCGCACGGATTCGGATCATTCTCGTTGACGACCATACGATAACGCGCAGCGGCCTGCGCCTCGTGCTCGAGGACCATCCGGAGATCGAAATCCTCGGGGAGTTCGGCGACGGCACTCAAGCGGTGGAAGCCGCGGACCGGCTGGAACCGGACCTGATTCTCATGGATGTGGGGATGCCCAAAATGGATGGAGTGGAGGCGACGCGAATTATAAAGGCGCACCATCCCGGCATTCGAGTGATCGGGCTCTCCATGTTTGACGACGAGAAAACCAGGGAGAAGATGCTCGCCGCCGGTGCGGAGCAGTACCTCGGAAAAGCGGACCCAAGTGAAGAGCTCCTTGCGGCAGTTCTCTCGCCTCAGTAGCTCAGTTCCGACAGCTGGGTCTTCTCTACGCCGACAATACCGAAGACGCTGAGCTGAAGGGCGAACGTCTCCCGGTTTCCCCGGCAGTGGTTCCTCGTCCAGAGCTCAAACCCTTGCCGCGGATCGTCGGACATTTCCTCAGTCCGGGCGGCTCGCTCTTCCTCCCAAGAGAAAGCCGCTTCGCTCCCACTTCTCAGTTCTCTTACTCATTGGCCTCTCTAAGCGTATGCTGAGGTGGCGCTGCTGCAGTCAGATGGCGCCGAAGGTCATCCCAGAGGGTTGCTCCCATGCTCTCGGGACCCGCGAGCATGTGCGCGGGCCAAGGAAGGTGCTCCTCCTCGGGGGCAATAACCATGGTAGCCTGGGAAAGCCGTCCGCATCGGCGTAGCCGCCGAATCCCGGTTAGGGAGACAAACTCATCCGCCCGGTCCAGGTATATCCTCATTGGCATGGCGACGGGCGCAACCGTGCTGTTCTCTCGGAACCGGCGTAGGAGCTCGTATAGCAGGCGATAGGATCCGAGGGGGAGGGCCGGGTAGACCGCATCCGCCCGTGGTGCCAAGCTCGGGATCGGGAGCGTGCCGGCAAGATGCATCGCCAGCGGCCGGAGTAGAGTCGCCCTGCGGCGGAGTGCCACGGCCGGGGCGAGAAGAATTGCCTCATCGAAGGGCGCCAGCTCCCGGGGCGCCGCGCTGCCGGCCCCGCCGGGGCCGACGGCGCGTCTCTCGGCGATAAGAGTAAGAAACAGCAGGGCGCCGAGTGAGTGGCCGACGAAGCGGGCGACGGGGAGTGATCGTTGGCGCTTGACCCGGGCGACCTCGGTGCACCCTTTGGTCGCCGAGGCGAGGGTCTCCTCGGCCCTCGCACGGGCGAGGGTCTTCCAGCCGCCTCGGTGCCCCGGCAGGGCGAAAAGGGCGGTCACGGCTCCCTGCTCGCGAAGGAGCTCGATTATCGGCGCCATCCGGGTCGGCCGCATATTGAGACCGTGGGTCACCAGGGCAACGGAGCGAGCCTTTCCATAGGGCTCCATCCAACGCAACCGTTCGGACCCCGCCTCCAAAACGGGGAGTCTCTTCTTCGTTTTGCCTCTCTCAGACTTTCTTTCCAAGCTACCTAAGAACATACGCTCCTCGTCCGACCGTCGGCCAGGGAGGAGTTCTCATCGATGATGATTCGCCCTAGGCTTACCTCTGAACGCTTATAGCTAAGAGAAAAGCCGCTACGTTGGCGCGGGGCCATCACCTTCTCCCTTGCTCTGTTGACCAAGCAGTTTTTAGGCGATAACCTCTACCTAGCGTTCGCGCGCATTTCAACACGGATATCACAACACGTTTAGGAGTCTCTGATGCTAGACGCCGTGCTCCGCAAGGATCTCGTGGAGCTGATTGGTTCGAATTTCAACTCGGATCAGGTCAACAAGCTTGGGCAGTACGTTCTCTCTCACTTCGACGTGCACGAACTCTGCGGCCTGGACCGCCACATAACCGTTCCCGCTCTCGACGCCGGCCGGCTGCTCGTAGAGCAGTCAGAGGAGAAGAAAAAGGTCAGCGAGCTCCTGGAGGTTCTGATTGAGACAGATGGGGAGAAGCTGGAGGGCAGAAAGGTGACCGTCCGCGGGTTGGAGGAGTTTCTCTCCAACATGACCCGCTCAGGTCTGGTCTACGACTTCGAAAAACGAAAGGTCCGCAAAGCGAGTAAGAACCCTGACCTCGCCCCGAACTGGGGCTCCCTCCGGGACGGACGGGAGTATCCGGTGACCGTCGCGAGCATCGATATCGTAGGAAATTCGGAGCTCGTTCGAAAGAACGGCATGAAGCTCATGGAGAAGGCGTACTACCGCTTCTGGACCTTTCTTCAGCAACGGCTGAGTACCTACGACGGAAGGACCTGGAGCTGGGCGGGCGACGGCGGCATCCTCGCCTTTGCCCTCAAGGGAAACGAAATCCGGGCCACTCAGTGGGCCTTGGAAGTGCAGGCGACGATCCCGATTTTCAACGCGAGCCCGGAGAACCCGATCCCTCAGGACATAAGCGCCCGAATCGGCTTGGACTGCGGAAAGGTGAAGTTTCGGCAGGATACCGGGCGTATCGTCTCCGACACCATTAACTACGCCGCGCACCTGGAAAAGAGCGGCACTGCTCCGGGGCGGGTCTCCATTTCCGATACCGTCTACAAAGAGCTCCCGAAACGGTTATCGTCGCTCTTTCGGGCGAATGGCCTCTTCGAAGAGCGACAGAGCTACACGAGCCTCTATCCCGAAGTTGAAGACGTCGGCTCGGCAGGGAGAGAGCCTACCGAGACGGTGGTGACGTAGCTACCCTCGCTCTTACTGCGCCGCCCGAACCGTCGCCTTACGCCTCCCCCCGACGCCGCTCCACTAACGCCTCATAGAGCTCCAGGGTTTTCTTGGCGATCGCACGCCAGCTGAAGTGCTCCTCTGCTCGCTTTCGACCCGCCTTGCCCATTCGTTGTGCCAGAGATCGGTCCGTGGCGATTCGGTTTATCCCCTCCGCCAGGCTTCGGGAGAAGCGCTCGGGCTCTTTTGGGGTAAAGGTCCCGGGCTCGAGCTCCAGGTCTACCAGGAGGCCGCTCTCCTCCGGAACCACCACCTCAGGGATGCCCCCGACCCGGGAGGCGACTACCGGCGTCTCGCACGCCATCGCCTCGAGATTGATAATACCAAAGGGCTCGTAGACCGAAGGACAGCAGAAGACCGCCGCGTGGGTGTAGAACTCGATTACCTCCTTGCGATTCACCATCTCATCCACCCATATGATCCCCTTGCGCTGCTCTCGCGCCCGGGCGACGTGCTCCTCCATCTCCCTGGCAATCTGCTCGGTATCCGGGGCACCGGCCAGCAATACCACTTGGACCTCCGGGTCGATGTGGGGGATCGCGTCTACGAGGTGAATGATCCCCTTCTGCCTCGTAATTCGGCCTACGAAGAGGACGTAGGGCTTTGACGGGTCAACCCCGCGCCGCTCGAGGGCGTCGGTAGCCTCGGTTGGTTTGTATTCGTCGAGGTCGATCCCGTTGTGGATAACGTGGGTCTTGGTCTCCGCCGCTCCAAAGTGCTCGAAGACGTCGTTTCGGGTCTCCTTGGAAACGGCGATCACCGCGTCGGCACCCTCGATGGCGGTGCGCTCCATCCAGCTACTCAGGTGGTAAGCCGTACCTAGCTGCTCTACCTTCCAGGGACGCAGGGGTTCCAGGGAGTGCGTAGTGAGAAGGAAGGGCACGTCCCAGAGCTGCCCCGCTAAGAGCCCTCCCATTTGCGTGTACCAAGTGTGGCAGTGGACGACATCGGCGTCGAGATGATCCTTAGCCATGGCAAGACTGCGGGAAAAGGCGCCCAATGCCCCGGTGAATCGCTTGTCCGTGTTCCTGCTCATCTCCTCCCAGGGCTGATATCCTCGGACGGTCAGGTTGCCGTTGGAGTATTCCTGATCGCCGAAACAGCGCACCTCCACCGGAACGAGCTCAGCCAGCGCCTTGCTCAAATACTCCACATGGACCCCGGCACCGCCGTAGACGTAGGGAGGATACTCGTTTGTAAAGAGCGCAACTTTGTTAAGCTTCATCTGCTTAACGATAACCGTTAGCGGAGCGCGGCGCCAGCAGGGAGGCTAAACGTCGCTCGGTTCTCTACTCCGTCTCGCTGTAGCGCAAATAGTCGAAGTAGGCC
>JBKHED010000106.1:0-8019 GCA_046540995.1 Spirochaetaceae bacterium | reverse complement strand
TCGGCACGGTTTCTTGTATTGCGTAGTTGGTTCACACCCAAAGCATACTTACGCTTCAGGAAAATCGAAAAGAGCGATTCGACGGTAGGGCGTTTGGTTTTGTATCCTTATAGAAGACCAAGATGAAGGAGTTACCACATGGCACAACAGCGAAATCCGTTTCAGGAAGGATTGTACGCGGGACTCGGGCTCGCCCTCAGAGCGAAGGAACGGGTCGAGGAATTCGGAAAGAAGATATCTGAAGAGTACGAAATGAACGAGGAAGAGGGTAAGCGCTTCATGGACGATCTGGTAAAGGAGTCCGAGGAGACGAAGACGCGCCTCGACGAGATCATCGAGAAGCGGCTGGAGTCCTATATCGACCAGGCGGGCCTGGCGAAGAAGAAGGATATCGACAAACTCACCAAGAAGATCGACGAGCTGGAGAAGCAACTCGGCAGCACCAAGTAAGACTCCAGGACAGGGATAAATACGATCTTTGGACGAAAAGTACGAAGAGGAGCGGTCGTATCCCGATACGGAGAGATTATCTCCGTACTCGGCAAGTATGGCTTGGCGGAGTTCGTAAGCCACCGGCCGCTCCTCCGTCGTCTATCCATTCCACTTACACGAAGCGGGGGTAAACACCGTCCTCCACGACTCGTACGGGAGAGCTTCGGAGAGCGGTTGAGGCGGGCGTTAGAAGAGCTAGGCCCGACCTTTATTAAGCTCGGGCAGATCCTGAGTGACCGGGGAGACATAATCCCGGAGCCGGTGGTCCGGGAGATGAAGAAGCTCCAGGACGAGGTTCCCCCTTTTCCTACCGAAGAAGCGAAGCGCCTGGTCTCCGAGAGTCTCGGCAAGCCGATCGAAAGTCTCTTCCTCTATTTTTACGACGAGCCTGAGGGCGCCGCATCGCTTGCTCAAGTGCACCGGGCGATTCTTCCCACGGGCCAGCCGGTGGCGGTCAAGATTAAGCGCCCGGGCATTGAGGAGCGCATCTACGCGGACCTCGAAATAATGCGGCAGTTTGCTCACTTTCTCGACCACTACACGAACTACTTCGATGTGCTATCGGCGACGGAGATTATCGAAGAGTTCGAGACACAGATTACCAAGGAAGTGGACTTCGTCGAGGAGTATCTGAGCGTCAAAAAGTTTGCCGCGGACTACGAGGATGACCGGACGATCATGGTACCGCAGGTCTACGACGAGTACACGACTCGCGACGTTTTGGTACAGGAGTTCATTAACGGAAAGAAAGTCTCGGCGGTGATCGAGGAAAAGGATGATCGGTTCGACAGAGAACGGATCAACCTTAGGACCGCGGACTTCATTATGTCCCAGCTCTTTATTAACGGCTACTTCCACGCCGACCCGCACCCGGGAAACTTTCTCGTACTCGAAGGGGACATCGTTTGTTTTATCGACTACGGGATGGTTTACTCCCTGCGGCCATATGAGCAGGACAATCTCAATCTCATGATGGTGGGCCTCTCGCGTCTCGACCCGGGGCTCGTCTCTCGGTCGCTGCTGCGGATAGGGCACGCCGAGGGCAAAGTGAACGAAGAGCGCTTCGAGTCGGCGGTGCACGATTACATTGAGGCGTATCTCGACCGCCCTCTGGAGTATATCGATATACCCTCGGCCTTTATGCAGCTCCTGCAGCTGGTACTGCAGTTCGGCGTAAAACTGCCACCGCGGTTGATCTACGTGGCGAAGGTCCTCGGGAGCCTGCAAACCATCGGAGTGGGGTTGGACCCGAACTTCCAGCTGTTGAAGTACTTGCGGGAGTTCTCCCCCCGGATCTGGGCAAATCAGCTCGGTTCCCAGAGGGCGGGAAACAGAGTCATCGGAGCCGCCCTGGACTGGAACGATGCGATTATGGACGCTCCGGAGGTGCTCCAGGGCACGAAACGGTTTCTCCGAGACCGTCAACTCAACATTAACGCCCCGCAGGCGGACGTGCTCGCGGAGACCTACGATCGGGTCGGCTTTCGGATGACCTTCGGTCTCGTCCTCTCCGCTCTTCTCATAAGCTCCGCTCTGGTTGTCCTCGCGGATATCGAGCCGCAAGTCGCCGGTATTCCGATCTTCGGAATTATCGGCTTCGGCATCGGCGCCGTAATGGGGATCGCCTTCCTCCTCGCGGGAGTGGTGCGGGTCTTCCGTTGGCATCGACACAACTGATAATTCCGCGGAAGAACTGGGCCCTACGCTCCGTTGCGATTAATCCGGTTTCGCCGTACCTTTCACTCATGGCAGAAGAACTGAATTTCAAACAGGAACTCACCGCTGTCTTTGGACAGCCCGTGGCGGAGAACCCGACTCAGGCGATGGTGGAGCCCGCCTACAGGCATCACGGCCTCGACTGGCGTTATCTCACCATTGAGGTCGCTCCGGAGGATCTGGAGGCCGCCGTGCGGGGAGCCCGGGTGATGGGCTTTCGGGGCTTTAATCTTACCATCCCCCACAAGGTGGCGGTGATGGAGTATCTCGACGAGATAGGGGAGTCCGCACGCCTGATCGGCGCGGTAAACTGCGTGGTCCGGCGGGAAGAGAAGCTGGTTGGGGAGAACACCGACGGCAAGGGCTTCCTCGAGTCCCTGAAGGAGCGGACCGACCCGAAGGGCAAGCGGGTCACCATGCTCGGCGCCGGGGGCGCGGCGAGGGCGATCGGTACCGAGCTTGCCTTGGCCGGGGCGGCGGCCATTCGAGTGGTCAACCGCTCCGAAGAGCGCGGGAAGGCGCTGGTGGAGCGACTACAGGCAAAGACCGGCGTCGCCGCGGAGTTCGTTCCCTGGTCGGAGCGGATCAGTCCCGGGGAGGGGTGCGACGTACTCATAAACGCCACCTCCATCGGACTTTATCCCGACAGGAACGCGCCTCCCGTCGATTTCAACTCCGTCGATCCGAAGAGCGTGGTAGCGGACGTCATTCCGAATCCCCCGCGGACGCTCTTCCTACAGCGCGCCGAGGAGCGAGGGTGCGAGACGATCGACGGTCTCGGAATGCTCGTCAACCAGGGACGCATCGGAATCAAGTACTGGAGCGGGGTGGACCCGGAGACCTCGGTGATGCGAAAGGCGTTGGAGGAGGTATTCGGCGCGGGCTGATCTTTGCGCGGTTTTTTCCGGGACTGGCGAAGCTCGCGGTAGGGCGGGCGGACTACCCGCGCTTCTCCGGAGGCTCGATAAAGAGCCCCCTCGGCAGAGTTACCGTTACCGAGGCGCCTAAGCCGGATGAAACCTCCAACGTTCCTTCCAGCTGCTCCTCCGCCAGAGCGTGCACGAGGGTGAATCCAAGGGTGGTGCTCTTCTTTAGGTCGAAACCTTTCGGGAGTCCTCGGCCGTTATCTCGGACGGTGAAAGAGTACCCTCTCTCTCGGGAGCGCACCAGTAGGCGGACCTCGGGAGTTTGAACACCCGCAAGACCGTGCTGCACGGCGTTTGTTACCAGCTCGTTGAGAATCAGAGCCACCGGAACCATCGCCGCAGCCCGAATCCGCACCGCCCCCAGCTCCGCATCCAGCCTGAGCGCCGCCCGGCTCTCGTCGAGACTCTCCCGAAGCGCCTCGACGAGACGTTCCAGGAAGGGGTAGAGCTCTCCGTCGCTCTCCTTGCCGGTGACGTGAAGTGCCTGGTGCACCGCCGCTACCGCTCGGATCCTGCTCGCTGCGGCGGAGAGCGAGTGCGCCACCCCCTGCTCATCCGTCTCTCGCCGCTGCAGGTCGAGGACGCTGGTAAGCAGTTGGAGACTGTTCTTGACCCGGTGGTTCGTCTCCTGCACAAGAAGCTCCCGCTGCCGAAGCAGAGCGTTGGACCGGTCGAGCAGGTTTCTGGTAATGCTCATCCAGAGAAAGAGGATCAATCCTGAGGAAAGGACCAGGACCGAGGCGACTGGAATGAGGTCGAGGATCCATTGACTCAAGGGAGCGGCGCGCTCGGCGGAGAGGGCGCAAACGACGGCGGTATTGGCGGAGGCGAGAACGGCGAGGGCGAGGCTGACGTGCAAGCTGAAAACTAGACCGCTCGCAATAACGAGGGCGATCAGCCGCGGTGGCAGGAGCAGCAGGCTGCTGACGAGGGTTTCCGAGGAGACGACGTAAGGCTCCATCATGACGGTCAGGAAGAGCATGAGAACGAAGAGCCGAACTCCCAGCGTCATTCGTCCGACGAGGATCAGTCCGAATCCCACGATGCTCCCCGCGACCTGGAGTAGAGTCGTAATGATGTACGGCTCGCCGAGGCTGTAGCCGAGAACGATTGTTCCGTGGAGGAAAAAGGCGAGAAGGGCGACCGCGATGAGCGCCGCTGAGAGGAGAACCGGCAGCCGAATCGGCTCCACCGTCGGGAGTTCGGCGATAAGGGGCTTGCTCTTCACATCCACGGGTGTCTCTTCGCTAGACTCATTGCCGATCGTCTCAAAAGAGCATAACACGGGTCAGGCGAGCGGAGAACGAACAGAAGCGCAGGGTATCTGCGTGTTTTTTGCTAGCTTGACTTCGAGCGTCGCCGGACAGGAGCTCTTGTTTCTCCCGAGGAGCTCGAAGAAGAGCTCGACGGGGAGCGGGGATGGGGCCGATGGCGGCGGAGAGGTCGTCTGAGAAAAGCGAGGCGCCTTTGGCCCACGGGCGTTCCGACGCAGAGCCGCCACTTGCCGTGACTCTCGAGGAGATCGCTCAGAACCCCGTGGCCTACCTTGGTCGGTGGCCCCCGGGTCGAACTGTCTCTCCGGACGCTTCTTACCCGATACGGGGCAGCTGCGGAATACGATCGAAATGTGAGTCACGGCTGAAGAGTGGAAGTTCGTGCTGGATCACGAGGGCGGCGATCCAGACGTCGTTGGTCGGAATCGGGGTACCCGCCGCACGAAGTTCCCGGAAGAGTGTTGCGTAGTGGCGCGTTGTTTCCAACGACGGGATCAGCACATGCACCCGTGATCGACGCAGAAACTGCTCGAATACGCGTTCGTTCTCGGCTGCACGGGTTCCGGCGGCGAATCCGGCTCTGAGTTCCGCGACTACGATCAGCGGGACGTGAATCCGGGGGGTCGACCGCACCATCGATACCGCCTCAGGGACCCCATCGACGAAGTCGCGGTACCGATTGGAGTCGATCGCGATCTCTATTCCCATGCCGTCATATCCAGCGTGTCCTGTTCGGCGATCGCTGCGTCGAAGGCGGCGTCTTCCTGCCACGTGCCGATGAGATCATCCAGGTCGTCGAAGGTTGCCTCCGTAGCCTCCAGTTCGAGGCCTCGCCTGAGCGTCTCGACGACCGTCTCGTTGAGACTTCGCCGGTTCCGCCGTGCCCGTTCCCGGAGTTTCGCATCTACCGTTGACGGGATCCCTCGAATGGTGTACTGCATCGTCTTCTCCTGGTGCCTGCATGCTATGTATACAGTGTAGGCACGAAAAGATGCGTCGTCAAGGATCTCATTCGTAGAGAGGGGTATTACGATGAAACGACACGATCGCATGTTTCGCCGGAGACGTGCTCTTGTTTCTCCCGAGGAGCTCGGATAGGATCGCCGGTAATCAAGGAGCAGTAGATATGGGCAAACGAGGAGAGCTCTTTTCGACCAAACTGGATAGCAGTAACGAGCGACGCAGCTATTTTTTTAACGTTAAGGAGAACCGCACCGGGGACCTCTTTCTCTCCATCGTGGAGAGCAAAAAGCAGAACGAAGCTTCCTGGGACCGGCATCAGGTAGTCGTCTTCGAGGAGGATCTCGAGAGCTTCATGCGGGCCATGGAAGGGATTATGAAGCGGATCGAGACGGAACGAGGCGGAAAGAGCGGCGGTGAATAGGGGCGGGGCCGAGCTTTTCGATTGATTCGCGGTGCCTGGCAGTGGGATACCCTTTGTGAACGGAGAACGCGTAACCGGGAAAGACGAGCTCCTTTTCAACCATCCACCGGTCGCGGCTCGTCTTCGCCAGTATCGATGCGGCGGCGATCTCCGGCACCGTCCCGTCACCGCCGACGACCGCCCGGACCGGCGTTTCGGCTCCGAGATCGGGGGCAAACTTACCGTCGACAAGCACTTCGGATATCGGTATTCTTGGCACTCCGCGCGAGCGCATGGCAAGTGTGATAGAGTAGTAAGCTCGACGCATGGCAAGAAGAGCGGCGTTGTGAATGTTCAAGGCATCGATCTCCCGGTGATCCGCCCAGCCGATGCCCCAGTAGAGTGCACTCCTGCGGATCTCCGCCGCGGCGATTTCCCGTTTGACCGGGGAGAGTCGTTTCGAGTCGATCAGCAGCTCTCGCGGCGTCTCAGGCCCGAGGACAACAGCCGCCGCGGTTACCGGACCCGCAAGGGGACCCCGGCCCGCTTCATCGATACCACAGAGGTAGCTCATAGATGGAAGGCTACACCGGAAGGCAGGAACGGATCGAGTGTTTCTTAAGAGTATAGACCTCTTCGGCTTCAAGTCCTTTGCGGACAAGAGCAAGATCGAGTTCACCGGCGGCATTTCCGCCCTCCTCGGGCCCAACGGCTGCGGAAAGAGTAACGTCGTCGACGCGATTAAGTGGGTCCTCGGGGAGCAGGCGACCAAGAGCCTTCGGGCGGAGCGGATGGAGGACGTCATCTTTAACGGGACCGACTCCCGGAAAGCGCTCAACGTCGCCGAGGTCACCCTCACGCTCTCAAACGACACCGGAATACTCTCCCTGGATATGCCGGAGATCACCGTGAAGCGGCGCCTCTACCGCTCCGGGGAGAGCGAGTACTTCATTAACGGTGCGTCGGTAAAGCTCAAGGAGCTCAGGGAGCTGTTCTACGACACCGGTATCGGCAAGTCGAGCTACTCCATTATGGAGCAAGGGAAGATCGATCAGATCCTCTCCAACAAGCCCGAGGAACGACGCCACATTTTCGAGGAGGCCGCCGGAATCACCCGGTTCAAGGTGCGCGCCCGAGAGGCGGAGCGAAAACTCGAGCGTACCGAGGAGAACGTTCGCCAAGTGGAGAGCGTCCTCCAGGAGGTGCGCCGGAGCCATGACAGCCTGAAAAGGCAGGCTGAGAAGACCGAGGAGTATCGGGATCTCCGTCAAAAGCTCATGGACGAGGAGATCGAAATCCAGCTTCTCAAGCTCAAGTCCCTTCTCGATGAGAAGGCAAAACGGGAGCGGGAGCTTGCGGAGAGTGCGGAGAAGCGGGACGCTCTCAAAAGCAAGATAGAGGCTCTCGCGGCGGAGCTGGAAGAAAAGCTCGAGGCGGTAAACAGCATGGAGAGCCGCCTGGTGGAGAGCCAGAAGCGGCTGTACGGCGTGGAGGTGGAAAAGAGCGCCCACGCCGAGCAGATACGGGTCATGGCGGAGCGCAAGGGAGAGATGGAAAGCTCCTTAGAAGCTCTGGCAGCCCGGGAAGAGACAATTAAGAAGAAACTGGTCTCCCTGAAGCAGGATGTCGACGCCCGCCGGAAGGAAGTTGCGGCCTACGAGAAGAGCATCGCCGAGAACCAGAGCGCCATCGATGAGCTCGACCGGCGGGTCCAGGAGGCTCGGGAGGAGATCAGGAGCAACAAGGAGAGCATCGCCGCCGCTGAGCGCTCCATTGCGGAGCAGGAGAAGCGGGAAAGGGAGCTCCAACTGGAGCTGAGAGCGATTACCGACGACATCGTCGCCAAGCTCGACGAGAAGCTCAAGGAGAGCGGCTACTCCGCCTCCAGGAGGCGGGAGCTCGAGGCCTCTCTGGAGGAGGCGCTCGGCTCCGCTCGGGTACATCTCTCCGGGCGCCGGGATCTCATGGCGGACCACGCCGTTCTCGACCGGAGTCAGGGGCAGCTCAAGAGCTTCCTCACCGAGACCGGAGAGGTGCTCGACTCGGTGCTCCGGGCGATTAGACGGGTGGAGGAGCTCTTCGGTGAGTATCGCTCCGCCAACCCCGCTTTTCTCGACGAGTTTCTCGCTCCGCAGGGCATAATCACCAAGAAGCGGGAGATCGACACCGCCATTGAGGCGTCCCGGCAGTCGGTAATCCGCTCGAGAAAGGAGATCACCGAGCTCGGCGAGGCGAACGGCAAGCTCTC
>JBKHED010000105.1:0-8243 GCA_046540995.1 Spirochaetaceae bacterium | reverse complement strand
ATCGTCCCGTTTATGGCGAGCGCCACCGGCATTTTCCTCTTCCGGCAGCATTTTCTCTCGATTCCCCGAGATCTCGGCGACGCCGCCCGTATCGACGGCGCCGGGCCGATGGGCTTTCTCTTTCATGTACTCGTACCGATGAGCGTAAACACCATCGGTGCCCTTGCGGTCATTCAGTTTGTCTACGTCTGGGACCAGTACCTCTGGCCACGGGTAATCATTCGACATGACGCGCGGCAGGTAGTGCAGGTGGGTCTCAATTTGATTATCGGCGTGGGAGAGGGAGTCTACTGGGGGCAGGTAATGGCGGGCGCTCTCGTCTCGATTATCCCTCCGCTGGTCATATTTATCGCCCTGCAGGAGCAGTTTATGCGCGGATTTGCTCTGACATCCGACAAATAGGATCGAAGCCGATTTCGAACCTCCGCACCGTGGCGAAGGCGGAATGGTCGCTGGTGCCAGGGTTGCCCCCTCGTTGGCGTTACCCGGCTAAAGCTACACAATTGTGTTATCTAGAGAGAAAGCATACTGGTGTGTAGGTAATAGTAGTAAGTTACTAAGGTAATCCGAAGGGACACTCCTCTTCTTCTTCTTTAATTGAAAGCAGTTATCTCGGAAAATTTTTGTGGCGCCGATTGGTATGGCTGTTGCATAATGGCAGGCGTGAGATTTTCCCGACACGACTGGAAAGAACTCGGAATTCGCTTTCTCGTTCCCGCCTCGGGGGTTATCGCGGCCCTCATCATTAGCGCGCTCTTCTTGCTTCTTCTCGGCGCCAGTCCCGCAAGCGCCTATGCGGCGATGCTCAGGGGCGCCGTTGGGTCTACCTTCGGAGTTACGCAGACCATCGTAAAGGCAACGCCCCTGCTGCTTGTCGGGCTCGGCATCTGTATCGCCTTTCGGGCCAGTTGCATAAACATCGGTGGCCGGGGCCAAATGATAGCGGGAGCTCTGATTGCGACGTGGTTTTCTCTCGGGGTGCCTCATTGGCCGGGGTGGTTGCTCGTACCGACCCTCATACTAATCGCATTCACCGGTGGTGCTCTCTGGGGATTTGTTCCGGGCATTTTAAAGGCGCGTTACAACGTAAACGAGATCCTCACCACCATAATGATGAACTCCATCGCCCTGCAGCTGATGAACTTCCTGCTGCAAGGCCCGTTGATGGATCCCGCGGGGATCGAGGCAGGCACCTTTCTCGCCCAGTCCGCCCGAGTGCCCGAGGCGGCGAGGCTATCTCGATTGATTCCTCGGACTCTGCTCCATTCGGGGCTCTTTCTATCTCTTGCCATGGCACTGCTGGTCTTCGTTTTTCTCTGGCGGACAACGATAGGCTACCGAATCAGGGCGACTGGCCTCAATCCTCACGCTTCTCGATACTCCGGAATAAACGTGTCCGCCAACCAGGCGCTCTCCCTGACGCTCGCCGGAGGCTTTGCCGGAATCGCGGGAGCGGTAGAAGTGATGGGAGTCCACTACAGGCTAATCGAGGGATTTACCAGCGGTTACGGGTTTACCGGAATAGTCGCAGCTCTACTCGGCTGGCTTCATCCCCTCGGAGTCATCCCTGCGTCAATCTTCTTCGGCGGACTCCTGGTTGGGGCTGACACGATGCAGCGGGCCGTGCAGGTCCCCTCGGCGTTGGTCAACGGCATCTTGGGTCTGGTGGTGCTCTTTGTCTCGGGATCCGCGGTCTGGACCCGGAGCTGGATCAGACGGGTTCGTTCGCAAGCCCGGGTGGAGGCGTCATGAGCGAGCTTTTTACGCTACCGGTGCTCATCGGCATGCTCAATACCACACTAACTCTCGCGACACCTCTTCTTTTTGCCGCTTTGGGCGAGACCTTCTCGCAGAACTCCGGTGTCGTCAACCTCGGCGTAGACGGCATTATGCTTATGAGCGCCTTCGGGGCGTTCTACGTTGTCCTGACCTGGGGTAACCTCTGGCTCGGCCTCCTGGTAGCTATGATAATAGGACTCATGATGGGCGTTGTGATGTCCTTTGTCAGTGTCACCCTGAAGGCGGAGCAGGGGGTAAGCGGCATCGGATTGCAGATGTTCGGTCTCGGAATGTCGAGTCTTCTCTTTAAGGTCATGGTAGGCACGGTCCGCACGATCCAGGGGTTTCCGCGGCTCCGTGTTTTCATACTCAGTGACATTCCCGTTATAGGACCCATATTCTTCAACCATACGATACTCGTCTACATCGCCTTCGCCCTTGTGCCCATCTCCTGGTACATCCTCGAACGGACTACGATTGGTCTCACCATAAAGGCTGTCGGGCAGAATCCCGCCGCCGCCGATTCCCGAGGGATCAACGTACACCTCGTGCGCTACATGAGCGTCTGCTCCGGTGCGGTCCTGGCGGGTCTGGCGGGAGCCTCTCTGTCGATCTCGATTTCCAATCTCTTCCAGGACAACCTCACCGCGGGACAGGGCTTTATCGCCGTCGCGCTTGTCTATTTCGGAGGGTGGACGCCGGTGGGGGTCATGCTCGGCGCACTCTTGTTTAGCGTTGCCAACTCCCTGCAGCTCTGGATGCAGGTGCTCGGAGTAAACGTCCCGGCCAGCCTGGCAAACATGCTCCCCTACATTCTCACCATCGTCGCTCTTACGGTGACGGTCTACCGTGGTCGGGCGCCGGCTGCGCTGAACAAGCCCTTCCTTCGTGGAGAGGGATAACCCGAGTGGACTGAACGCCTCCACGGAGGCAGAAATATTTCGGAAAAGGAGAGATTCTATGAACGTACGATCGTTCTTCCTCACGGTGACCCT
This sequence comes from Spirochaetaceae bacterium, assembly GCA_046540995.1. Taxonomy (GTDB): domain Bacteria; phylum Spirochaetota; class Spirochaetia; order DSM-27196; family Alkalispirochaetaceae; genus CAYZHV01. Next base: position 5,469 of record JBKHED010000105.1, on the reverse strand, counting down.
ACTACTGCTGGCAGCCGCAGTAGCCTCCGCCGGAGGAGCCGGCGAAGCTATGGAGGGAGCAGGCGACGAGCCCTTTCGGGTCGCCGTCGTAATGCCGAGCGCCACCACGGATACCGCTTTCAGCGAGTCCATGTGGTCCGCCCTTCTGACGGTGCAGGAGCGTATGGGAGGCGAGAGCGCCCTGGAACTCGTTTACTCAGAAAACATGTTTAACGTGCCCGACGCCTCCGCCGCGGTGCGGGATTACGCCTCTCAGGGGTACGACCTCGTGATTGCGCACGGCTCCCAGTACGGTACGTTTGTTGAGGATCTGGCCCCGGAGTTTCCGGAGACCGCCTTCGCCTGGGGGACCGACGTTAACACGTTTGGCCTCGACAACGTCTACGCCTATACCGCCGCCGCCGAAGAGGGCGGATACGTCAACGGCGTCATGGCGGGACTCATGTCCGAAACCGGCCGCATCGGGGTGACCGGCCCCGTGGAGGTGGGAGACGCTAGAACCTACATTAGCGGATTCGTTCAGGGTGTGCGCTCCGTTGACCGAAACGCTTCGGTCTCCCAGACCTGGACGGGGTCGTTCTCAGACGTCGCTCTGATGACCGCCGCCGCCCAAACTCACATCTCGAATGGGGCCGACATTCTCACGGGCTCCTCACAGTCGGTGGTCGGCTCCATCGGCGCGGCCCAGGAGGAGGGCGACGTCCTCTGGTTCGGCACCCAGGCGGATCAGGCGGGCCTAGCTCGGGAGCTGGTCGTAGCCTCCCAGGTGTATAACTGGGTGTCCATGCTCGAGGAAATGATTGCCAACGCCCAGAGCGGCGTCTATGGCGGCGAGACATACATCCTCACCCTGGAAAACGACGGTCTGCAAATCGCCTACAACCCGGACTTTGACATCCCCGCCGAGGTGAAAGAGGCCGCCGAGGCCGCTATCGCCGACATCGTGGATGGTTCGATTACGATCGAACCTTAGCAGAAGAGACCACATTGTCTCGGCGGCCGCCGGAAGGCGCCGCCGGGAATATAGTATCAAACAAATGGAGTGGGAGTGCCCATGAGAGAGCGTGCCCGTGGATCCGAGCCTCCACGGATCGACCATATGGAAATGATCGAGATCGTTAAGCTGTTTCCCGGCGTCCGAGCCAATGACGGCGTCTCGCTCGACGTCAAGTCCGGGGAGGTCCACGCCATTCTCGGAGAAAACGGCGCCGGTAAGAGCACCCTCATGCGGCAGCTCTACGGAATGTACCAACCCGATCAGGGGCAAATCAGGATAAACGGCAAGGAGGTCCGTTTTCGCTCTCCCGCGGACGCGATTGCCGCCGGCATAGGAATGATTCACCAGCACTTTATGCTCGTGCCGACGATGACGGTCGCTCAGAACGTCGCCCTCGGACGCCCCTCCACTCGAGGACTCCGTCTCGACCTCGATGTTGTCAGTCGGCGGATACGGCGCCTCTCAAAGGAGTACGGGCTTAAGGTCGACCCCGATGCGTACGTCTGGCAGCTTTCGGTGGGAGAGCAGCAGCGGGTGGAGATCGTCAAAGCGCTCGACCTAGGAGCAAGTCTCATCATTCTCGACGAGCCCACCGCGGTTCTCACGCCTCAGGAAGTTAGTGATCTCTTTCTGACCCTGAGACGGATGGTCCAGGAGGGGCATTCGCTTCTCTTTATTTCGCACAAGTTGCACGAGGTCCTGCAGGTGAGCGACCGCGTCACGGTGCTTCGGGACGGGGTTACCGTCGGGACCAGGTTTACGAGGGAGGTGACCCGGGAGGAACTCGTGAAGCTGATGGTAGGCCGCGAGCTCAAGAGCTACGACCTCCGGGGTTCCTGTGGAGGCAGCGTAGGGCTCGAGGTCTCGGGGCTCCGCGTCGAAGGGGACCGCGGCGAGGAGATTGTCCGAGGTGTTGACTTACACGTCTGCTCCGGCGAAATCCTCGGAGTAGCCGGAGTCTCCGGAAACGGCCAGCGGGAGTTGGCGGAAGCCCTTTCGGGAATGCGAAAAGTGACGGCCGGGGAGATTCGGGTACACGGCAGGGAGATGACCGGAACGAGTCTGAATGAGCGGGTCCGGGCGGGCCTTTCCTTCATTCCCGAGGAACGGATGCGAGATGGAGCTATCGGAGAGTTTTCCGTGCAGGAGAACGTTTTTCTGCGGGATCACGAAGCGAAACGGTTCCGTCGGTGGATCTTTTTGCGATTCGCTGAAATGGAGCGTCACGCCCGTACCCTGGTCTCGGACTATGCCGTCAAGACCCCCAATCTCACCACTCCGTTGAAGCACCTCTCAGGGGGCAACATACAGAAGCTCATTCTGGCGCGGGAGCTTGCACGGAGGCCGGCGGTACTCATCGCCTCCCAGCCGACCCGGGGTGTGGACATCGGCGCTTCGGAGTATATACACCGGATGCTTCTCGCGCAGCGAGAGGCGGGAACCGCAATTCTCCTAATCTCCGAAGACCTTGATGAGATCCAGACCCTCTCCGACAGAATTGCGGTGATCTACGAAGGCAGAATCGTCGGAGTTGTCGATCGCGAGGAGGCGGAGGTGGAGCGGATCGGCTCCCTCATGATCGGCTCGCAGTAGCGTCGGCGGCCGGCCGACAGAGGAGACTCAAGTGGCAACAGGCCCTCCGTGGAGTTCCCGATATGTTGAGAGATCGATCGGAAGGGTTGTTGGGTAGAATCCGATAGCGTCCGCCACTGCGTTTGCGATCGCCGGAGCCGTAGGGTTGAGGGGAATCTCTCCGAGTCCTTTCGCCTGAAAAGGCCCGTCGGGGTGGGGCTCTTCCACAATAAAGGCGACAACCGGGGGCATATCCTTTATTCGCATCACTCCGAGCTCCCGAAAGGTTGTGGCTCCCCGTCCCTGCTCGTCCACCGAGTACGCCTCCTGGAGACCGTAGCCGAGGCCCATCATCACCCCCCCCTCGATCTGTCCGAGAACGTTCTGCCTATGGAGTACTCGCCCGGCATCCTGCGCCGCGATAACCCGGAGGAGCTCGATCGCCCCGGTCTCGGGGTCCACCGCGAGAACGACCGCCTGCGTGGCGAAACAGTACCCGAAGTGCACGCCGAACGCCTCTTCCTCCACCCCGGCTCGGTGGTCCGCAAAGTGTTGAAGAGGATAGGTCTTGGGGGCGTTGTACCAGCGCTCCTCCCTGACCGCTCCACCTGCCTTGTCTACGGCCGCCCCGAGGAGCGATAGATCGAGCGAACCCGCTCGGAAAATGCCTTCCCTTTCGAGGCGCTCTCTCAGGGCCGAGGCGGCGGCGATAACGGCGTTTCCCGTAACAAAGGTCTGTCTCGACGCGGTTGTCATACCGCCGTCGGGACAGAGGGAAGTGTCGGAGGAAACCACGCTTACCGTCTCGTAGGGGAGCCCGAGGCCGACCGCCGCGATTTGGGCGAATACGGTGTCCGACCCCTGTCCCATGTCGGTGGCCCCGACGTATATGGTTACCGTGCCGTTGCGATCGATCTCGACAACGGCCCCGGCCCCGTCGGGGAGCCCTTTCCCGAGACCCACGTTTTTGAACGAACTCGCCAGACCGACCCCGATCTTCCGTGGCATTCTTCCGAGGGCGCGGCCACGCTCCAGTTCGGCTTCTCTGAGTGACTCTATTTCCGGACCGATGCGGCGAAGTTCGAGCTCTACCGCCTCGAGGGTCTGAGGATAACCGATCCCCTTGGTAACCCTGTGCCCGAAGGCGTTGACTCGCCCCGGAGCAAGGGCGTGCCGCTTCCTCAGCTCCATCGGATCCACCCCGGCAGCCCGGGCGATCCGGTCCATTTGCACCTCCACGGCGAACGCCACCTGGGTACTGCCGAATCCGCGGAATGCCCCGGAAGGATTCTTGGTAGTATAGACGCCCCACGCCTCCGCCCGGACATTCGGTATTTCGTAGGGACCGGATGCCATGACTGTCGAGCGGAACACCACCGGCTGCGTCAGGGACATATATGCACCGGCGTCACAGATCGTTTCGGAGTGCACCGCCAGGATCGTTCCGTCCGACCGCGCCGCGTGGCGCATACGCACGATTGCGGCGTGACGTTTCGTGCTGATACGGATCGATTCTTCCCGGTTTAGACGCATCTTCACCGGTCGCCCGGTCAAATGAGCCGCCAGGGCGCAGGGAATCTGGATCGCCGGTTCTTCTTTTCCGCCGAATCCTCCGCCGCAGGGGGTGTAAATCACTCGGACCGACTCTTCCGGCAGATCCAAGGAGGCCGCGATCATCTCCCTGAACCGGTAGGAGCCCTGGCTAGGGGTGTAGAGTGTTAGAAGCACCGCATCGGGACTATCGGAGTCACGAGGTAGGGCGAGACACGCCTCGGGTTCGAGATAGGCGTGCTCCACCGACTCTGTATGGTACTCCCCTTCGATAACGATCTCAGCCTCGGCGAACGCCGCCTCCGGCTCCCCCTTAGTGAACTCGTAATGCTCCGCTACGTTCCCGTCCGGGTGCAACGGAGTGGCTTCTGGGCTCATATTCGCCTCGGGATCCATCATCGGCTCCAGAGGCTCGTACCTCCCGGAGATGAGCCCCGCCGCTTCCCGTGCAATCGCCTCGCTCTCCGCGAAGACCGCGGCTACCACCTCGCCGCGGTAGCGAATCTCTCCCTCGGCGAAGACCGGCTGATGCGGAACCATGAGGCCGTAACCGTTTCGCCCCGGGAGGTCCCGCGCCGTGAGCACCGTTACGACACCAGGGACCGACTCCGCCGCGCCGGTCTCTACCGAGACGAGGCGGGCGTGAGCCTCCTCGGAGAAGGCGAAGGCGCCGTAGATCTGCCCCGGAGCGGCGTAGTCGTCGGCAAAGAGCTTCTGACCACGAACCTTCGGTAGGGCGTCCTTCCTTCGGGGACTCTTTCCGGGAGCGGCGTCGGCGGTTTCGCGGCTATCGGCGGCAACGCCGAAGAGTTTCGGCCGACTGCCGGCGAGACCCTGCACGGCACGGATAATCGGGAGATATCCGGTACAGCGACAGAGGTTCCCCTGCAGGGCGGCCCTGATCTCCTCTTCCGTGGGTCGGGGGTTCCTGTCGAGGAGCGCCTTCACCGAAAGCACCATGCCGGGAGTGCAGAAGCCGCACTGCACCGCGCCGTGCTCGAGAAAGGCGTGCTGAATAGGATGAAGCTCGCCGTCGGCGGAGAGAGCCTCGATCGTCGTGACCTCCGCCCCGTCCAGTCTTTCGAGCTGCAGCGTGCAGGAACGCCTCGCCTTACCATTTACCAGGACGGTGCAACTGCCGCACTCACCGGTACCGCAGCCGTTCTTTGCGCCGACGAGGCCGAGTCTCTCCCGAAGAAGCGTCAAAAGGGATCCCTGGGCGGCTACCGTATGGGTAGTGCCGTTAATCGTGAGAGAGAGTTCTTCGTCGGCCTTTTTCATGCCGACACTATTGTCCATTTGGTGGAGGTGCGACAATACCGGGGCTCTCAAGAGCATTGAGTAGCTTG
>JBKHED010000104.1:0-8280 GCA_046540995.1 Spirochaetaceae bacterium | reverse complement strand
CTGGAAGGGGCGATCGCCTGCGAGTCAAAGATCGGATTCGTCAACGGGGCCAAGGGATGGCTGATCTATCGGGGCTACGATATATTCGACCTTTGCGCCTATTCCACGTTTGAAGAAACTTCATACCTTCTGCTGCACGGGTCGCTGCCGAACGCAGAAGAATTGGACGCGTTCAAGCGAACGCTGCACAGCCGTCTGCATATCCCCAAAACCCAACGCCTCCTCTTGAGTTTTCCGGTGGAGGAGATGAATCCGATGGCGGCCCTGCGCCTGGGCACCAACCTCATGCGACAGAAGCAAACCACCCGGGACCGACAAGGTCTGGACGAAATGGGCGCTCCTATCGCCTCCGATGAAGACAGCATCCCCATGGAAACCAAACCCGTCGGCTATCGGCGGCCGGTCTTTGAGTTCCTGAGCGGCGTTTTTGGAAAGAGAGTCTCCACGGACAGCCCGGAGGAAGGACTGAGCTCCGAGGAGATTGAGAGTTGCTACAATCTGATAGCCGGCGTCGCAAGCATCGCCGCGACCATCGGACGGGTCCGATTGGGCAAACTACCTCTGGAACCGCTTCCGGAACTAAGCCTGGCCGGAAACTACCTCTATATGCTCACCGGTCGGGAACCCACCCCGCTGGAGGAACGGGTGATGGATATCTGCCTCATCTTGCACGCGGACCACGGCATGAACGCCAGCACCTTTGCCGCCATGGTTGTGGCGTCCACACTTGCGGACATCTATCTCGCAATCGGTTCAGGCATCTCAGCACTGGCGGGGCCGCTCCACGGGGGTGCGAACATAGAGGTTGTTAAGATGCTGGAAGAGATCAATCAATACGGGGCAGTATCCAAATGGTACCGCGCCGCCCTCGAGGAGAAACGAAAGGTCATGGGATTCGGCCATCGTGTGTACAAAGCGTACGATCCCAGGGCCCGCATTCTCGGTCCCGTAGCCAAGCTCCTGGCGTCGGAGACACAGGACGGCCGGCAGCTATATGAGACCGCAGTGGCCCTGGAACATGAGGTCGTCTCGACGCTCGGTGAGCAGAAGAAGATCTTCCCAAACGTGGACTTCTATTCCGGACTGGTCTATCGCAGCATGGATATCCCCACCGATCTCTATACGACGATTTTTGCGGTCTCCCGCGTCTCCGGCTGGTGCGCTCGGGTGGTGGAATACCTTCAAAACAACCGCATTTTTCGCCCCCGAGCGATCTACACCGGCACGTTCAACGAGACGTACGTGCCGCTGGGCGAGCGATAGGGCGCGGCACTGCCGCGCCCCGGCCTCGGTCGGGGTGTGCGGCCCACCTCAGACCGGCTTGCCTGATTTCGCGATAACGATTTGCTCACCGGCATTGATTCTATACTCTCTGGTAGCTACCAGAGCCCTCCTGCACTGGTGAGACTACTGCGTATATGCGAGCTCCGAACCGTACCAGAGTACTCCCTCGCGAACACCGCAGAGCGCTCGGTTCTCGAACAGACCGGGTTGGAAACGGGTCGCGAATTCCGTAAGCTTTCCCGTAGCCATGAGCCACCGTCAATCGGGCCCACCCATAATGGGGCTTCGGGTAATTCTTCTCACTATTCTCGGAGGTTTGCTCTTGAGTGGATGCCAGGATTTCTTCGTCTACCACCCGACAACCGATGATGAACGGTCATTACTCTCAATGGCGAACCAGAAGGGGTTGGAGCCGTGGTACGGTGAGGAAGGAGAACGCATTGGATGGTACGCCGGCACGAACCGTCGCGAGAAAGCTCGAAGGGTGATCATATTTCACGGTAACGGCGGGCAGGCCATCGACCGCGACCACTACGTCCGCGGGTTTCAGGGGCCCCGGGCAGACGAAGCATGGGAGGTCTATATCCTCGAATACCCCGGCTACGGCTCTAGGGCCGGCAAGCCGAGCGAAGGGGCTTTCATTCAGGCTGCCCGGGAGGGCGTGGAGTATCTTCTGAAGGAGACGCCGGGGGGTCCGCTCTACGTGGTAGGCACCTCTCTCGGCTCCGGCGTTGCCTCTCAGGTCGCAGCGGCGTACCCGGACTCGATTCCCGCGATTCTCCTGATTACGCCGTTCACCAACATAGAGGACGTCGGTGCGACCTCCGTTCCCAGGTTTCTCGTTCGTCTACTCCTAAGAGACCGATACGACAACGAGAAGGCGCTCTCACGGTATGCCGGCCGAGTCGGCGTGCTCCTCGCGGGAGCGGACCACGTAGTGCCCACGGAACTAGGCAGGAGACTCTACGAAGGCTACGAAGGAGAGAAACGGCTCTGGGTACAACCAGGGGCGGGACACAACACCCTCGACTACGACCCGACTTCCGAGTTGTGGGCGGAGGTCACAGCGTTCTTTCTCGGTTCGAAGTGAACGAGTCCTGCGGGCCCTCGGGCAACCGGGCGTAGTTGATCCGAAGCTCATCGCCATTCAGCTTGTCCGCTCAGCCGCTCCTAGAGGCCGCCAACGGCTGCGCTACACTAGGATGGCAAGGCGTGGTAGACTGGGGTTCTTGGACGCAATTTCTATCACTAATCGCTGTTCACGAACGGGTCACCACATTCGTTTCGCACTGCTAATCCTCGCGGCGCTCCCTATTCTCGGCTGCAGTGACGCCGGAAGGGGGGAGCGCTATTTCTCTGAAACCTCCCCCTCTCAATCAGCCGGGGACGATAGTGACGCCCAGCTCCTCCGGGTCGGAGGGGATCATCAGTACCCGCCCTTTGAGTTTCTGAATGACTCCGGCGCTCCTGACGGTTTCAACATCGAGATACTCCGCCGATTGGCGGAGATTATGGACCTCCACATCTCCATCGAGCTGACTGCCTGGACGGAAGCGCGCCGGCGACTCGAGGCGGGCGAGATAGATATGCTATCCGGGATGTATCGTACTCCCGAACGCGACGCTCTTCATGACTTCACGGTTCCACATTTCATTGCTTCCTACGGTCTCTTTGTACGAGACGGCTCTCCGGTACGAGGAAGCGAGGATCTCGCGGACGCCACGATCCTCGTCCACCAGGGAGACCTGGGACATGACTATGCCATGGAGCACCGCCTCGGAAGGTCAGTGGTTGCCGTCCCCGAATGGCCCGACGTTCTCGAGGCTCTCTCGGAAGGGCACGGTGATGTTGCGATCTACGGAATGGCCCAAGGTATGAAGGAGCTCAGGGAGCGAGGATATCGCAATATCCGCATGCTCGAAACTCCCCTCTTCGAACGCCCGTACGCCATGGCGGTCCCCGAGGGAGAGAGGCAACTGCTGGCAAAGTTGAACGAAGGCTTGAGTATCCTCAAATCCTCGGGGGAGTTCGATGAGATCTACCAGCGATGGTTCGGCGTGCTCGAACCGCGACCGTGGTGGAGCAGGCGGGGAGCCCGCATGACCTTTATCGCTTTGGGTGCACTGTTTCTTATGGTGGCCCTGGCCGGCGTCTGGGTTTTCGCGCTACGCAGAGAAGTTCGGAGAAAGACGAGCCAACTCACGACGGCCCTAAAAGAGAGTGAATCCTCTAAACGCGAGCTCGAGGCGGCGAATCAGACGAAGCTGCGGTTTCTGGCTAACGTGAGCCACGAGTTGCGCACCCCGCTTCACGGTGTTATGGGTATGACCGAGCTTCTCTCGAAGACGGAACTCGACAATGAGCAGCGATCGTGGCTTCAAAGGGTGGACGACGCATCCCGGCAGCTCTTTCGGGTGCTCTCAGACCTACTGGATGTCTCGCGGTCCGCCGCCGGACAGTTGTCGATCGAGCCCAAGGATTTCCCACTCCATGAGCTCCCGCGCTGGCTCGAGCCCACACTACGGGACCTCGCCGAGACGGAGGGGCTTGTCTTCGACTTCTCCACGGAGCTTCCGGAGGTGACCGTTCACGGTGACCGGGAGCGAATCGTCCAGATTCTCACAAACCTGGGAACTAACGCGGTCAAGTTTACCGAAGAGGGGACGGTCTCTCTCGAGCTGCGCTACGAGGGCGAACAGCTCGCAGTCAAGGTATCGGACAGCGGCGGCGGTATCGGCGAGGAAGATATCACTCGGATCTTTGATCCTTTCATACAAACCGGCGAGGGAAAGGGACACCCCGCGGGAGGGCTCGGTTTGGGCCTCTCCATTGTGAGGTCCCTCACGGAAGAAATGGGCGGCACCGTAGAAGTGGACTCTGAGCTGAATCGAGGGACCACCTTCTTGGTCCGCCTGCCCCTGCCCCAATCGGTCTCGGAGGCGCAGTCGAACAAAACTGCTCGACCCGAGCGCGCTCCCCGAGTTTCGGAGCTTTCGGTGTTAATCGCCGAGGATGAAGCGATAAACCGCCTCTGTCTTGCCTCGTTTCTCTCCAGTTCCGGCGCGAAGGTGACCCAGGCGAAGAACGGGGAGGAAGCGGTCCGCGTCGCCAGGACGACTCCCTGCGATCTAATCCTTATGGATGTCTCCATGCCCAAAATGGACGGAGTGGAGGCCTCCCGTCGCATCCGCGTCTGGGAGAAGGAAACCGGCGCCTCCGAGACCCCGATTATCGCCCTCACCGCCCACGCTCACGCGAAGCAGGTGCAGGAGTGCTATGACGCGGGTATGACGGCGTATCTCTCAAAACCGTATCGTGAGCGGGAGCTCTATACGGTGATAGAGAAGGTCCTTACCGGAGATCAGCCATAGCCACGCTATGCCGGTCGTGGCGGATGCAAGGCACTCGTTTGGGGGGTCTTCGTCCATTCACTGCTGCTGTCTCTCCTCTCTTCTCGCGATTTCCGTTTGGATTCGCTCGATCTGTTTCCGGATACGCTCTTTGTCGGCACAGTGACTATGTCCCGCGTGATCAACTGCACCGCCGTGTGGAAGAGAGAGCGAGCACCGCACTGAGCAGGAGGCCGAGGTCTTCTCTGCTAAGGCGACAACTTCGTTCTTCGCAGCTTCGGTCTGTGCCCAGTTTTCCTTCAGGCTCTTTATGAAAACCACTCTGGTACTCAACAAACCGATTGTAGCTCGCCGATAGTAAGCCAACTTCATCTCTGGTTGTTACCTCCATCCGATAGGTCAGATCGCTGCCACCCTCGGAGGTGCTCCGAAACGGCGAGTGCGCTGTTTCGAATCGGCCGTGTCATGCGAGGGAGGAGAGGTACGAGCAGCCCGATCACCACAAGCACGGCGACCACGGAAGCAACGATCGCCGCGGTCACCGAGTCTCGAATCCGGTTTTGAATGACCGTCGCGGGAACGGATACCCGGAAGAACCACGTTTCATCGATCGCCTCGATCGAGAAGGGGGTAATCACGAATGATCGCAGGGGGTATCGGTCACAGTGCGGGCGGTTGGTCGAGACCAGATATACCCGGCGACTCCGCCGAGAAGAATCGCGAGCGCCACGGTCCAGAAAGCCGACCGAGTTTGAAGGTAAAACAGGACAACTGATAGAGACTTTAGCGCCGTGGCGGTGATCTTGGTCCGAAGCGATAGTGCTCCTCTCTCGCGCCACTCCCGCAAAGGGGGTCCGAATCTCTGGTGGTTACGCAGCCACCGCTCGAGACGGGGTGATCCCAGGGAGAAGAACCACGCCGCCAGGAGCAGAAACGGTGTGGTAGGCACGCCCGGCAACACGACGCCAAGGGCTCCCGCCCCGACCGAGAGCCAACCGAGTAACAGGAGAAGTGCGGCGAGTGGCCGCGGGAGTCCCATAATCACCTACCGCCTATTGTGGTTCCCTGGGGCCCGCTGAGTCGAGGGGGCGAGACGAAGCGCAAAGCGGAAACACTACCCGGCGTTCGATGAGCACTTCGTCTTCGACGAGAAGGATTGTTTTAGCGCGTTTGCTTCTCATTGTCCCGTGGGAGTACTGTAACACACATTCGCGCTCCTCGGCTCATGGGCCGGGTTGCAATTCTCCGGTTACTCCCTAGGATGAGAACTGTATGGCAAAGATAATTCCCTTTCCCGGTCACGATTCCGACGACGACGACAACCGTGATGACGACAACCCTCGCGGCCCGGACTTCGACAATGCCCCGGCGGAGACGCGGTTTCGATACGGCGAGGAACCGCTCCCCCCGACCGAGACGCTCGGAGTAGAGGGCGAAGTGATCGATAGACTCATCAACGCGGATCCCGGGGCGATAGTGGATCTCGTGGCCGTTGAGCCGAAGCTCGCTTCCGATGAGGTCGAGGCACTTCCGGTGTTGCGGCGGGTAACGGCCCTCCTTCGGCTCCTAGGGGAGCGGGACGGAGCAAAGGCTACGGCCAACGGCTTTCTCCCGGCGGCCCTGGTCAAGGAGCTTTTTTCCGACGCCTACGCCGAGGCCGAGAGCTCCTTTGTCAAGGTGAACCGGGAGGGAGATAGCCCGACGCTCCTCTTTGAGCGAAAACTCGCCCAGAAGGGCGGACTCATTAGACTCTCCAATCGACGCTTTACCCTTACCAAAGTTGCGGAGAAGGCGCTTGCCGAGGGGGACCACAATGAGCTGTATCGGAGATTGTTGACGGCGTACCTCAAACGGCCCCAAATCCTCGAGGAGTTCGACCGAATCGACGACGCTGGTCTTGTTTCGGCCGCCCAAGCGATTCTTCTACAGGCGTGCCGCTCCTCCGCCGGCGAACTCCTCTACGAAGAGGACCTGGCGATACTGCTCCTACGCCTCTTTCCCCACGCCCTCGAGGAGATACGCTCTGGGTTCTGGTCTCCCTTTGACGAGCTCTGTCACGCCGTCGCGCTGCGCTTTTTCGAGCGCTTCGGCGTACCCTTCGGTCTCTTCGAAGAGGCGCGAACACATGCCCCTCCGGTGGAGCCGGAGGAGTCCGACGAGCGGGGCTACCGGTGGCCGTTTAAGGTGCGCCATCACGGACCCTGGAGACGAACCGAACGGTTCGATAGGGTCTTCCGATGGAGCATTAGCGCCCCGAAGGCGCCGACGGTCACCGATCAGCAGGCGTCGGAACTCTGGTTGAACCTTGCTCACAACGCCGACGGCTTCTATGCGGAACAGTACGTCCTCCGCGCCATCGAGCGAGAACCGGCGAACGCCGAGGCGTATCACCTCTGGGCATCGCTCCAGGCGGATACTCCGCACCGGGCGCTCAGAATCGTCGAGGCCGGCATCGAGAGTGTGACCCGGGCCCGGGCGGAGAGGCGTCCTCCCGCCTTTGGAGGCGAAGACCGGGAGTTGGACGCGCTCCGCATCGTTCGAGCGGACCTTCTCTGGGAACTCAGGCGAAAAGAGGAATCCTTGGAGGAGTTCGAAAGCGTCCTCAATGAGAATCCCATCGACCATTTCGGCGTGCGATACCGACTGGTGCCGCTGCTCATCAGCGATGGTCGTCTCGACGAGGCGGAGGCGATTCTCGACCAGTACGAGGAGGAGAGCGCCTTCGCCCTCTGGGACCGGACGCTTCTCGCCTACGCCCGGGGAGGGGCGGCCGAGGCTCGACCCTTTCTCGAAAAGGCTTTGGAGGCGAACCCGTTTGTTCCCGAGGCGCTCACCGACCGGTGGCGCAGGTATCGGGAGGCACCGGAGAGATACACGTTAGGAAGTCCTGAGGAGGCGGAGATCTACGCGGAGCAGGCGGATGTCGCCTGGCGCTCGGTCAAAAACGCCAAACAGTGGATCAGAGAAAAGTGAGCGGGTACCGGTAGGCCAGCGTGCTAAACCGTGCGGGTCTGCCAAGCCTATCCTCGTGAACGAACCGCGAACAGGAGGGAGAGATCGACCTCCACCGTCGGCACTGCGGTGGAAACAAGGGTATCCTTCGGGCCGGAGATGCGACCGCGGATAAACCGTCTCGCCTCGAGACGATACACTTCAATCAGCTGCTCCATGGGATCTACTATCCAGTACTCGCGGACGCCGTAGTGCTCGTAAAGATCGTACTTTCGACCCCTATCGTGAAAGCCGCTATCGGGAGAGACGATCTCAATGACCAAATCCGGCGGACCAGTAACACCTTGTTCCGTGAGTTTTGCCTCATCACACACGACGGTAAGATCCGGCTGCACCACCGTCGGTCTCTCATCTGCCTCGTCAGGAGTGAGCTTCACATCGAAAGGCGCGGGATAGACGTCGCACGGGCCTTCCTGCAGCGCATTGGCCAATTGCCGGGCCAACTCAATTAAGAGCCGCTGATGCTCCCGGCGTGGTGCCGGGCTCATGGCGTAGGGCTCTCCGTCGATCAGCTCGAATCGCTCATCCCTGGGCCAGGAGAGGTATTCCTGCCAGCTGTAGGTTCGCCGGCGTTGCGCATCAGCCATAGGATAAGAGTAGAAGGATCCGAAGAAGCGCGCAAGAGTCCGTCTCG
>JBKHED010000103.1:0-8324 GCA_046540995.1 Spirochaetaceae bacterium | reverse complement strand
CCCGGATTCGATCTGATCGGCACCAAAAACGCCCCGAAGCACCTCGCTCCGTCCCACAAATAAAGAGGGATTGCACCGTATCACCGAGGATATCCTTTACGCGCTCGAGGTTCTTCACGGCGATGTCGGTCTGCCTGTCGAAAATCTCATGCAGGTAATCCTGCCGCATGACCGTCGAGACGTACCACTCCTCAACGTCCCGTATGCCCCGAGGGTCTTTCAGATTCATGGCAGGTACAAGAGCGATATCCCCGAGCCCCGTTCCTCCCACATTTGCAATGACGCCCCGGCCGCTCTTGGAGACCTCTTCGACGGATCGGCGAAAGTGCTCGAGATCCTCATCACTGAGCGGGTTGAACTCCTGGAGGTTATCCTCGACATTGAGATTCTCCTCGTCGAAATGTTCCTGACGAATGACCGCGTCGAAGAAATAGCCGCCGTCCGGAAGCCTCCCGCTCGGAGATACAGAAGTGTCGCCTTCGGGATAGAGATAGTAGTCCTTCTTCTCGTCGGTGGTAGTCACGAACTTTCCGGGTACGAGAAGCAGCTGTCCCCACGGGGCGCGCCACTCCTTCCAATCCGTGAGCGGAAAACCGAACATCGTATTTCTCGGATAAATCCCGTCGACATCCACGCCGATAGCTTCTTTGAGATCCTCTTCGATCATGCCGAGCATCTGGTAGGGCTCGCAAATTTTGACCGGCCGCTCCTCCAGGCCGTAGTGCTTTCGGAGCTTCTCGACGACGGTACAGTGTATACCGGTAACCGGTGTCGACCCGAAATCGATCGGGACCTTTCCCTCTTTGTGATCCAAGGCGTTTTGTAGCAGTTCTCTTCCACTCATGGCACGATTCCTTTTCAATGGGCGGTGTATGGGAGAATCTAAGCAGAAACTGTACCATCTGAGCAAAGCAGCAGAAGCCACTACCCCTCATAGAGTTACGACCGGCATCGGCGAGATCGCCGGGCCTCGAAGTCTGCGACGCGTGGAGCTGTTGCCCCACCGGGATATGTCGTGGGGAATATATTTCTCGTTGCTCCTGCCGGTTGTCGGCACGGCGCCGGTCAGATCTGCCGCCGTTTCCGTCTAAAGAGCGCGGGAGTAGTGCCGGTCACCTCTCTAAAGACCCGGGTCATATGGCTCTGATCGCTGAAGCCGCAGAGCTCGGCGATATCGCTCAGTCCGAGTGAGGTGGAGAGAAGAAGCTCCCGCACGCGGTTGACCCGCACCCGCTGGACGAAACGAGAGAATGGCTCTCCCATCTCGGAGGAAAAGATCTGGCTCAGGTAGGTCGGTGAGAGACCAGCGGCGGTGGCGGCTTCGGTGAGGGTTACCGAGCCCCGATACGATTGCTGCACGTACTCGATCACTCGACGCAGGGCAACCACATGAATAGCACCGCCGGGGACGGTAAGGACTGAGCTGGCAAAACGGCGGACGATTCGCGCCATCCAGTGGGCAATTTCATTTATGTCCTCGAGCTCATCAAGCTCGTCGAGAAACTGGTAGTTGAGACCGAAGACACGGTCGGCGTCAGCCCCTTTGGTTATGGAAATGCGGGAGAGGAGCACCACGATCTCCCGGGCTCTGTTGCGAATACGTTCGAGATCGGCGCCGAGGGTAAAAAAGACGTGGCCCAAGAGCTCGTTTAGCGCGGCCTGGGCGTTTTCTACTTCCCCGTTGGCTATGGCATCGAGGAGGCGTTGCTCCTTATCCAAAGGATATGTCGGTCGTTCGGGATCGAGGCCGGCCTCGCTACGGTACCGCTTGAGCTCTTGTATGTACTCGTTAATGCGGGACTCCCGCAATAGCCGCTCGGAGCCGCTCCTGCTCTGCTCGTTTATGCCACTCCGGAGAGAAAGGGCTGCTCGATAGAGCTGTTCGGTGAGAGATTGAACCCGGGAGGAAGTGACCACCGGTATTCGGTCGAACATCGCTCTGAGACTCGCCTCCTCCACCCTAGCGACCTCCGGCGAGACCTCCCGGAGGGGACGGAGAATCTCATCCGCGAAGAAAGAGTCCTCCTCAATAGTACGTACCGGTCCGCCGACGAGGGCTCCCACCGTATCGCCCCCATCGTCGGTGAGCGGTACTACCCAGTGCAGGAGGGCACTGGGGCAAAGAAAGACCTGTCGACCGCCGAACCGTTTTGCCTGCTCCGCCCAGGCGAGATGCTCCCGACCGAGGCGATCGGAGTCCGGCAGGGAGCCGTGGGATAGTCGGCAGACCCAGCATGGATACGCCCGGGTCTGAACCGGATAGCGGACCACGCCGTGGCGGTCCAAAAGCGCACACTCCACGCCGGTGGCCTCGGCATACTGGTGGGCAAGGAGCGCCGCCTCGGAGATGCGTTCCTGAGTTTCCGCGTTGAGTCTGTCGACATTCATCTTAAAAACATACCAAGCATAATAAAACTATTATAGACGGGTCGGGAAAGAGCGCACAATATATCGATACAATGCGCTACAAACTGATTGCCTGTCGGGTCTTCAGCCGTGAGATCTCGCTCCTTATCGCCAAGAGCTCCGCCGTCATCGATGTGGTCTGGCTCAAACAGGGATTGCATAACTATCCCTCCCTCTTACGAGAGGAAATCCAGCAGGAGATTGATCGAACCGAGGCGCCCCTGGACGGACCGGACTCCGTAGCTCGTCCGCCGGAGGAGTACTCGGCGATCATTCTCGGATTCGGTCTCTGCTCCCGGGCCGTCGCTGGACTCCAAACCAGACGGCTACCTCTGGTGCTTCCCCGGAGCCACGATTGCATAGCACTTCTCCTTGGCTCACACAAGCGGTACCAACAGGAGTTCGCCAAGGCTCCGGGCACCTACTGGTTTAGCCCGGGGTGGATAGAGCAGTCGGCCTTTCCCTGCGGGGAGCAATGCGAGCTGATGAAAGAGCGCTTTGCTGAGCTCTACGGCGAGGAGAACGCGGATTACCTGGTCCAACTGGAGCGAGACTCCCTCTCCTCCTACAGCCGGGCCGCTTTGATAACCTGGCCGGAGCTCGATAATGAGAAATATCACCAAAGGACGGAGGAAATCGCCCGGGATCTCGGCGGAAAGAGCGAATCTATCTGCGGAGATTCGGGGTTTCTCAGGCGGATTCTAAACGGCGACTGGCGGGAGGAGGAAACAATCGTCTGCACTCCCGGCAAGACCTTTGAAACAGGCAGCGATGACGAAGTAGTTCGGCTGATCGACGCTGAGGAATTCCATGCGGAAGAGAGCGGGGCAGAAGGTGCTTGAGCTGATTCAGCAAGACCGCACGATTGAGCTCCACAGCCCAAAGGGGGCGACTCTCTTGGAGGCGCTCGCCGGGGAGCCGAGGGTGTCGATTTCCGCGCCCTGCGGAGGACGGGGCCGATGCGGCAAGTGCCTTGTCCGAGTCTTGGAGCCGAAAGGTGGACCAGAGCCCTCAGCGCCGGATCGCCGCTTTATCTCCTCTGAGAAACTCGAGCTGGGTTATAGGCTCGCTTGCACCTGTGCGGCTGAGCTGGTTTCCAAGGTCGAGGCAGTGGGGGAATATCGGGATGCCACGGTAAAAGGGGATTTGCCGGATTTCGGAACCCCTGCGGAACCTCTCCCGAGAGCCGCGGAGGCCGGCCGGCTCGCGGCGGCGGTTGATATCGGGACTACTACCGTTGCGGTCTTCCTAATCGAGAGCGCCTCCGGCGAACCTGTTGATGTGCTCGCCCGGATGAATCGGCAGTCGGTCTACGGCGCGGATGTCCTGAGCCGCATAGCCCACTCGGACGCGGGGGGGCTCTCCTCCCTTTCCCGGGCCATTCGAGCCCAGATCCAGGAAATGCTCACGGAACTCACCGAACGTAACGGCGGCGCCTTGACGGACGTCGGGGTAGTGTCGTTCGCCGGCAATACGACGATGCTCCATTTCCTCGCCGCGGAGGACCCCTCCGGTATCGGGAGAGCTCCCTTCACCCCGGTCTTTATCGAGAGCCGGGAGTACCCGCCGCACCAACTCTCCCTCCCACTATCTGAGGCCGGGGCCGCCATTCTCCTCCCTTCGGTCTCCGCCTACGTCGGAGCGGACATCGTGAGTGCCGCCGTGGCGGTTGATATGGACCGAGACCCCCGCACCACCCTCCTCGTAGACATTGGCACGAACGGGGAGCTCGCCCTCCGTTTTGGGGATCGAATCCTCGCTTGTTCCACCGCCGCGGGGCCCGCCTTTGAGGGGGCCTCCATAAGCGCGGGAGTCGGGGGTATCGCCGGAGCGATACGAACCTGGCGACGAGAGGGGCTCTCATTTCGCTTCGATACCATTGCCGGCGCCGAGCCTGTCGGAGTGTGCGGCTCGGGACTCCTAGATCTGCTCTCCACGCTGTTAAAGGACGGCGTTGTGGAGGAGACCGGCAGAATGCTCGATCCAACGGAGCTCCGAGAGGTCGCCGAAGGGGAGGTGGCAACCGCGTATGAGAAGCGCCTCATCGAAGCCGAAAACGGCGAGCCCGCGGTCAGGATGGCAGGGCCCTATCTCTTCACCCAGAAGGATGTGCGGGAGATTCAACTGGCCAAGGCGGCGATAGCAGCGGGTATCGATACGCTCCTGCACCACGCCGGCATCGAACACGACCAGTTGGAGCGGATCGTTCTTACCGGTGGTTTCGGACACCACCTGGATATCGGCAGCGCCGTCATAATCGGACTCCTGCCGGAGATTCCCGTGGAGCGGTTCCAGACAGTCTCGAACGCCGCGGGCGTCGGAGCAATTGAGGTTCTCCGAAACTCGCCGACCCTCCCTCGGATGCAGTCGTTTCAGGCCAAAGTAGAGTATTTGGAGCTTTCAGGCCACGCCCTCTTTCAGGATCGATACATAGAACGGATGACCTTTCCAGACGTGCACGAACTCACCATACCGCTCGTTAATCGAGAATCAATAGAATCGGGAACAACAGGAGGAGAAGCATGAGTCTTCAAGCCATTTCGGAATCCCTGCAGAAGGGAAAAGCAAAGGATGTTAAGCAGCTCGTTCAGGAGCAGCTCGACAACGGTACCACGGCAAAGGAGATCCTCGAAGAGGGTCTCATGGCGGGAATGAACATCGTCGGCCAGCGTTTTAAGAAGAATGAGATCTACGTTCCTGAGGTGCTCATCGCCGCCCGCGCCATGACCGCAGGGATCGAAATACTCAAGCCTTTTCTCATGGACGAGGCGGTAGAGTCGAAGGGTACCGTCGTAATCGGCACGGTCAAAGGCGACCTTCACGATATCGGCAAGAACCTCGTCAAGATGATGATGGAGGGCAAGGGTTTTAACGTCGTAGACCTCGGTACCGACGTCTCCGCCGAGCAGTTCATCTCGGCAGCCCGGGAGAACAATGCAAACATAATCTGCTGCTCCGCGCTTCTCACCACGACGATGAACGAGATGAAAAACGTCGTCGCCGAGGCTGAGAACGCCGGTTTGCGTGATGGCGTAAAGATCATGGTGGGCGGTGCGCCGATCACGCAGGAGTTCTGTGAGACAATCGGAGCCGACGCCTACACCGGCGATGCGGCCAGCGCGGCGGAGATGGCCCTGGAACTCATAGGCGCCTAGGGGCGTTGTGAGGCGGGAGTATGAGTGAATCGAGCCGACCGCTCTGGATCGTAAGCGGCTTTCTCGGAACGGGAAAGACCACGCTTCTCAATCATCTCCTCCGGGAGTTCGCTCCCGACCCCGTGGGGGTGCTGGTAAACGACTTCGGCACCCTAGGGGTAGACGCGCACCTGATCTCACCGGACGCGGGAACTCCGGTAGTAGAGCTGAACGGCGGCCAAATCTTCTGCTCCTGCCTTTCCGGATCCTTTGTCGACGCCCTCGTGCGGCTTTCGGCGGCGCCGGTGAGCGGCATACTCGTGGAAGCCTCAGGAATGGCCAAGCCCCGAGCCCTTGCGCCCATTATCGAGGAGGCGCGAAAACGAAGTGAGGAGCGCTTCCACTACGCCGGGTTGGTTACCGTCGTTGATGCGCCACGCTTTTTTAAGATGCGCGCCACCGTCAACGCCGTAGAAGAGCAGATCGTCTACGCCGACCTAGTTGTCATAAACAAGTGTGACGCCGGGAGCGAAAACGAGATCGCCGCGGTCGCTCGGGCCGTGGGGAGTCTCAATCCGCACTGCGGGATCGTACGGACGGACTTTGGAAGGGTCCGCCGAAAGGAGTTGCCCGAAAGACCGGTAGCCTCCCTCGAGCGCCGGGGCCCGGCGGGAGAGGAGTACGAAGGGTGGGATAACCGGAAGCCGGTCGTCGTTTCCTGGAACCCACCGGGCAAGCTGACTCGCCGAGAGCTAGAAGAGACGCTGCGGGAAAAGGCGGCCGCGGCGTTACGCATCAAGGGGTACTTAGAAACCGATGAGGGTCCGGTATTCGTGAGCGCCGTTGGCGCAAACGTTGCGATTGAGGAAGTATCGGCGATACCGGGCTTGCCGGGAGTCGTTGAATTCTACCCGAACAATGGAGAAAGCCGTGGGGCGACGGTGGAGACCGGCAGAGTCGGTCCGGGCGCCGAGAGCTGCGAGACATAGCACGAGATAGCGCATCCGAATCACTCTCCAATCAAACAACTAGCAGTAATCACTGGAGGTATAGTCGTGACGGGAAAGGAACGTATATTCGCCGCATTCAAGCATGAAAGCACGGATAAGGTGCCCTGGGTACCTTTTGCAGGTGTCCATGCGGGCAAACTTATCGGGGAGACGGCAAGGACCGTCTACACCGATGAGGCGGCTCTCATTCGCTCGCTGGAGGAGGTCCACAAACTCTATCGGCCGGACGGACAGCCTATCATGTTCGATCTGCAGATCGAGGCGGAGTTCCTCGGCTGTGAGCTCCTCTGGTCCGAGGACGCCCCGCCGACGGTAACCACCCATCCCCTGGAAGGGAGCGACGAGATCCCAGAGACCCTGCCGACCGGCAACGAAGGACGCCTGGAGATGGCCCTTAACGCGACCCGACACATGAAGGAGACGGTGGGAAATGCTACCGCCCTCTACGGGCTCTTCTGCGGACCGTTCACCCTCGCCTCGCATCTGAGAGGCACGAACATCTTTATGGACATGTTCGATGACCCAGAATACGTGGCTCGGCTTCTCGATTACACCACGAAAGTCGGCGAAACGATGGCAGAATTGTACGTCGACGCCGGAGCGGACGTAATAGCCTCGGTAGATCCTCTTGTCTCGCAGATCTCTCCGGACCACTTCGAGGAGTTTCTCTCCGAGCCCTACACTCGCCTCTTCGACTCCATTAGAGAGCGCGGGGCGTTCTCCTCCTTCTTCGTCTGCGGGGACGCCACCCGAAATATCGAGGTTATGTGCAAGACGGGGCCCGACGGGATCTCCATCGATGAGAATATCAACATGGCCGAGGCGAAGAAGACCACCGACAAGTACAACGTAACGATCGCCGGCAATATCCCTCTGGCGAGTGTGATGCTCTTCGGCAATCAGCAGGACAACATGAAGGTTGTAATCGATGAGCTCGACAGCGTCGACCATCACAACCTCATCGTCTCTCCGGGGTGTGACATGCCCTACGACACGCCCATCGAGAACACCGTCGCCTGCGCCCAGGCCGTGCAAGAGACCGAACAGTCCCGAGAGCTCGTGGCAAACTACAGTCGAGAGCTGCCGGACATAGAGATAGAGATCCCGGATTACGATAGCCTGGAGCGTCCTCTCATCGAGGTCTTCACCATTGATTCGGACACCTGCGCCGCCTGTACCTATATGTTCCGCTCAGCAATGGATGCTAAGCAGGAGTTCGGAGAGGGCATAGATGTTGTTGAGTACAAGGCGACCAACCTCGAGAACATTGTCCGAGCGCAAAAGATGGGTGTAAAGCAGCTTCCGAGCATCTACATTAACGGCGACCTCGCCTACGAGTCGATCATTCCGAGCCGAGAAGCTCTCAACGCGCGGATCAAAGAGGCTCGCTCATAGCGGTTGCGGAGGAGATGAGTAGCGGCGTTCGAGCTTACGGTCCGTTAAGTGACCGACGTTGTCCATTCGGGACGGTTTCTCTCGATTCTCAGCGGTTACCGCACTATACTTGAAGCAAGAGAGGCGTTTTCCCCTACTTACATAGCAAGGGAGGAAGCGCCATGAAAGAGATGATGGAACTCTCAAGAGAGACCCTCGATTCCATTGGGGATTATGTCAAAGCCAATCTCGCCGTCTGGTTCCGGGAAGTAGTTCCTCCGGCGGCGGTCCACACCGATCCGGTTATGCTCGAGCGTGTCGTAAAGGTTGAGGAGTCCATTGAGCGGCAGATGGCTCTCATGCGCCAGGGTTTCGATAATGTGGAGAAGCGCTTCGAGCA
>JBKHED010000102.1:0-8382 GCA_046540995.1 Spirochaetaceae bacterium | reverse complement strand
TCCTGCCCCTCCACGACGTAACCGAAGACCGTATGCTTTCCGTCGAGCCACGGGGTGGGAACGTGGGTAATAAAGAACTGGCTCCCGTTGGTGTTGGCGCCCGCGTTCGCCATGGAGAGGGTCCCGGGGCGGTCATGCTTCAGAGTTGGATCGATTTCGTCGGGGAACCGATACCCCGGCCCGCCGCTTCCGTCTCCTCTCGGATCTCCACCCTGAATCATGAACTCGTCGATCACTCGATGAAAGGTCAATCCGTTGTAATAGGGGCGCCCCTGACCACGGTTTGTCTCCAGCCTGCCCTCGGCGAGACCAACGAAGTTCATTACCGTTAGCGGGGTCTTCTCATAGGTGAGCTCTAGGAGGATCTCTCCCCGGGGTGTTTCCATTCGGGCGTAGATGCCCGGATCGAGTTCCTCCGCCGCCAGGGCCTGAGCGATCAGAACCAGAAGGATCAACAGGAGCCCCCCGCGCCCCGGTCGGACGCCGGACGGGCTCGGATTAGTGCCGTTCATAGCTCTCGAGTTTACCAGGAGCTGCTCACGCTTTCGAGATACTCCGTACGAAAATCACCCCGTCGATGGAGTTCATTCGGTCGATTGCCCGCTGAGAGGCGGGGGTGTCGATGTCAATAATGTTGTACGCCACCTCCCCGTGGTGCCGGTTCAGGAGATCGGCGATATTGATCTCTTCTTCCGCCAGAATAGCCGTAATCTGTCCCACCATATTCGGAATGTTACGGTTCGCGATGGTAATCCGGTGGTCGCAGGTCATCTCCATCTGGCACTCCGGGAAATTGACGCTGTTGCGGATATTCCCTTTCTCCAGGTAGTCGGCGATCTGCCTGCTGGCCATCACCGCGCAGTTCTCCTCCGCTTCCGGGGTGGAAGCTCCGAGGTGGGGGACACAGAGAATCGCATCCCTTCCCAGGAGCTCCGGTTCGGGAAAATCCGTAACGTAGGCGTGGACCGTGCCGTTGTCAATCGCCTCGACGAGGGCGCTGTTGTCCACCAGGCCGCCCCGGGCGAAGTTGAGGAGCCGGGTGCCCGGCTTCATCTGTGCAAATTGCTTTGTCCCGAGCATCCGTTTTGTATCGTCATTGAGGGGTATGTGCAGCGTAATGTAGTCGCAGCTGCCGAGGAGCGCCTCCAGGCTCTTTGCACGCTCCACCTGACGATGCAAGCCCCAGGCTGATTCCACGGAGATGAACGGATCGTAACCGATAACTTCCATGTCCAGCCCCGTAGCGGCATTTGCCACCATGACACCGATTGCGCCGAGGCCGATTATTCCGAGTTTCTTGCCCGCGATCTCGGGACCTGCAAACCGCTTCTTCTCCTTCTCCACCAGCTTTCCCACATCCTCCTGGTCCGGAGAGAGGGAGTGGGTCCAGGCGAGCCCATGGTAAATCCGTCTGGAGGAGAGGAGGAGCCCGGCGATAACGAGCTCTTTTACACTGTTGGCGTTCGCACCGGGGGTGTTAAAGACCACGATGCCTTCCTCGGTGCACCGTTCCACGGGAATGTTGTTAACCCCCGCCCCGGCTCTCGATATAGCCTTGAGCGCTTTGGGAAACTCATACTCGTGGAGCTTTGCGCTCCTGAGGACAATTCCGTCAGGGTTCTCTGCCCCGTCGTCAATTGTGAAGCCGCGGTCGCCGAGTATGGATAGCCCGCGCTCCGCGATGCTGTTAAGCGTCTTGATAGTGTACATCTACTCTACTCCGTTCGGGGGAAATCTATGCGGTATCCGCCGGAATTCTGCATAAGCATACAGAAACGACAGCGCTGTTTCAATTGCCACGGCCCTCGGATATACTTCTACGAGCATGGAACTCTCAAGATTCGGCGAAAAGTTCACGGCACATAGCGGCATACTCGACCTCATGGATGACATGGGGCGGGCAATGGCGGGAAGCGAAAAGAAGTACATGCTCGGCGGTGGAAACCCGGCGCACATACCGGAGATGAACAAGGTCTGGCGGAGAAGAATGGAGGAGATCCTCTCCAACGGAAACGAGTTCGAGCGAATGGTCGCCAACTACGATACCCCGGCGGGAAGACCCTCCTTCCTTGCGGCGCTGGCGGAGATGTTTCGGGATGAGTTCGGTTGGCCGGTGACCGAGAAGAATATTGTCGTTACCAACGGTAGCCAGAGCGGCTTCTATCTCCTTCTCAACATGCTCTCCGGAGAAGCCCCAACCGGCGGCAGGCGAAAGATTCTCTTTCCCCTTCTACCCGAGTACATCGGTTACGCCGACCAGGGTCTGGACGCGAAGGATTTCGTTGCGCTGAAGCCGAGAATCGAGATTATCGATGACCGGACCCACAAATACCACATCGACTTCGATACCCTCGAGGTGCGGTTGATGACCGATCCCGAGATCGCGGCGATCTGCGTTTCGCGCCCCACCAATCCGAGCGGTAACGTGCTGACGGATACCGAGATACACCGCCTCGACGCCCTCGCCAGGGAGCATGGGATTCCCCTGCTTCTGGACAACGCCTACGGAACCCCCTTTCCGGATCTCATCTTCCAGGATGTGACGCCGATTTGGAACGAGAACACCGTGGTGGCCATGAGCCTCTCCAAGATCGGCCTCCCGGGAGTTCGGACCGGTATCATGGTCGCCGGTGAGGAAATGGCTTCCGCCATAGCGGCGAGCAACGCCGTCCTGAGCCTTGCCAATGGGAGCGTCGGGCAGGTTCTCGTTGAGCCGATGCTCCGGTCCGGGGAGCTCCTTCAGCTGAGCAGGGAAGTGATTCGCCCCTACTATCTCGCAAAATCCAGGCAGGCTCAGGAGTGGGTTCGCCACTACTTCGGAGAGGAGCTTCCCTACTCCCTCCACAAGAGTGAGGGCTCTCTCTTTCTCTGGCTCTGGTTCAAGGAGCTGCCGATTACAACCCGGGAGCTCTACCGGCGGCTCAAAGAGCGCCGCGTTATTGTTGTGCCCGGAGAGTACTTCTTCTTCGGCAGTGAGGAGGAGTGGGATCACAGGCACCAGTGCATCCGCCTCAACTACTCCCAGGCGCCGGAGGATGTGGAGCAGGGCATCGCCCTGATTGCCGAGGAGGTACGCTCCCATCAACTTTCGGTCAGTCGTTGACCGCTCTTACCGGGGCCCCCTACATTGAAAAGAATGAGTGCAGGCAAGGACGGACCAGCATATGTAACCGGGGGCTCAAGCGGCTTAGGGTTTGCTCTCGCCGCTGAGCTTCTCAAGGCCGGAGCGCCGGTGGTGCTCTTTGCTAGGGATGCGGAGCGTCTCGATCGGGCCGTGGCCTCCCTCTCCGCCATCGGCACCGGTTCCCAGCTACACTCCGAAACGGCGGACGTTTCAAGCTACGCGTCTCTCGAGGCGGCGTTTGATCGTGCCTCCGCCCGGGTCGGGCCGCCCCGGACGCTCCTTCATACCGCGGGAGTTGCCGAGCCTGACTATTTCGAGGCGATCACCGAGGAGCGCTACAGACGACAGCTCGAGACTAACCTCACCGGCACCTGGAACGCCCTGAAGCTCGCCGTTGGAGCGATGCGAGCCCAGACGGAGAGGCCGTGTCACATTCTCACCGTCTCTTCCCTCGCCGGGGTGATACCGGTGTTCGGCTACACCGCCTACGGCGCAACCAAGTTTGGAGTTTACGGACTCTCTCTTGCCCTCAGACAGGAGCTCTACCGGGAGGGGATCTACCTAAGCGTCTTGGCCCCGGGAGATATGGATACCCCGGGACTACTGGCGGAAGCCGCCACCAAGCCTCCGGAAACCCGGGCCCTCGCCGGGAACAAGCCGCTTGATCCTCGGAAGGTGGCGCCGTACGCTCTTAAGAAGCTGTACCGGCGTCAGCCGGTTATCGTGCCGACCCTAAAGGCAAGAATGGAACTGTTTATCTATCGAATCGCTCCCCGGCTGGGGGAGCGAATTATGCTAAGAATGACGCAAGGAGTAACCCGTGCCGGAAAAATCTATACTCAATAAGTGTTACGCCTTTAAAGACGCCGAGAAGGCGAGGCAAGAGGGGTGGTACCCTTACTTTCGTCCCGTTTCTACAACCCACGGAACCCGGGTCTGGATCGATGGGGCGGAGTACATTATGGCCGGAAGCAACAACTATCTCGGCCTCGCTTACGATCCTCGCCTCCGAGAGGCGGCGAAAAAGGCGATAGACGACCACGGGACGAGCTGTTCGGGCTCCCGTTTTATGAATGGCACTCTCTCCCTTCACGAGGAGCTCGAGCGAAAGCTGGCGGAGTTCGTTGGGCAGGAGTGGGCGCTCTGTTTTACCACCGGCTATCAGACCAATCTCGGGGCGATCTCCGCACTGCTCGAGCGCCGTGCTCATATCATAAGCGACAAGTACAATCACGCCTCCATTATGGACGGCTTCTTCCTCTCCGACGGCTTTCACCGGGAGGTTACCATCCACCGGTACAAGCACGCGGACATGATGGACCTGGAGAAGATTCTCTCCCGGATCCCTGAGGAAGAACCGAAGCTCATCGTTACCGACGGGGTCTTCTCCATGGAGGGAGACATAGCGAAGTATCCCAGGATCGCGGAGCTCGGAGAGGAGTACGGTGCCCCGGTCTACCTCGACGAGGCTCACGCGATCGGGGTGGTCGGCTCCACCGGTCGGGGCACCCCGGAGCACTGGCGGGACCAAGGTATCGATATTGGCCCCCCGGATATCACCATGTGCACCTTCTCGAAGTCCTTTGGCTCCATCGGCGGGTTCGTCGCCGGGGAGAAGGAGGTGATGGACTACGTTCAGCACCACGCCCGCTCCCTCATCTTCTCCGCGAGTATGGCGCCGCCGCAGGTTGCGGCAGTTCTCGAGGCGGTGCGAATCATCGAAGAGGAGCCCTGGCGGGCAACGCGGATGAGAGAAATCACCAACAAGATGATAAACGGGTTTCGGGAGCTCGGCTTTAATGTCGGTGTCACCGAGACGCCTATTATTCCTCTCATAATTGGTGATGACAACAGGACCTTCGCCTTCTGGAAGGCGATGTTCGATATGGGGGTGTACACGAACCCGGTGATCTCCCCAGCGGTGCCGCCGAACCGCGCGCTCATCCGCACCTCCTTTATGGCGATTCACACTGACGAGGATCTCGATCGGGTTCTCGAAATCGCCGGAGAGGCGGGCCGAAAGAGCGGGGTAATCGGCGGTGAGGGAGAGCGTGATAGCGAGTGTCTTGGCGCCGGTGCAGGGGGGTGAAGCGGCGCGGTGGGGCGAGCGCCCTGCGCGTTAAAGCTCCTCCGGCCGGACCCGTAGGGTTAAGCCGGGAAAACGACCCACCGCCGGTGCGTCCCGGAGGTCGGCGACTGCCGGCAGACCGTACCTCCCGTTATCTTTCAAAGTGTAGATAAATACCTCAAACGTCTCGGGGTTAATGATCCAGTACTCGCTGATCCCGTGCTTCTCGTAGAGTTGTCGTTTCTCCGACTGATCCTTCATCGCCGTACCAGGGGAGAGTACCTCCGTAACGAAATCGGGTGCGCCACGGACGCCTTCTTCGATCAATTTCTCCGGCGCGCAGACGACAAAGGCGTCCGGTTGTACCACCGTTTCTACCTCCTCGAGGGACTCGTCTCCCTCGGGGAGAAGTACGTCTACCGGCGCGACATATGGGCGGCATGGATTCCCGGCGAAATAGCCGTCCAACTGCCCGGCGATCTGGATAATCAAGGATTGGTGCCTCCGGCGCGGAGCGGGACTCATGTCGAAGGCCAAACCGTCTATCAGTTCCCATCGCTCTTCGGCGGGCCAACTCCGATACTCTCGGTAGGTGTACCGATCCGGACGCTTGGTGGGACTTGTACCGTGAACGATGTCGCTCATGATCCCATATTATACTCTAGGCCGCGCCCGCCGGCACACCCTTTAGGACTCCGGGGTGTCTTCTTCTTCGAGCCGCTTCTCCGTCTCCTTCCTAAGCTCTAATCCGAGCTCCCGCAGCTGCGCCGGTTCCACCGGTGAAGGGGAGTCGTCCATCGGCGAAATCCCGACGGTGTTTTTCGGAAAGGCGATTACCTCTCGAATCGACTCCTCCTCCGCCATAATCATGACCAGGCGGTCCAGTCCGGGAGCGATTCCACCGTGGGGCGGGGGGCCGTAGCGGAACGCTTCCAGGAGAAAGCCGAACCGTCGCTCCGCCTCTTCTCGGGAGAAACCGACGATATCGAAAATGCGCTGCTGGATCTCCGGATCGTGAATCCTGATGGAGCCCGAGGCGAGCTCGTAGCCGTTGCAGGTGAGATCGTAGAGCTCCCCGAGAACCGCCCCGGGGTCATCTTCCATGCGATCGAGGAAGCGCTCCTGAGGCATGGTAAACATGTGGTGAGACGCCTCCCACCGATGCTCCTCCTCGTTCCAGTCGAAGAGAGGAAAGTCGATAATCCAGGCGAAGGTGAACCGCTTCGGGTCGGTGAGGCCGAGCTGCTTAGCGAGGCGGGAGCGAACCGCCCCGAGGGAGGTGCACGCAGTCTTCCACTCGTCCGCCACAAAGAGCAGCAGATCCCCCGCTTTGGCCTCGCAGTGCTTGGTGATCTCCGCCGCTTTCTCCGCAAAAAACTTGCTAATGCCGCCTTCCAAGGCGACCGCCCCTTCGGGCCCTTCATCCGCGGCGCCCCCTTCGGCGGGGACGACTTTCATCCAGGCGAGTCCCTTAGCGCCGTAGGTCTTGGCGGCGTCTTCGAGCTCGGTGATCTGTTTTCGTGAGTAGTCGCCGCACCCTTCGGCCACGAGTACCTTTACCGAGCCGTTCTTCTCCAGAACCCCCTTGAAGACCCCGAACTCACTCTCTTCGGCAAAGTGGGCGAAATCGTGCATCTCCATCTCGTACCGGAGGTCCGGCTTATCCGAGCCGTACCGGTTCATCGCTTCGGCGTAAGAGAGGCGTTGAAAGGGCGTCTCGATCTCAACGTCCAGGGCCTGTTTAAAGGTGTGGGCCATCATCCCTTCAACAACCTGGAAGACATCTTCCTTGGAGACAAAGCTCATCTCCATGTCTACCTGGGTGTGCTCGAGCTGCCGGTCCCCTCTCGCGTCCTCATCTCGAAAGCAGTGGGGGAGCTGAAAGTACCGGTCGAAGCCGGAGACCATAAGTATCTGCTTAAAGAGCTGCGGGCTCTGGGGAAGGGCGTAGAACTTGCCGGGATGGAGACGGGAGGGGACAAGAAAGTCCCGGGCACCCTCGGGGGTGGATTTGATCATGCTCGGAGTCTCGATCTCGTAGAATCCTTGGCCTACCAGGTACTCCCGGATCGCGAAGGCGACATCGTGGCGGAGCTTGATCTTTCGCTGCATGGAAAAGGAGCGTAGATCCAGATAGCGGTACTTGAGACGGAGCTCATCGCGGGCGTCGCTCCGTTCGTCCACCATAAAGGGTAGCGCCTCGCAGCGACTGAGGATGACTATTTCCGAGGCGGCCACTTCGATCTCCCCGGTCGCCATTTCGGGATTTACCATGGAGTCCGGCCGTTTACGGACGGTGCCGACGATAGCGACGCAGTACTCGTACTTGAGCTCCCCCGCCTTATGAGCAAGTTCCCAGGGCGCATCATCATCGACCACGACCTGGGTAACACCGTGGCGATCTCGCAAGTTTATGAAGTGAACGCCTCCGTGGTCTCGGTTGCGGTGGACCCAACCGTTGAGGGTGACCTGCTTGCCCGCGTCTTTGCCGGTAAGCTCGCCACAGGTGGCGGTGCGCTTGTACTGTTCCATAGCCGGCACTCTACCACAAAAGGAAAAGCCCCCGCCACAGGGCGAGGACGGGACTCTCAACCGCGGGCCTACTCGATAATTTCAACTCCCCCATTCTCCATCTCCTCCAGGGCCTTCTCGAAGTCCCCTTCGTTGAGGTTTACGGCCCTGGTTCCCTGCGTGTAGAGGTAGGTGTTGTACCCGAGGGAGGCGCCGTCGAGGGCGGTGAACTTGACGCAGACGTCCCCGGCGAGGCCTGCGATGTAGATGGTGTCTACACCCCGCTTCTTTAGCAGATCGTTCAGGCCTGTATCGACTTTGTGGCCGTTGTCGAAGAAGCCGCTGTAGCTGTCCACGCCGGGGTCGGTGCCTTTACGCACCACATGCTCGATCTGCTCGATATCGAGGCCCGATGCGAAGGATGCCCCAAAGGAGTGCTGTATGCAGTGGTCCGGCCAGAGAATCTGCTCGAGCCCGTTGAGCTCGACAACGTCTCCGGGACTCTTGCCTGGATGTTGGGAGGCAAAGCTGCCGTGGTCCGCGGGGTGCCAGTCCTGAGTAGCCACGACGAGTTCGAACTCCGGCATCTTCTCGTTAATGAAGGGGATCACCTCGTCTCCCTTGGGGACCGGCAGGTTTCCTCCAGGGAGAAAGTCGTTCTGCACGTCGACTACGATTA
>JBKHED010000101.1:0-8455 GCA_046540995.1 Spirochaetaceae bacterium | reverse complement strand
CCGGTTGAGGCGGGCGATTGCCAACCGGCCCGGTTGGTGATACCTATGTAGGAATAACACTTTCCAGGGAGGGCCTATGGCCGAGGAGAACATTGAAGTTCTCGAAGAGCTTGTTCGGGCGAGCTCGCTTCTTTCCCAGGAGATCAGCTTCCGCAGCGTCATTGCCTCCCTGGTTGAACAGTCCCTCGATGTCACCCGCGCGGACCTTGCGGTGCTCTATCTCTATCCTCGCGACGACCACGGCTCTTCCGGGGAGCTGAAATCAACCTTTCAACGGGGTCGCTACGAGGTTCCCAGGAGCTTCGCCCGGGAGTCGGAGTTGGTGAGCTTTCTCGAGGATTGTGAGGAGGCGGTGGTGCTGCTTTCCCGCCGGGAGAGCCCTTTTCTGGAGCTTCTTCTCCATGAAGAGATGGAAAGCGGCATCGCCCTGCCGGTCTTTACGCCGAAGGCGGCTATCGGCATTCTTATTCTCAATTCTCGCTCCCCGAACCACTTCGGCCGGCTCCGGCTTCGTTTCCTCGACGGGCTCCTACGCCTCGCCGCGGGGATGCTGCACAACTCCCGCCTCTATCGGGAGCTCGAGGATCACGCTCGCCAGATCGAAGAGCTCGAGCGGTATCAGGAAAACGTCTTCAACTCCATGACAAACCTTCTGGTAACGACCGACCCGGACGGCTCGATTCACTATTTCAACCGAGCCGCCGCGGAGCGCCTCGGTCTCCGGGAGGAGCATCTCAGCCACGACTTCAATACGGTCTTTGCAAAGGCGCTGACCAAGGCGGTAAAGAAGAACATCGAGAAGGTCGGCGAGACGGGGAATCCGATTCTCGGTGTGGAGGGAATCTACTCCGCCGGGGATGAGGCGATAGACTTCTCCCTCAACGTCTCTCCTCTGCAGGGAAAGCGGGGCAAGTTCGAGGGGCTTACACTTCTCTTTACCGATCAGACCTCGGAGAATCAGCTCAAGGAACAGATGCAGGTAGTAAGCGAAGAGCGTCGGGTCATTAAGGATATGTTTGCCCGGTACCTCTCGAACGAGCTGGTTCAGGATCTGGTGCAGCGGCCGGAGCTGGTTAAGCCCGGGGGTGACACGAAGCTTGCGACGATCTTTTTCGCCGATATTCGCGGTTACACCAGTTTTACCGAGGGAAGAGACCCGGAGTACATCGTCAAGATTCTGAACGAGTATTTCAACGAGGCCGTGGAAATCGTGGTCAATCACAAAGGGTACATCGACAAGTTTATCGGTGATTGCATTATGGCGGCCTGGGGTGTTCCGATTGAGCACCACGACGAGGACGCCACCTCCGCGGTGAGGGCGGCGGTGGAAATTCAGGAGCTCGTGGCTTCCACGAACCGCGCGTTCTTTAAGGGTGAGGCGAGTCAGCTACGGATCGGTATCGGCATGCACACCGGTCCGCTGGTCGCGGGGCATCTCGGCTCCGTGCGGCGGATGGACTACACGGTGATCGGCGACACGGTGAACGTGGCGGCGCGGCTCGAGGGAGTCGCCGAGGCGGGTGAGGTAATCATTACCGAGGACACGAGAAAGCTCCTGGTCGATGACTCCTTTGTCCTCGACCAGCGAGACGCAGTAAAGGTTAAAGGAAAGTCAAAGCCGATACCGATTTACAACGTTTCGGGCAGAAGCAAGTAGGGAGGTGATAGATGGAGGCGATAATCCAGTTTGCTCAGAATATTCCGGTCTGGCTGTATCAGGCGGGTGCCGGGGCGATGCTTCTTATTCTGTTCTTTGTCGTGGCGCTCCTTCTGCGCCGAAATCGCTTCCAGAAGCGACTCGCCGATTTTCTCTCCATTCCGGGACAGAAGGACCCGGGAGACTATTTTACCAAGAAAGAGCTACTCTCCCACACAAGAGCGATCGAGCGTCTCGCGGAGGAGCGGGGAGCGGAAGTCGTCTCGGAGCTCGGGGTCGATCAGCTCTGGACCGAGCGCCTGAAGGAGAGGGAGCGGCCCCAGGATTTTCGCCGGATTCTGCGCTTCGCCCCGGCGCAGGGACTCTTCGCGTGTTTTCTTGTTGCTCTGAGAAACAGCAAATTCGCCTCCGGCCTCAAGAGCTACCTGGAGGAGAACAACGACTTTCTTGTTCTCCGACGCCTCGCCCTCTCCGGTAGGGGAGAGGATTTTGTCGGCTCGGATGCTCGGGACTTCTTCTCGGAGCGCCTCGACGAGATCCGGGAGATGACCGGAGATCCTGAGTGGCCGAGCAGGTACTTCGCCATAAAGATCCTCCTCTACGACGACCAGGAGCGAAGCATCCGGGCGGTCTGGGACAGCTTCAAAGACCCCTACCCTCTCGTGAGAAAGAGCGTGGCCTCGGAGATACACACCCGGGAGGAGGAGCGGCTCTACGGTGAGTTGCGGGATCTCCTCCTGCACGACCCGGTCTTCGAGGTGCGCGAGGCCGCTCGGTCCCGGATCAAGCGAGACCTACCGAGCTGGTATGATCTCGACGCGAAGGAGCTCGAGCCGGAGGAAGCGC
Organism: Spirochaetaceae bacterium; assembly: GCA_046540995.1. Classification (GTDB taxonomy): domain Bacteria; phylum Spirochaetota; class Spirochaetia; order DSM-27196; family Alkalispirochaetaceae; genus CAYZHV01. The sequence continues at coordinate 5,952 of JBKHED010000101.1, read as the reverse complement.
TTCACGTGGTGGAGCTCCTGGACCCGGAGTCGGAGCAGGACATAAACGCGGCTCTCGAGTTCCTCGGCGGAGATGACCTGGAGCTTCGCCTCGCGGCGGCCCGTTTTCTCGAGAAGGCGGGCACCCTCGGACGGCTGCTCGTGCAGGCGGATCTCGGAGACCGTGAGCTATTTGACCGCAACTCCGACCTTCTCGAAAAGGCGGCGGAGGTGAATGTGACCGGCTTTCTCGCTTCCCTACATGAGACTCAGGGAGTGGCACCCCTCCTTATGGGCGCCAGGCTGCTGAGAAGCTCCGGTGATCCCGGTCAGATAGCGGATTTGGGGGAGCGGGTCTTTAGGCTCTACCGTGGCGATACTCCGAACTATGCCGAGCTCTACGAGGTGGCGGTGGAGTGCATCCGACTTCGGGGGGAGGCGGAAGCGCAGAAGCTCCTTGCCCAAGAGCTCCGATCGGCGCGAGAGGACGAGAAGCTTCTCTCGGTAGCGCTGCGAGGCGTCTCGAAGGGGCACGACACAATTTTCGGCAAAGAGCTTTTCGCACTGCTCGAGGACCCGGAGTTTCCCTGTCGCGAGGAGCTCCGAGGCGCGATCTGTCAGCTCGACCCTTCGGCAGTGCTGCGGGAGTGTCTCGGCATAATCAGTAGCGGCAGGGAGAAGTACGCGCATCGGGTTCGCATCGACGCCCTTCGGCTCTTGGGAGAGCTCGAGCTTCCCTACGCCCTGCAGGATATCCTGGAGCACTTGCCCATTCTTCCCCTCGACGAGGCGCGGGAGTTCACCGCGCTTTTAAACGCACACGATTCGAAACTTCTGGAGCGAAAGGCGAAGCGACTCCTGGAGAGCGTGGACGGTAGCGTTAGGGCGAGCCTCATCGCTGCGCTCCCCGCAACGGGGAAGAAGGCGTTTCTCAACGAGATAAAGAAGGCCCTGGAAGACGCGGACCCGGACGTTCGTATCGCCGCGACCTGGTCGCTGGTTGAGTATGACGAAACGAGGGCCCTTACACAGGCGGCGGAGATGCTCCGGGATCCGCTGGAACGGGTGCGTCTCAATGTTGCCAGGGCCGTGGGCCAGTCCGGCGGAAAAGCCGCCCTGGACAAGCTCAAGGAGACTCTCTTCGACGAGAACGAGGTGAACGCGGTCAAGAGGGCGGCGATCCAGGGACTCGTGGCAGCGCAAACCCCGAAGAGCACGGACATGCTCGTGGATAAGCTCGAGGAGGACAAGGAGCTTCAGCAGGAGCTGAAGGAGGGGCTTTCTCACAGTACGGAGAGCGCGACCATGAAACGGCTAATCGAACGGTTCAAGGACGGCTCTCCCGCTCTCCGGGACGCCATCACCGAGGTCTTCAAGCTGATGGGGGAACACAGCGAGGAGGCGATCCGGGAGGTCCTCGAAGAGGATATTCCCTCTCTGCGCCCCTTTCTCAATGAGATTCTCGAATCCACCGGCTACGTGGAGAGTCGGATTCGCATGCTCAACCACCGGGATCCCAAAGTGCGCCGTGACGCGGCGGATTTCCTCTCCGCCGTCGGAACCGCCTCCGCCTTTCGCGGTATCGTTCTTGCGGCTCGGGACCCGGACGAAGAGGTGAGAGTGAAGGTTACCAAGGCTCTCGAGCGGCTGGCAACTAAGGACGGGGAGCAGATCCTTCACACCCTCGAAGAGGATCCGGAGCGTCGGATCCGTAAGTACACCCACTGGGCCCTGGAGCGCATCAAAGCGAAGAAGCTATAGTATCATCCGGCGATTTCCATGGTTAAGCTCAAGGACGTAGCACAGAAAGCGGGGGTTTCCGAGGCGACGGCCTCTCTCGTTCTGAACGAGCGCCCCGGTGTGCACCGGGAGACTCGCAAGAAGGTGTTCCAGGCGGCGGAAGAGCTCGGCTACACCCCCAACGCCATCGCCCGAAATCTCGCGACCCGGCGCTCCCGGACTATAGGTCTTGTGGTTACCGACATAAGCAACCCGTTCTTCGGAAACCTGACCAAGTACGTGGATCAGTTCGTCAAGGAGCGCGGCTACGGGCTGATACTCTCTCTTTCAGAAGATGACCTTTCCAAAGAGGACGGAATACTACAGGACTTCGTCGGAAAGATGGTGGAAGGGATAATCGTCGTACCCACCTTGAGCCGCCCGCCACGGGAGGCGGTAGCCTTCGACCGACTGAGGCGACTCTCGGTTCCCTTCGTATTTGCCTCCTCCTACTACCTCGGGGTTCAGGCGGAGTGTGTCATGGGAGACCTCGCCGGAGGTTCCTACCTGCTCACCAGGCATCTGCTGCAGGCGGGGAGACGAAGGATACGGTTTCTGTCCGTTGAGGAGCTGGAGGTCGTGCCGGTTGCCGAACGGCTTCGCGGTATTCGGAAAGCGATGGAGGAGTGGGGTGTTCCCGTGGAGGACGCCCTGGTTGTGCCGAGGCCCGAGCCTAACTACGAGGCGGGATACGCGGGGGCACGGGAGCTTCTGCGTGCGGGGCCTCCCGACGCCATAATGGCCATGAATGACATTATGGCGCTCGGGGCGCTGCGCGCCCTCCTCGACGAGGGGTGCCGGGTACCGGATGAGGTTGTCGTTGCCGGTTACGATGATCTTATTTACTCTCAAATTGCCCAGGTTCCACTAACCACGGTGCGGCAGAACATAGAGGAAATCGCCCGTCGCGCCGTGGACCGACTTTTCGAGCTGATGAAGGGTGGGAGCTCCGATGCCCCGGAGACTCCGATTCTCGTCCAGACGGAGTTGATTACTCGAATCTCGACCGCCGCACCCGGCACCGGAGCCGGTCTCCCGACTCGTTGACCGGGATTCGTTTGCGGGTTAGGATGTTTTAAAGCGCTTTAGAACTGAAGGAGATAAGCATGGATAGCGCGGCAGTAATGAAAGTTGCTCTCGAAAACCAGGCAGTCATTCCGGCGTTCAACGTTCCCTATCTGCCGATGGTGGAACCTCTGGTACACGCCCTTCGGGAGGAGAACTCCTTCGGATTTATTGCCGTGGCCCGGCTCGAATGGGTCAAATTCGCAAGCAGGAGCATGGATGCGGTGCGGGAGGAGTTCGAGAAGCACAAGGATCCAGCCTATGTTCGGCTTCATCTCGACCATATTCCGGTTATAGACGAGGACCAGAAACAGGTCCCCTACGCAACGGAGATAGCCCACGCCCTGGAGATCGGCTACGAGTCGGTCATGGTAGACGGTTCCCGGCTCTCCCTGGAGGACAACATCGCTGCCACAAGGGAGGCCGCCGATATCGCTCACGCCGCGGGTCGGCCCATCGAGGCGGAGCTCGGCGCCGTGGTTGGCCACGAGAGCGGTCCTCTCCCGCCGTACGAGGAGCTTTTCGCTACCAAGAAGGGCTTTACCGAGGTCGAGGACGCTCGCCGTTTTGCCCGGGAGAGCGGATGCGACTGGCTCTCGGTGGCGATCGGCAACATTCACGGCGCCGTGGCGGAAGGTCTGCGGGATCAGAAGAAGCCGGCCGCCCGCCTGGACCTCGACCACCTGAGCGCCCTCTTCGAGGCGACACAGCTTCCTCTGGTGCTCCACGGCGGATCGGGAATCCCGCAGGAGTACGTCCTGGAGGCAATCAAAAGAGGCATTGCCAAGATCAACATAGGCACGGAGCTGCGGCAGGCGTACCTGCAGGGGTCAAACAACGAGCAGGATCTTCCCGCCGGGCAGAACGCGGTGTACGAGGAGTGCCGGCGGGTTATCAGCGAGCGGCTCGAGATGGCGGGCAGCGCCGATCTGTTTAGCTGATCAGGAGGGTTCGGCATGAGCTTTCTAGGTATCGACGTTGGAACTACCGGCTGCAAGGCGATCGTCTTTGACGAGAACGGACGGCAACTCGGCTCCGCTTATCGGGAGTACGACATGCGCGCCCCGAAGCCGCGGCAGGCGGAGCTCGACAGCGAGGAGGTGTGGAGTCGAATTAAGGAGACGATCCGTCTCGCCGCCGCCTCGGCTGGGCAGGAAGATCCGATCGAGGCGCTCTCGGTTACCTCCATGGGAGAGGCGGTTGTCCCGGTGGGGAAGGGGGGCGAAATCCTCGCCCCTTCCATTCTGAATGTCGATATCCGAGGGGAGGAGTATATTGAGCCGCTCAAGACGCTGGTGAGCGAGGCCGAGCTCTACGACATTAACGGCAACGTTCTCGCAAACCAGTACACCCTCCCGAAGCTCATGTGGCTCAAGGAGCACGAGCCCGAGCTCTACGAGAGGAGCGAACATCTCCTTCTCTGGGGGAGTTTCGTCTCCTATAAACTCGGCGCCGACCCGAGGGTGGATTACTCCCTGGCCAACCGCACCCTCCTCTTTGACCTCGCCCGGGAGACCTGGTCGGAGCGTATGCTCGCCGCCGGGGGGATCGACCGCGAGAAGCTCCCGGATCCGGTAGCCGCGGGTACCCGGATCGGCACTGTCTCCGCCGCCATTGCCGATGAGCTCGGTCTTCCGAGAGAGACCGCCATCGTCATGGGCGCCCACGACCAGTGCGCGAACTCCGTCGGCGCGGGCTCCGTAGAGCCTGGCATGGCGATGTACGGTATGGGTACCTTCCCCTGCATTACGCCGGTTTACGACTCCCGGCCGGAGACGGGGGCGATGCTGGAGCTCGGCCTCAACACCGAGCACCACGCGGTTCGGGGACTCTGGGCCAGCTTCATCTACCACATGGGTGGGGCCTCCATCAAATGGTTTCGGGATCACGTCGCCGGAAGCAGTGATGTCTCCTATGAGGATCTCTTTCGAGAGATGCCTGACGAGGTTGGGCCGGTCCTGGTCCTTCCGCACTTTGCCCCCATGGGCCCACCGGATTACATAGCCGACTCGACCGGAGTCATTCTGGGGCTCACCACGGAAACCAGTCGGGGAGCGATACTGCGGGGCATTATCGAGGCAAACGCCTTTGCCCTGAAGCGAGTTGTCCGGCGGCTTCCCTCTATCGGGGTACATCTCGACCAGCTCAGGGCGGTGGGCGGCGGCAGTCGCTCACCCGAGGCGCTTCAGATCAACGCCAACATTCTCGACGCCGCAGTGGCCCGACCCGCGGTGGACGAGGCGGGCGCCCTCGGCGCGGCGATACTGGCAGGTACCGGCGTCGGACGGTTCGCCTCGGCCGCCGAAGCGGCGTCGGCCCTCGTAAAGATCGAGCAGCAAGTAGAGCCACAGCGCGAAGCGGTGGAACGGTACGATGAGCTCTTCGAGCGGTACGAGGAGCTCCGGAAGCTCGTCGTTCCCTTTAACCAGGAGTGGACCCGCCGGAAGCTATCATAGCCCGGAGCGTCTGCCGACCCGGCTGCAGAAGCACCCCCTTAGGGCAGCACTCCTCTACGAAAGTCCGTAACCGGCTCGGTGGTCCAGCTCAGATCTTCGAAGTGAACTCTGCAGCCTTCCCCGGTGGGGGATTGGGCTATTAGCCCCACCAGCCCCTGAGCGTGCTCATACCCCGGAACTCGCAGGAGGCGGTGCATTTTCCAGTTCTCTCCGTCCGGGCCGTAGTAGAAGCCTAGCGCCCCTTCGTTCCGAGAGACTCTTAGCCAAACCTCTCCGGAGGGCCACGTCTCGCCGTTACAGTCATCGCTTCGGCCCCGGGTGACAACGCTGACAATAGCGGGGTAGTCCATGTCGGTAAACTCGTAGGCGAGCTTGGCCCAGTTGTTCTCGTCGGCGAAGTAGAAGAGCGCCCCGGCATCAAAGGTCGATTGAAACCCGGGCCGTACGCGAGCCGTGAGGGTAAAGGTGCTCCTCGCTTCTTGCCAAAAAAAGGGAGCGTTGCCGATCACCGTCTCCGAGGCGGGATCCCTGAAATAGTCGGTCTTCGGCCCCGCGCCAAAAACAACGCGGCTTTCTTCCACTTCCGGATCCACCGGCTTTCCAATCCAGTCTGCAAACATGGAAACAGTATGTACCGGGTCTATTTGTGTAACAAGGGAGAAAAGAAAAGGCCC
>JBKHED010000100.1:0-8499 GCA_046540995.1 Spirochaetaceae bacterium | reverse complement strand
GATGCGGAATTCTCCCGGAAAACGGTGAAGGAAGGACGCCGCTGCATTAGACTTTCCGGTGTGGAACGACGGAGAGACCAGCGTTTCGCGCTGCAGCAACTCGTCGAGCTCGGCTTCGGTAGGGAGCGATATCTGCATGCCCAGGGAATCAACATTAGTGAGTCGGGGATTCGGTGCCGGACAAATGAGGAACTCGATCTATCCACCACCGTAACGGTCTACTTTACTCTGGACGCGGATGAGGAGAATCCCGAAACTCTGAGAGCGGAGGCCGTGGTTGTGCGCAGCGACCCTCTGAACGAAGAGGAGTTCGACGTGGGTATGGAGTTTTCCATGCTGAGCCCCTGGACCGACAGGCGGCTTGTAGCCTACTTCACCGATCCCGGGGAGCATCGAATCTGAGATTGTCGCTAGGACCTAAGGTAACCGGCAGCACCGCACCGGCCACGAAGGGAGAGAGAGCGCCGGCTTACCGTGTTCCTTCTCGGATCTCCCGCATCGCCTCCAACTGAAGGCGATACGCCTTGGCAGCGGTGGCCATGTCCGCCGGCGAGCTGTCCCCCGGGGCGAGGGCCGCACGCTGGATAGTTCGGGCCTTGCGAAGGGTGGCTCTCGGGTCCCCGGGAACCGGTGAGAGGTCCACCTTGATCCGCCCCCCGGTGATGTAGGAGCTGCCGTCGGAGGCACGGCTCTCGGTGTACTGCACGCCCCCGGAGGCGTAGCCTCCCAAAACGGCCATGTGGGCCTGCTCGTGAAGCCGTACCGAGCGCGAGTGCTCTCGGAGTCGCGCTTTCGAATCCGCCGTGAGCTCCGGCCGAAGAGGATCGCTGTTTTGCTTCGCTCCCTGGTCGCCGGCCTCCCTCGAAATAATGACGACCGTCTCCTCGGAACGCCGCGGGCGAGGGGCTTCCTGGGGGCCTCGCTCATCCGGAAATGCTAAACGAGGCGCGTGGCGATTGGGTCCGCCGCCGGCGATACCGTAGTCGTAGACTACTCTCATGGTCACCATATAGTGTAAACGGAAGAGTCCGCTCCCGCCAGTGGAGGACAGAAGATCTCATTCGGTCGTTGCGCCCCTGCGGCGGTTTTCGTCATACTGCCCAATCATGAACATAGGAATTATCGGGCTTCCCAAGGCGGGAAAGAGCACCATTTTTAACGCCCTCACCGGTCAGGAAGCGGAAGTTACTGAGTACGCTTCGGGAAATGTGGAGCCGAACGTTGCGGTAGTCGATGTGGGTGATCCTCGGGTTGAGGAGCTAGCAAAGCGCTATCAGCCGAAAAAGACCATCTACGCCACTATCGAGTTTATCGACTTTGTTGGCGGGGCTGGGAGCGGCTCCAAAGGCGCATCGGGCGAGGGGTCCGGCATCTTTTCCGGCGAAGGCATCACGCTGGTTCGTAACTCCGACGCGCTGCTTGTCGTTCTCCGAAATTTCAGCAACCCCGCGCTCGATGAAGTGTACGGAGCCGTGGATCCCCTCCGAGATCTCGAGACCGTCGAGGCGGAGCTCATTCTCGCGGACCAAGTCATCGCCGAGCGGCGTCTGGAGCGAATCGAGTCGGATCACAAGCGTGGCAAAAAGACCCCGGCTTCCCAGGCGGAGGAGAAGGTAATGCGCCGGGTGGTGGAGCAGCTGGACAACGGCGGAATGGTGCGGGAGTTGGAGCTCGGCGCGGAGGAGGAGCGCGCGATAAGCGGGTTTCGCTTTCTCACGGCGAAGCCTGTGCTGCTTATTCTCAACTCGAGTGACGAGAATTACGGTGCAAACGGTGAGCTGTTGGAGAAGCTTGAGTCCCACCATCCGACTATCGAGTTCGCCGGGAATCTCGAGATGGAGCTTGCCGGCATGGAACCCGAGGAGGCTGCGGCGTTCCTGGAGGACGTGGGAATTTCCGAATCCGCCCGGGATCGTTTGACGCAGTTCGCCTACCGCATGCTCGGCTATATCAGTTTTTTCACCGTGGGGGAGGACGAGGTACGGGCGTGGACGATCCGGGAGGGGCAGAACGCTCAGGAGGCCGCCGGAACGATCCACACCGATTTGGCGAAAGGGTTCATTCGGGCGGAATGCTTCAACTACGAAGAGCTCATCGAGGCGGGGTCGGAAAAGGCGGTAAAGCAAAAAGGTCTCTTCCGACTCGAAGGTAAGGAGTACCGCGTGAAAGACGGGGACATCCTCAACATCAGGTTCAACGTCTGAGTCCCGGTGGAACGCCTCCTCGCCGCCGTTGCCGGCGCTTAGCCCATTCTGCTACTATGGCCGGAGTCTATTACCCGAGAATTGTGGAGACACTACTGTGCAGATGAAGGCGTTAGAGCTATCCAAGGCGTTTGATCACAAAGAGTTCGAGGACCGCATATACTCGATGTGGAAGGAGTCCGGCTACTTCGCTCCGAATGGCGATAGCGAGAAGGATCCTTTCGTCATCGTCATTCCGCCGCCCAACGTCACCGGAGTTCTCCACATGGGGCACGGCCTCAACAACACCCTCCAGGATGTGTTGATTCGCTACTACCGAATGAAGGGAAACCCGACCCTCTGGATTCCCGGCACCGACCACGCGGGCATCGCGACCCAGGCGGTGGTGGAAAAGAAGCTCCGGGCCGAGGGAACGAGCCGACACGAGCTGGGCCGGGAGAAGTTCGTCGAGCGAACCTGGAAGGTGAAAGAAGAGCACCACGCCGTAATCACCCGTCAGCTAGAGAAGATAGGCGCCTCCTGCGACTGGAGTCGGGAGCGCTTTACCATGGACGAGGGGCTCTCGAAGGCGGTAACCCACGTCTTCGTGGAGCTCTACAAGCGGGATCTCATTTATAAGGGTGAGTACCTGGTCAACTGGTGTCCCTCCTGCGGAACGGCCCTCTCCGACGACGAGGTGGAGCACAAAGAGGTTCACGGCAGGATATGGCGCTACCGGTATCCTCTCGTTGACGGTTCCGGTTCGATTGAGGTGGCCACCACCCGCCCTGAGACGATGCTCGGGGACACCGCCGTGGCGGTGCATCCGGAGGATGAGCGGTACGAGAACCTTGTGGGAAGGGAGGTGGAGCTCCCTCTCACCGGCCGGACCATACCCATTGTGGCTGATAGCTACGTGGATCGGGAGTTCGGAAGCGGGGCGGTGAAGGTCACCCCGGCCCACGACCAGAACGACTGGGAAATCGGCGTTCGCCACGACCTGGAGCGAATCAACATTCTCAACCCCGACGGCACCCTCAATGAGAACGTCCCCGAACGGTACCGGGGCATGACCGCCCGAGCGGCGCGAGCCACGGTCGTAGAGGACATAAAAGCGGCGGGTCTCTTCGTCGGTGAGGAGGAGCACACCCACCAGATCGGCCACTGCTACCGGTGCGACACGGTGATCGAGCCGTACAAGTCGAAACAGTGGTTCGTTCGGATGAAACCCCTGGCGGAGAAAGCGCTGGAGACGTGGCGAAAGGGTGAGATCGTCTTCTACCCCAGGAAGTGGGAAAACACCTATACGCACTGGCTCAATAACATCAGGGACTGGTGCATATCTCGGCAGCTCTGGTGGGGTCACCGAATTCCGGCGTGGTACGACGACGCCTCTGGGGAGGTGATCGTCTCGGAGTCCGACCCGACGGAGGATCCGAAGTACGCGGGCCGCGAGCTCAGGCAGGATCCGGACGTTCTGGACACCTGGTTCAGCTCTTGGCTCTGGCCCTTCTCGACCCTCGGCTGGCCCGAGGAGACTCAAGACCTGAAAACCTACTATCCCACTACCGCCCTCGTCACGGGCTACGACATAATCTTCTTCTGGGTCTCCCGGATGATTATGGCGGGACTCGAATTTACCGGAAAGGCTCCTTTCCGGGACATCTATATTACCAGTCTGGTTCGAGACAAGCAGGGCAGAAAGATGTCCAAGAGTCTTGGCAACGGCATCGATCCGCTCGACATCGTGGAGGAGTACGGAGCCGATGCTCACCGCTTCACCCTCTCCTTTATGGCGAGCCAGGGGCAGGACATTCTCATTGATTCGAACTCGTTCCAGTTCGGCAGCAAGTTCGCCAACAAGATCTGGAACGCCTCACGCTACCTTCTGATGAACCTAGACGGGCGCTCGCTCATCCCCTTCGAGGAGATCGAGCTGGAGCCGGTGGATCGATGGCTCTACCATCGGCTCAACGAGACGGTGAGAGGCGTGGAAGAGGCGTTCAGGAACTACCGATTCGACGATGCCTCGAGCCGGGTGTACGATTTCTTCTGGAGCGACTTCTGCGACTGGTACATCGAGGCCTCGAAGCTCCACCTCTACGCCGAGGATGATCGAGAAAAGGATCGGGCGGCCTCGCTTCTCGTCTACGCCCTCGAGGAGACGCTGCGGCTGCTCCACCCCTTCGTCTCCTTTGTGACCGAGGAAATCTATCAGAAGCTTCCGGATATTACGCCCGCCGACGGTTCTGAGCGAGCGGAGGCTGCGATTATCGGCCGCTACCCGCAGGTTACCCCCCACCGGGAGGCGCCGAAGGAGGCGGTCGCCTTCGCGGCGCTTCAGGAGGCGGTTCGCGCAGTCCGAACCCTTCGGAGCGAGTTCACCATTCCTCCCTCCATGAAGCTCACCTTTCACGTTCGCTTCGACGAAGGGTTTGCCCACGGTGAGTTCTTTCGCGGTAGCGAAGCGCTCCTGAAGCTCCTCACCGGGTCGGAGATCGTGAGCTTCGGAACCGATGCCCCCGAGCAGGGCGGTTCCATACCGGTGGTCGCCTCGGGCTTCGAGGTCTACGTCTTCATTAAGGAGGTCATCGACACGGCTGAAGAGATCAAGCGGCTCGAGAAGTCCATCGAAAAGGCGGAAAAGCAGCTCGCCGGAACGCAGAAGAAGCTCGGTAATCCCAATTTCGTCGATAAGGCGAAGCCCGAAGCCGTGGAGCGGGAGCGAGAGAAGGAACGGGAGCTTACCACGCGGTTGGAGAAGATGAGGGGCTTTCTTCAGGAGCTGAAAGCCGAGTAGTCCGAACGCTCGGCAGTAGAGAGGCGCCACCCGATCCCGAGGGGGTCAGCTCTCGCGAATTTCGACAAACTACGCATGTTTTCACGGATGCGCAGGCGGCGTAATCCGGCCTACCCTTGCAAGAGGGAGGTACTCCCGTGAGCGACATAGGAAGGATGCGGCGGAGCGCGCTGTTTGCCATCCTGACGGCGTTTCTCTCTTCCCTGGGCTTCGCCTGGGCTCAGGAAGCCGATCGAGGATTCTCCGTGGCGCCGTTACTGCTCTCGCCGTTAGGAGAGAACAGGCGTTTTTTCGAGACCGGAGGGCTCGCCGAACTCGAACTCTACTCGAGCCTTGCCGGAGCGGAGTGGGTGAGACCAGCGCTGAGGGCCGGCTACGGGTACACACCGGTCGGGTTCGATTCGAGCGTCTCTCTCCTGTCCGTCGGAGCGGGAGCGGGTGTTCGTACCGATCTAACCGAACGGTTGGGCGTTCAGCTCACCGGTGCCGGCGGCTACTATTTCGGTTCGATGAACGACGCGAGCGGGGTTTCGAGCGGAGGCGCTCTCGCCGACGGCCGCCTTTCGGCGCTGTTTCGCATTTCGCGGCGCTTCGGTCTAAGCGTAGAAGCGGGATATAGAGAGCATTTCGGACTTGGCGGGTTCCTCGTCGCAGGGCTCGCGGGGACCTTCCGTTTCGCCGCGCCCACCGCCGGACCGCCGGAGACGATTATGCCCGCTCCCCGCCCCCTCGAAGAGGCAGCCGGAGCTACCCCTCTAACCGTTTCCGATGCGCGGTTCCAAGAGATCTTTCCGGTCTTCTTCAAGTATTACGACGAACATCCCATCGGCGTCGCCCGGCTAGAGAATGTGGGCAAGGAGGAGATCGCCGACCTTGCGGTCACCTTCACCGTTGGCCGCTACATGGACGGTCCCACCTCCTGCCGGGTTCCTCGAACGCTCCTACCGGGGGCTACGGGGGAGGTGGAGATTCTCGGTTTTTTCAATGACTCGGTCCTAGACATTACCGAAGCAACTAAAGTAGCCGGGGAGTTAGAGGTGAGCTTCACGGTGGATGAGCAGCAGTACATTCACACCTACACGCGGACGCTCCGTCTCCATGATAGAAACTCCATGACCTGGGATGATGATCGAAAGCCCGCGGCCTACGTGACCGCTCGGGAACCGGTGGTAATGTCTCTCGCAAAAGAAGCTTCGAATGCCGCTACCGCCGATGCTACTACTCCTATACCCCTTACGTTTCGCACGGCCATGGCGTTGCACACGGCAGTAATGGTTCACGGCACAGCGTACACTCCGGATCCCGCGTCGCCCTTTAGGAACCGCGACTCCGAGACCTTGGAAATCGACTACCTTCAATTCCCTCGGCAGACGCTGGAGTACAGGGGCGGTGACTGCGACGATCTGTCGATCCTCTACTCTGCTCTACTCGAATCGGTTGGTATCGAATCGGCGTTCATTCTGGTCCCCGGGCACATCCTTGCGGCGTTTAACCTGGAGATGCATCCAACGGAGGCGCGAAGACAGTTCCCAAACAGCGATGATCTGATTTTCCGCGGAAATGAGACCTGGGTTCCGGTGGAGACGACGGAGCTCTCCGGAGGCTTTCTGGCTGCATGGAACTCGGGTGCACGCACCTGGCGCCGCGCCTCCGCGGAAGAGAGGGTCACGTTGCTTACCGTATCCGAGGCGTGGGAGCTCTTCGAACCGGTGGGGCTTCTCGGCCCAGGAAAGCAACTACCCCTTCCCGATAGCGAGGCGATCGGCGAGCAGTATCGGCGGATTCTTCGCACTTTCATACACCAAACCGTAACCCCGATGGTGGCGGAGCTCGAAGAGAGAGCGCTCCGCAGCGCGGACCCCCTGCGGCTGCACAACAGAATAGCGGTGCTCTATGGGCGCTACGGCCTCTACGAAGAGGCGGGTAAGAAGCTCGAGGAGATACTCGCGTCGGATTCGGAGTTCGTCCCCGCCCTCACCAACTGGGGGAATATTTACTGCTTGACGGGGGAGCCCGAGAAGGCTGCAAAGCTCTATGGACGTGCCCTCGAACTGGACCCGGACAACCCGGCCATTATGCTCTCCTATGCCCAGGTGAGCCACCAGGCCGATGAGCACGCCGTCGCCACACGGATGCTCGAACGGGCGAGGCAGATCGACCCGGATCTCGCGGGTCGTTTCGCCTACATTGACTCGCGCGGTCGGGAGGGGACCCGCGCGAGCGGAGCCGGTAATGAGGTGATCCTATGGGAAGAGTGACGGCGAAACGTATGGATACGGGAGTTCGAATCCTAAGCGCAGGTATGGTCCTCTCACTTCTCGGCGCGACTCTTGGCTGCGAAGCAAACCCGCTCCGGGAGCACATTATGCGGAATACCGCCTTTGAGGAAACAGGCTTCGTTCTCTATGTGCATCCGCAGGGCAGCGACACGGAGCTGGGAACGCCGGAGGAGCCGTTTCGTACGATAAACAAGGCGCTCCGCACCTTTTCCGAGGAGGGAGTTTCTGGTGAGGTGCGGGTCGCCGCGGGTACCTACGAGGTCAACTATCACGAGGGTACCCACGTGAAGCTCCGGAAGGGCGTATCGCTCTTCGGTGGGTACAGCTCCGACTTCTCCGAGCAGAATCCATCGGAGTTCGAGACCGTCATCCGGGACATCAGTAACGGGCCCTCCCGGCAGGAGCATCCGAGAGCGGTCGAGGCGGGCAAGGGGATCACTTCGGAGACCATAATTGCCGGTTTTACAATTGTCGGTGGCACCGGACAGTCCGCGGTGGGGCTTTGGATCGAGGACGGTTCGCCCGTCGTGGAAACGTGCGTTATTCGCGGAGGCGCGCCCAGCGCCCCGGAGGATGGAGAGTGGAGCTGGGCGTGCGGGGTGTACTGCGTCGGTTCCGGCGCCCGATTCTACCAGTGTGACATTTCCGGCAGCACCGACCCCGCTGCACGGTTCAGTACGGGCGTTTCGATTACGGGATCGGAGTCTTCCGCATTGGCGGAATGTATCATCGACGGAGGCGCCGCGACGGAGGTCGTGGAGGCGGTCACCGTTGGGAACGGTTCGCAGCTCTGGCTGGGTGACAGCCGGATCACGGCGTCGGGTGCTTCCGAGACGACCGGAGTACTCTTAGACGACTCCTCGGTCACTCTGGAGCGAAACAGAGTCCAAGTAGGCGGCGAGAACTCAGACAAATGCACCGGTGTCGTCGTCAATGGCGAGTACGGAAACATTACGAACAACGTGATCTCCTGTGGTGAATGTGGCGAGGAGTCATGCGGTGTCAGTATCGGCCCTGGAACGTACTCGGACATTATCGGGAACGAGATCGCCGGCGGAGGCGGTTCCAAATCCGTGGGTGTTCATATTACGACCGGAACGGAATGGTCGTTCCTTCTCCAAGGCAACTACATCGATGGTGGCCGAGGAACCACCCGCTCCATGAGCGTCGCTGTTGGAAGCTCGGATGGAGTGATACGAAATAACGTAATCCACGGCGGGTCCTCCGATAGCGACGA
>JBKHED010000099.1:0-9815 GCA_046540995.1 Spirochaetaceae bacterium | reverse complement strand
CCGACCCAGATGCCGACGGGGATTGCGGCGTAGACCAGGAAATCGATCATAATATCTAGGTAGCCGCCGAAGTCCGACTGTACGCCGCGAGTGCGCGCAAGCAGCCCGTCGAGACCGTCGAGCGCCCGATTTAGGAGGAAGGCAACTAACGCCCAGGGCCAGATGCCGAGCGCCGCAAAGAGCGCCGTTGCCACCCCCGGCAGGAGGGAGAGCAAGGTCACGCTATTCGGATGAACCCGTTTTGGAACAACGCGAAGCATCGGGGTAAGGAAGGCGTCCTTTATGCGTCTGCCGACCTTGTCAATCATCTCTTTCCTCCGGGAAGGCGAGCCCTTAGAATGCGGGAGCGAGCTTGATATAGCATAGAGTTTGTATCAGAATAGAGGCAAGACCCCAATGAAAAATGGTTGTATCTGCAATTTTATGCGCTCCGCTCGACGGATAGCGACAATCGCTATGGACCCGTCGATTACCCTCGAACGAGGCCTCGCCCGGCTCTCTTCCATCGTGATTGGGGATTTCCCCAAGGCGATGTACAAGCTCCAGGTTGTCGAGGATGAAACGGAGGTGAGGGTGGTGGCCGAGTTTGAGACGCCCAGACTGCAGTCGTTCATCGACACCTATCGGGAAGAGCTCGGGCCCCTGGATGTGCGAAAGGCTGTGATACCGTTTCACGAAGGCTCAATAATCGGGGAGAGCCTCTACTCGTTCGATGAGACCCGTCTCACCGAGAGGGAGCGCATCTGGGAGTACTACGCCGCTCACTTCGACCGGGCCGACGCCGAGGCCCTGGGCAGGGTGATCCTCGAGGATTTGGGGGTAAAGGAGGTGCTACTCCTGCCGGTGAGACCGGAAGACCGCCCCTTCGGTCTCCTCTCGATTTCCTCGGTGAAAGAGCTCTCCCCCGAGGAGGGAGAGTACTGGCGCCTCGTGGCAACGTCGATCGCGGCGCTCTACAGGTCCGATTCGAACCGTAGACGAGAGGGGCTGCTGCGGCTCTCCTTTCATAACAGCGCGCAAGCGTCGCTCCTGCTCGACGCGACCGGCGGTGTGATGGACGTCAACTACGCCCTGGTGCAGGCTCTCGACTATGCCGATCGTGAGTCGACCCTCAGGGGCATCGGCGATTTCCGCAGGCTCCTCGCGGAGTGCCGAGAATCCGGCTTCGTCGGAGGAAACAAGGGAGAGCTCTTTCTCAAGAACGCCTACGGTCACGATCTCCCGTTTCGCGTCGACTGCAGGGAGCTCTACGAGCCCGGGGGTGCGGTCATCGGCGCCGTATTCCGGTTGCAGCAAGCGGAGCGGAGTGATTCGGCGCCTCGCCTCCTAAGCAGGCGGCAGCGGGAGGTCGGACGGCGCATCGCGATGGGGGAGAGTTCCAAGGAGATCGCCCTGGAATTGGGACTGAGCGTCCATACGGTGAACTATCACCGAGCTCAGCTTCGCAAACGTCTCGAAGTCTCCGGCCGGGGCGAGAAACTCGCCGACGAGTTGCGAACGCTCTTCGTTAGCTGAGGGAGAAACGCCTAGTCAATGACTAGCGAAGGACAATCATTGTGCGACGCTTAGGAGAGGCTTACGCTTTTACTACCGAAAATGCGCATACGTCCGTAACTGAAGAGGAGCCTCATGCTATCAGTCTCAGCCGATCCCCCTTTAGCAGCGTCAAAACCGCGAATCCTCCTGGTGGAAGACCAGCGCATTATCGCCCTGGCAACCGCCCAGGGGATGCGCAAGCAGGGGTACGAGGTTGCCTTGGCCGGCTCTGGAGAGGAGGCTCTGAAGCTCGCCGGCTGTGGAGAGGATGAGGAAGAAGCCGGCTTCGATCTCATTCTTATGGACGTCGACCTCGGAAGTGGTATGGACGGCGTGGAAGCTTCCCAACGTATACTGTCCGAACGGGAGATACCGATCGTCTTTCTAACGAACCACAGCGACCCTGATACGGTGGGCCGCGTGCGAGAGGTGAGTCGCTACGGTTATGTTCTCAAGTCGAGCGGCGAGCTCCAGCTGCAGCTCGCCGTGGAAGCGGCCCTCGATCTCTTTAACGCACACAAACGTATCGGGGAGCGGGAGGAGGAGTTGGAGGCGATTTACGAGTCGGTACCCGTCTCCCTCTTACTTGTCACCCCGGAGATGCGGGTGGTGAGGGCGAACAGAGAGGCGAGACGCACCGCGGGCACTATGTTTCCCCAGCTTACGAACCCTCTCGTCGGGGCGGTAATACGGTGCGTCCAGGCCCTCGACGATCCGGAGGCGTGTGGCAGTACGCCGCACTGCGAGAGCTGTCCGGTGAGGAGGGCGGTTCGCAGCTCCTTGGAGTCCGGCAGCTCCCATCCGAGAATCGAGGCGCTCCTGCCGGTGGAGCGGGAGGGAGCGATACGGGAGGTTCGGTGCGTAATGAGCATTACCCCCCTCGGTCCCCGCAGCGAGCCGCGAGTGCTCGTGGCGATCTTGGAAGCGAGAGATGAGTACCAACGAGCGTAGCGGAGCTTCTCACATTGTCTGCGTCGGAGCCTCTGCCGGGGGTCTGGAGGCTATCGAGGCGTTTTTTACCAATATGCCCGCGAGCAGCGGCCTCGGATTTGTCGTAATTCAGCACCTCTCTCCGGATCACAAGAGTCTCATGGTTGAGATCCTCTCCAAGAAGACCGAGATGCCGGTCCAAAGAGCCGAGGACTCCGTGGAGGTCGAGGCGGGGCGGGTCTACCTCATTCCGCCCAAGAAGAACCTTACTATCTTCCACGGAAAGCTCTTGCTGCAAGAACAGGAGCAGCACCGCGGCATCAACTTACCTATTGATCTCTTTCTTCGATCCTTGGCGGAGGACCAGGAGGAGAAAGCGGTGGCGGTCATTCTTTCCGGAAGCGGAAGCGACGGCATGCGGGGTGTGCGGGCTGTAAAGCAGGCGGGGGGCATGATTATGGTCCAGGACCCGGCCACGGCGCAGTTCGACGGCATGCCCCGGGCCGCGCTCTCCACGGGAATGGCGGACTTCGTCCTCCCCCCTGAGCAGATGCCTTCGCAACTGATCGCTTTTACCGAGCACCCTCACGTCGTCTCGCACTCCGCAACCGCCGCCTTGAACGCGGACGAGGACGGAATGTCAAAGATCTTCGCCCTCCTGCGAGAGCGGTGCAAGGTGGACTTTACCTATTACAAGCCTAACACCGTACTCCGAAGAGTGGACCGCAGAATGACCATAAACCAGCTCGAGACCACTCAGGAGTACTACGACTATCTCAAGGAGTATCCCACGGAGGTTGGCACCCTCTTTCGTGAGCTTCTCATCGGTGTGACGAGCTTTTTCAGAGATCCTCCGATCTTTGCGGCACTGCGGGAAACCTACGTGCCTGAGCTCATAGATGCCGCCGCAGACCGGGAACTCCGGGTTTGGGTCCCCGGCTGCTCTACAGGAGAGGAGGCGTATACAATCGCGATCCTCATTAAGGACGGCATGGAAGAAATGGGCGTCCATCGGGACGTCAAGATTTTCGCCACGGACATCGACCGGGACGCTCTGCAATTCGCCGCCGCCGGCTCCTATCCGGAGAGCATAGCCGCGGACATTCCGGACGACCTGCTGTCAAAATACTTCTTCAGGCGAGAAGGACACTTTCAGGTGAGTCGTACGGTCCGGGAGATGGTTGTTTTCGCCCAGCACAACATCATTAAGGACCCCCCTTTTACCTCGATGGACCTCATAAGCTGCCGTAATCTGCTGATATACCTGCAGCCTGTACTCCAGGAAAAGGTGTTGCAGTTCTTCCAGTTCTCCCTCCGTCGAGGAGGTTTGCTCCTTCTCGGCAGCAGTGAGAGCCTCGGAGAGGCGGGTAAGAACCTGGAAACCGTTGATGCAAAGGCAAAGCTGTTCCGTAGCAAGGCGAGGCTTTCCGCGGCATTTACGGCCGCCGGCGGCTCTTCCGCTGGGGACACGAGGTTTCGAGCGCTCATGGAGCGCGCCGGAGCGGCTAAGGCGGAGCTGCGCGACCGGGGCGACCGCGTCCTCGAGCGATTCTTGGAAGCGATCTCTCCAGAACTTGTCCCAGCGGGCGTAATAGTTAACGAGGAGCTCGAGGTGCTCCATGTTGTGGGAGATGCGGCTCCCTATATGCGCTTTCCCACCGGCAGGCCCACCCTGCAACTCGAGAGGATCGTCGTAAAAGAGTTGGCGATTCCGATTATCACCGGAACCCAGAAGGTGTTTCGGGAGGGCAGGACGCTCCGCTTTACCGGTATTCGTCTCGAGAACGTGGAAAGGCCGGTCTCCCTGGACCTGAAGATTCTTTTCTTGGATGGGCGCGGAGGCCGGAATCCGCTGGCGGCGATCCTCATCGAGGAGCAGAGCGAAAAGAGAGTTCCCACCGCCGAGGCGAGCACAACCTACGACCTCTCTCAGGCGGCGGAAGAGCGGATCGGGGAGCTCGAGCAGGAGCTGCAGTTTTCCAAGGAAAACCTGCAGGCCACCATCGAGGAGCTGGAGACGGCAAACGAGGAGCTGCAGGCAACCAACGAAGAGCTCCTTGCCAGTAACGAAGAGTTGCAGTCAACAAACGAGGAGTTGCAGTCGACGAACGAGGAGCTCTTCACCGTAAACACCGAGTACAACTCAAAGATTATCGAGCTCAGCGAGCTCACCAACGATGTGCAGAATCTCTTCGGAAACAGCGATCTCGGCCTCCTTATTCTCGACGAGAACCTGGAGGTGCGCCGTTTCTCTCCGGCGATGGGGCAGCTCTTAGATATAGAGGAGAGAGACGTGGGCCGGCCGCTTCACCGGCTTACCGGCAGGCTTCGAGACTTCGACCTTTTTGGTACCGTGCGGGAATGCGCGGAAGCGAGCGGACGATGTGGATGGGAATGTGAGTGGGAAGTCGAGACCGAAGATTCGAAGTGGTTTCTCCTCAGGGCGGGGCCCTACGCCGTTGGACCGGAGGAATACTCAGGCCTGGTGCTCTTTTCAGTGGAGATCACTCGCCAGAAGCGCGCGGAAGCGGCACTAAGAGAGCAAGAAAAGCGGTACCGCCTTCTGGTCGAATCCACCGACGCCATACCTTGGGAGTACTCCATTCCCGACGACGCGTGGACATACGTCGCACCGCAAGTTGAGGCCACCCTCGGCTACCCACCGGATGAATGGAAGAACTACGAGTTCTGGATGGAGTGCATGCATCCGGAAGACCGGAACTGGGCATCGGAGTACTGCGCCGCCGCCTCCTCTCGCGGGGAGTCTCACGTCTTCGAGTACCGTTTCCGACGGAAGGACGGGGAGTACGTATGGCTCCGTGACCTCGTTACCGTGGAGATGAGCGAGGGCAAGCCGGTGATACTCCGCGGTTTTATGATCGACATAAGCGAGCGTAGAGCCCGGGAAGAGGTCGTAGCTACTCTCCTCGCGGAGAAGGAGCTGCTCCTCCGGGAGCTGCGCCACAGAGTCAAGAACAACCTCAGTACTCTCTCCTCTCTACTCTCGTTGCAGGCGGGCTTTGCCGAGGAGGAGGCTGTCAGAGAGTCACTCCGAAACGCTCAGGAACGAGTGGAGACGATTAACTTTGTGCACGAGCTCCTGGAGGCGGACATGATCGTCAGCGACAGGATCGAGGTCGGAGAGTATCTCGATCGCCTCTCCCACCGCATCCTTGACGCCTCCGCCGCTCAGAGCTCCATAACGCTGGAGACCGACCTCTGCCGGTTGACCCTTCCGAAGGATACGGCGGCCGCTCTCGGCATGGCGGTTCATGAGCTCTTGTATAACGCGCTGAAGTACGCCTTTCCGGAGAATCGTGAGGGCACAATCGCGGTGCGCCTCGAGTGTCATGCCGAACGGGCGAGCTTGGTGGTGCGGGACAACGGGGTCGGCATGGGAGACCCGGAGCCGCAGGTTGGAGCGGGGTTGGGGCTTACCTTGGTGCGAAACGTGGCCGAACAGTTCGGGGGCACCGTTTCCATGAATGGAACGTCCGGCACGGAGGTCCGGATAGAGTTTCCCCATAAGAAAGGAGACGAAGGTGAGTGAAAAGCTGCGACGGAGAGCGGAAGAACGGCTCGTAGAAACGGGGGAGAAGGGGCCGAGCCCGCCGACGCACGCAGACGATCAGGAGCTCATTCACGATCTCCAGGTGCACCAGATCGAATTAGAGCTCCAAAACGAGGAGCTCCTGCGAACCCAGGCGTCCCTGGAGGCGGCGAAGGAGGAGTTCGCGTCGCTGTACAATCTCGCTCCCGTCGGGCATCTCTCCCTCGACTCGGTCGGCGTCATTCGACGTCATAATGTCACCTTCGCCGAGCTTCTCGGTAGAGCCGGAGAGGAGCTGATCGGTCGGCGTCTTGCGGATTTTATGACCGCGGAGTCGGCGCAGTCGCTCCTATCTCGGTTTAGGGCGTTTTTCCGATCTCCCGAAGGAAAGCAGATCGACGCGGTGTTCGAGGACGGCGTCGGCGATGAGAGGATTCTCCAGCTTTCCGGGCGTCGACTGCCCGGCGTCGAAGAGGAGCGGCCGCTTCTTGTTGTGGCGGTAGACGTCACCGAGCAGAGAGCGGCGGAAAAGCAGGTGAAAGAGCTTCTCGAACAGAAGGATCTCTTTCTCCGGGAGCTGCGCCACAGAACCAAGAACAACTACCAGACGATTCTCTCGATTCTAAGCCTCGGGGCATCGGCGGCGAGGGGGGCGGAAACAGTAGAGGCACTACAAAAGGTGCAGAGCCGAATACGAACGATGCTCCTGGCTCAGGAAGTACTTTCGGAGACCGGAGCCGACAGGAACGTCTATACCCGTGCCTACCTCGAGGATCTCTTGCACCGCCTGATGGAGCTCCTCGACCCCGAGGGGCGGGTAACCCTCACCACCGAGATCGACGATTTCTCGATTGACGCCGGAGCCGCCGACGCTCTCGGGCTCGTGGTAAACGAAGCGGTTACCAACGCCTTTAAGTACGCCTTCCGAGACCGGGAGGAAGGAGTATTGACGGTGCGGCTAAAGGAGCATTCCGACCGGTGGGTGCTCTCCCTCCGTGACGACGGTCCCGGCGTTCCTGCGGACAAGCTCGCCCCGGGCCTCGGACTCAATTTGGTGCAGGCCCTGGCGGAGCAACTCCGCGGGACGTCGCGGTTTTCCGGTACTGGAAACGGCTCTTGCCTCGAGCTAATCGTGCGCCGCTCGCCATAGCGTTCAGCAGCAGGTGCGGTGCCGCCGCCGAGCAGAGTAAGGCGATCTTCGATGCCTCTCCGATGCCGAGCCGGACTATGAGCAGGGTGGAGTACGCCACGGGCGGCAGCGGGCGGCAGAGCTGTACCAAGGGGTCGAGCATACGGCGCAGGTTTGCGCTGAAGCCCATAAGGATTCCCGCCGGGATCGCGGTAATTACCGCCAGACCGAAACCCGCGAGGAGGAGTCCCACACGTAAATCCAAGGAGGAGACGACCATCGAGTTTCACGGTTCGTTTAGGCTCCAGTCGTACTCATAAGAGACGCGGCCGTCATGGTCGCGCAGCCGGGTGGCGGTTCTCGAGTCGACGTACTCCGTGAGGTGATCGATTACGCCATCGGGAGAGTCTCCGAAGTCGGCGACGTACCAGTCGCATAGGTTTCATTCAGAAAACCTAATATAATACTGTTGCATATGCAATTTTCCCCTGTCGAAACGGATGGATACGTGTTGTGTGCCCTTATCCGGGGCAAGCGCTTCTTTCCATGCTCGTACGTAGTGCCGACCGACGCTCTCGCCGGTATGTATCGAGACATCGAATCCGGCCGCGGCCGTGGCACCGGTGACACCGGTCTTCTACGTCACCGGCTCCAGCTTCTCGAAGAGGTAAGGCATGAGCTCGGAGACCGTGGGGTGCACGAGCACCGCCTTCTGGAACTCGGTGTAGGGGAGGCGCGTGTACATCCACGAGGCGAAGATGTTAATCACCTCGTCTCCGCCGGTGCCGAAGACCGTCGCTCCCAGAAGTTGTCCGCTCTTTGCGTCCACGAGCACCTTAACCAGTCCGCCGGTCTCCTCCTTTTCCCGGGCGCGGTTGATGCTGCTCATCGGCATAGTGCCTTTGAGTACCTCCCGGCCGCTCTGTTTCGCCTGCGTTTCGCTCATGCCGACTCGACCCATGGGAGGATCTATAAACATGGAGTAGACCGGAATACGATCGCTTTGTCGCCAGTTCTCCCCTTTGAGGTTCTTGACGATAATCTGCCCGTCGTGAACCGATGTGTGGGTAAAGGCGCTTCTGCCATTCACATCACCCACGGCGTAAATGTTGGGCGCAGTGGTCCGGAGATACTCGTCTACCTTGATAAAGCCCCGCTCGTTTACCTCCACCCCCGCGGCGGGTAGATTGAGTTCCCTTGTTTGGGGAACTCGGCCGGTGGCAAAGAGAATGTGGGTTCCAGTGATTCTCCGGCTCTCGCCGTCGACCGTGGCGGTCACCGTCACGCCCCCTTCCGGAGAAACCGACTCCACCTGCACGTTGTGAAGAATCTCTATCCCTTCGCCGGCGAGGATTCGGCTCGCTTCTTCAGCCACGTCCTCATCCTCCCGGGACATGATCCGGGAACCCCGCTCGAGAACGGTAACCTTGCTGCCGAAACGACGGAAGATCTGACTAAACTCGAGGCCCACGTAGCTGCCGCCCACGACGATGATGTGGTGCGGGAGCTCATCGAGAGAAAGAATGCCTTTGTTGTCGAGGTAGTCGACGCTTTCTATGCCGGGAATCGGCGGAATCCGTGCGGTGGCGCCGGTATGGATGTAAATCGTCTCCCCCCGAATGGTCTCGTCTCCGATCCGCACTTCGTGACTATTTAGAAACGTTGCCTCTCCCTTGTGGAAGTCCGTCGCCTCCCGGAGCCACTTCTCAAAGCGTTCGCTGGAGCTCTCTCGGTTCCGTTTCTGTCGGGCCGTCGCTTTTGCAAAGTTGACCTTGTAGTCGGAGACTTCGATGCCGAACTCTCCGGCACGGCTTACCATGTGCGCCGCCCGGGCCCCGGCGACGAGGGTCTTTGTGGGGGTGCACCCCCAGTTGACGCAGGTGCCGCCGACCCGCTCTTTTTCCACGGTGGCCACGGACTTGCCCATCTCGAGAAATACCGGAACCATCGTCCCCGTAGCCTGCCCCGTTCCAATCAGAATGACGTCGTAACTCTTCATTGTTTGCCTCTCCATATCCCTGTGCCTCCGGCATACTTCGGACCTCTCCGTTTCGCAGCTGGTTCACCGATACTGTATTGCACAAATTAGTTGTATGCACATGCAATTGTCAATAGAGGGGTGACCAATCGGGTAAGAACTCCGTATACTCACCGTGATTACTAACACGCCTTAGGAGGCACCTGAGAGATGAAGCGGAAAGCCGCAACACATAGGAAGTCCTGGGAAGCGAGAAGAAAGAAGAGATCCCGGCGCACGCTGGAGGCGAGCCGAGAGACGCTCCAGTTTGTCTTGGACAACTGCCCCGGCTACAATCTCGGAAAGGCGTACAAGCGGGTTACCCGGCAGTTCGAGGAGGAGTTTCGCTCGAGCGAGCTGACTCTTCCCCAGTTCGCGGTCCTCGTTAATACCGGGGTCGATGAGCCTGCCAGCGGCAGTGAAATCGCCCGGCGTCTCGGCTCAGACCTGAGCACAACATCTAGAACAATGGATGTCCTGGAACGTCGCGGCTTGGTCAAGGAGAGCCGAGGGGAGGATAGGAGGGTTCGAATGTACGAGCTCACTAAAGCGGGATGTACCGCCCTCGACGAGGCCCTTTCCAAGTGGAACCGGGTTCGTCTTCGGATTACTGAAGAGGTCGACCAGAAGGAGTGGGAGACCACTCTCAATAC
>JBKHED010000098.1:0-9843 GCA_046540995.1 Spirochaetaceae bacterium | reverse complement strand
ATTTACGCGCTGATACCGCTGCCTAAGACGAAGCGAATCCCTTCCAGCGGAATCTGCAGCCAGTCCGGACGGTTGTTGATCTCGTAACCAACCTCGTAGATCGCCTTCTCCAGTACAAACACGTCGATAAGGGTGGCGAGCTGCTCCTCCTCGGAGGGAACGAAGCTCGCTCCATGCACCGTCTCCAGGTAGGCGCTTAGAAACACACCCCGAACCCACTCGTACCAGGGAGCTACCCACTCCCGCAAGAACTCCTTGTCCTCCGGACGAATCTCCGCGTAGTGGAGATAACGGCTCGAAATAGCGTAATGGAAGGAGCGGAGCATTCCCGCCACGTCCCGGAAGGCGCTGTACTTGAGCCTACGCTCGCTCAAAGTGCGGGCGGGCTCCCCTTCCAGGTCGATTATCATGAAGTCCCGACCGGTAAAGAGAACCTGCCCGAGATGGTAGTCCCCGTGAATGCGGATCTTCTCAGCCTTGATCTTCTGATTGGTGATTTCCGCAAAACGGCCGAGAATCTCCTCCTCTAAGGTGAGAAGGTTGTCGATTCCAGCCCTGGTCTCCTCGGACGCTCGTTTTCTAACCTTTCGCGCCGAGGCCGCCACACGCCGGTATAGGCTGCGAAGAGACTGATAGACCGAGCGCTGATAGAGCTTGGAGAAGGGCTCCGGCTTGAACTCAGGCTTTTCGATCTCCTCGGCGAGGGCTAAGTGGAGTTCTCCGGTCCTGCGGCCGAGGAGCGCCATCATTTCCATGAAGAAGCCGTCGGCAAGGCCAAGAAAACTCTCGGGAATATCCTGCACCTCCGCCCCGAGAGATCTGGAAGGTCGGGGAGGCTTCATCTCGATTTCGTGCTTTAGCTCAAGGAGCTTCTCGAAGTACCGGTCCACCGTCTCGAGGGCGTAGCTCCAGGCGTCTCCCTGGTTGGGTACGAACTCCATCATCAAGCCCAGCGCCTCGGTAGACCCCTTCTTCGGCTGGTACTCGAGGCTTGCCGCGTAGGGAGGCACGTTGCCGAAGCGGGCCCGCTCGGAGAGGTGCTGCAGGAGCTCTATGTCCGGGTTAACGCCGGGTTCCAGCTTTCGATAGAGCTTGAAGAAGAAGGCGTCTCGGTAGAGGATGGCGCTGTTCGACTGTTCCGCCTTGAGAACCCGGCTCGCCTGAGCGGTGTCCGAGAGCGCGGGCGTGCGCCGTAGGGAGCGCCCCCGGTGAATCAGGATCGACCCCGACTCTCCTTTCAGCTTCTTCTGAGAAGCGAGAGCCTCCAAGATGCGCTCTCGGAAGGCGGGACTGTACACCCCATCGTAGAGGAGTCCTCCTCCTTCGGAATTGACGAGATTGGCGAGGACGATCCACTTGTGCTCATCATCGATAGCATCCACGGCGTCGCCAAAAGCTGCAGCGAGCGGTACTGCGTAGGTTGAAGTCTGGTCGTTAGTGAAATCGAGATCTACCACGGCGATCCAGGTCAAATCGTCGCCGGCACCGAGGGGTATGGCGTCCCGAAGCGTCATGGATCGCACCTTCAGTGACTTTTCCCTGAACCAGCGACGGTTGCGGATGTAGTCCCGCAGAATCGTGCCTTCCATCGCTGAACGAAGAGCGGGGGAAAAGCTCTTCCACTCGCGGCTTGAGAGCGACACCTCCGGGAGCACCGTCCCTTCTTCCTCTCCCGCTCGCTCTACCGGCGCTTCCAGGGAGAACCAGTAGTAGTCATGTCCACCGATGTGAATAGTGTACTCCTCGTCTTCGTGTATCCGAGGAAACTCGTTCTGGCTGAAGACTTCTCGGGGTGTAAAGTCGGCATACTCCACCAGGTCGAGATGGGCGACTTGCGTATGTCGGGAAAAGTTGACAATCACCAGAATCGCCTGCTCCTCGTACTTCCGCACGTAGGCAAAGACCCGGTGATTTGTCGAGTTGATCACCTCGAAGGAGCCTCGGCTAAACGCCCTGAAGCGACGACGAGTGGCGATTACTCGCTTCATCCACCAAAGGAGGGAGCTCGTGTTACCCTGCTGGGTTTCTATGTTAATCGCCTCGTAGTGGTACTCGGGATCGATGATAACCGGCAGATAGAGCCGTTGCGGGTTGGCCTTGGAGAATCCGGCGTTCTTGTCGGAGCTCCACTGCATGGGAGTGCGGACTCCGTCTCGGTCTCCGAGGTAGACGTTATCCCCCATGCCGACCTCGTCACCGTAGTAGATCACGGGAGTTCCCGGGAGGGAGAAGAGCAGAATGTTCATCAGCTCAATCAGCCGCCGGTTGTTGTCCAACAGCGGAGCCAGGCGGCGACGAATGCCGAGATTGATTCGCTGCCGCGGGTCGAGGGCGTAGGCGCGGTACATGTAGTCCCGCTCCTCGTCGGTGACCATCTCGAGAGTGAGCTCATCGTGGTTTCGCAGGAAGATGCCCCATTGACTGGAGGGTGGAATCTCCGGGGTCTGTTCGAGAATGTCCACGACCGGAAAACGGTCCTCCATCCTGGCCGCCATAAAGAGGCGCGGCATCAGAGGAAAGTGAAACGCCATGTGGCACTCATCGTCGTTACCGAAGTAATCCACCGCGTCTTCAGGCCACTGGTTTGCCTCGGCGAGCAGCATACGGCCGGGGAAGTTCTTATCCACGTGGGTTCGCATCGCCTTTAGAAACTCGTGCGTCTCCGTGAGGTTCTCGCA
Source organism: Spirochaetaceae bacterium (assembly GCA_046540995.1). GTDB lineage: Bacteria > Spirochaetota > Spirochaetia > DSM-27196 > Alkalispirochaetaceae > CAYZHV01. Next base: position 7,165 of record JBKHED010000098.1, on the reverse strand, counting down.
ATTGGTGTTCTCCCGTTCGAAAAGATAGGGCACAGCGTCGAGGCGCAACCCGTCGACTCCCATTCCGAACCAGTAATCCAAAAGCTTAAAGACCTCCTGTTGTACGTCGGGATTGTCGAAGTTGAGATCCGGCTGGTGGGAGTAGAAGCGATGCCAGTAGTACGCCTCCGCCGCGGGATCCCAGCTCCAATTGGACGTTTCGAAATCCTGAAAAATGATCCGCGCTTCCTTGTACCTGTCCGGCGTCTCGCTCCAGACGTAGTATTCCCGAGCCTTGCTTCCGGGTTTTGCGCGGCGCGCCTTTTCGAACCACGGGTGTTGGCTCGACGTGTGGTTTATGACGAGCTCGGTAATGACCTTGAGATCCCGAGCGTGAGCCTCCTTGAGAAACCTCTTGAAGTCCCGCATAGTCCCGTAGGCGGGGTGGATGGAGGTGTAGTCGGAAATGTCGTACCCGTCGTCTCTCCAGGGAGAGGGATAGAAGGGGAGAAGCCATATCGCGTTTACTCCCAGGTCCCGGAGGTAGTCGAGCTTGCCGGTGAGCCCCTTAAAGTCTCCCATGCCGTCGTCGTTGCTATCATAGAAAGAGCGGACGTGGAGCTCGTAGATCACCGCATCCTTGTACCACTCCGCGTCGAGTTGCTCTTGGTCGCTCATTTCTGCCTCTCTGCTTTTCATGCTTTCTATCGTTCGACTCGAAAAATGTGGACCGGATAACTAAAGGGGTCCAGACGGACGAAGTTCCAATATCCCTGCCACTGGTACCGGACGTCGGTAAGGAGATCGTGAACCCAGAAGGGAGGCTCCTCCGGCAAGCCAACCGCCGCCGGGGAAAATTCCACCGACCCCTCCTGGGCGCTTCGGTAGTCCATGTTAACAACGATAAGGAGAACGTTTCGCTTGTCTCCAGTACTCTTGCTGTAGCAGAGAAGCTGGTCGTTGTTGCCGTTGTGAAACCGGATATTGTCGGTCCGCTGCAGGGCCGGATTCTCCCGCCGTATCCGGTTGATCTTCGCGATGAACGGAGCCAGCGAGTGAGGGGCGTCCAGGTCCCAGTACCGAATCTCATACTTTTCGGAGTTCTTGTACTCCTCGCTTCCGCGCTCCCGCGGCTCGTGCTCCATCAGCTCGAAGGCGGGTCCGTAGATGCCGTAGTTAGAGGAGAGGGTCGCCGCCAGGGCGAGGCGGGCCATAAAGGAGGAGCGAAAGCCGTTCTGGAGATCCTCGTGGAGAATATCCGGCGTGTTCGGCCAGAAGTTGGGCCGAAAGAACTCCTTTACTTCCGTGTGGGCAAGCTCCTTGAGGTATTCTCTCAACTCTCCAGGGGAGTTCCGCCAGGTGAAGTAAGTGTAACTCTGGGCGTAGCCGATCTTCGCTAGGCGATACATCCGCTTCGGCCGGGTGAACGCCTCGGCCAAGAGCAGAACCTCAGGGTAGTTCTCCCGCATTTCCCCACAGAGCCACTCCCAGAAGAGGAAGGACTTGGTATGTGGATTGTCCACACGAAAGATTGTGACTCCAAGGTTTATCCAGTGCTCGAAGACGGTGTAGAGCTCCTTCCAGAGTCCCCGCCAATTCTCCGACTCGAAGTTTATCGGGTAGATGTCCTCATACTTCTTCGGGGGATTTTCGGCGTACTGAATCGTTCCATCCGGGCGCATGGTAAACCACTCCGGATGTTCGGTAACCCAGGGGTGATCCGGGGAGCACTGAAAGGCGATGTCCAGGGCGATTTCCATGCCGTAGCTTCGGGCGCTTCTTACCAGATGCTTGAAATCCTCCTCCGTCCCCAACTCGGGGTGAATACTCTTGTGGCCCCCCTCCTTGTTGCCGATCGCCCAGGGGGAGCCCGGATCCGCTGCCGAGGGGGTGAGGGAGTTATTCCGTCCTTTTCGGTTTGTCTCACCGATCGGGTGGATCGGAGGGAGGTAGACGACGTCGAACCCCATTTCCGCAATGTACGGCAGCCGACCTTCGGCGTCCTTAAACGTGCCGTGGAGGCCCGGGGTGTCCGAGGTGGATCGGGGAAACATCTCGTACCAGCTCGAAAACGCCGCCCGTTGCCGGTCTACCCAGACTCGCAGGATACGCGGATAGTCAGAGGCAAAGCGACGGTCCGGATGCTCCTTCATAAGAGTGTAGAGTTCCTTCGATAGCGCTACCTCAACTCTGTCGTTGAGCTCGCCGTTCTCATCCACCATGATGTTTGCGAGCTCCTGCAGCCGCCTCGATTTCTTGCCCGTGGCTCGCTCCACCGCCTCCGCTACTAGGGCGGCCCCAATTTGGAGGTCGATTCCTGCGTCCACCGCGGCGGCGTGCTTCTTTTCCAGACCCGACCTCCATGTCTCGAAGTGATCCACCCACGCGGAGACGGTGTATTCGTAGCCGCCGATTTCCTCCACCGTGAAGGTCGCGGAGTACCGGTCATTACCCAAGGGCTCCATGGCTATTTCCGACCAGCCGCGCTTACCGAGCTTCCGGTAGAGGAGTATTCCCTGCAGAAGCTCGTGGCCGTCGGCGATGATGTCGGCTTCGACGGTTACAGGATCCCCGACAACCCGCTTGATCGGAAAGGCCCCGGCGTCGATCTCGGGGTAAACACGATCAACCAGCGCTCGTTTTCTGCCCTCCATGGAGGTGAGTCGTATCCGCTGCATGGTTTCAAAGTAAACAATAGTTGCGGGAATATTCAAAGGTGCCGCGCCGACGGGGTGGGGCGTATGGAGTAGAGCCTCGACGCTGCGGGTAGGTGCCTCGTATACTTGTGAGAGAACCTCCGAGGAGTACGCATGCACTGGAGCGAAAGCGCCGTCTTCTACCACATCTATCCTCTCGGATTCTGCAACGCCCCGGAGAGAAACCCAGGCGATCTGGAGCCGCACTCTAGAATCCTCGAGATACGTGACTGGATCGGCACGATGGAGTCCTTAGGGGTGGACGCCCTCTATCTCGGCCCGCTCTTCGAGTCGGTTACTCACGGCTACGACACCGTAGACTATCGCAGCCTCGATCGGCGTCTCGGTACCAATGCCGATCTCAAGAGCCTGGTTGAAGAGCTCAGAGGAAGGGGGATTCGGGTTGTCTTCGATGCCGTCCTCAATCACGTGAGTCGGAGGTTTTTCGCCTTTCAGGATGTCCTCGAAAAGGAGGAAGAGTCTCCCTACTGGAACTGGTTTTCCGGGATGAGCAGGGAGGGGAGCACGCCCATCGGCGACCCGTTTACCTACGATACCTGGGATGGGCACTACGAGCTGGTCAAGCTCGATCACGGCAACCCTGATGTTCGGCGCTATCTTCTAGAAGTAGTGGAGGGGTGGATAAGGGAGTTCGGCATATCCGGCCTCAGGCTGGACGCCGCGGACGTCATACCCGGTCCGTTTCTCCGAGAGCTACGGTCGCACTGCGCTTCGCTAGACGGCGAATTCTGGCTCCTCGGCGAGATCGTCCACGGCGACTACACGCGCCTCGCCAATGAAGAGACCCTTCACTCGGTGACCAACTACGAGTGCTACAAAGGGCTCTACTCGAGCCACAACGACGGGAACTACTTCGAGATCGCCCACTCCCTGAAACGGCAGTTCCAGGAGCCTGGAATCTACAGCTACTTTCATCCGTACAACTTCGCGGACAACCACGACGTGGACCGGGTAGCGAGCAGCCTGAAGGAACGGAGTCACCTCTATCCGCTACATATCCTTCTCTTCGGTATGCCGGGAGTACCCTCGGTTTACTACGGAAGCGAGTGGGGAATCGAAGGCGCGAGAGAACCGGAGAGCGACGCCCCGCTGCGCCCCTCGATGGAGGAGGTCAATCGGCGACCGGAGCGAGACGACACGCTCTTTTCTCTCATTTCTCGGCTCGCGGCGCTTCGCAAGGAGTACCATGCGTTACAATCCGGTGACTACCGTGAGATCCTGGTGGATCACCGGCAACTCGCCTTTCTCCGGGAATGTGAAACCGATCAGGTCGTGGTAGCGGTAAACGCCTCGGAGGAGGAGGCAGCCCTGGAGCTTCCGATGACCGAGAGTGAAGGAGTCTTCGTCGATCTGCTCAACGGTACCGGAGAACGGCACGTGGCGGACGGAACTCTGCGGTGCACCGTGCTGCCCCACTGGGGAACTCTCTTAGGGCGGCGTCGTTGACCCGAGAACGCCCCCAAATTAGACTGGTGCCGCTCCGTGATGTATGATCCCGGCTGGTCTCTCTCGGTACAGACTCTTGTCTTTCTCATCTCCGGAGGTGGGGTCGCCTTTGTGGGCGTCCGGCTCGCCGACTATGCCGCCCGAATTGCACGGCGCACCGGTCTCGGGCAGGCGGTAACCGGGGCGATCTTTCTCGGGGCTACGACCTCGCTCTCCGGGATTATCACCTCCGTAACCGCCGCGGCCGCCGGACATCCGGAGCTATCGGCCAGTAACGCCGTAGGCGGGATCGCGGCGCAGAGCGTTTTTCTCGCTATCGCAGATAGAGTTTACCAGAAAGCGAATCTCGAACACGCCGCAGCCTCGGACGAGAACATGCTCCAGGGAGCACTGCTCATTGCCCTCTTAGCCGGCACGCTCCTCGCCGCCTTCTCTCCGGAGTTCACGATCCTAGGGGTTCATCCGGTCTCGCTCCTCATCCTTCTTGCGTACGGCTTTGGACAGCGACTCGTCTATACCGCCAAAGGGCAACGAATGTGGCAACCGAGAGTGACCGAGTATACCCAGATCGAGGAGGAGAGCGAGGGGGCCCCCGCCGGTAGCGGCGAGGAGCCGATGCTTGTCCTCTGGGTCAAGTTTTCGATTGCGGCCCTCGGCATCGGGTTTTTCGGGTATTTGCTTGCCCGTACGGGTGTCAACGTCGCCGAGCGCACAGGCATAAGTGAGACAACCCTCGGTGGTCTCTTCACGGCCATCGCTACCTCATTTCCGGAGCTCGTGACGGCGATCGCAGCGGTCCGCCTCGGTGCTCTCACCCTTGCGGTGAGCGACATCGTCGGGGGCAACGCATTTGACGTGATCTTTCTCGCCGTCGCGGACGTCGCCTACCGGGAGGGCTCGGTATATCATGCCATGGGCCCTCGCCCCACCTTTCTCATTATGCTCACCATTCTGCTGACGAGTATCCTCCTCCTCGGCCTAATCAGAAGAGAGAAACATGGGATCGCCAACATTGGATTCGAAAGCTTCTTGCTAGTAATCGTCTACCTTGGCGGGTTCTTTCTGATCGTGACCACGATGAGCTGAGGGTCTCGAGGATTCGCCCGCTCGGGAGGTGACGCCGGTCGAGGTAGCAGTAGATTCTACCGCTCCGGATAGAGCTTTCGCACGTCTACGACTTCTCCGGTTTTGATCGCGGGGTCTTCGAGAGCCCGAAGGAGTCTTGCGGCGCCCGCACGAGGGGCGGAGAGCCGTCCCTCCTCCTTGAGCTTCAGAAAGCGCTCTTTCCTCGGAAATCGGGACTCGTCCATACCGCGCATGGTCTGCTGCATCTTCGTCTCCACGGTGCCCGGTGCCACCGCGATAATCCTCGCCCGCTCTCCCTCCTCTTCAGCGGCTACACGGGTCATCATCTCTATTCCCGCTTTGCTCGTGCAGTAGCCCGCCCATCCCGGGTAGGGATTGGAGGCGGCACCGGAGGTAAGGCTCAAGACTCTTCGCAATCCCGCGAAAGATGTCGTAGCTTTCAGAAAGAGGCCGGTCAGCGCCGCCGGGGCGATGAGGTTGATCCGCCAGTGGCGGTCGAGCTCACGAGGCTCCAGCTCCTTGAGAAATCCCACGGGCTCTAGGATGCCGGCGTTGTTTACAAGGGTTATTGAGGTCGCCTCCGCGCTCCCGAGGGCCTCCATCGCCCGCTTCATCAGCCGGGGCAGGGACGAAATTTCGCCGAGGTCCCCGGAAAGGTGGGTGAAGCTTCCGGCGCTCTCTTTCGCTTTTCTCAGGAGATCACCGTTCTCGGATCGAGAGATTCCAACCACCGCTGCTCCGCGTTCGATAAGAAGCTCTGCCAAAGCGTGCCCGATGCCTCGGGATGTACCTGTAATGATGTATTGCTCCATACCGCGAGCATACCGTATTGGCCTGCCCTTGGTCACAATGGCGTATGAGCCCGGGCCCCCGCACTCTCGGGTCCTCGTCTTATCTGAAGCTCGCTGCGGCTCGGCAGCTTTCGGCCGGATAACTCCCCACGGCGGTCTCGTCCGATAACACCACCCCGGAGAAGCCCGCCAAAAGCGAGTCGTAGAGGTGGCAGAGCTCCGAGCGGGTTGGCTCCTCGCTCCGGGTCATATGCTCTAAAACCTGCCCTGCAAGAATTGCGGGCCCCGACAGCTCCCGGACCATACTCGCAAACCGATTGACCTCCCGGGCCATCTGAACGCCGCCGATTTCCGCTCCCAGGTCGCCGCGACAGAGCCACACTTCTCCAGCCTCCCGAGAGATCTCCCTCGCGGCGTGCAGGGATTCGGGGCGTTCGATCTTCGCGATCGCCGACGCGCGGTCGGGCAGGGCTGCGGCGAGCTTGGTCATCTCTTCTCGATCCCGCACATAGGAAAGTGCGTAGAAGAGCTCCGGTTGACCTCGGGTCCGTCGCACTATTTCCTCGTCCCTGGGCAGGAGCCCCTCCCGGCGGTAACTCGATCCCGGTAGGCTAATCCCCTTTCTCTTCGAGACAGGACCTCCGCGAACGACCTGGCATTGCAGGCGGTCTGCCTCGGCCGATTCGATCCGGAGCTCAACCTTTGCGTCATTCAACCGTACTACACCGCTGCTCGCGCGGGCGGCCTCGAAGAAGTCCTCGTGGGGCACCGGAAGTTCCGCTTTCGCGCCCATCCCCAAGACCACGCGCTCTCCCCTGTGGAGTTCCCGGGCGGCGAGTTCACCGAGACGCCACTTGCTCCCCTGGAGGTCGAGAACGATAGGCGGACATCGCGCGCCGAGCACTCGTCGGAGTGATTCAACCCACCTTTCTACACCGTCCGGCGAGAGATGAGAGGTGTTGAGCCGAAAGCGCGAGGCTCCCGCTTCCAGGAGCGCCCACCAGGAGTCGGCAGTGGAGGACGCGGGACCGAGAGTGGCGATCACGTCGTAGACCATGAGAGCTGTGTAGCCCACTCGACCTGGAGGGTCAAGGCTACTCCACCGTCTCGCCGGCGGCGGACTGACTGGGTCCGGCGGGACTGGAT
>JBKHED010000097.1:0-9951 GCA_046540995.1 Spirochaetaceae bacterium | reverse complement strand
AGGCTGTCGATCTGCGTCGCCCTGGCGTAGGGGTCTCCAGAGTTCTGAATCACCGTAATAGGCCCTGGATAGCGCGTTAACGCTGCGGGATAAACTGCCGCCTCAATGTGGCGAGTATCTCTCAACGGGATACCCATGAGTAGGAGATGGCTCACCTGATCCAACAGTTCCGGATGGCCCGCGATGATTTGGCAGGTAAGGTAGGTACCGACGGAAATGCCAACCATAATGAAGCGCGCCCGTCCGTACCCATCGATCTTCTCTTCGAGAGCCACCAACTCCGCGCGATTGTTCCAGGGGAACCCCGGTTCCTGCCAGTGGCGCCAGTAGTGCGGCTGACAGTCGAAGCCTTCCCGACGCAAGGAGTCACCGATTGCATCGAGCTCTCGACGGTGTTCTGGAGTCAAGCCAGGGAGTAGGAGTACCCTCATTGGCCTCAAGTCTACTACATGAGTAGTGCCGGTTCAACTACGAGTCGAACTGGGAGTACCGGAATACCCGGTTCTTTCCCTTTGCCTTCGCCTGATAGAGTGCCTGATCTGCCCGCCTGACGAACGCCTTTGGTCGCTCGTTCTTCTCGAGCTCCGCGACCCCGACGCTCAGTGTGCAGTGAAGCGGTCCGCTGCCGTCAGCGGGGTTGAAGGTGTGTTCTGCAAAGCTCGCTCTGATTCGTTCAGCCACGAGCCCCCCGCCGCGCTCCGGTGTCTCCGGAAGGAGCGCGACGAACTCCTCTCCTCCGTAACGAAAGGCTATGTCGTTTCCCCGTAGGAGAGTCTGGATGGTCCTTCCAATTTCCCGTATTACCTTGTCCCCTTCCACGTGACCGTGCTCATCGTTGAATCGCTTAAAATCGTCAATGTCCATGAAGAGCAGCGAGAGAGGGCGGCGGTACCGAAGGGCGCGATCGATTTCTTGCTCCAGCCGTTGGAAGAAGTAGCGGGAGTTGAACAGGCCGCTGAGCTCATCGGTAATACTGAGCTCCAGGAGGCGCCGCTCTTGCGCTTCCAACCTCACCTTGGTTCGCAGCTGCTGTTTGAGCCACCAGGTGAGACCGACCGTCACCGCAGCCATTCCCAGGGGAAAGCCGAGGAGATGAAAGCTGCGCAAGATAGGCGGCAGGGCGAGGAAGTTCATCATAAGGTCCAAGAAAGCGGTCAGGTAAATGAGAAAGAATGCCAGATCTAGGGCGTGCCTCGTGGCCTTGTCGATCTGGGCGTTGCCTATCAGGATAATCCACGCCGCCGGTAGGAGGAAGATAATCGAGTCTCCGACGATTTCTGACGGTTGAGCGACCAGTTCTCGGGGGGAGGCGACAAAGAAGAGTATACCGAGGAGACAGAGCGTGAGAGAGACGACCAGTACCACGCGGATAACGCTGGTTGACAAACGCATTTTTAACTACCTTTCCCTTAATTGTAGTGGATCGCCTCTACAGTTTCACCAGAGTACCGGAAAAAGAACGGTCGTTGCATTCCGGCACGCTCTTCGGTAGAGTGGGCATTCGAAAAGGAGGTCCCATGCACCGGTCCTGGGTTCTATTGGCTGCGACGTTTGCACTGTTTGTAACCGGATGCGAGGAGAGTGAGGAGTACCCCGAAGCGAAGCCGGACGAAGCGGTTCTTGCCCTGGAAGACGTGTTGCTGGTAAGCGGTACTTCGATGTTTCTCCTCTTCGAATCGGAAGGCGGGGAGGCCGGGGAGGTAGGCAACGATAGCGAAAGCGTCGTCCTTACCTGGGAGAATGTGGATCAGGAAGGCGGTAGCGGCACCTACACGATCACCCTCGCCGACCACACCGTAGGGGAGGAATCAGTCTTCGCCTCGGATTACAACGGATACTCCATGACCGGTTCGATCGTCCTGGAGTCCCAGGGGCCCGGGAGTAACACAATCTTCGCCGACCTGGATCTCCTCCACGACACCCCTGAGCAGTTCCCCGTGCGCACTCTCGTTATGGAACTCTCCGGCACGGAGGAGCGGGAGGGGCGAATCGTACCGACGGGGTCTTTTGCGGTAAACGGACGGGAGATTGACCTCGAGCTCATGTCCGCCGCATTCGAATAGCGCCGCGTTCTCTACCGTCCAGGGCTGGTGGAGAGCCGCTCTGGAGGAGAAGAACACGAATCATCTCCCTTGCAGCCACCGTTCTCGGCGGGTCTCCACCTCCGATACCGTACCGGCGGAGAGAAGCGCTTCCGCCTCTTTCTCACACTCCCGGAGATTCAAGCTTCGAACACCGCGGGCCATCTCCGGGAGCTTGTGCGGATGGGCGCTGAACCGTCTAATACCGATCCCCAGGTAGAAGGCGAGGAGATAGGGGTCCGCCGCGCTCTCCCCGCAGACGGTGATGTGGACCCGAAGGGCGCCGGCATTGCGGACGAGCCGATAGGTAGCCCGCAGCAGCGCAGGATGGTCCGTGCGGTAGAGACGGCCGACGAAGCCGTTGGAGCGGTCCACACCGAGGATATACATGGTGAGGTCATTACTACCGAGAGAGAGGAAGTCCGACTCCGCGGCGATTTCCGAGGCGAGTTCCACCGCGGAGGGAAGCTCCACCATGGCCCCCACAGGGGGCATCGGTGTATCGGGACCCGAGACTTCGTCCACGCAGGCTCGGAGGATCTCCTTGGAGCGGCGCAGCTCCTCGACCGATCCGATCATTGGAAACATAATGCGCAAAGGGCCCTCGGTACGCGCCTGCAGCAGAGCCCGGAGCTGCTCCCTGAAGAGCTCTTCCTCGTGCAGGAGAAAGCGTATTCCTCGAAAGCCGAGATACGGGTTGTTTTCGCTGTGAGCGTCGCGGCTCGTTAGCTTATCTCCGCCGATATCGAGAGCCCGAACGGTGACCTCTCGGGAGCCGAGGGGCTGAAACACCCGGCGATAGACCTCTATTTGCTCGTCTTCAGAGGGGAACCCGTTTCGGATTAGAAACGGAAACTCGCTCCGGTAGAGTCCGACGCCCTCCGCCCCGACCTCATTGGCGGCTCGGGCGTCCTTCACCAAGTTGACATTGGCCAGTAGGTGAACAAGGGCGCCGTCCCGGGTTAGTACCGGCGGGTCGATGCGTTCCTGCTTCTTCTCCTTCTGCTCGATCCGATCTCGCCGCTGCTTATACGCTTCGAACACTTCCACGTTAGGAGAGAGAATGATCTTTCCGTCCTCCCCGTCCACGATGAGCGTGGTCCCATCGGGGATCCGAAGAAGAGCGGGTTCGTCGGTGGCTACAACCGGAACTCCGAGGGATTGGGAGAGAATTGCAATGTGGCTTGTTCGGCCCCCGACGAGAACTATGCCCGGGGCCCGCTGCACTGCCAGCTTGATGAGTTCCGAGGGAAAGAGCTCCCGGATGACCAGAATCCGTCCCCGGTAGTCCGCACTCCCCTCGGGCCCGCCGGTGAGGTTGACCAGAAGCCGGTGTCCGAGATCACGCACATCGAGCGCCTTCTCCTGAAATCGAGCCTCCGGGAGCGCTTCGAAGCGATTGACGAAGTAACCGACAACCTGCCGCACCGCGCCAACCGCCGAGCTTCCCCGTCCGATAAGCTCCCGCATCCGCCCGGTGAACGAGCTGTCTCGAAGCATTAGTAGATGAGCCGAGAATACCAGGGAGGAGAGATCGCTGATGAGCTCGTCCGCGCCGCGCTGCAGTTCCTCGAGCTGGCGGAGGCTCGCCGCCACGGACTCCTCGAACCGTTGGAGCTCCTCGGTTGTGCTCTGCCCGGGTCCATCCTCGCCCTCGCTCTCGTAGCGCTCGAGGTAGAGAGAGCTACCGTAGGCGATGCCGGGACCGAGGACCGTGCCGTCAACCAGGGAGAGTTCCACCGGGGCCGTCGAAGGCGCTCCCGCGCGTCGTTCCTCGCTCAGCTCAAAGAGCAGTGAGGCGTTTTCGAGCGCCTGAGCAAGGTACCCGGTAACGGCCCGCATCGCCCGTCCGTCCCGGGCGTCGAAGTATCCCGGCTCGCTATGCTGGAGGGTCATGACGCCGATTTTCACCGGCCCTCGCTCTATCGGCACCGCCAGGAACGCCTCGAAGCGCTCTTCTCCGAGGTGTGGTATCGGTTTGAATCCCTGCGCCTCCGACGCCTTCGATACGATGAGGAGCTTTCCCTCTTCGAAGGAGCGGCCCGTTAACCCCTCTCCGGGGCGGAGGCTCAAACTCCCCACGAACTCCGAATTGAGTCCGTGCGTGGCCCGTAGTATCAACTCGTCGCGGATTTCGTCGTGGAGGTAGATGGATGAGACGTCGGCCCCTATTCTCTTCGCGACCAAATCGACCACGTCCGAGAGGAATCCGGCGGTGTCTGAGCTTCTGCCGAGGAGGCCGGCGAGCTCACCGACGGCGTTAATCAGCTCCAGCCTGTCAAAACGCGCCACCTCCACACGCCTCCTTCCGGAACGTTCCGTTTCGAGTCAGCACAACAGTGCGCATCGGGTCACTCCCGGTACTGAAGAATCCCTCTCATGAGGGCTTCCCCTTCGGAAGATCGGCACTCGAGGGTCACCGGATTGCGGCCGCTTCGCACTATGTCCACGCTCATCGGTATCGACGCCTCCTTGAGGAAGTTGAGCTCCAGTCGATGAAGCTCCCGATCCTGGCTCTCCCTTCGAACCGCGTCATCAATCCACCGAAGGTAGACGGAGTTGTTTACGTGATCGTTGACGTCGAGGTCGCTATACTGCACCTCTACGGTTGAAACGGCCCGAGGTTCACTCTCCTCAAAGCTGATCTTTCCGGGTATCTTGCTGACGGCGCTCTTTTCGGCGTTATGAAGCAGAGGCCCCTGGGAGAGAAACTTTTCCGGCCGCAACGGCCGACCGGCCCTGGCGTCCATGAGGAGCCAAGCGGATGTGGCGCGAACCAACGGTTGGCCCTCTCCGCTTTCCTCCTGACCGTCGTGAATGAAAAAGTCGCGAATCGCGAAGAGTCGGGAGACGCTCTTCGGCCAAGTCTCGACGGTAACCTTTTCGCCCCATCGAGGGGACCGGTCAACCACCGCTTCCAGCCGGGAGAGCACCCAGAATTGCTGTTGCTCTTTGAGTTGTTCGTAGCCGAAGCCGAGCTCCGTGGCGTGCTGCTGCGCCACCTCCTCGAAGTAGTTGAGGAGGGAATGAGGCTTGAGAGTGCCCGTTCGGTCGCTTTCGTAGGAGCGTACCCGAAACTCCGTGGTCCAGACGCTTTTCATACACCCGAGAGGTTACACGGTATTCCAGAGCTCCGCAAACCTATCCGTTACGGGTTGGAAACCGCTACGTTCCTCATAGCGTCTTGAATGGCGCTTATGGAGCTCTCGAGCATCAACCCGAGGTGATGGTCGCTGTAGTCTCTGCCGAGCTTTGGTCCCGGAAGCTCCAGGTAGCCGACGACCGATGAGACCGGCCAGCGGTGGGCATTCTCGTAAACCATCCGCACGACCTCTTTCAGGTCGATGATGCCTCGCCGGCGTTCCTCGGAGTCAAAACCGAAGGTGGAGCCGTAGACGTTGTCGGTATTCTTGAAATGAAACTCCGCCATCCATGGGATACCGGTCAGAAAGAGGCTCTTGTTGTCTTCTACCACGCGATGTTGGTCGTCTGCCAGTCCGTGGGAGATGTCACCACAGAGGTATACCGGCACGGTTCGGCTATTCGTTTTATGATACTCTCCGAGTGCGGTCATCATTGAGACTATCTCCGAGCTGCTGCTCGGCGGCTCCGCCTCACAGGACATAGGCTCGATAGTGAGGCCCTGCAATCCCTGCTCCAAGGCGAAAGTCATCAGCTCTTTCATGTTCTGAAGGAAGATCTCGACGCCCCGCCTCTTTGTCTCCGGCTTGTCCCGGGGGACTGCTCCAGCGTTAGAACCACAGTAATCTGAGCCGAGTAGCGCCGCGACCTCTATGAGCCGCTCATAGTTGCGCCGGGTGACCGCAGCGAACCGCGGATCGTTTGCCATAAAACCGCCGAGTTCACGGTGAGCGGTGAAGCAACTAGTAATCTGAATACCTCGTGATTCCGCCTTCTTGCGCAGCTCTACAAAGAAGGAGTCATCTATCTGGTAGAGCTCGAAGAAGCTTCCGAGTTGCATGTTTTCCACATGGTTGTTGCGCATGAGGTCAAAGAGCCAGTCAAAGGTGTACCTGTAGGTGATTGGGTCGCTTTTCACTCCCAGGGAAAGCTCGATACTCATAACCGTCTCCTTAGTAGCTGACGCCCGCAACATTGATCACAACCTTGTTGAACCAAAAGGATTTTTCAAACATACCGCGAAGGATCTGCGGGGATTCTTCGAGGGTAGGAGTGTGTGAAATAAGCTCCTTTACTCGTAGTTCCCTGCCGAGTCGGAAGAGTACCTCGTCCCACTCGCTCTTTCCGGCAGGAGTGATCTTGCTATTCCAGGTTCCGAACAATTTGAGCTCCCGTCGCAGTATGCTGGATACTTCCCTCTCCGTGAGCTCCAGGCTCCCGTGAATGTTCCCAAGAAAGACTACCTGGCCGAAGGTAGCGGCAGAGTTGATCGCCTGCCGAAAGGTTACGGGGAGGCCGCACGCCTCAACGACGCAGCTTGCTCCCCCGCCGTCGGTCATATCACGGACGGTTTCTACGGTGTCTAGCTTCTTCGCGTCAATGGTTACAAAGCCGAGCTCCTCGGCGATGGGACGTTTGCGATCGTCGGGCTCGGCCACGATGACCTGTGCGGCCCCGCGAATTCTGAGCCATTGCGCGACCATGAGGCCGATGGGGCCGCCGCCGATGACGAGAGCGGTCGCTTTGACCGGAATGGTTAGCTTTGCAACGCCGTGGAGAGCGACCGCGGCAGGCTCGGTCATCGCGGCTGCCACAAGATCCACGTGCTGCGGTACCTTGAGCAGGTTCTCTTCCGGTACCTGCAGAAACTCCTGAAATCCGCCATCTCTGCGGGAGCCGAAGTAATCGTATCCGGAGCTGACGGCGAGCTCGCCGATCTGAACAAACGGGTCTGCCGGGTCGGGAATCAGAGGAAAGACGACCACTCGGTCCCCTTTGACGTAGCCACTCGAATCGGCACCGTCCTCAACAATCCCGGAAAACTCGTGGCCGAGCACCAAAGGGTAGTGGTAGGCACCGTTCATAAACGCCCTCGGGATATCGGATCCACAGACACCGGCCGCGGCTACTCTTACCAGAACCGATCCGGGACCGACTCTCTTTGGGAGCGGCCGCTCTTGTATTGACAGAACGCCATTAGAGGTGAGCACAAGAGATTTCATGACCAACAGCTTAAGACGGTTTTCCTCTTGGGACAAGTCGTAATTACGTGATTTCCAGCAATTATCTGCAATGATGGTTATGTTTGACGAATTCTGATTGCTCATGATAGGATTGTAGATAGCTATGAAGATGAAAGCAGCGTTCTTGGACGGGATCGAGACGATCTCAGTGAGGGAGACAGATGTGCCTCGGCCGAAAGAGGGTGAAGCACTTCTCAAAGTGGACACCTGCACCGTCTGCGGCTCCGATCTCAAGATATTTCACTATGGAAACAAACGCATCCAATACCCCCGAATCGTCGGACATGAGGTTGCCGGAGAAGTTGTCGAGGTAGGGGCCGGAGTCGAAGCGGTGACGCAGGGCGACCGGGTCGCCGTAGGTGCTGACATACCCGGGGTATGGAACACTAACGTCAGGAACAAGACCTCCTTTATCGATTATGCCACGGGGCACGAGTTTGACGGTGGTTTTGCCGAGTATATGCTGCTGAACAGCGACATGCTACGATTCGGCCCGGTAACACAGATACCCGATGGCGTGAGTTTCGAAGCTGCGGCTCTGGCTGAGCCTCTCGCCTGCGCCCTTCACGGTCTCGAACTCGCGCAGTTCGGCCCCGGTAAGAGTCTCGTCGTGATCGGTCTTGGTCCGATTGGCATTATGCTACTGCAACTGGGGCGTGCTTTCGGTGCGAGCCAGATCTTCGGTGCCCAGCGCTCGAACAAGCGGATGGAAATGGCGAGAGAGTTTCTACCGGAAGCGAGATTCATTTCCACCGAGGAAGAAGAGCTGGTAGAGACGGTGCTGGCAGAGACCGGCGGTCTCGGGGCGGATTGCGTCATAACCTCAGCCGGCACCGTGCAGTCGCACCTTGACGCGATTAACATGGTCGCCCACCGGGGCTACGTCAATCTCTTCGGGGGACTCCGCAACGAGCCGAAGCTCTCGATCGACTCCAACATCATCCACTACAAAGAGTGTTTCGTCACCGGCAGTCATGGCTCCTTGCCTCGGCACCACAAGCACGCGGTGCAACTCATCGCGAAAGGTTCGGTGGAGGCGGGCAAGCTCATTTCTAAACGCTTTCCCCTGAACGAAATAAAGGACGCCTACGCGTTCCATGAGTCCCGGCAAGGCCTCAAGTGTGCCGTAAAGCCGGGGGGAGTCAAATAGCCTATGGCCAAGCGGTTCAAGCTCTCACCGTCTCTCATGTGCGCCGACATGCTCCACCTGCAGGATGAGCTCTCCCTCTTTGAGAGAGAGGGCGTAGAGTATCTGCACATTGACGTAATGGACGGCCACTACGTGCCGAACGTAGCCCTCGGACCGCAGCTTTGCGGGCAAGTTGGTGCGGCGAGCAGGATTCCGCTCGACGTGCACCTGATGGTGGAAAACGTCGACGCCTTTATCCCGCTTTTCACCGTCTTCAAGCCGCACTTCATTTCCTTTCATCCCGAGACCTCCAGACACCCGATTAGGACCATTCAGTATATTGCCTCCCAGGGTGTCGTGCCGGGGATAGCTATCGATCCGGGAATTGCCGTGGAGTCGATGCGTCACCTACTGACTGAGGTGGGTCTCGTCTGTGTAATGAGCGTCAATCCTGGATACGCCGGGCAGGCGATTGTACCGTGGACTCTCGACAAGCTCTCGGAGCTCCGAGAGTACCGAAAACGGGAGGGATTGAAGTTCGAAATTGAAGTGGACGGGAACGCCAGTTGGGAGAACATTCCGCGGATGGTTGACGCCGGGGCGGAGATAATCGTGGCTGGGTCGTCATCTCTGTTCAGCTCGCAGCTGGACCGACCCGAAGCGTTTGAACAGATGACGCAGCTTTCCAAAGTGTCGTAGACTCTCCGATTACAGGAGCAGGAGGAGCGCATGTTAGAACGAGAGCGAGAGGAGACGATTCTTCGCGTCCTCCGGACCGACCGATTCGGATCGGTACATGACTTTGTGCGCCTCACGAACGCTTCGGAAGCAACGATACGGCGAGATCTCATGCGTCTGGAGGAACAGGGCCATCTGCTTCGTGTTCGCGGCGGCGCGGAACTGCCGGAGGGTTCGTCTCCGCAAGATCTCACAGGGCAGCCGGGGGGCTCTATGCCGACCACCCACGCTCAGCCGTTCAACGCTCGCTTGGGCATCCAGTCGGAGCAGAAGCGGCAAATCGCAAAGGTGGCCGGCGAGCTCTGCAACCCGGGGGAGACCGTCCTCATAGACGGGGGTTCCACCACCTACTTCATGGCCAATTACCTGAAGGAGAAGAGAATCACGGTGGTAACGAACTCCTTCGCCATCGCTGAGGAGATGCGCATCTGCCCCGCTTGTAGGGTTGTCCTCGCAGGAGGCGCTCTCGATCCTCTCTCACTGCTCATTCAGGATCCCACAGGAAGGGACTTCTACGCCGACTACTCTGCGGATTGGCTCTTTATGAGCGTGGACGGGATTACGGAGTACGGCCTGACCAATAGCCATATGAGCGTCATACAGCACGAGCGTCAGATGATCTCGCACAGCAGGCGAGTCGTTGTCCTGGCGGACTCGAGCAAGTTCCGCCCCAGTGGTCACATGAGGCTCTGCGGCTTCGAGGCGATCGATACTATCATCTCAGACCGATTCCTCGACGACGACCATCGCGCGATGGTTCGCGAACAGGGAGTCGAGCTCATTATCGCGGACTCCTGAAATGCTCCTCCGTCGGCTCGGAGTTCCGACCGACGTTGTG
>JBKHED010000096.1:0-10132 GCA_046540995.1 Spirochaetaceae bacterium | reverse complement strand
GAACTCAAAGGGAGGGACGACGAAGAACTGGAGTCGGGTCGGTAAATGGCGAAAGAAGCACCGGCTATTGCCACGGTTCTCGAGCTCCTGCGACCGCTCTATCCCGACCCAAAACCGCTTCTGCGGTACGAGAACTCCTACCAACTGATGGTGGCGGTGGCGCTCTCGGCCCAGACCACCGACGCCCGGGTAAACGCCATAACTCCCGAGCTCTTTCGAGCATTCCCCGATCCCGTCTCCCTCATGCAGGCGGATCTTTCCGAGGTCGAGCGGATTATCCATTCCGTTGGCTTCTTTCGGAGCAAGGCGAAGAACATAGTCGCAGCGGCTGCAATGGTTGTGCGCGAGTTCGACGGCGTGCTACCGAAGCGTCTCGACGAGTTGGTGAAACTCCCCGGTATCGGACGGAAGTCCGCCGGGGTCCTTCTTACCCATCTATACGACGAGCCGGCGATCATCGTGGATACCCACTTCGGTCGGGTCACCCGGAGGCTCGGCTACACTGAGGCGAAGGATCCCAACCGCATCGAACGGGAGTGCGCGGAGCGGATGCCGAGAGGGCTCTGGGCGGAGGCATCGATGGTGCTCAACTACCACGGTCGTTACTGCTGTACCGCGCGCAAACCGGAGTGCGATCGTTGCCCCTTATCAGGACTCTGTCCTTCAGCGTTTTCCTTCGATTAGGCCGGAAAACTCATCCATCCGGGACAAACCGTGCTTCTCCGCGAAACGGAGGACTTCCTCGAGAACCCGGCCGGTAAGCGTTGGGTCCACGAAGTTGGCCGTTCCGATTTGAACCGCCGCCGCCCCGGCGAGCAGATACTGTATCGCGTGGTCCGGCTCAAAGATGCCGCCGAGACCGATTACCGGGATTGAGACCGTTCTGCTTACTTTGTGTACCATCGCGAGCCCCACCGGCAGTATTGCCGGTCCGGACAATCCACCGGTGCCGCCGGGGAGAACGGTTCGAAGCTCCTTCGTATCGATAAGCATACCAACGAGGGTGTTTATGCAGGAGACCGCGTCCGCTCCGCCCGCTTCGGCTCCCCGGGCGATCTCTCCGATGTCCGTCACGTTCGGCGAGAGCTTAACGATCAGCGGCCGCTCCGTGGCGCCGCGCAGGAGCGCGGTGACCCGCTCGACCTCCGTGGGACTCGTACCAAGAGCCATCCCTCCCACTTTCACATTGGGACAGGAAAGGTTTATCTCATAGCCCCAGATCGCGTCCTGCCGGTCCGCCTCTTCGAGCCGATCGATCACGAAGCGGTAGTCCTCGCCGATATTTCCCGCGACGTTAACGATGACGCTGCACGGCACGGTCTCGAGGTAGGGGAGTTTCTTCTCGACAAAGGCGTCGCAGCCGGCGTTGGCGAGGCCGATGCTGTTGAGCAGACCTCCGGGGGTTTCGATAATGCGGGGAATGTCGTTGCCCGGCCGCGGCTCCGGGGTTACCGCTTTGGTGTAGAGTGCGCCGAGGCCGGCAAGGTCTATGAGCTCTTCGTACTCGCTGCCGTAGCCAAAGGTACCGGAGGCGACCCCGACGGGATTCTGCAGTATCCGCCCCCCGATCGTTACGCTCAGGTCCACAGGATCTCCTTTCCGTCAAAGACCGGTCCTTCGGTGCAGACCCTCGCGTACCGCATAGCTCCCTTCACCCGGACCGCGCAGCCGAGACAGGCGCCCACGGCGCAACCCATCGTTTGCTCCATGGAGACCCAGATCGGTATCTCTCGCTCCTCTGCGATTTCCGTCAGGCGATGCATCATCGGTTCCGGCCCGCAGGTGTAAATGACCGGATGAGCCGGCGAATCCTTTTCGAGGAGCGTCACAAACCGATCCACCGAGGTTCCCGCGAATCCAGCGGATCCGTCATCGGTGCAGGGGGAGTAACGTATTCTTCGGGAGAACTCGATATCTGGAAGCTGCACCCTGCTTCGGGCACCGAGAATGAGGGTGGAGCTACCGCCTGCTCGGGCTCTCTCCTCGGCGGTGAAGAAGATCGGCCCCATTCCAACTCCCCCGGCGATAAGATAGACCGTCGCTCCCTCCGGGGCTCCCGGAAAGCCGTGGCCCAGAGGCCCGAGAAGGTCCAGGCGGTCTCCAGTACGGTAGCCCACCATTTCCCTGGTCCCCTTGCCCCTATCCTGGTAGATTACCGCTGCTTCCCGCCGTTGGGGGTCGAAGGAGCTGAAGGCGAAGGGCCTTCGAAGGAGGGGCGTCGGACGTTCGGCCACCCGCAACGTGACGAACTGACCCGGGAGGGGCGTCTCGTCAGACTCCCAACTAAAGCGCAGCTCGTAGTAGCCGGAGGCAACCGATCTATTCTCCAAGACCAAGGGGTGTAGCTGTTTCATCTTCCAGCAGGATCGTATCACGCACCAGACCGGTGTCACCAGACCGAAGGCTCAACTTCCTCCCTGAGGGTGTCGATATTCTGAAGGGTAGAGATGATCAAGGGGTATTCCGTGTTTTCCGACGCAATGAAGCGACGACTGGCTGAGCTGAAGGAACGTTTCGACCAGGACGTTCCCAACAGAATTAGTCTCATTGAGGCGGCGATGCGTCGCGTGGAGCGGGATGACAACGTCCCCCTGGCTCTCAGTGAGATGCGCGGCGCCGCGCACCGTCTCGCCGGTTCCGCTGCAACCTTTGGCTACGGCGAGCTAAGCACCGTAGCACACCTCATCGAAGAAGAAGTTGACAGACTCACAATCACCGGACGGGTGCCAACCTCGGAAGAGATGGAGCGCCTGCGAGAGCTCGTGGGACAGCTGGGCGGGAACAACGTCGACCTTATCGAGGAAGAAGGGGTGGAAGAAGAGGTGGAAGAGGGCGAACTGGGGGAAGAAGTGCTCGACCACGATCCGTCCCGCTTTTCGGACGAGACGACTCTCCTCAGTTACGTGGTAGCGGTAGGGGAGGACCGGGGTGTACCCACGGGCCTGAGAGAGCAAATCTCCGTCTTCGGCATCGAAGTTCACACCGTTGAAGACCTCGATGCCGTTGTCGAGAGCGAAGACAACCCCGGGGTGGGATTTCTCCTCCTGAGCCTCCCCTATCTGCGATCCCGACTCGAACAGGTCACCGACCTCATAGAAAGGAAGCGAGAACGGAAGGATCTGCAGCTCAGACTCTTTGTCTTCGCCGAGGAAGATGAGTTCGAAGGGCGCCTGGAGAGCGTTCGTGCTGGAGCGGACGCCTTCTTTCTGCTTCCCGTCGATGTCTCGGACGTTGTGGACCGTATCGAGCGCATCGCCGGCGAGTTCTCCCAGGAGCCGCTACACGTTCTCATAGTGGACGACGATCCCGAGCAGGTATCCAATACCGCCCTCACACTGCAGAGCGGCGGAATGATCACCTCCGTTGCCACCGACCCGACACAGGTAATACCGATTATGATCGAGAACAAGCCCGAGCTCGTGATCCTGGACATGTATCTTCCGGGGTGCACGGGTGCTGAGGTGGCCCGTCTCATACGGCAGGAAGACGCCTTCGTGGGGATTCCGATCATTTTTCTCTCCCAGGAGCAAGAGCGGGCTAAGCAGCTCAGGGCGATTGAAAGCGGCGGGGATGACTTTCTTACGAAGCCGGTAGATCCTCATCGCTTGGCGCACCTGGTGCGAACGAGGGCGGGGAGAACCCGCTCCATGCGGAGACTGATGGAGCGCGACTCCCTCACGGGTCTGCTCAACCACTCCTACCTCCTGGAGGTCCTGGAGCGGGAGATGCAACGGGCGGCCCGAATCGACGGCGCCCTCTCCTTTGCCATGATCGACATCGACCACTTCAAGAGCGTAAACGACACCTACGGCCACCTTGTAGGGGATCACGTGCTTCGTTCTCTCTCCCGCCTTCTGAGCGAACGCCTGCGGAAAACCGACACCGTGGGCCGGTACGGGGGTGAGGAGTTCGGGGTGGTCCTCTTCAATACGAACCCGGAGGACGCGAGACGGATCCTAGACGAACTCAGGGAGAGCTTCGAAAGGATCAGCTTCCACGCCGCCGGAGAGGAGTTCTCCGTTACCTTCAGTTGCGGTCTCGCGCAGTTTCCCGAGCGATCCGAGCCCAACTCCCTCGTGGAGGCGGCGGACCACGCTCTCTACGTGGCGAAGGAGAATGGGCGTAACCAGGTGGTACTCGCTTAGTTCCGGACCGTAACCCGCTGCTGGGCGACCGCCTCGTAATAGAGGTGCTGCCACCACGCCGCTTCGCTCCCCAGCAATAGACGCAACGAGACAACTGTAATCGCCCCGCTTTCGCCCCGTATCGGCTCGCCTTGTAGCTGCGAAAGCAGTTCGTAGCTCCTGGGAGTCTCCGCGGTGGCGAGGCGGATGGCGTCGAAGAGAGGAAAGGGCGTCTCGGGATCCCGTAAGCTACCGCACCGGTCAGCGGCGATCGCCTCCATTTGCGCGGTCTCTCGCATGAGGCTCAGCGGCGCCGCCGACTCCGGCCCGCCGCGATGGGGCGCGATCTCTATCGGGAGGACGATCTCTCCCTCCATGATCTCCGGCGGCCTACCGGTAAGCCGCAGAGAGAGGCGGGAGAGACGAGCCACCACTCGGGTGCTCTCCAGGGCGAGAGGAGCAGAACTCCAGAGGAGTGGCAGCAGGGGCGGTAGGGCGACGGCGGAGGCAAGGCCGAGCTCCTGAAAGAGCCGCTGCTGCAGGTTGATGAGAGGTTGCTCCAGCGCTGTCGGCAAGGTGAGGGCCAGCAGGCCCCGACTGTTCAGTGTCACCACCGATATGCTACTATGGCTTACCCGGCGGAGCATAGCGATGCAGCAGAAAAGGCAACAGGTAATCGACCAGGTTCGCGCGGTTCTCGACGACTGGCGGGAGATCGAGACCGTTTCTCTCCTCGACTTCGGGGAGGACATCTACGATCCCTACTTTTTTCTCAGCCTCGACGTTTTCTACAAGGAGTCTCTGCCGGAACCGGAAGAACGAGCGGAAGCGTTCAGTTTCGCCGAGCATTTCGAGTCCAACCTCGGTCGCGGAAAGGATCGGCTTCTGATTGACGAGATTCCGATTCGTCTCGAATACAAACGGGCCGCCGATGTGACCGAGACGGTGAACACGGCCCTCCACACGCCGGGAGAGCTCTCGGAACCGGGGACTTACCTCTTTCATCGCCTCTGCGAGTCGAGAACGCTCATCGAGCGGAGCGACTGGCTCTCCAAACTTCGCCACGCCTTGGAGAAGGAGCTGCCCGAAGAGTTCTGGCAGTTTCAGCGTTCCGCGTTACAGCTCAAGATGGAACACTATCTGAGTGACCTCATGGCGTCGGTGCTCATGGACGACGAGCTCTTCTACTTCGTCTCCGCCGCGGGCTTTATCCGGTCTCTCTGCAGCGTGCTCTTCGCGGTAAACCATACCTTCGAACCTTCGGGCCGATTTCTCGGAGAGAAAACCGCGGAACTTCCAATTCTGCCGGAGTCCTTCGCCGGGCTCTTCGACACCTTTCTCCGGGAAGATGCCACCATATCGCGCCATAAGCGACGAGAGGTGGCCGAACTCCTTGCTCGGGGTGTAATTTCCCTCTGATGAAACGAGCCTATCGTCACCGAGTTCCCTCACCGCTTTTCCTTCTGCTGCTTCTAGGTGCTCTCCTTTCCGGGTGCAACGGGAGAATAGACTCCTTCGAGTTTGTTGACCGCCGCGACGGGGAGGCGCACGCCCTCGAGCTCCGAGACCCGGAGCGGCTCCCGCAGGACGAGGAGGCTCTGCTGAGGGGAGAGCCTCGGAGGGTGGATCTTCGGAAGCCTCTGGAGATCGGTGAACGGGATGTCGGAGTCTATCTTCGATACGAAGGAAACGGCGGAGAGCTCAGGGTCGGCTTAGGGGAAGAGGATCTCTCCTGGACCGCCTTCACCCTGCCGCGGCTCGAGGGGGTTGAGCTTCCGGTCCGGTACTACGCGCCGCTTCCTCCCGGGCGGCTCGCCAGTCTCGAGATCGATCCGGGCGAAGGGAGCCTGCGTATCGTTGAACTCGGCCTTTCGCCCTATCGGCCCGGCATCGAACTGGACTCCGGGGGAGTCCAGGTGAGTGAAGGCTACGACCTTCTTGTTCGGGACTCGGAGATCTACCTATCCGCACCGGAACCTCTCAGTCCCGAGAATGAGATATTCGAGATCGAAATCGAGGAGGAGTGGGCGGGCGGGGAAGCTTCGGAGGAACAACCGGCAGCGAGCATCGCTCTCCTCTCCGGGCCCCCCTCGAGGGCGAATGGACAGGAGGGTGGGAGGATCATAGCGGACTCCTCCGGAGGGCTCTCCTTCGAGCCACGGATGAGGCAGAAGCTTCTTCCCGGTAGGAGGAGCTACCACCTTCGTCCCGATAGTGGAGAGACCGAGGTTACCACCCTTGCAGTGAGCGCCGGAGAGGGGAGTCGATTTCGCGCCTTTCGGACGCTCCGGATAGGGAGTGAAGAGCCCATCCCCGCGGACATGGCGACGATCCTGAGCTATCCCCGGGAACGGTGGCGCCGGCGGGATTTTGAGCTCTTTCGCTGGTCCGCCTACCCGGAGATTCTCCTGATAGACACGGCGAGCTACGAGCAGCAGTCGCGCCTCTTCAAACGGCTCGCCTTCTTCGTGGAAAAGGAAGGGTTTCGCGGCACACTGCTCTCGGATGGTGAGCTTGCCGGGCGGCACGGTTGGAACGCCCACAACTATCGCCCCGAAGGACTCGCGGCGTTCTTCAACGCCGCCGAACAGAGGGAGTTCGCCCTTTCCGAGGATGAGCTTCTGTTGCGAAAGCTGCTTCTCCGGGAGGGGCTCTTAATCGCTTCCGATACCGAAAGCCCCTATGAGCCGGGGAGAGGCGGCATTCTGTCGATCAGCCAGGAGAGCTATCCGCAACTCCGAGAGCTTCTGCTGACCCACGAGGCGATGCACGGCATTTTCTACGAGGAGGAAGGTTTCCGCGATCGGGTGCGCAGACTCTGGGAAGAGGAGCTCTCCGAGGAGGAACGGGAGTTCTGGCGCTTCTTTCTCTCCTATATGAGCTACGACCCCGCGGACGACTATCTCATGCGAAACGAGATGCAGGCGTATCTGCTGCAGTACTCTCTGGAGACGATTCCCGGCTACTTCCGCTTCCGTATCGCCGAGCGCCTGCGAAACGGTCTCCCTCACCAGCGCAGTTACATCGACGACTTCTACGCCTCTCACGGCGAGACCTTTCGGGCCTCCGCCGCGGCGCTAAACGAGTACCTCTTTCAGGCGCACGGGTTTCGAGGCGGTGACGTGCTTCTCTTAGAAGCGGGCCCCGGCTCACCCTAACACGCTACCTGTCACTTCCCAGCACGGTTTCCCCGGGCGCTCAACCCCGGGCCTCGGTAGGGAAGAGTCGCACGCCCATTCCGTTAGAATCGAGGCGCCTCGCAATCCGTCGCTCCTCCGTCGCCTCCTCGAGCTCCTCCACCTTCCAAGAGGCGCACGCCTCCCAGTAGGGTGAGAGAAAGCTCCTGAGCTCCCGAACCGTCGGATTGAAAGCGCCGCAGAGGGTGGTGTCGTACCCGTGGCCGGTGAGGCTCGGCCAGTTCCAAGGCCGACGAAAACGGCGTACCGGGAGCTCAGCCGGTACCTCCTCCCGATTGCACCGATCGCAGCCGGAGCAACTCTCATTCTCCGCGCCCATCGCCTCGAGCAACGCGTGCCGGCGACAGGAGCCGGAGAGAAAGTTCCACATGTAGGAGCTTTCCCGGCTCTCCGGCGCGGCTTCCATTCGCTCGAGGTCCGAGGGGGCCAAAAGGATCGACGCCTGCGCTGCGTTTCCATCCCTCCCGCCCCGGCCTGACTCCTGCAGATAGCTCTCCACCGACGAGGAGGGTCGGAGATGAATGACGCTCCGAATGTTTTTCTTGTCGACTCCCATACCGTAAGCGCAGGTCGCCGCAAGCACTCCGTCGCCGCTGGAAAAGAACCACTCCTCGATCCGCTTCTTCTCCTCCCGGGAGAGTCCGGCGTGGTAGAAGTAGCACCGTCGGGCGGGGAGGTATCTTCTCAGATACCTCGCCGTGCGCTCCGCCTCCTTACGGCTGCGACAGAAGAGTATGGAGGGAAGCGGCGCCGGCCGTTGAGGGGAGAGAACCGGCAGATTACCCCCCTCATCCGGGGCCGGAGAGGGAGGCTCAGTCGTTGTCGTTCGCAATGGGTCGAATAGGAGGCGTAGGGAACGGCCCTTGCTGAAGGTGGGAAGCAGGGAGTAGCTGATGTTCTGGCGGTCCGGGTCGGCGCGGATCAGGTGCGCGCCGGTAGGGAAGAGCAACTTGCGCAGATCATCGATAATTCGGGGCGAGGCGGTGGCGGTAAATGCGGTAACCACCTCGGGCTTGGTCTCCTCGATCAGTGAAGCGAGGGAGCGGTAGGCGGGACGGAAGCTCTCTCCCCAGTCGGTGACGCAGTGCGCCTCATCGATGACAAGGTGTGCGATTCCAACGTTCCTCAGACGTCTCCGGACGTCGGGGCTCACTGTGCTTTCTGGGTTCGTGAGAAGCATCACGCCGGGCTCCCGGGCGACTCGGCGCCAGAGCTTGCGCTTTGCCTCGGCGTCGGTGCCACCGGAGAGGAGGGCCGGCTCGAATCCGCTTTCCCGGAGTCGACGATCCTGGTCGGCCATAAGGCTGAGGAGCGGAAAGAGGACTACCGTGAGTCCGGGGCGCATCCGTGCGGGTATCTGGAAGCAGAGACTCTTCCCGGCGCCGGTGGGAAGTATCACGATTTGCCGGTCGTGGAGATCCTCGGTCTCCTCTACCTCGCCGGCGGCGTGGGCGTCGATCGACTCGAGGACGTTGCTAATGACCAGGCGCTGGTAGGGAAAGAGGTAGGGAATACCAAACTGCCGAAGGGCCGCCTCGGCAACCGGATCGACGACGGAGTGAGCTTCCACGCAGTAGGAGACCCGCCCCCGGCGGCTGCCGCTTCAGCTAAGAGGCGGCGGAAACAATCGCCTGAAACAGCTCGGCCCCTCGATTCGGGGCGTCGCCGCTCTCCGCCTTTCCCTGCCAGAGCGGCGGCCTCCCCCCTCCCTTCGCCTCCATCGCCGGAAGGAGCTCTCTCCGCAGCGCTTCCTGAGGAAAGCTCTCGGTCCCCTTTATGGTGAGAGACCACCGAAATCCGCCGTCGCCGTCTGGAAGAAAAAGGAGGAGCGCGATCGTCTCTCTTTCCGCGGCGTCCTGGACGATCCGCTGCAGCAGAGATGTCTCCGCTTCCGGCGGGAGGGTTTCCACGATGACTGGAATTGCCGGCTGATCCCCTTTGAGACGGGAGTCGAGAAAGAGTCGACTGTACGCCTCCTCCAACTGGTGCTTCCGGTACTCCTGGTTCTTGGCCTCACCTTCGAGCCTCTCCACCCTTTTGGGTATCTCCGGCAGCTGGGCGGACAGCCGATCGGTGAGGTCGTTGATAACGCTCGTTTTGGCCCGGTAGTCCTCGTAGGCGCGCTTACCAATCTTCCAGTAGATACGGCTGTTGCCCCGAATCCGTTCTACCCTGACCGCGTGGAGGAGGCCCACCTCGCCGGTGCTCGCGGTATGCACGCCTCCGCAGGCGACGAGATCCCACCCCTCGATCTCCACCAGGCGAATGATGCCGGAGACCTTCGGCGTCCGTCGGAGGTCATAGCGCTCTATCTGGCTTTCATCTACCTCGAAGTCTCGTACCGGAAGATTCGTTCTGATGACGCCGTTTGCCTCCTCTTCGACCCGTATGAGCGTCTCCTCCGGAATAGTAGGGCTGTCCACTTCGATGGTGGTGTACTCGCTTCCCTGGTGGACACTGACGGTGTTATATCCTTGGCGATAGAGCGCCCCTGAGAGAACGTGCTGCCCCGTGTGCTGCTGCATGTACTCGAACCGGTACTCCCAGTCGAGGGTTGCGGTGAGTACTCCCTCCCCAGGGTCCTCATCGGTGATGTGGATGATCTCACCCTTCTCCCCCTTTCGGGTGTCCACAACAGCGGCTTCCCCGAGGGTTCCACGGTCTCCCGGCTGTCCGCCGCCTTCGGGATAGAAGCAAGTCTGGTCGAGTATCACCTCGTAACCGTTTTTGCCCTTGCGTCTCTCCAGAACCCGGGCGGTACACTCTTTTCTATAGGCGTCCTCGTAGTAGAGGGGTAACGTCTCGGACATG
>JBKHED010000095.1:0-10267 GCA_046540995.1 Spirochaetaceae bacterium | reverse complement strand
AGTACGGGCAAACAGTTCTGCTGCTTCAGGCAACACGCTTGTTGATACTTCAAAAGCAAACAAGGCGTAACCGTTTGCAACTATCACGGAATCGTTCTACTGTGTCTTACTGAGAGATGTGGCCGAAGAGCAAGAAGAACGAGAAGAACAAGATCGAGGTTACCGATCAGGAATCCTTTCTGGAGGACGTTAAGCAGTACGCCACACCTGTCGTGGAACTCTGCCACTTCGCTCTGGAAAACCACCGGAACAAACGGTTCCCCTGCCGTGACTTTCTTAGTCGGCTTCACAATGAGTCAACTCGCCTCGAAGAGCACGTGGACCATTACGGCGCCCAGACTAATGAAAGGTGGTTTCCCTTCCGGGAAACCGTCGCCGCCGCGAAGCTCTTCAGCAGCGTCATCTACTCGGTTATGCACATTCAGCACTCCTTCGCTCGCTATCGCCTTCTGGAAGTCGAGTATGACTGCTTTGCCCAGACCGAAAGGGTTCTCAAGCAGCTCAAGAAAGCGCTCATAACGATCTGCCACAACATTATTGATCAGACGAAACGGTGTGACATTCATGATCCTCACCAAGAACCGGACGTGAAACCGTGCGAGGAGCGCACCATCAGCTTTCGGCTTCCCGCGGATCGGCAGGTCCGTCACGTCGCCAGGATCGGCGAGGTCGTGGTCTACCTGGCTACACAGTTTCTCAACCTCGCGGAAGACCGGGATGTCAACGAGGCCCTCGCCGAACAGGAGGGGAAATCCTACGAGACTCACGTCCCTGAGCCGATCAACGAGGAGCGTTTGCGCATCGTGGAGGCGCGGTTTCACAATCTCCAGTCGATGTATGACACGTACATCTTCGAGTCCGACGTAGAGCAGCAGGACGGCAACCTGCTCTTTCTTCGGGGCCACATAAGCGTTATCTATCATTTCCTCGCAACGGCCACGGAGCTCGTCCACTACTACGTTCGGCACATGAGCTCGTTCCGGCGCCAAACCGAGGAGAAGCTCGAGCTACCCATGTCCAATAGTGAAATCCTCGGGTTGCTCTTCGACTACACCCTTCGGAACGCTCAGCTCTATCTCGGCTCAGCGATCCAGCTCTGTCACACGATGGTCCAGTCCTACAGCGAGCAGACGGAGATCGAGGTGCCCATACCAAACTACCGCGGGTTTCACGTTCGTCCTTCGACTCTGATCGCCAAGATTGTCGCCCACTACGGAAGCACGGTAAAGATGATCCTGAACGAGCAAGAATACGATGCCGGCTCTCCTCTAAATCTATTCCGGGCGAACGAGGAGATAAACGCGATGAAACGGCGCACAATCGCGGACATGATCAGCAAGCGCCCGGATCTCGACGTGCCTGCTCCCGAGGATCCGGAGGAGCGCAAACAGCGTCTTCAGCTACTTTTCGTTGCGCTCATGAACGAGGACAAGATCGTCATCTACGATACGGACCTCAGCTTCGAAGGCATAGAGGAGGCGCCGGAACGGACGGTCTCGGAGCTCGCGACCCGGTTTATCCGCCACTACATGTCCATCGGCAAACTCGACGTGGAGAGCGACCTCACCGTGATGTTCGTCGGGGACAACCGCGCCCTCAAGGACCTGGAGATCCTCGCTAACAACGGCTACGGCGAGGACCACATGGGCAATAACATCGTGCTTCCCGACGAGCTCGGGTACTTGGCGCGGCAGCGGTAGACCCACTTCCTGCCGCGGAGGAACGCCAAGCGAACCCTCGGGAGGCCCCGGCACCTGCTCAGCCAAAGTCGCGCGGGAAATAGAAACGGTTGCGTGAACGCATCTCTCAGCACGGTGATCGCCGACGCTTTCTCAGCCTATCCCTGATAGTGAGGCCCAGGGAGAGAGCGAGGGCGAGAAAGAAGAGAATTCCGGTCCACCGCTCCACTGCGGGGCCGGCGACTGAGAAGCCGAGGAGGCGCTGGAGTACGTACGTTATGTAGCTTCGCGGCGGCGTCGGCTCACCGAGACGTCTCAGCACATCCCAGTGCCAGTCGGTAAGGGGGCAGTATCCGAGACCGTACCAGAGCCCCAGAATGAACCAGGAACCTCCGGTTAGCAGAAGCGTAATAAGGTTCGCCGGGCGGCTCTTGCGCCAGATCCAACCGAACAGGTTGAAAAGCGTCAGCCCTCCGTGAAAGGTGAGTAACCCGATGTCGGCGATGCGCAGTAAGAAGCTCTCCATGCTCCCTCGGTCCGACGGTTTCTTCCGCCCCTCGCAGGCGCGGGCCCATTCCTACTCCTTTTTCGCGGGCTCGTCAAAGACGATAGTCGCCCCGGGTAACTGTACCACGTCTCCAGGGGTAAGCTCGCGGTTTGTCGTCTTCCGGTTGTTCACCTTTATCGGGGTGTCACTAACCACCGTGTACGTTCCCTTCTTGTCATCGTAGAGAATCGTCGCGTGCTGCTCCCGCATATCCGGCGATTCAGCCACGGTGAGGTCCGCGCTGTTGCTCGACCCGATGATGGTCTTCTCCGAGGTGAGTGAGAGCACCTGCGTCGCTCTGCCCCGGGGGTCGAGAACCTCGAGATTAGGGTCGGTTCGGCTGTTCCTGAAGCGGAGGAGCCCGAGAAGCAGCGCCCCAAGAATCGCACCCAGAAGCGGAATGAGGTAGAGCCAGCCGAAGTTCTCCGCCGGCAGCCCGAAAATGGTGCTGGTAATGTAGACCCGGGTGGTCTCGACGGCCCCACCGGCGGACGGCGAGAATCGCACCCTAACGTATCGACGCTCTCCCGGCGCCAAGCTCGGCCGATAGGTGATGCGGTACTCATCGAGAACCCGGCGACGGATCTCCTCGTAGACCCCTGCGAGCTCATCGCCGGTTTCGGCGTCGTAGAGAAGACCTCCGCTCTCATTGACGATCTCCACCAGTTGCGGATCTCCGGCGGTTGCAAAGTTCACCGCGAAAGCGCCGATCCCCTCCCGCTGGAGCGCTTCTAAGGCCGCCTCCGCCTCCACAACGTCCTGCTCATAGGTCGGATGGGGAGCCTCCCGGTAGGTGGCGAAGGGATAGTTCTCACCGTCAGAGAGAACTACGAGAACCGTCCGGCCGGGGACCGCCGCGAGATCCTCAGCCGCCAGGGATATGGCGCGGTAGAGCTCGGTGAACGCCTCCTCCCGGGTAGGCTCCTCGATCTCCTCGAGGGCCGATTCAACAGCCTCGGTGGAGTGCGCGGGTTCCCGGTGCCTCCGGTAGTAGGTGTTAAAGGAGGCGAGCCCCACCCGGTCTAGGGGATTGTCGATGGAGTCCAGGAACTCGCGAATCGCTCCCCGGGCCGCGGCAATGCGCTGTTCCGACGGATCCTCGGTAGGCTCCCCCTCGATGGTGTCATACATGCTGCCGGAGTTATCGACGAGCAGCAAGAAGGTAACGCCTCCCGTGGCATGGGGATTGGCGTCAAAGTCGGTGATGGGCGCGGGGGTGAACTGTTGCCCGTCGGTAGACTCGAGGATCTCGAACTGCCCGGAGGAGAGCCCCTCAATGGAGTTTCCCTCCTCATCGGTCACCGCCACGTAGAGGTCCGTCGCCTGCCGCGTCAATAGCCGGGAGGCGTCTATCTGCGCCAGCCGGACCGACTGACTCCAGGCGCCTCCTCCTTGCAGGAGGAGAAAGAGCGCTACCAGCAACCACGGCGGCGCCGTTTGCCGGGTCATTCCCGCCGATCGTCCATTGTTTCGCCTATTCATACCACGTTCCCCTATCTGAGCGGCTGGTAGAGCAGCTTTGCCGAGCCCACCTGAATAACGTCCTCAAACTTCAACGGCTTCGACCCCTCCGAAGGAACTTCCACGTCGTTAATCTTCACCTTCTCACCCTCACCCGGAATGAGGAGAAGCTCCCCTTTCTCCTCACGGACCGTCGCGTGAGAACTGCCGACTCGGTTGTACTCCGGTAAGTAGATGTCGGAACCCGAAGCGGCCCCGATCGTAATGCGCCGCTCATTGAGAATAAACTCCTTACCCTTGTAGAGCCCGTTGAGAAGTCGCAGGCGACCATAAGCGAGAGCCCCTTCGACAAGAACGTAAAACAGGGCGATCAGCAGCCCAAGGAGCATCAGGCCCATCGGTCGGCTGAGGTAATCCGGAAGCAAAAATCCGGCGTACTCCAATGCCGCGCCGCCGAGAACGCCCCCTACTATGCCGCCGGTGACACCCATGCCTGCCTTGAGGCCCGAGCGGGCTCGCACACCCTCGCCGAGGCCCACGAAGCCGCCGAGAACCGCCCAGCTCACCGCCCGCGCAAGGGGTCTGCCGAAACGGGCGAAGTCCGCGCCGCTTCGGAAAAAGCTCTCTCCGAGAAAAAAGAGTACCCCCTGCCCCAGGACAAAGCCGAGGCCACCGCCAAGACCACCAATGACGGCGCCCATGCCCACTCCGAGAAGGAGCCGCCGACGGTTGGCGGCGATAATCCCGTCCACCGAGCCGAAGAAGGCGCCGAAGAGCAGACCGAAGAGAGCCCCGGAAGCGACACTGAAAAGAAGATAGCTCGGAAACGCCCCCTGGAGCTCTATCATTAATTCCATGGCGGGCCACGCCGCGAGACCGGCGAAGATCCCCATAAGAACATAGATCAACCTACGAATGGTACTCGACACAGCTACTCCTCTGGATCCAGGGTGAGCACGAGATGGAGAGAACTCTGGTCTGGGGCAACCCACAAAGAGAGCTCCTCTCGCTCATAATCCGGATGCGTTAGGCGAAAAGCGTACTCCTCCCCGCTACGCATCATCCGTCCAAGAAGGGGCGTCCATCTCCTCCAGCGCCCTCCGACGTTGACCAGGAGTGTGGCGTTATCGATGCGCTCGTTGGTCAAGGCGTCCCGAACAACAAAGGAGAGCTCGAGAGGTAGCCGGCGGTTCCCTTCGAACTCCGCGAGGAGCTGGGTGGCGTTCTCCCGGCGACCCGGCACCACCACCGGTGACCGAGAGCGATCGGAGAAGGAGACAACGGTGAACTCCCTATAGAGGAGTCGGTTCTCCGCTTCGAGCTCGAGACGATACTCCCCCTCGGGAAGCTGCCGCCGAGAAGATCGAAAGGTCGCCATCGACTCCTCCTGCTCTCTCTCCGGCAGCGGACGGAACGCTATCTCTCCCCCCTCCAGAGGAGTGTAGCTCTCACCGTCGGTCTCGTAGAGCGTCCCGGAGAGATAGAGCTCCCGAAGCTCCTTTCTACCCTTCTCTATTCTGACAGTGATTTCCACAGCGCCATATACCTCCGGCTGAAACAGCTCCAGATGATAGCCTCGCAGGTAGCCGTACCCGGCGAGTCCGATAAGAATGAGAACCAGGGTGGCAGCGGTCACTAGATGGCGACTCCGTCGGCTCCGACGGGGGACAACAGACGCTTCACCGCTGACGTAGGGTCGCAAAATCCGTGTTGCCCCGGTCCTCCCGCGAATCCCGATTCGCTTGTCGAGTTTCGCAACAAGGCGGTCGAGGCTATGGTTTCGCCGCTTCGGTTTCGGGTGCATGAGCTTTCTGACCAGGCGGGTGACGTAGGGGCTAACCCGGGGATTCACCTTTCTCGGGTTCTCGTACCTCCCCCGTTGTATCCTGGCTACGACCTCCGGTGAGAGGGAGCCGGGATAGGGGCGCTTGCCGGTGACCATTTCGTAGAGGACCACGCCGAGGGAGTAAATGTCCGCCCGAAAGTCGACGCTCCTACTGCTCTGGAACTGCTCCGGCGCCATGTAGCTCGGGGTGCCGAGGGTCGTTCCTTCTTGGGTAAGGTCCGAAGGCTCATCACCGTGAATCGTGGCGATTCCGAAATCGACGAGCTTAACCTCTCCGCGCTTGGAGATGAGTATATTCGCCGGCTTTATGTCCCGGTGCACCACGTTGTGCTCATGGGCGTAAGCCAAGGCCCGGCACGCTTCCCGCAGGATCGTCAGAGCGATGCGCTCCGGCAGGTATCGCTCGCGCTCAATCAACCCTTCCAGCGATGGCCCGTCCACGTACTCGAGAACGATGTAGTAGGAAGAGCCCTCTCGGAAATGGTCGTACACATCCACAATCGCGTCATTACGCAGATCCATCATGATCTGCGCCTCCCGCCTGAACCGCTCCCGAATACTCGGGTTGCCCCGAAGAGTGAGCTTCTTAATAATCACCGTGCGGTCGAGGGTCGGGTGGGTCGCGGAGTAGACCGCTCCCATGCCTCCCTGGGCGAGCTGTTCGAGCACCTTATACTTGCCAATGGAGTCGGGAATCTTCGCCATGGACGATCTACCCTGCGCTCCCCGGCTGGGGCAACTCTTCCACGTCCCGCTCCAGATCGATTTCCCCGGAGGCGGGAAGAATCGCTGCGATAAACCGCTCCGGATTGTGCAGCTGAACGTAGGCGCCCTGAGCCCGGAGGCTGTACCGGCTTTCGATGGGTCGGTGCCCCCCGAAGTAGTAGGCGTTCATGCCGATCTGGGGGCCGAGAAAGGTGTGAAGCATCTCCTGCACGCTTCCGCGGGCCGCCTCGTCGTTCGCCGTCCAGGTGAGCCCGGCGACCACTTCCTCATTCCCCCGGTAGTTAATGACCTCCTCCGGGCTGAAGGCGCGAAGCGGCTCGGCATGACTCACAAGAAAGCGATTGCCCACGGCAAGCAGCGGGAGATTCTTCTCGAACTGATAGACCGAGGAGAAGCCGCTTCCCGGGTAGAATCGTTCCATGTACTCCGCCACCATCGATCCCTCGAGGACGAACTTGCGAAAGGGGTAGTTACCCTCTCCGTGCTCATTGGCGATGTTCTCATGATTTCCCTTCAATCCGTGGACCATGAGGGGAAAGGAGTCCTTGAGGCTCGCAACCATTTGGAGCACGCCGAGGCTCTCAACCATCTCCTGGTCCATCGCCTCGTGCCGCTTGAAACCGCCCTGGTACTCCTCAAACGCCTGGGCCCACCGTTGAATCGCCCGCGCCTCGGCGTGTACGTAGTCCCCGACGAAGACGATCTGCGCCTGGGCCTCGGCGAGGGCTTCGAGAAGCCGAAGCTCCACGCCCCAGCTGCGCAAGGAGAGGTTCATAAGAGCGATAATGAGCTCTCTCCGGGCGTGGATGTCCGGAACAACCACCGTGGGGATGTCCCGGACCAGGTAGACCACCCCTCCGGGCTCACCATCTTCGTCCGCCGGTCGGGCGCTGTCGCTCTCCTCCCGGAGGGCAGCCACGCCGGCACTCATCGTTTCGGCGAGCTCCTCCGGCTCCGGCGGCTCGCTCGCCTCGGCAAGCTCGCCGAGGCGGGATTCGAGGTCGTGCAGGGTGGACATCAGTCGCCGGCGACAGTTTTATTCACGTCAATGAACTCCTGCGTCACCACCTGGGTCAGGCTGGCAAGAAGCTCACTCTCTTCTTCCGGAGAGAGCTCCTCCTTCGGGACCGCAATCTTGAAGATCGCCGAACTCTGCTTGATCGGACCGGGGTCAAAGGTGGCAACCTCATCTACCGCAACGTCTTCCTTCAGTTTGCTATCCTCCAGCTCCGCGCTCTCGGGCACGTCCTGCCGGAGGCCGATGCTTCGGTACTCGACCCGTCGGAGGTCATCTTCCAGGGGACCGATTGTCAGCAGCGACCCGGAGTAGGTCATGAGAAGCGCCCCGTTCTCCGAATCGTGGGGGAGCTCATCCACTTCTTCCATTCCGGATTCGGCGATCTGCTTTTCGAAGATCTCCTTCTTTTCCAACCAGGCGCCGGCGATTGCCTCCACCGCCTCCTCGCCCTCGGGCAGTCCGGACCCCGCCGCTATGCTCCGAATGTGCTCCCGCACCTTTTCGGGAATCTTTTCCATCATCTCTCCCATTGTGTAGCTCCTTCTTACTCCGTGTTATACTCAATCTATGACGATTTCGGAGTGAATTCCAATTCCAGGAGGCCACAATGAGCTCCCAGTTCGACGCCCTACCGGAGAAAATCCGGGAACACCTGCGCTCGCTAACCGCCAACTCCGGCCTACCGGAAGGTGAAGAGTCTCTCGCTCGTATCACCGAAAACTGGATCACCAAGGAGCGGCTCTTTCAGGAGCAGGTGGAGGCCCTCGACATGAGTCGGGAGGAGCGCTTGGAACCGGAAGATCCCCGAGGCGCGCTTCTTCTTACCTACTCCGGCTCCCTCATTACCCTCGGACCCTTTCTAAACGGGGTTCGCTCTCTGGAGTACGCAAGCATAAAGCTTCGAAAGGATGTCCCCTCTATTCTCCGGGAAGAAGGGGTAACCTTGGCGCAGCCGTTGGAACCGGACAAGCCCGCCCTGTTCAAGGGTAGCTCCATCGAAAAGACCTCGAGCCTACTCACCGTGGCGAGCTTCGATTCCTCCTTGGAAGCCGCCGAGCAGCTCGAGCGGCTCCGGCAGGCGACGATCTTTCTCACCAACGGTTTTGTGAAGGCGAATCAGAGCGTCTCTCTCGAACACCCCGGAGAGATCGAACACTTTACCATGAAGTCGATGGTACAGTACGTTGCCGCCCGAAACCAGGTGACCCAGAAGCTCGCTAGGGCGGTTATCGACGACTATCTCGCCACAGTGGAGGCCGGCGCCCTCCTCGGCGAGCGTGTCTCAGTCGGGCGTCTCGGCAAGCTGCAGTTAGGCGTTCGGGGCGCCCAAAAGGCGCGCGTCGGCCGCAACCCCGCCACAGGGGAGGAGCTCACCATTCCGGCAAAACCGGCGCAGCCGGTACCGAGGTTCTCCTTTTCCAGCTCGGTCAAGGATCGCGCCGCCCGAACTCCGGTCGAACGGATCCAGCAGGCCTGAGCCCGACACTGCCTCGTGGCCGACGCGGCCCGGGACCGCTCTCGACGTAGGCGACCCTCTACTCCTCTCGCCGCCTCGAGGATGAGCACTCGCTTAGAAAAGGAAGGATCGAGGCGAGTCAGATGCAGTGCGCTGGAGAGTCCCGCCGGGCCCGCGCCTACTATAACGACGTCGTAGAGCTGTTCAGGCTGAGACCGCTTCATCCTCCAGCTCCGGAGCTACCCGGTTGTGGAACTCGATCTCCCAGCTTTCGCTGTACCGGAGGAGGCTCATGGAGAGGTTTTTCAGCGGCGGACGACCGAGCATGAGTTCTCCACCACTCAGGTGCGAGAGGATAGTCATGATAACTCCCCCATGGCTCACTACTAAGACGCGCTTCTCCGGGTTCTCCAGGGCGATCTGCTCTATTGCGGCCAACCCCCGGAGCCGTACCGAGTCCCAAGGCTCCGATTCGGGAATCGAGGAGCTATCGATATATCGACTCTTTCGTTCGGTTACGTTGAGGCCCTCGGCCTCTCCGAAACCCCGCTCTCGGAGCCTGGGATCTTGTGCTATCGAGGTTAGACCAAGGGATTTGGAGATTATGGCGGCGGTCTCATAGGCGCGGCCAAGATCGCTGGAATAAACGGCGTCCCAGGGAGATTGTGCGAGATACGCTCCGGTGATCCGAGCTTGCTCCCGGCCGAGATCATTCAGAGGGATATCGGTTGAGCCCTGGGTGAGGCCCCGGAGATTCCAGTCAGTTTCGCCGTGGCGAATGAGGCATAGTTCAGTCATCGGAGCACAAGCTACCGAAATACGGACCGCGGTGCAAGCTCCCCTGTGGTCGAGCCGGCGGGCCGTTGACGTTAGTCCTTCAGAGTGCCTACCTAGTATGAGTGGAGGTAGCATGATGAACGTAACTCTTGGCCAACTCACAGTGGAACTCAAAAAGGGAGACATCACCAAGCAAGAGGATCTCGGGGCGGTCGTAAACGCCGCCAACGCTCAACTCAAAACCGGCGGCGGTGTGGCCGGGGCGATTCACAAGGCTGCCGGCCCGGATCTGGAGAGGGAGTGCCGTCCCTTGGCGCCTATTTCCCCGGGAGAGGCGGTGGTCACCAGCGGCCACGCCCTGCCTAACCAGTATCTGATCCACACCTTAGGCCCTGTCTACGGGAAGGACAAGCCCGAAGAGGAGCTCCTGTCCGCCTGCTATC
Organism: Spirochaetaceae bacterium; assembly: GCA_046540995.1. Classification (GTDB taxonomy): domain Bacteria; phylum Spirochaetota; class Spirochaetia; order DSM-27196; family Alkalispirochaetaceae; genus CAYZHV01. The sequence goes on along the minus strand of JBKHED010000095.1, from coordinate 314 downwards.
GCAACTCCCTCGCCCGGGCGGAAGAGAAGGAGGTGGAGTCGGTGGGCTTTCCTGCGATTTCGACCGGCGCCTTCGGCTATCCCATGGAGGATGCCGCACGGGTTGCCTTCGAGACCATCCGGGAAGAGGCGGATCACCTTGAAAAGGTCAAGCTTGTCCGATTCGTCCTTTTTTCGAGCTCGGACCTGGAGGTTCATGCAAAGGTATTGAAGGCGCTGACTCAATAGAACCGACTCTTAGCGGAGGGGCCGTGAACCACGAGGCCCCTTCCAGGTTCGTCGCCCTGTTCGCAGCTGTCGGTTCATACGCAGCCG
>JBKHED010000094.1:0-10303 GCA_046540995.1 Spirochaetaceae bacterium | reverse complement strand
CCCCTTTACCGGTAATGCGATGCCGATTCGCAAGCTTGACGTCGCCCTGGGGCGCAAGGAATAATGCCGCATGTCCTTCTTAGTCGTCGGCCTCAACCCGGTAATCCAGAGAACCCTCAGAGTCTCCTCATTCGAGAGCGGCAGCGCCAACGAGATAACCCTCAACCGTACGGACGTCGCCGGTCAGGGGGCTAACACAACCCGAATCCTTAGCCAGCTTGGCGAGTACGCTCTCAACCTTTGTCAGCTCGGGGAACATGACGTCGATCTCTTCACCTCCCTGACCGAAGGCGAGGGGATTCAGCTCGAGTGGATTTCCGCGCCCGGAGGAGTCCGTAACTGCCACACTATTCTCGACAGTAGCAGTGGAAGCATTACGGAGCTCGTGGAGGAGGGGGTGCCGGTCACCCGAGAAGTGGAGCACCGGATTATGGAGCGTTTTCTCGAGCTTCTACCCGATTTCGAATGGGTTGCGGTTACCGGCAGCAAGGCCCCAGGCTTTAGCGACGAGGTGCTGCCCTATCTCGTCCGGGAGGCGCGAAAGGCGGGCAAGAAGGTAGGCCTCGACATTCGGGGCGAAGATCTCCGGCGTGCCCTCAAGCATGAGCCGAAGCTGGTAAAGATAAACGTTCCCGAGTTTCTCGCGACCGTTGCTCCGGGGACCAAGGGTTCGGAGCAGGGTCTCACCGAGCGGCAGCGCGAGGTAGTTGAACACAACCTGAAACGGCTAACCCGGGAGAGCTCGACGGTCATCGCCCTGAGCCACGGCAAGAACCCGAGCTTTCTCGCCGCCCGTGGCGAAATCAGCTACGTGGAGCCGCCGCTGATCACCCCGGTGAACACCATCGGCTGCGGCGACGCCGTGATGGCCGGGATGCTCGCCGGTCTGCACGAGGGTATGTCTAACGAAGAAGCGCTCGCGCACGGTCACGAGTGTGCCGCCACCAACGCCCGGCTCCTCAAGCCCGGCTCCCTCTTTGAAGGCGAAGGCGTCTCTATGTAGCCGGTGGTTGCCGTGATCGAAGAGCGTGAGCTCGGATCCCCGGTTGGCGCAACGTTTGACCCCGAGAAGCGCCTCCCCTACTCCGGGAAGAACAATGCAGGGGGCAGACAGGGACGGGGGGCGGCGGGCAGCGCCAAACCACCGGCATAACGCTGTCACACATGGAGAATGAGAACTTCGAGCAGTACTAAGGGCCGGCTTTACCGCTTCCCGCTGTAGATATCGAACTCGCCCTTCCCTTCGAACTCCGAGACGATCTTGTTCCAGAGCACCGAAGGGGAGTAGATGTTGTTGTTCTTCTTCCCTCGCTCAATGAGGATGTCCCGGATCTTCTCCAGTCGTGCGGCGCCGTCGATTACCGTGCGCTCCTTCATGCTGAAGAGGCCCGTCTGATTAGCGATAATCTTCTCGTACTGCAAGTTCTCGAACTCCTGGGTCATTCGGTCGTAGAGGGTCACGACTTGCTTGAACCGGGTGAGGACCAGAGGGTCGAAGCCCGAGGCGCGGTCGAGGATCTCCGCGATCAGCTGAAGCAAACTGCTCACGGTTCGGTGGTCGTGGGCGCCCTCGTAGAGTGCGATCGCCTGCTCGCAGAGCTTAATAACGGCGTCGGTTGTAAAGGTGCGCTCGTTTCCCTCCTCCTCCCCCATCATGACTCGGGAAATGGGACGAGTTCGCAGTACCTGGGCCACGAGACTAACGGCGTTAGTAATAAGGCGATCGCTCCAGCGCCCGTTCTTGGTAGCTTCGATGAGCTCGGAGTACTGCTCCTGATACTCCGCCTTCTTGAGATCCTGTTTGTCGTAGAGAAGCTCGCAGACGCTAACGCTGGTTCCCTTGAAGCTGATCTTGCCACAGTTAAAAAAACTCAGCCAGTCGCTCGCGTCGCGGCTCTTCTCCCGCTCCTTCATGTAGCCCGAGCAGACGTGGGAGGTCACCATCACCTTCGAGCGCTCGGGAGATACTGTATTGGCAAACGCCTGGAGCCGAGCGGCGGTATTGATCACGCTGCCGGAGATATCACCGTCCTGGGTTACCACCAGCGAGCTGTACCGCAGTCCTCCCGCTATCCCCGCAGAGACGTGAAAGTCCTGCATCACGATAGCGTTTCCCTTTCGCCCGTCGGAGAGATTGGCCGCCTTGAGAACACTCTTTCGAGAAAAGAGGTCGATAATTCCGAGGCACGCCCGGACCATATCTCCCGGAGCGGAACCGATAATGACGATGTTGTCCCCCGCGGTCCGGCGAGAGAGGCAGCCGTTCCTGTTGGCAATCTCCCGCATGTCCGTCTGAATAATGTCATCGAGAGTTCGCAGCATGGAGGCGTTGTGTCGGTTCCTCTGGCAGAAATCGGTGTAGGCGTGAATGTCGAGAACGGCGCAGTAGACGTTGGGAACGAGGACGTTGCGCTTGAGATCGGCCACATCCGGCATGGTACGGTTTGTAACGGTAAGGGACTTCCAGAGCTCCGGATGGTTCCCCGGATCGAGCTCCTTGAAGATCCCCCAATGGAGTTCACGGATCAGACGGTAGCAGTGGCGAACCACTCCTTCCAGCCGAGGATCCCAGTCGAGATCGGAGAGGTATTCGAGTAGGTCGCTGACGCTGACGACCTTGCGAGCTATGATTTGCTCGTAGGAGAGAAGCAGAACGTCTCGGATACTCGCCGCGAGCCCGTCCCGCTCTACGGCCTTTAGAACGCGTGGGTCCATACCGGGCTTATATTCTCGTCATTACCGCTCCGACAGTCAACGGTCTCTTCGCCCGAGGAGGGAGGACGGAACGACTCAGCCGCCGAGCAGCCAGCGTAGGGCGTTGTTCCAGAATCGCGGGTAGCCGTCCCAGTAGACGAAGTTGCATCCCCAGTGTGGGGCGGGGTCGGAGGTGTAAGCCAAGACTCTCCCCGAACCAAACGCTCCCACCGTTGAAGCTCCCGCACCCAGGACTATACTAAGAGACCATGGAGAGCGAGAGGAGCAACTGGAAACCGACGAACCTCTGGGAAGCGCTGGGGCTGGACGCCGGAGGGGTGATCGCCGTTGTGGGCGCCGGAGGCAAGAGCGCTCTTCTACACCGGGCCGCTAGGGAGGCTCGAGAGCGCGGCGCGGCGCTGCTACTCTCAGTCACCACGCGCCTCGCAACGGTGCAGGAACAGATCGCGGATCGGACGGCGCGGATCGGAGCCGGCGTCGGGGGATCGTCCGGCGCCGATTCCACCGCGCCGTTTCTTGCCCCAGCTCCCGGGGAGGTTGTTCTCTTCGCCGGCGCCAAACTGCCAAAGATCGGAAAGACCGAAGGTATCTCCCCGGAAGAACTCTGCGTTCTCTCGAAACGGCATGCCCGTACACCCCTCCTGGTGGAGGCCGATGGCGCCGGAGGCGCCGATCTCAAGGTGCCGGGCCCGGGGGAGCCGGTTATTCCTGAGTGTGCCCGACTGGTCGTGGCGGTGACCGCTTTCCCGGCGCTTGGCGCCGGCTGCAGATCGGCGCGAGTCCATCGAAGGGAGGCGCTGGAGAGGGTGGCTGCCGGTGGCGATCGCATCGATCCGAAACTGTTTGGGCGCCTTCTCGGCCACCGGCAAGGGTGCTTCAAGGGGAGCCCTCCCGGAGCGGGTCGAGTCTGGTTGATTAACCAGGCGGACACGCCGGAGACGATGGAGCGAGCCCACGCTTTCGCCGAAGAGGCCCGCTCGCCGGACCACTGTCCCCACCCGCCGGATCTGATCGTAGCGGGCTCCCTTCGTTCCGGGACTCTCGCAGGGATGGGCATCTTCGGTTACTCTGCTTGAGTGGAGAGTGAACATGGGAGTCTTTGAAGAAGCTGCGCGACTGGAACGGGAGAACCGGCCCTTCGCCCTAGCGACAATACTGAGAGCGAAGGGGTCCACCCCGAGAAACGAAGGAGCGATGATAGTCCGTTCCGACGGTACTACCTCCGGTACCGTGGGAGGAGGGGCGATGGAGCTCTACGTGGCGGAGCAGGCGCTGGAGGCGATGGCCGAAGGCAACTCCCGCGTCGTCAGTCGGGAGCTTTACGGCAGCGGAGAGGCCTCCACCGGGATGGAGTGCGGCGGTACCATGGAGGTGCACATTCACGTTGTCAAGCCGAAGCCGAGGCTGCTCCTGGTGGGGGGCGGGCACGTCAATCTCGCCATCGCCCGAATGGCGGCGATCCTGGAGTTCGACCTCGCCGTGGCGGAGGAGCGGGAGGATTTCGCCACCTTCGAGCGCTTTCCAATGGCCCGCAGCTTTTACGTGGCCCCGGACATTCGCAAGGCGATAGGCCAGGCGGAGGTGAATGAAGAGACGAGCGTCATCATAGCTACCAAGGCGGAGGACATCGAGGCTGCGGAGGTCGCGCTCAGGAGCCCCGCGGGGTATGTGGGGATGCTCGGGAGCAAACGCAAAGTGGCTCTGGCGACAAAACGGCTTCGGGAAGCGGGGATCCCGGAGCGCCGCATTGCGGAGTTCCACGCACCGATCGGGCTCGACATAGGCGCCGAGACGCCGGAGGAAATCGCCCTCAGCGTCCTCTCGGAGATACTCGCGTTTCGCGATCGGCGGAGCGGACAAAGCCTCAAGAAGATGATACAGGATCTGGTGGTGATTCGCGGCGCCGGGGATATTGCGACGGGCATCGCCTGGCGTCTACGACGATCCGGGTTTCCGGTGGTCTGCCTGGAGAGGGAGAAGCCCACGGTCATACGGCGCTCCGTCTCCTTCGCCTCCGCCCTCTACGAGGAAGAGACCGTCGTTGAGGGCATCCGCGGGGTCCGGGCGGAGGGTCTGGACGAGCTCTATGAGATCCTCGAGGCCGGGGATGTTCCGGTGCTGCCGGATCCGGTGTGCGCGAGCTTGGAGACCCTGAAGCCGGCAGTGCTGGTGGACGCCATCCTGGCTAAGCGCAATCTCGGGACCCACCGCGGCATGGCGCCGATAACCATCGGCCTCGGGCCGGGCTTTCGGGCACCGGAGGATGTAAACGCGGTGGTCGAGACAAACCGAGGCCATAACCTCGGCAGGGTGATCCTCGAAGGCGAGGCGGAGGCGAACACCGGTGTCCCCGGGACCGTCGGAGGAGAGAGTTCCCGGCGGGTTGTTCGGGCTCCCGCGGGGGGCGTGTTCGACGCCGCGGTCTCCATCGGCGACCAGGTAGAAGAGGGAGCGGTTCTCGGCACCGTAGGAAGGACAAAGGTAACAAGCCCCTTGAGCGGTCTCGTCCGCGGCCTCCTCGCCTCGGGAATCGAGGTAACCGAGGGGTTCAAAATCGGTGACGTCGATCCCCGGGGACTCTCGGTGGACTGGAGAACCGTCTCGGACAAGGCGAGAGCTGTGGCCGGAGGAGTCCTGGAGGCGATACTCTATATGCAGACCCGAAACAGGGAGAAAGCAGTCAGTGAATAGCCCTCGCCTCACGCAGTACACGCAGTTTGCCGGCTGCGGCGCCAAGCTCGGTCCGGGGCTGCTCGATCGGGCCCTCTGCGATCTCGCGCAACCGAAGTACAAGGAACTCCTGGTGGACTATACCACCGCCGACGATGCCGGCGTGTACCAGGTCGATGAAGACACCGCCCTGGTGCAGACCGTGGATTTCTTTCCGCCCATAGTCGACGACTCCTACGCCTTCGGACAGATAGCCGCGGCCAACGCCCTTTCGGATATCTACGCCATGGGCGGGCGACCGGTGACCGCTCTCTCCATCGTGACCTTTCCCACGGAGAAGCTGGAGATTCAGCTGCTCCGGCGCATCATGGAAGGCGCCCTGAATAAGCTCGAGGAAGCGGGGGCGCCCCTGGTGGGAGGTCATTCGATTAATGACCCGGAGCTCAAGTTCGGTCTCGCCGTAACCGGCCTCATTCACCCTTCCGCGGTTTTGAAGAACGGTGGGCTCCAGCCGGGAGACAAGCTCATTCTCACAAAACCCCTGGGAACCGGGACAATAAACACCGCCATGCGGGCGGGGAAAGCTTCCGAGACCTCCGTAGCGGCGGCGACGGAATCCATGACAACCCTGAATAAGCGAGCCTCGGAGATCCTCACCCCCCACGGTGTCCACGCTATGACCGACGTGACCGGATTCGGCCTCGCCGGCCACGTTTGTGAAATGCTCCAGACCGGCCCGGTTTCCGTCGTTCTCGACCTACCTAGTATCGCTCTCCTCCCCGACGTCCGGGAGTACATCGCCGGAGGGTATGTCCCCGGTGGCACCGGACGAAACCGGGAGTTTCGCCTCCCCTGGATCGAGAACGCCGGGGAGCTCTCCGAGGAGGAGCTCAACCTCCTCTTTGATCCGCAGACCTCCGGCGGCCTCCTTGCGGCGCTTCCGGAAGATGCGGCGGAACGAGCCATGGAGGAGCTCCAGGTGACCGGAGTCCCCGCTTTCGTCTGCGGAAGAGTCGAGGTCGGCCACGGCAGCGTGATCGTGAACCGGGATTAAGCGTGACACGATATCGGCAGACGCACTTCCACCACGCCGCCGCGATCATTCCACATGGAGATCTCACCGTCATGCTGCTCCACGAGCGCCGTGACCACGGTGAGGCCGAATCCGAAACTACCGTCACACTTGACCGTGTCGGGTATCCCTCGGCCGTTGTCAGTTACGAGCAGGCGGAGCTCTCCCGGTTCTTCCAGCTCAAGAGAGACGGAAACGGACGCTCCGTCGAGACGCTCGAAGGCGTGCTTGGCGCAGTTTGTCACCAGCTCGTTAACGATAATGCCGAGGGAGACTGAAACGCGGGTCGGGACAAGACACGCTTCACATTCCGCGGAGAGCGTGATACCCACGGGCATGGTACTCGCCCGGAGGTCCCGGGCAAGACTCTCGACCACGTTCCCCACATCCACCTGAAGAAAGTTGCCACCACGATAGAGACGCTCGTAGACATGGCTCATCACCGTGACCCGATCGGCCGCCTCCTGGAGTGCCGACGCCAACTCTGTGCTCGAGCTGTAAGTCGCCTGCAAGGAGAGAAGCGAACGAACAAAGCCCATGTCGTTCTTCACCCGATGGTGAACCTCCCGCATAAGAAGATCCTTCTCCCGCAATAGCCGCTCTGCCTCTCGCTCCGCCGCTTTTCGCTTGGAAATGTCCTGGAACTCAACAATGTGACTTGCCGGATGGCGATCGAGGTCCATCCTCCGCGCACGTACCGAAACGTGGATATAGCTACCGTCCTTTCGCCGGAAGCGGTTTTCGATCTCAAATAGCTCTCGCTCCTCGACGATCCGGCTCGTTGACTCCTCCGGCGGGGTCTTCTCCAACTCCTCCGCCGGTATGAGATCCCGGGCATTGACTCCGATGAGCTCACCCGGCTCGTAGGCGAGGAGCTTCTCCGACATCTCATTCGCCTCTATGATGTTGTTCTGGGAGTCCGCAAGGATAATACCCGAGGGAGAACCGTCGAAGAGGGCGCGGATCCAACGGAGACTCTCTTCGAGACGTTTCTCGGTAGCGCGCTCCCGTTCGGTATGGGGAGAGAGAAAGGTAATCGGCAGCTGACGTATGCCCGCTAACTCCAGCGCCGCCTCAGCTCCGCTCCTACCGGGACCCAAATCGATGTCCAGGAGAACAAGGCCGATGTGAGGGTCAGACTCCACAAGTGCGACGGCGCTGTCGGCGTCGGTAACCGTGACGACCTCGTACCCCTGACTCTCCAGGCTCCGCTTAGTGGAGAGTGCTGCGACGGTGTCAGCTTCGACGAGCAAAACTCTGTTGAGGCTCTGATTATCCATAGAGTCGGGACCTTTCGATCGTCAGCAGAAACCATACCGCACCGCCTCTCCGTCTCGCTGCCGCAATAACGGTGTTTTTTGTGTCACAGAATCTGTGACATCTGGCCGTAAGGGCCAACGGAGAAGCCCGCTGTCTTGCAACCGAGGGGCGAATCGGCCGACACTGCCCCTGGTAGAACCAACTATGCTATGGCTCGTATTCTCGTTGGGGGCCGCAATATCCGTGGCGCTCAAGAACGTATGGACACGATCATTCGCCGCATCCGTAGAGGAGCGGACGATGGTCCTGGCGTCTTTCTTTATCACCGCTGCTTTGGGCCTCGGCTACGTCGCGGCCACCGGGGTTCCGACAATCGGCACTCCTTTCATCTGGTCCGTGCTCCTGGTCTCCTTCATCGACGCGGCCGCGGTTACGACGCTCACTAGAACTATCTTCATCTCCGAGCTTTCCGACGCCTATCCCTTGGTGGCGCTTACCCCGGTCTTCACCCTGGGAACCTCCTTCCTGCTCCTCGGGGAGCTCCCTTCCCTCCTCGGTCTCGCCGGCGTGCTCGTCATCGTCGTCGGCGCCTATCTCATGCGGGTCGAGGGCGACCAGGAGGGAGTGTTCAAGCCGTTCAGGCTGCTCTTCGAAGACCCCGGGGCACGATACATGATGCTCACGGCGCTCCTCTTCAGCCTTATGGGTCCGCTTTTCAAGACGGCGGCCCAGGCATCCTCGCCCGGAGTTGCACTCACAACATCCCAGTGGCTCACTACAGTTTGGCTCGCCCTCTTCTATCTCTACCGTGGCACCTTCCGAGGAACGGTCAGAGAAATACGGCGCCATTTCTGGGCCCTCGCCGGGTTGAGCGTCACCAACTTCGCCCAGGCGATACTCACCTTTCTCGCCTTCGAGCTCACCTTTGTCGCCTACGTCGCCAGCGTAAAGCGGACGGGTATTCTCTTTACCGTGCTCTTCGGATATCTGGCGTTTGGAGAGAAAGGGGCACTTCGAGGCGCCGGGGCGGGGCTGGTTATGCTCGCCGGGGTGATTCTAGTCTCCTTCGGCGGAGGTACAAGGTAGAATGCAGAGATGACGGCGAACGTCTCCCTTCGGTCAATGCTCAAAGGGCTCGTCGCCCCGGTCTATCTCCCGGTTCTCCTGCTATCCTTTTCCTGGTCCGCCCTGGCGCCCTCCTTTCCTCAGTACCTGGCTGGCCTGGGCGCCGGCGTTACCGTCGTCGGTCTCGTGGTAGCGATGAAAGGGATCGGACAAGTCGCAAGCGACCTCCCCGGGGGGCTCATGCTTGCGAACTGGGGAGAACGGCGTATTACCATGATCTCCTACGTCGTAGCGATCACCTCAAACCTGATTCTCTTCTGGATCCGCTCTGTCCTGCTGATCGGCTTCCTGACCTTTGCCTCGGGATTCGCGACCTCGATACTCCTCACAACGGTCATGACCCTGGTGCGGAGAACGGTCCCGGCCGATAGCCGTGGCCGGGCACTTTCGGGCGTTGGCGGCGCCCTGAGAACCGGGATGTTCCTCGGGCCCTTAGCCGGCGGCTTCCTCGCTGAACGCTTCGGCGTGCCCGTGGTCTTTCTCATGAGGACGGCACTGCTCATCGGAGGCATGAGCTCCTTCGCTCTCGGCCATCCCCGGGAGACGTCTTCTCTTTCCGGGGCTCGTTCCCCCGGCCACGCTACAGACCGCGCGAGGTCGACGAAAACGACAAAGGAGCCATCCGCTGCAGCGCCCCCGCCCGGGGGAGTCCAGGGCGGTCTCCTCGGAGCCTTTGCACCGGTGTTCCAAGGTCTGAAAGGACGCTGGTACGCCGTCGGTACCGTCGGCTTCGTCATCCTGGCCCTATCGATCCTGCGGACAGCTCGAGAGGTGATTATGCCCCTCTGGGGAGAGGGCATGGGACTCTCGGTGAGTCAAATCGGAGTCGCTATGAGTCTCGGGGCTGCCTTCGATCTTCTTCTCTTTGTACCCGCGGGCATTATCTCCGACAAAAGAGGTAGACGCACCTCCCTGGGACTATGCCTGACCCTCTTCAGCGCTGGTTTACTGCTTCTCCTCCCGGCAAGGAGTTTTGCTCTCTTTGTTGCCGCCGGGATCCTCGTGGGCCTGGGAAACGGCTTAGGTGCGGGAATCAACATGACCACCGGCACGGATCTGGCGCCACCGGGGGCTGTCTCCGAGTTCCTCGGCATTTGGCGGCTCTATGGCGATCTCGGCAACGCCGCGGGCCCGATACTGGTAGGTGCCCTGACTGCGGCAATCGCCTTGGGACCGGCAGTGGCATTGACCGCCACTATTGGGGGCGTGGGTGCGCTTGTTACCGTTCTACTGGTCCCGGAGACTAAGGATCTCTCGACCGCTACCTGAGAATCTTGAACTCCTTTACCTTCGCCTCTTTCACTACCCTCGACTCGTCAGTCGAAACTAGCTGACGGATGATCCGCTGCAGCTCCGCAAGGCTCAGCTCTTTCAGGTCCAGATCCAATTCGAGTTCGACGTTCACTTTCACAATGGCCTCCGGCTGATAAGCTACGGAGCCGACGGCGGAGGCGGCAAATC
>JBKHED010000093.1:0-10923 GCA_046540995.1 Spirochaetaceae bacterium | reverse complement strand
ATGGCGTAGTAGAAGCTCCTTGTTACCTCCGTTAGGCTCCGTCCCTCGAGGGGGGAGGGCTCCAACGCTCGCCGGAGGATGGAAATCGGTACCGAGAGGACAACGACGACGATGACGCCTACCAGCAAGAGCTTTTTCCAGTTTCGGGAGAGGTAACGGCGGTGACGGAGCTTGCGGGTTCCCTCGTCCCACCGGCGCCCCTCTCGCAGGCGCACCTCTTCGTCTTCCTCGGGGGTACGCTTGACGTCGAGCTCCTTCACGGTTCCCAGACGCTCTATGAGTACCTCCGCGGCATCGGAACTGGGATGGGCGAGAAGGTTCTCGAGAGCCTCGGCGATAGTCGCATCTAGGGTGGGCCTGAGAGCTCGAGGGGGGCGGGGCGGGGACGAGCGGAAACGGTCGCGGATTTCCGCGACGCTCTCTCCCGGGAAGGGCCAGGAACCGGTGAGAATACGGTAGACCCAGACGCCGAAAGCCATCGCATCCCGCGGTTCTCCCTGGAGATCCGGATGGGTGTGATGCTCCACATAGGCCAGCTCTGAGGACTCCGGCAGGTGGGTGAGCGCTTTCGCGACGATCCGCGGCGGAGCGATAAACACCCCTTCCTCGTCGGTGAGGAAAATACCGGTGAGAGAGAGGGCGGGAAGCTCCACCTCCGCCTGGGCGAGACGGCGCACGGCGCGGTATACGAGTACCGCTGCCTCCAGACGGGGTTTGTTCTGAGCTGAGTCGAGTAGAAGGGTCTCAAAGGGGGTTACCGGAAGATCGGGGCCATAGAAGTAAAGGATCCCGCCTACATGGCGAAACCCTTCAATATGCCAGGACTCCATCCCTTCACCGTGGACTATCCACCCCGGGTCTCGTTCCTGGGAGACCAGCTGGGTAACCGCGAAGGTACCGGTGGTGACTCCGGTCCTCACGGCCAGCTTCAGCTCGCCACCTTCGGAGACGTGGTTATAGAGGGGCGCACTACTCATTGTCCCCTACTATGCAGATCCTATTGGGGAAGGTCAAACACAATTGAAGCGTACTCGATGGCGAAGGTAGCCCCATCTTCGTAGGTGTGATGCCGACTCCTGCCGAGGAGGGTCGCCCGAACCTCCCTGGGCAGGAGATTGCAGAGAAGAGCGATCGGCCCGGCTCCGGTTATCAGGGAAGCCCGGTACCTGTTCAGAAGGGGAGTGACGTTGTGAGTAAGGGCGGCGCCGATAAGCCGTCTGCTTTCCCGTCCGGCGTCCCGGATCTCCGTGAAGGAAGAGGAGTTGCTGCTTACGATAACCAAGGTCTCCGATAGAAACTCCTCCCCGAGACTGCGGATGAGGTCGGTTCCCCTCTGGAGTTCCGTCGTATCACCGATTTGTGCCAGCACCGGCAGTATCGGCAGCGAAGGAAAAAGATGGGCAAGGAAGGGGAGATGGAGCTCGAGCACGTGTTCCTGTAGGTGGAGGAGGTCGTCAGCCTCTGCTCCGCCTTCTACCAGCCGTGCCAGGGCATCCGTGTCCACCGGAACCGTGCCGAGGGGAGTGGCAAAGGCACTCACTTTCGGAATAAAGATGCCGGCCGGGACCCCGGATGTGGGGGAGGCGAGGAGAAGAACCCGCTTCGGAACGGCGGCGGCTACCCGTTTCATTCCCGCGGCAATGAGGGGCCCGACGCTCTCATAGTGGCCGTAGGGGAGTATCAGCGCTAGGGCGTTCCCGGAAATGACCGGACTCTCCATAATGAGCCGCTGCACCATGCGACGGAGCCGCATCGGCTCGGAGGGATAGAGAATGCCCGCCACAATCGGTTCCCGGACCATGGAGTAAGTATGATACACCGGCAACGTAGGCGCAAATCACCCGGACGGGTGATCAAGCCCGAGCTGGGTCAGGAGAGAAGGCGCCGGATGCGCCCTTCGTCGAGGTCAACGTGAAGGTTCTTCTCCTGAGTCGGGAGTACGAGTCCCCGGCTTCCCCCTTTAGCTCGGCGTAAATGCTTCACCTGGGTGTAGTAGAGCTCCGCTTGGCCGTTTCCCCGTCCCTTGCTGTAAAAGAGGGCGAGATTTCCGGCGTCCAGGAGAACTTCCAGGGGAACGCTCTTTCCCGGTTGCGCCTTTACGAAGACATAGCCCCCGGGAAAATCTCTGGTATGGAGCCACCAATCGTTGCCTCGGACGTGGCGACGAAGGAGCTCGTCGTTCTCCCGGGCGTTTCGGCCGACGAGTATCGTAAAGCCTCCGGACTCCGCCCGGAGCCCCGGCCGCCTCTCTCCCTTCTCCTGGTCCCGACCTCCCCCCGGTGCCGTGAGCTCGCGAATCCGGCGGGCATCGGGATCAGCCTCGAGGGATTGGTACTCCTCTTCTTTCTCCCTGAACTCCCTCCGGATCCGGTCGATCTCATCCTCCAGAGCCGCGACCGCACGACGCGCTTTCTTCGCCCGCTCATAGTACTCCTCGGCGTTCTCCTGGGGAGATTTGGCCGGATCTAAGCGGACCGAAATCGGTTCGTTCTCCCGGGTGAAGTCCTCCGCCTCGAGCCACTGCTCACCTCCGGAGAGGCGGTGAAGGTTCGCCATAATGAGGTCCCCGTACCGGCCGAAGTCGAGCTCTTGCTGATACCCCTCTCGCTCCCGCTGCACCGCCTCTTGGCGTCGGTGGTAGGCCGCCCGTTCTCGGTCCCACCATTTCTCGAGTCGAGTGAGAAGCGCCTCGGTCTCCGACTCCCGCTCTTGGGCTCGGTACTCCTCGTCCAGAAACTCGTTGAAGCTTCCCGTCCCGGACCACTGCCTAACCTCCCGGGGTGGGGGCTCCTGTGCCGGCGGGAGCTCGTAGAGCTCGCCGGAAGCGATGCCGCGTTTCGGCTTCCGGTAGAAGGCGTCGAGAATGCGGTCTTCCTCATCGGTGGCGACGAGGTTCGCCGAGCCTCCCCAGAGCTTTAGGTAGAGCGTGGTCCTCTCCCCCGCACGCTCCACGTCGATGCGCAGCAGCCGGTCGTGGTTAACGTGCTCCACCGAGACTATTCGTCCTCCGGAAAGCCGCTTCTTCAGGAACTCCGCGAAGCGCTGCGGCTTTTTCGGTTTCTTGGGCGGATATGCGGTAGCGTGAAGACGAACGGTCCGGTTGTCGAGGCAAATCCTGAGCCACTGCCCCCCTCCGGGACGGTAGAGAAAGAGAAAGAGGTTCTTGTAGTCCGGTTGTCGTATCTCCTGGATGTGACTCCCTTCGAGATTGAGCTCCTCCAGGACAAGATCGATCTCTCGCCAGTTCAGGGACATTGGTCCACTATAGTTGGGCCACGGCGTTATCGTCCAGTTGACGAAGAGCGGGACGAATGAGGCCGGCGAGGTAGAAGGAGCCGGTGGCGACGATGAGAGTGCTCTCGCTCCCGTAGGCGTGTCTGAGAGCCTCCGCGGGGTCCTCGATAATCTCCGTCGAAACCCCGGCTTTCCGAAAGGGTTCTGCCAGGGCGTGGGGATCGCTGGGACGAAAACTCCCGGGCCTTACGATAATGGCCCGGCGGGTGTAGGGAATGAGATGTCGCGCCATTTCTCGGTGCCGCTTCCCCTGAACAGCTCCGAAGAGCAGTGTCCAGGGGGGCGGAAAGATGGCGCGGGCCGTCTCGGCGAGAAAGGCGATGGACTCCGGGGTATGGGCGCCGTCGAGAAGGAGGGGAGGGGAGCCGGGGAAGAGCTCCATTCGCCCCGGCAGTCGGACCTCCGCGAGCGCCTCCCGCGCCCGCTGCTCGGTGAGTCCGGGTCGGAGCGTTTTCGCCACGGCACAGGCGAGAAGGGCGTTCCTCGCTTGCCGCGCCCCGATCAGCCGGAGAGAAAAGGAGAGTTCCTCGCCGAAGAGCTCAGCCCGAACGGTCGTGCCCGCCGCGGAGACCGTAATCTCTTTCTCCCGGATGATCCGTTCGTATCGATACTGCTCCGCGCCGACGTCCATCGCACGCTCTCGGATAACCTGCGCCGCCTCGGGGTGGAGGGGCGCGGTAAACAGTGGTGTTCCGGGCTTGATGATCCCCGCTTTCTCCCCTGCTATTTGGGCGATCGTATCGCCGAGGTACTCCGTGTGTTCGAGTTCGATTGGCGTTATTACCGTTGCCTCGGGCCGAACGACGTTTGTCGCGTCCAGGCGCCCTCCGAGGCCCGTCTCCAGTACCGCCCAGGGAAACTGCTCGAAGAGACGAAAGGCGAGCAGCGTAAGGAGCTCGAATGTCGTAGGGAGCTCATCCCCCTGCCGACCGAGCCCCCGGAGCTCCTCAACCAGCGTCTCCAGGCGCTGTAACTCGCGAAGATACTCATCCTCAGTCAAAGGGAGGCCGGCGCGGGTTATTCGTTCCCTATAGTCCTCGATGTGCGGGGAGGTGTAGAGCCCCGTGGCTACGCCGCTTGCCTCCATAAGGGCGGAGAGAAAGGTCGCCGTAGAACCCTTGCCTTTGGAGCCTGCGAGATGGACCGAGGCGAAACGGTCCTGGGGGGAGCCGGTTCGATCGCAGAGCTCCTGCATACGCTCGAGTCTCCATCGGCGCGTCCCTCCGGGGAGGCGCTCGAAGTTCGTAAAGGACTCGAGGTAGGCGAAGCCTTCTTCAACGGTGCGAATCAACTATATGTCACCCCTCTCCCGAAGCGCCTGGGCGTGCATGTAGAAGCTCTCGTGGTCCGCCAGGGCTATTACATGATCCCGGAGGGAGCGATATCCCTGTCGGCTCACGTACACGACGGAGGAACGCTTCGTAAAGTCCTGAACGGACACCGGGGACCAGGTGTGGGCGTACCCTCCCGTGGGCAACACGGCGTTAGCGCCCACGGCGTAGTTTGCCAGACTGAAGGCGGTGTGCTCTCCGAGGAGAATCTCTCCCGCATTGCGGATCGCTGAAAGCGTCTCCCAGGGATCCGCGGTTTGGATCTTAATGTGCTCCGGCGCGTACTCGTTGACGAAGGCGACCGCCTCGGCCATGGTGTCCGCCAGAAGAATACCGCCGTAGTTGCTGAAGACCTCGGTGAGAAAACTCTTTCTCGGTTCAGGGGCGTTCTCTATGATCCGGGGCAGAAGTTCTTCCACCGCCCGGGCGACTGATTCATCATCGGTTAGAAGGAGTGCCGCGGAGTCCATGCCGTGCTCCGCCTCGATCGCGAGGTCGAGAGCCACGATTCGCGGGTCCGCGCTGCCGTCGGCGAGAACTATCGACTCCGTGGGGCCTGCAGGCAGCCCGGTGTCGGCACGGTCCGAGACGAGCTGCTTCGCCGCGGCCACGTAGGCGCTTCCGGGTCCGACGATCTTTCGCACCGGAATCACCGACTCCGTCCCGTAGGCGAGGGCGGAAATCGCCTGGGCGCCCCCAACCCGGTATACCCTGTCTACCCCGCAGAGGTGCGCGGCGTAGAGACATGCCGGGTCGACATCGCCCTTTGGGCCCGGGGGAGTCGCTACGGCGATATGGTCCACCCCGGCGATGGAGGCGGGAACGGCAAGCATGTAGAGCATGGAGGGAAAGGTGCCCCGTCCCCGGGGAACGTAGAGACCCGCGGACTCTATCGGAGTGGTCCGCTCCCCGGCGAGTATGCCGGGCCGGACGGTTGTCATTTCGCTCTCGGGCCTCCGCTGACTCTCGTGGAAGCGGCGGACATTCTCGATCGCGTACTCGATCGCCGCCCGGAGTTCCTCACTCAGCTGGTCGGCAGCTGCGTCGATCTCCCTCTCTGATACCTGTATGGAGAGGTCTCTGAGGTCGGCCTTATCGAACTGAAAGGTGTACTGCCGAAGGGCCTCGTCTCCCCTTTCCCTGACGCCGTCGACAATGGATCGGACCTGTTCGACCAGAGCCGCTATGTCGGTGCGCGAGCGGCGGAGAAGACGCTCTCGCTCCTCGGCCCGGAGGCTCTCGATATGTCGGAAGAGAATACTCATGGCGTCATCCTATGTGTATCCGCCGGCCGGTTGCAAGCGGTCGCCACCCTTCGGTCTCCACCCTTCGGTCACTACCCTCCGCCGCGGGTGTGGGGGTATAGGCGGTTGCGTCCCGGCCGGCGGAGTTGCGCTTTTGCCCCTCATTCAGTAGGCTGACCAGATCCGAAAGGAGTCTCAGATGATCATAAAGCCGATGATTCGGAACAACATTTGCATGAACGCTCATCCCGACGGCGCCCGGGCACTCGTGCGGGAACAGATCGAGTACGTGCGCCAACGGGAGGGGGTGGAGGGACCGAAGCGGGTCCTCGTGATCGGCGGCTCCACCGGCTACGGCCTCGCTACACGGATCGCTGTTACCTACGCCTCCGGGGCGGGCACCTTGAACGTCGCCTACGAAAACCCTGCAAAGGGCAGTAGAACCGCAACCATAGGCTGGTACAACACCGAAGCTTTCGAAGCGCAGGCGAAGAAAGACGGCTACCTGGCGGAGTCCTTCTTCGGAGACGCCTTCTCCCATGAGATGAAGGATAAGACGATTGAACGGATCAGGGAGCTCTTCGGTACCGTGGACCTGGTAGTCTACAGTCTCGCTTCCGGAGTAAGGGTGGACCCGGATACGGGTGAGCGGTACACATCGGTACTCAAACCGATCGGCGAAGCTTACGAGTCCAAGAGCGTCGATACGAAAGAGGGAGAGATCCGGGACGTACGGGTGGAGCCCGCGGATGAGGAGGAAATCGAGCGCACCGTCAAGGTGATGGGGGGCGAGGACTGGCAGCTCTGGATCGATCGCCTTCTGGAAGCGGGAGTCCTTGCCGAGGGCGCCATGACCGTGGCGTACTCCTACATCGGGCCGGAGCTGACCCGCCCCCTCTATCGTGACGGGACGATCGGCCGGGCCAAGGAGCATCTCGAGGCGACGGCCCGGGAGCTTACCTCGAAGCTGAGCGCCATCGGTGGAAACGCCTTTGTTTCGATCAACAAGGCGATAGTCACCCGGGCGAGCGCCGTGATTCCGGTAGTATCCCTCTATCTCGCCATTCTCTACCGGGTTATGAAGGATAAGGGACTCCACGAGGGCGCCATCGAGCAGATGTATCGCCTTCTTAAGGAACGTCTGTACGCTTCCGCGGAGGTCCCCACGGATGATGAAGGGCGAATTAGGGTAGACGATCTGGAGATGCGCGATGACGTGCAGGAAGAGGTCGCCCGCCTCTGGGAAGAGGTGGACGGAGACAATCTGGAGGAGCTTACGGACGTGGAGGGAATGCGGACCGAATTCCTGCATATTCACGGCTTCGGTTTCGAGAGTGTAGACTACGAGAAGGACGTCGAGCCCTAACGCCTATGAACATGGAGCTCTTCGTCCTCGGTACTGGTGGAACGATGCCGTTGCCGGGGCGCCATCTCACCTCGGTCCTCCTTCGAAGGGAGGGGGAGGTCTTTCTATTTGACTGCGGGGAGGGCACTCAGGTTTCCCTTCGCTCCCTCAATCTCAAGTGGAAGAAGATCGGCGCCATACTCATTTCTCACACCCACGCGGACCACGTTACCGGCCTCCCGGGAATGCTCATGCTCTCCTCTCAGGTAGATCGGGAGGAACCCCTGGTGATCATTGGACCCCCGAAGATCAGGGAGTTCGTCGAGGCGAGCAGGCACACCCTGGAAATGTATATCAACTTCGAGATCGATGTTCGTGAGATCGCGCGTCCCTGGGAGAAGCAGGTGGTCTACGAGACCGAGGAGTACGCGATTCGGGCGATTCCGCTGCGCCACTCGAGAAGCTGTGTCGGGTATATCTTCGAGGAGAAGCCGCGCCCCGGGCTCTTTTACCCCGAGAAGGCCGAGGCCTCCGGTGTACCGCGAGGACCACTCTGGTCCACGCTGCAGCGGGGAGAGTCGGTCACTCTGGGTGATGGGAGCACGGTAGAGCCCGTGCAGGTGATGGGGCCGGAGCGGCGAGGTCGCAAGTTCTCCTATGTCACCGACACCCTTCCCATCGAGACGATAGCGCCGGAGGTAAGCGGCTCGGACCTGCTGATCTGCGAAGGCATGTTCGGAAACGAGTTTCGCGAAACCGCGTATGAGAAGCGGCACATGACCGCCGAGGACGCCGCCCGCATTGCGCGAGACGCCGGAGGAGTCAAGGAGATGGGGCTGATTCACTATTCTCCACGATACACCAACCGGCAGCTGAAACACTTGCTCCAGGAGGCGCGGGCGGTTTTTCCAAACACCGTCCTGACCAAGGAGAGAATGAGCTTTCCTATCCCCTTCGAGGAGTAGGGACTCCTCTACATGACCGGGTCATCCTCTCGACACTGCGCTCTTAGAGGGCCGCCCGGTACTTCTCCGGGTCCGGCTCGAATCCTAAGATCCGACCGGGGGTATCGCGGCTCTTCTTCAGGGCGACCATCGCCTCCGAGAGGAGACGCTTTCCGTCGATGAGTCTACCGTTTCTCGACGAGAGTCCCGCGTACGGATGATCGAGCTCCGTCGTAGGGCCGGAGTCCAAGATCTCCTTCTTGTACCGTTCTACGGTGCGTAGCCCCTCCCGGAGGGTGGTGTTCGGAAAGATCACCACGAAGCGCTCTCCCATTTCAAAGGCGAGGTCCTCGAAGCCGAAGTGATCGAGGAGCTGCCTGGCATGCAAGAGATACTGCTCATTGTACGGCTCCTGGCCGTCGTATTCGAGAACGGTAAGGGTTAGGTCCTGCTCGTTGTACGCTGCCCTTTCGAGCTCCAGGGAGAGGCGCTTGAGCAGGTACTCCTCCCGGCTGAGGCCGGAGGGGCCGAAGAGGGGCTCCTCCCCCGGGGAGTGCTCCCGTCCAACTCGGCGACCCTCGAAGCTGTCGCTGGAGGAACTCCGGGGGCCAGGAGCGTGCGTCGCTCCCTCGGCGCGTACGGCGATCGGCTCTCGCTTTGTGGGTCGTGCGCCGATAATCGCGAGAACCGTGGCGAGCAGAGCGACGGCGAGAATGGCGATTAGCGACGTGCGTAGAAGCGGATAGAGGTCCGGTCTGCTCACCACCGTGAATAGTGCCTCCACGACGAAGCCCTCTTCGACTCCGACGGTGTCGGTGAGCTTGATCTGAGTAAACTCGTTGTAGTCCATCCTGGGGACGCCGCTCCCGCCGGTAAAGCCCTCTTCCGTGTACTCCGTAGACCGCGCCCAGAGATAGGCGACACCCTCGTCGAGGGTGTAGAGAACCACCGCCTCGAGACGCTCCCCCGCCGGGAGTTTCTCCCGGGGGCGCATGAGCGCCTTCGTCTCCGAGGCGGAATCGGCCTCCGAGAGCACTCGCTCCGCCCGCTCTCGTATCGTACTGAAGGACCGGGAGGCGAGGTCGATGTTCTGGTCGCGTATGGCCGTCAGGCGTGCCACGAAAAAGACGGCCAGGGCGATGACGAAGAGTAGCGATAGGAGTGCGTAGGTCCGGACCAGGGTTCGAAACATGACAACTCAAGTATATGCGATCAGTCCGCAAGGCGCAAAACGGTTTATCGGCTTAGACGGGCCAACTGTTCGAGGGTAATCTCTCTAGCAGCGTCGAACCCCTCTCCTTCGTAGCGATTGGGGTGCTCCCGGCACCAGGCGAGAAGAGGGAGAAGAGCACGCTCCACTCCGGTGAGCATCCAGAGCGGTCTCGGAACGTCGGAAAGAGGGTTCGAGAGAAGCTCGGAAAGCTCGTCGAGTCTTCGGTTTATCTCCGCTGGGGCGATAAGGGTCGGTAACGCCTCCGGGGAGCGGGGATTTCCGGCGAACTCTCTCCTTCGGCCGTAAGCGCCCTCCTTCCGAAGCCGGCCGGCGTAAGCGCCGGCCTTACGGGACCAACGCCGGACCGCCACTCCCGCAGCCTCGAGCGCCGTTACCTGCTCGTCGAAGCTCCGGGCGAACCGACTCAGCTGCGGGTCCTCGTAGCTCCACGGTGGCCCCTGGGGGATCCGGCGAAACTCCGGGTCCCGGTAGAGAATACGGCTCCACTGGTTGGTGAGGGGATCCGTCCTCCGGGCTCGAGAGAGAAAGTAGTGGTCCAGGTAGCTCCCCCGGGCGTAGGAACGACCCCGGAGATAGGCGTAGTCGATTCCGGCTACCGTGATCTCCGCCGCCTTGAAAGCGGCGGCGGCGGAGAGGAGGGTGAAGCCGACGTTTCCTCCCTCGGTGGATACGCCCGGCACGGGAGTTTCGGGGAGAAGTATAGCCGAGAGCGGGTGCCCTCCGGAGAAGAGCCCGACCGGGCGGCCGAGGCGAGTGAGAGCGGGAGGGGCTGTAAGGTCCGCCATAATGAGCCCTGGTAGTGAGGGGGCCGGTGGCATGTAATGAAGATAGGTTGCCGCCTGGGAGTCTATGGAGGCGACGACGTCCGGTACTACCCCCCGAGATATGAGCGCGGGTAACGCGGTATCCGCCGCGAGAAGTAAGGCGCCCCCCGACTCCGCCGCGCCGCCCCCGCGAATCCACTCCTCCAGCCCCGGCCCCGCCCCGAGAACCACCGCCCGGGACGGAGCGGATTTCGGGGGCCCGAGAAGCCCGAGACCGGGCATCGTCCCGGAGGCAACCACCGCGGCGTTGGTAATAATATTGCGGCTCCATCCTCGGCCGAGACGCGCCATGGTTCGGTAGTTGCCCGCGGCGCGGGCGACACCCTCCCGGAAGGCGTCTCGGAAGGGCGAGAGGTCGGTGAGGGAATCGTAACCCTCGCTCACGTGGAGGGAGACTTTGTCGTGCAGGGCGGGGACGTAAAAGCTCGCCACGGCGTCGGTGAGCTCTCGGGGGTTACGAAGTTGGAGCAGTCGGAGCTTCTCAGGGGCGGGTTCCAAATGGGAGAGCTCCGCTTCCCGGGCGACGACGGCGAGAACCTCCTCCACCGGCTCCACCGTAAGGACACCGGCCACTTCGGGACGTCGGGCGGCGGCGGCGGAAAAGTAGCCGCAACCGAAGCCGAGAATCACCAGAAAGCCCTCCTGCTGCTCCGCGAGGCGCCCGGCCTCCTTTAGAGGGTTGTAGCGGGAGTGGAGGTAGCGCCCTC
>JBKHED010000092.1:0-11121 GCA_046540995.1 Spirochaetaceae bacterium | reverse complement strand
CGCCCGAGGGCGGACGCCGGTGGCGCAGCTTGTTCCGTTTCAAGGGAGCCGGCGCCGATTCGACGGGGCCTCGGGCTTGGTGCTACGGATGGACGAGAAGTTTGACGAGCCCCTGGACGATTTCGCCCCGTACATGGTTGCGGAGGAGCCGGATTGAAGGCCCTCCTCGATACGCATGCGCTTCTCTGGATGGTGAGTAGCTCCGAGAGGCTATCGGAAACGGCACGGAGTACGATAGCCGACGAAGCCAACGAGCTCTACTGTAGTATCGCCGGGTACTGGGAGATAGGCATCAAACAGAGTCTGGGAAAACTCGAGCTCGCGGCGGGCTGGGAAGAGACTCTGCCTCGTGAGATGACACGAAATAGGATCGCCCGGCTTCCCGTCGAGCCGAAGCATGTGCACGAGTTAGTCGGGCTACCGTGGATCCATCGTGATCCCTTTGATCGACTCATGATCGCCCAGGCCCTGGTCGAAGGGCTCTCCGTTATTAGCCGGGACCGAGACCTGGGCGCATATGGCGTCCCGGTCGTCTGGTAGAAACCCCTTCGTCAAGGTGGAGCGCCGACGCCCGCTCGACTGGGTTAAGCGCGGTGAGCGGTCATGGGGCCCATCCAACCCGCGGTTTTCGAGCCGGCGCCGTCACGCCGGTCCTTTAGTAGTGCAGCTCTTCGAAATCGGACTTGGGAAGCTCGATACGGAACCCCGCCCCCCGTGTCGGAAGGATCTCGATGGTACCGTTAAGTTGGTCCTCAACCATGAGCCTAACCGTCTCGAGTCCGAGGTTACCGTGACTCTCGAACCCGAATCCCGGGGGCAACCCCACTCCGTCATCGTAGTAGGTTAGCAGCAACCGTCCGGGGGTGCCTTCTTGGAGCTCGATGGTGATCTTTCCGTGACTCTTTTCGCCGAAGGCGTGCTTTAGCGAGTTGGAGAGTAAATCGGTCACGACCTGTCCAAGAGGTACGGCAACATCGATAGAGACCATATGGTCCTCAGCGACAGCATCGATGGTGATCTCTTTGTCCCGCCGGCTATAGGAGCGGCGCAAGAGTCCCGCAAGCTCGACGAGATACTCCCGTATGTTTATCCGGGAGAGGTTCTGAGACTCGTACAGCCGCCGGTGAACGAGAGACATTGCCAGTATACGACTGTTGATATCCTCCAGCTCCGACTCCGCCTCGGTACCTCTCATTTTGCGGCCCTTGATGGAGAGCATCGAGGAGATAACTTGCATGTTGTTCTTCGTGCGGTGGTAGAGCTCCCTGAGGAGCGTACGCTTCTCCTGTAGCTCCTTCTCGAGATTTGCCCGGGCGGCGAGGCGGTCGGAGATGTCGCGAATAATCGTTTGCATAATCCGGCGATCCTCGCGCACGTAGACCTCTTTAATCGAGACCTCGCATTGTCGGGGAGTGCCGTCCTTGGCGATTAGCTGCGTCTCGAAACCGGGTATCTCTTTCTCTTCCGCACTAAGAAAAGCGGCGTCACAAGCCGGAGGCAGAATCCGGCAGAGGGTGCTTTCCTTCAATTCCTCCTTGGAATAGCAGAGGAGCTCACAGAGGGCGCTGTTGACATCGACGATCCGCCCCTCCTGGTCATAAATGAGGATTCCGTCTCCGGCCTGCTCGAAGAGCGAGCGGTACCGCTCCTCGCTCGCCCGGAGACTTACCTCCAACTCCTTTCTCGCCGTGATATCTCGAACAGTCGTAAGCAGCGAGTCCACCTCGTCCCATTCGATATCGATGGTCCTCATTTCCGCGACGGCGGCGCGTCGCTCCCGGCTCACGATCTCGATCTCCGTGTGCTCTCCGGCGACCATCGGATACCCGAAGGTTTGATTTAGTAACTCGTCGACGTCGAGTCGAAACATTGCCTCCGCCGCGGGATTGGCAAATCGAATCCGTCCCTCGTCGTCTATGATCAGAATTCCATCAGGACTCCTGTCGATGATCTTCCGAAAGCGCCGCTCGCTCTTTCGAAGCGAATCGACGGTTCGCTTATGGCGCAAAAAGACACGTACCCGGGCCAAAAGCTCGCGTTTTTCGATCGGTCTAACCAGATATCCGTCCGCGCCGCTATCGAGGCCGGTGGCCTGCTCCTCGGCAGTGGTGAGCTTTGATGTGATCATAACGACGTAGAGATCCTGAAGCTCAGGATCCGAACGGATCTGCCCGAGAGCGTCCAGCCCTGACTCGTTGTTGAGAATGACGTCCAACAGCAGAAGGTCCGGTTTTTCTTCCCGAACGGAATTCATGGTTTCGGCGATGGAGGCGACGGAGGTGACCTGGTATCCCGCATCTCGAAGGATCTTTCCATAGATCGATCGGTTGGTGGGCTCGTCGTCGACGAGGAGAATCGTGGCTGTCGCTTCGGCAACGCTACTCATGGGGCTGAAAAAGACCGGTCAGGCGGTCCACCTCCCCTCTATATACTTGATGTGCATTTCCGGAAATTATGCCGGAAACATCCCGAAACGGCTCCCTAATGTGCATCCCGGTCTCGTCAATGGAGAGCTCGCGGATATCCTTGTCGTGTTTGGAGCCCCGCATCTTGAGTACCGTGATGCCACGACGCATTTCGCCGAAGGTCTCCACGTAGCGAAGGAGTATAATGGAGTCGGTAATGGTCGAAATGTGTCCCTCGGTGATGGAGCTCCCGCCAATGAGAGAGGTGCTCGTAGATGTGAAGAGCCCGGCGATCTCCTGATGCTTTATAAAGGATGTCAATCCGATAATAAACTCCCGAAAACCCTTTATCGTAGAGACACGCTCGAGGGCGGAGAGACTGTCAACAGCCACACGATTGGGCTTGAACTCCTTAATCACCTCTTTCATCCGGATCAAGTGATCCTCGAGCCCCGCCACCTCCGGGTAGGTGCACTCTATCCGAAGTAGCCCGTTGTGTTCGCTCTCTTCAAAGCCGATGCCCCATCCGGTGGCGTTACGGACGAGCTGCTCCCGACTCTCCTCAAAGGCAAAGAGTAGCGACCGCTCGCCGTTATCGGTGCCACCTTTCATGAACTCCGTGGCCATGAGCGTCTTTCCGGTGCCGGTGGCTCCGGAGACGAGAATAATGGAGTCACGAAAGAAGCCTCCGCTGCACATTGCATCGAGCTCCTTGCTCCCCGAGGTAACACGAACACTCGATGATCGTTGCTTCAGCTCGATCGCTGATAACGGGATGGTGACGACGCCGGTCCCCGGGACAATCGTAAAGGGGTACTCCCCCTTTTGGTGATCCGTACCTCTAAACTTGAGGATTTCGAGAGTTCTGCGTCGCTTCTCTTCTTCCAGTATGTTTCTAAGGATTATGACGTTGTCCGCTACAAACTCTTCGACTCCGTATCGAGCTATGTCGCCGTACTCTTCGGTACGCTCTGCCGTGAGGATAGCGGTGACCCCCATGCGCTTAACCGCAGAGGCAACCCGAAATAGCTCGCTACGAATAAGCGCGGCGTCCGTAAACTGCGTAAAGATCGCGGCGAGGGAGTCCATCGAGAGCCGCTCTGCCCCGGTCTTTCGGACGGCGTGCTCGATCCGAGCGAGCAGCGCTCCCAAATCGAAGTCACCGGAGACGACTTGCGTCTCCTGAGGTTGGGGCGAGGCGTCGACGAACGCCCATTTGTCCGCCTCTTCCCACTCCCTGATCGGCCATCCGAAGCCGAGCATGTTGCGCCGTATGTCGTCCACCGGTTCTTCGAAGGTAACAAAAACACCCGCCTGCCCGAATCCAGAGACTCCTGCGGCAAGGTATTGGGCCGCCAGTACCGTCTTGGCGCTCCCGGCGGTTCCCGAGACCAGGGTGGTGCGATAGAGGGGCAGCCCCCCACCGGATATGTGATCGAAACCGGGAATACCCGTGGGAAGTTTCTTGATCGGTTCAACGGAGTAGCGACTATTCGGAGTCTCTGCCATTGCGGGTCTCCTCCTGCCGGGTGTCTAGATCTAGTGCAAGCAGCACTTTGTCTCGCTCGGATAGGTCGCCGATAATGCGTCGAATCGGCGGAGGCAGCGCCTTTATTAGCGTCGGAGTCGCGAGAATCTTGTCGTCCTCCGCTTCTTGCGGCGACTCCAACACATCAATGACTGTGAGAACGTACTCGCCACCGAAGGCATCGGCGCATATCGATTCTAAGTTCCGTATCGCCTGTTCGGAGCGGGTTGTCTTGCCGGTTACATAGAGTTTTAACTCGTACTTCCGCATTTTACTTTCCCGTCAGGATCGCATCCTGTAGTAGTTGAGCACATGCCCCATGAGCTCTACAAGCAGGAGACGGCTCTCCTCCTGCAACAGCAGCGCTCGCTTTGCCGACCCACCGGAGGCGAGGGAGGCGAGTGCGCGCGTGTGAATATCTATTATGTCACGAGCTCCAGCTCCTGCAAAACCCAAGTCGGCGGCTAGGTCCCGTACGCCCTCACCGCCGGCGGCAACGGTCTTGTAAATCCGTCTATCCATTGCTTGAACGATAAGAGAGGCGTACCGTTCGGAGGCGGACTCAAAGAGCGATAGAGAGGAGTTTTCCAGAGACTCCTGCTGATACGCCTTTGCGGTTTCCGAGGTGCTCGGCCGGGGCATAAAGGCGAGACGATCGTCGGCGAATCGCGCCTTTACCGACTCTCTGAGACGATAGGCTGCGCGAACACGAGCGACGAGCTCCCGTTTCTCGAAAGGCCGGGTAATGTAGTCGTCGGCCCCTATTTCGAGACCAACCACCTGTTCATCCGGGGAGACCTTGTTCCCGGAGACGAGGATGACCAACAGATCCGCATGGGAGGGATCGCCCTTTATTCTGGAGCAGAGATCCAAGCCGTTTATGTCCGGAAGAATAACGTCGAGAATCAGGAGATCAGGAGTCTCCCGGGTGAGCTCCTGGAGACCCTCTTTCCCTGTAGCGGCGTGCCGTACTGAGCATCCTTCCTGCCCCAGAATGGTAGTTAGTAGTTCTCGACTAGTCGGATCGTCATCGACCACCAGCGCGGTCGTTGGAAAAGCGCTCACCCTTCGTACCTCGGTAGCTCGAAGGCGAAAGTTGAGCCCTCACCGGGCTCACTTTCCAGCCGGATGCGGCCTCCGTGAGCCTCCACGATCCTGCGACAGATGTAGAGACCGAGACCTGTACTCTTTTGGCCGCCACTACTCACGGTACCGGCGGTCTTAAAAGGGCGAAAAAGCTGATCCGCCGCCTCCCTCGGTATGCCCGGCCCTTGGTCGGCAACGGAAACGACGGCGCCGCTCTCACCGGCGCTGACGTCAACGGTCACCGTGGTCCCGGAAGGAGAATACTTGATCGCGTTGGAAACGAGGTTGTTGAGAACTTGATGGATCTTGTCCGTGTCGGCCTCGGATACGATCTCCTCATCCGCCGTACGACATGTCAGGGTGATTCCGGCGTTTTCCGCCGGCTTCCGATTTAGGGAGACATTCTTCTCAACCAGCTTCCGCAGGTCGACACGCTCCCTTCTAATGCTAATCTGCCCGCTGTCTATCGCTGAGACGTCGAGAAGATCATTTACCATCTCGAGCATAGACCGGGAAAGCCATCTGATCTGCTCGAGAAACTCCGCCTGTTCGGAACTAAGACCTTCCGGGTCTTCCTGAATCAGCTCGCTCAGCAACAGGACATTTCCCAACGGATTGCGAAGATCGTGCGCGGCTATTCCGAGGAAGCGGTTCTTTATGGAATTCAGACGCTCCAGCTCGCTGTTCTTCTTACTCAAGGTGCGTTGCAAATTGACGAGCTCATTGTTGAGTCTACTGATCTCGTCGTAATTGTCCAGGTCCTGCTCCATCCTCCGGCGGAGCTCGAAGTTCTCCTTGGTGGCGCTTCGGAGCATGTTAGCCTGCTCGTTTCCGATTTGCGTAAACTCGTGTACCAGATTAGTCAGTCCGTTGTGCGTTTTGGACGCGATAATCAGAACCTGGCCGTCTACGGCGACTCCCGCAAAGCGGAAGGTTCCGAGTCCGCCTGAGGTGTTGATATTGAGCTCGTGGTTAAAGGCGCTGCCGTTGCTACGCACCGCCTCAAAGAAGGCGTCCGCCTTTTCGCGGCTCTCCGCGTCCACGTCTGCGTACCAGGGACGCCCCGGTGTTATGTCGGTAGGGTGCTCGCGACTGTCATGAGCGATTTCGATGACTACTCCGGCAGGATCGCATTTCAAAACGAACCCTCGATCAATTGAAACGCCCGCCATCAGCTCTCTCGTTTAGGTTGATCCGCGATTTGCTCGATCTCGCTGATCATAAAATCGAAATACGGGAGGACTTCTTCGGCCGCAGCCGCGGAGAGCACCTCCTCTACCGCCTCTTTGTGGATCTTTAAACCTCCGATAAACGAGGCTATGGACACCCCCTCGCGAGGAACCCGATCCACCAACCACTCCATGTGCTCCCGGATCAGAGCCACGCTCGGCACCGCAAGAAAGGACTCCACCGTTTTCTGTGCATATTTCATTCTTTCAACAACCGTCGCGCGGTGCCCCTTTGAGAACGGGGCGTGCTCTACCTCTCCGGTGCGAGATAAAACCGCCGCTACGATTGCGTCACTCTTCTCCCGAAACTCTGCGAGCGTGGTACTACCGGCCGGGCTCAACCTACCTCCCTCGCTCATGGGTACCTCCCGCGGAGCGCTCGTCGAGAGCCTCGTTTACCACGTTGATCGCCGTTTGCGCATCCGGCGCATAGAGATCGGCCCCCACCCGCCGCCAGAGCTCCTTGTCCGTATTAAAGGGTCTCCCGCCAACGAGGACCCGAAGCTCCGGGTTGATATCAGCGGCCTTCGCCTTCTCGATCAACGCAATCACCTCCGGTATGTTGTAGGTCATCGAGGTGGATACCGCCAAAATGTCCGCGCCCACTCGTTGAACAGTCTCGACCACGGACTCAGCGGGAGCGTTTGCCCCTAAGTAGTAGGTGTCCCACCCCTCCATCTCGAAAAAGTCGGCGACCATCCGTACGCCGATTTCGTGGAGCTCCCCGCCGACACAGGTTGCCACCAGGTGACGGCCGTTCTTCTCACTGGTAAAGATATGCGAGTACAAGAGGGACATGTTGAGCTGTGTAACCGCCGTGGAAAAGTGCTCCTGGGCGACGGAAATCTCACTCTTCTGCCACAAGAGGCCGAGCAGCTGCTGCACCGGCTGAAAGACAGTCATGTAGATGTCCCGCACCGAGGCACCGTTCTCCACGGCGTCCTGAACAAGAGCGGTCGCGCCGTGGCGGTCGCTGTCGAGGACGGCGTCGAGATAGTGACGGGCGAGGGGCGTTAAGGAACGGACCGCATCGTGGGACTCTCTGTTTCTCACCTTGCAACACCTTACATGTGGGGCGTCCCACAATCATAAGACATTGACGGGCAATCAATCAAACCGGAGCGGTAAGGAGTGCGCCCCCTCGCGCTAATGAGGGACTCGGCACATCGGGCTGCCCAGGGGAACTACGACCTCACCATTCCCACCAACGGTAAAGACGAAAAGGCTCGCCTCGCCGGCGCGTTTAGCCAGTGCTCCGGGAACAGGTGAAAGCGCCGAGGAGGCCGGGCGATGTCATTTAGGAAATCGGGTTGATCCACGTAAGTCCGGAGAAGCGCCCGAAGTCGGTGTCCGGGCTCGCAAGGGTAGCTCCCAGCTCGATGGCAAGCGCCGCGAGATGAATATGGGTGGTTAGACCCCCGGTCGCCCCGGTCTCATCGAAAAGACGCCGCATGAGCCCGGCGTAAAGCCGAAGGCGGCACTCTCTACCTGATACTGCTCTCGTGCTACCTTTCTCAGACGAGCATCAAGGTCATCGTCTACGGTCAACGTTGTTCTCACGGAATAACTATGAAGCGCTATCCATTTTGATGTCAGGACATCAATCAGTCGATGGGTTTTCGGAGGACGAATAGCCCGAAAGGTTCGAAATCTTTTGTGTTCCGGGTGTAGAGCGTATCCACTCCGTAAGAAGAAAGGCTTATCGCAAGGATAAGATCAAAACTGCCGGCGGCCGGAATCGCCTCGTCCCGGATAAGGTGTTTCGCCTTCTCATGCTCGGGGCAGTCACTGTTTATCGCGTAGAGGAGAATGTTCGTGTCGATGCTCTTTACGGCTCCATCCTCTCCTCGTATGCCTTTTCACGTAATTCTTCCGGTGCGGTGAGGATCTCCCCGCAACCGTAGACAGGAGGTTCCTCGCACACTGTGTCGAACTGCCCCTCCCCATACCGGGACAGCCAGAAATCCACGGCGTTGCGCACCAACTCGCTCACCGGCCGGTCAACCGAAGACGCGATCTCTCGTAGGCGGGACAGTTGGGGCTCCGGGAAAAGTATCTGCATCTTTCGCGTGTATCCATTATATGCATGGATGATTGGGCCGCCACGTCGACGGTTTCTATTGTTTCATCCCGGTAATCGGGAACGCCCCGTTCCAACACGGCGTGACTCCCGGTTACCGCAGACTAAACTGCAACGTAAAAACGGTCTCCGGTTCCAGCCGCTGCGAGCCGAAGGCGGCGCCGACCTGTTCGGCCAACGTCTCCACGAGCTCGTGCCCGATAGAATGGGGGGCTCGGAATCGGGAGGTTCAGTAAGCCCCACTCCGTTGTCCGCCACCCGCAGAGTTGCCTCGTTGCCGGACAGCTCCAGGGAGACGAGTATCCGTCCTCGGATGTCTCCGGGAAAGGCGTGTTTTAGGGCGTTTGTTACCAACTCCGTTGCGATCATGCCCAAGGGAATTGCCCGCTCCCGGTCCTCGGGGTGGACGATCTGGAAAACGTCCCTACCGAGGAGCTCCTGCCGGCTGTAGCCGTACTCTTCGATTATCTGGTTAACAAAGAGAATCTTGCCGGTCGCGTCGAACTCGTAGACGAGCTCCGGAAGATGCTCAGCGGCGGAAAGAATCGCCTCTGCCGGAAGCGCCTCGGTTGCCCCACCCCGGGCAAGGTACTCCGCTACGGAGGCGGCCTTCTTCTCATGATGCCCCTCCAGAAAAACCTCGAGGAGATCACCGAAGAGCTCGCACCCCTCTCTGTTTCTTCATGGTTTCATCGGGGCCGAGGATTAGGATGAGGTTGGCCACCGGCGTTCCTGAGACTTTGAGTCCCCGTACGATAAACGGACCGACTCCGAGGACACGACCGACCTGTCTTAGCAGCCGAGGCGGATACTGGGATCGGCTCAAGCCCACCGCCGAGTCAAAACGCTGAAAGCCCCCCGCTTCCATCGCTTCGAGGATTGTGGGGTCCATAGTGTAGGAGGCACCCACAAGCCGCCGGCCCAGCAGAGAGACCGCCTTTTTGATCGTCTCTGAGCTTCCGACGATGGCGCGGGTAACGGTCCGAGACCCCTGGGCGATTACCGCATTATAGACGGCGAAGCGAGCGCCGGCGAGAACGCGCGCACCCTCGGCCACGGCGGCGTAATCGAGCCCGTTTTCGGGGGTTTCTAACCCCTGGTCGAGAAGCGTCCGGATCGTCGCACATGGAGAAGTCTCGTTTACCATACCCGTCCTTGTCGTGCCGGCAGGATATCACAGATGGAAGTGCCCGTCTGCGCGGGCACTGGAGGCGCAAGCCTGCCGGTACGGCGGTAACGGTCGCCAAGGTTGCCGAACCGATCTGTGACCGCCGTGAGCACGGCTGCGATCACGATTATGGGCTTTTCTGTTTACAAAGAGCCTCCCATTGACCCACATTAAAGGACGTGACTCATGTTCTTGCGGGGTATCCGGTACTCTGTCGGTTTTCTCCTAACAGGCGTGGCCGCGAGTGACACCCGGGACAAACGCAAAGGAACCGTAATCAATGAAAGACAAGAAAGCCAAGAAGCTCTTGCTCGTGGAAGACGAGGCGATAATCGCCTTGAACGAAAAGATGACTCTCGAGAAGTTTGGTTACCAGGTAACAACCGTACACTCCGGAGAGAAGGCGGTGGAGTCCGTTGAGCGCGATCCCGGGATAGAGCTCGTCCTAATGGACATAGACTTGGGCCCTGGCCTCCCGGGAGACGAGGCGGCCGAGAAGATCTTGGAGATCAGACATCTACCGATCGTTTTTCTCACTTCCCACACAGAGCGGGAGTATGTAGAGCGGGTAAAGGAGATAACCCGGTATGGCTACGTCATCAAGAACTCCGGAAAGTTCGTCCTCTGGGATACGATCGAAGTGGCCTTCGAACTTTTTGAAGCGAACGAGCGGTTGGAGCGCTTCTTTTACGTAAATCTGGACCTGCTCTGCATCGCCGATACCGATGGTAACTTCATAAGAGTGAACCAGGCGTGGGAGGAGGTCCTCGGTCACACCGTCGAAGAGTTGGAGCAGTCGAAGTTCTTGGACTTTGTTCACCCCGAAGACCTGCAGCCCACCCTCGACGCCATGAGACGGTTGCGCGAACAAGAAGAAGTAATTGACTTCGTTAATCGGTACCGCTCAAAAGATGGGAGCTATCGGTTTGTCGAGTGGCGATCACATCCCTCGGGCAACATCATCTATGCTGCGGCTAGAGACGTAACCGAACGCGTTGAATACGAAAACGCGTTAAGACAGAGTGAGCGCGCCTATCGAGACCTCTTCGAGCGAGCCCCGATCGGTATCTTCCGAACCAACTCTAATGGAAGACTCTTAGCTGCCAACAGGGCGATGGCACAAATAGTAG
Source organism: Spirochaetaceae bacterium (assembly GCA_046540995.1). Lineage (GTDB taxonomy): Bacteria > Spirochaetota > Spirochaetia > DSM-27196 > Alkalispirochaetaceae > CAYZHV01. Next base: position 495 of record JBKHED010000092.1, on the reverse strand, counting down.
GGCTCGACTCGCCGGAACAGGCACTTGCGCATTACACCGACCTGGGATCACAGCTCTATCTCCGTCGGGAACGGAGAGAGGAATTCATCACGGCGCTGGAAAGGGACGGATACGTTCAAGAGTTCGAGTACGAAGCGCTGCGAGCCGATGGACAACGGATATGGGTGAGCATGAACGCCCGCAAGAGCGAAAGAGCAACCATCGACGGATTCGAGATCGAAGGTTTCTTCGTCGATATCACGGAACGAAAGCAAAGTGAACAGGCCATTAAGGAGAGCGAAAACCGCTTTCGAAGCCTGGTGGAAAACGCCCCGGACGCCATCTTTGTGCAGACAAACTGGACCTTCTCCTACGTAAACCAAGCGGCCCTGGAGCTCTTTGGGGCTGCCCGGCCGGAAGAGCTCTTGGGGTCTCCCGTGGTAGACCGCTTTCACCAAGACCATCGCGATATGGTCCGCGGGCGGATCCGTAAGCTCAACGAGGAGCGGACACCGG
>JBKHED010000091.1:0-11153 GCA_046540995.1 Spirochaetaceae bacterium | reverse complement strand
GATTCGGAGGTGGCGGTAGGGATCGCCCTCATAACGAACGAGCTCCTGACCAACATGGCGAAGCATGACCTCACCTCAGAGGGAGCGCCGCACCCCTCGGTTACACTTCGTCAGACCGATGGAAACGTTCAGCTAACAGTAGCCTCTGACCGCGGAACAATGCCTGAGCAATTGGGGGAATCGGAACGTGGCCTAGGCACCAGGATCGTGGATCTCCTTGTAGAACAGAGTCACGGGAACCTGAAAACGGTCTCGAGCGCTCCGCCGGTCTTCGAGCTCTCCGTGCCGATAGGCTCTGACCAGGCTTAGCAGCTTCACAAGGAACTCAGAGAATAGAACTCAACCGATTCCGAGGATGGACAAGGTCTTTTGGTCCGGTTCTCCGTCGTAGTACTTTTCCAGCGCTTGGTGGAATACCGAGCCCGCCTCGGCCACCCGGCTGAAGAGCGTCATGCTGGATCGGAACTTGAGATAGTCCGGATAGCCGAATATCTCCTGTGCACTCTTGCCTTGGACGTTGAGTACCAGGCGGGTCCATTCTCGAAGACGCTCTCCGAGCACCGGATGTTCGAGATACGCCCGAGCCTCCTCTAGGGAGTTGATGGCGTACCGTTGCGCCATCATGCTCATACCGAGCCCTTGGATCTGGGGAAAGACAAACCACATCCAGTGGCTGCGCTTCGCGCCGCCGGCGAGTTCCCTTTCAACCGCCTCCTTTACACCCTCCTGGGCTTCGAGAAAACGGTGCAGGTTATACGAATCACTCATGTATAGATGATACTCCCGGGCTCCTCACCATGTCGAAGCGAAGATTCCCCCGAATCGAACACACTACCGTTGACATTTAGGACGAAATGTTGTCTCCTATGGCTCGCGGTGGACTGATCCGGCGATCCCGCAGGTACCCTTTCCGGTTCTTATCGCCCGGTAACCCTCCTTCTCCCGCAGATAACCAAGTGTGACCCTTCGCGGGACGTGTTCCACTACAAAAGGATCTATATGCAATCTCACTCTTTTTCGGATCTCGGCTTATCCCAGGGGTTCCTGAATGCTGTCCTCTCCCAAGGCTATACCAAGCCGACGGAAGTCCAAGCTCGGGCGATTCCAGTACTACTATCCGGCGCCAATCTCCTGGCCACGGCTCAAACCGGAACCGGCAAGACCGCCGCGTTTACCCTTCCTCTGCTCCAGCGTCTCCTGGAAGAGCGCAAACAACGGGGAGCGCCGGGGCACAAAAACGGCAGCGGCCGGGGACCGGCACGGCCGGCGGCACTCATTCTCGCTCCGACCCGAGAGCTCGCGATCCAGATAGACACCAGTCTCGAAGAATATGGCCGCGGATCGGGAGTCTCTCATCTCGCGATCTTTGGAGGCGCCCCGAAGGGACGCCAGCTCCAGGGGCTTCGGAAGAATCCTGCCATCTTGGCGGCAACTCCCGGACGACTGCTCGACTTTATGGGAGAGGGAGAAATCGACCTCTCCGGGGTGCGGTACTTTATCCTCGACGAAGCCGATCGAATGCTCGACATGGGGTTTATCCCGGACGTTCGCCGCATCGCGAAGGCGGTAACCGGCAGAGAGCAGACCTCCCTCTTCTCCGCCACTATGCCCCCGGAGATCGAAGCCCTCTCCCGAGAGCTTCTCGGCAAGGCTGAGCGAATCGCCGTTGCACCCAAGGCGATTACCGCGGACGGCATTAAACAGAGCGTCCTCCATCTCGCCCGGGAGGCGAAAATCGGGTTTCTTCCGGAGCTGATTAGAGAGCGCAACATGTTTCGAGTGCTCGTCTTCACCCGTACAAAGCACCGCGCAAAGAAAGTCGCCAAAGTTCTGTTGAAGAATGGAATACCCTCGGACGAGCTCCACGGCAATCGAACGCAGAATCAGCGTCAGCGCGCACTAGAAAACTTCAGAAACGGCAAGGTACAGGTTCTTGTCGGTACGGATGTGGCTGCCCGGGGTATCGATGTAGACGACATAACCCACGTTATCAACTACGAGATTCCCAACGAGCCGGAGACTTACGTGCACCGTGTTGGCCGGACCGCTCGGGCAGGCAGCGTCGGGGAGGCGATCAGCCTCTGCGACAGTGAGGAGCTCTCCGACTTCAGACAGATCGAGAGAATGCTTAAGCGTGAGGTCGAGGTCGACCGCCTCCATCCCTACCACAAGGAGCCAGCCGTTGCAGCGGTTCCGCGCGGCGGCAACAAGCAAAGCCATTCCAGGCGCGGCGGGGGAGGCAACTCTCGGCAGAGAAACGGGGCGCAACGAGGTCGGTAGTGTTGCCGCGGAGCGCTCCTCAGCCCCGGGGAGCCGCTCCGAGGAGAAACTCTATCTCCTAGATTGCCGCGGGGCCGGGGTGTTGGTATCTATAGTAGAGCATGAAGATTACAATGGACGACAACCGCTTTGAGCGGGGCTACGAGGCACATACCTACGTCAATAACCTGAGAAACTACCGAACTCTGGTGAAGCGGCTCATGGACGAGGCGGAGGCGGACTCCTCTCATGCCGCGGCTCTCCGGAGTGCGGCGGAGCGCTTTGAGACACCGGTCCGGGCGACCATGATGACCGAGGATTGGTGCGGCGACTCCGCCTGCAACACGCCGATTCTTTCGAACCTCTTTCAGAAGGCGGGAATCGAGTTTCGCGTCTTTCGGGGTTCCGAAGAGACCGAGCTCAAGGAGATGTACGAGAGAGAGGGGGATGATCACATTCCGGTCGTCTCACTCTGGGACGGCTCCGGCAAGGAGCTGCTTCGCTGGATCGAGGCGCCCGCGGAGATGCAGAAGAAGAAGGAAGCCTGGAAAGCGGAGCATCCGGAGTTTATGGAGCTCTACCAGAAACAGAACGAGGACAAAGAGGCGGCGAAGCAGTTCGCTGCTCTCTACCGGCAGTTCATCGAAACGATGGCTGAGTGGTACCAGGCGGACATGTGGTCCGAAACCACCCGGGAGCTCGTCGAAAAGCTTGAGAAGGCGTGATTTTCCTGTATTCCGAACAAAGAGAATAATGCTTTGTTGGTAGGCGAGCCGTTTTGATCGGTTCGCCGCGGAGGCAGCTGCGCTTCAAGACTCTGTCTTTAGAGCATTTTCTGCAGGAAGGCGCGTATCCGCGGATGGTCGGGATTGGTGAAGAGCTTCTCCGGGCTCGCGATCTCAACGATTCGCCCCTCATCCATAAAAACGACCCGGTCCGAGACCTCCCGGGCGAAGCTCATCTCGTGGGTTACGACGACCATGGTCATCTTGTCCCGGGCAAGATCCTTAATGACGTTCAGCACCTCTCCCACGAGCTCAGGATCCAGGGCGCTGGTTGGCTCGTCAAAGAGCATAATGTCCGGCTCCATGGCGAGCATCCGGGCAATCGCAACCCGCTGTTTCTGCCCCCCTGAGAGGTAGGCGGGGTATACGTCCCGCTTGTCGCTCAGCCCGACCCGAGCGAGCATTGCCTCACCCCGCTTGATCGCCTCCGCCTTCGGCAGCTTCGCCACCACCAGCAGCCCCTCGATCACATTGCCAAGAGCGGTCTTGTGCGGAAAGAGATTGAAGCTCTGAAACACCATACCGAGCTTCCGGCACCGCCGACGTATGGTATGCTCCCCGATCAGCTTCTGGTGACCGTTGCTCTCTTCCTTGGCGATCGGCTCCCCTTCGATTTCGACGGTACCCCGGGTAACCTCTTCGAGATGAATGAGGCAGCGAAGCATGGTGCTCTTGCCGCTTCCTGAAGGGCCTATTACGGAGACGATCTCCCCAGGACTTACCTGGAGGGCCACCCCTTTTAGCACCTCCAGCTCCCCGAAAGACTTGTGGAGGTTTTCGACCCGGATCATCGGTGCGGTGATCGGTATGTGATTACTCATCGTCTCACTCATAAACGGAGTACCGCCGCTCCATCCGGTTGAAAAACCAGACCAACCCGTAATTGAGAATGAGATAGATAACGGCGGCGATGACAAAGGGACTCACCGTGAAATCCCTGCTGACGATCTCCTTGGAGTTTCGCAGGATCTCACCGATGCCGAGGACTACCACCAGAGCCGTATCCTTTACCAGGGTTATCGCCTCGTTCGCGACCGGTGGTAGCACTCGCTTGATCGTCTGAGGAAGGATGATCCGAAGCATTGTCTGCCGGTAGGTCATGCCGAGGACTTTCGCGGCCTCGTACTGGCCGCGATCAATGGACTGAATCCCCGCCCGGAAGATCTCCACGAAGTAGGCGGCGTAGTTGACAATAAAGGTGAAGACCGCCGCGGTGAACCGCTCGAACCGGAGTGCCGGTACGAGCAGCGGTAACCCGTAGTAGACGAAAAAGAGCTGCAGGAGCAGCGGCGTTCCTCGCACCACCGAGGTGTAGAGACCGAGAGGCACCTTGAGCAGCGGATTGCCGGAGCTCTTGCCCATGGCCCCGACAAAGCCCAGGGGCAATGAAAAGAGAAGGGTGAAGACAAAGAGCCGGAGGGTTACTCCGGCCCCTTCGAGGATATACCCGGTGGTTCGGAAAAAATATTCCATTGAAGGAGGCATCCTCTAGAGCCGCCGAGCGCCGGGACAAGGCGGACGACCCTGAGGCCCCGAATGGCTAGCGAGGAAGAAGAACGTCCTCGCCGAACCACTTATCAGCGATTTCAGCGGCAGCGCCGTCCTGTACCATCTCATCGAGAATTTCGTCCACCCGGTCACGAAAGGCTACTTCCCCCTTGCGGAAACCGATGCCGTACTCCTCTTCGGCGAAATGCTCCTCCGCAACGGCGAAGACGCCGGGCTTCTGGGAGATGTAGTAGCGGCCGAGGATCTCATCCACCACAACCGCGTCGATACGGCCAACCTCGAGGTCGAGGAGAGCCTGGACGTTGTCCTGGTAGCGAGTGACCTCCGCAAACGTCTCGAGAACCTCGGGGTCCGACTCAACCGCGTCCTGAGCGCTACTACCGAGCTGGAGGCCGATGGTCTTGCCGGCGAGATCCGCCTTTGTCCTCACTCCGCTCCCGGCCTGAACGATAACGATCTGACGGTTTGCGATGTACGGCTTTGAAAAGGTGATCTGCTCCTCCCGCTCGGGAGTGATCGTAAGCCCGTTCCAAATGACGTCGATATCCTTGCTATTCAGATCGAGGACCTTAGCGTCCCAGTCGATTGGTTGAAGCCGAAGCTCCACGCCGAGGCGGTCGGTTACCTCTTTGGCAAGGTCGATATCGAAGCCAACGATCTCCCCATCATCTCCCCGGAAGCCCATGGGCGGAAAGCTGTCGTCTAAGCCGAGCACGAGCTCGCCCTTGTCCAGAATGTAGTGAAGCGAATTGTCCTCGCCGCCCTCGGCGCCGGACTCAGATGCCCCTCCGGCAAACGCCAGGGAAGCGACAACGATAAGAACCAAGAATGCAGTCCAAGCCCTCATGAAAATCTCCTACTGAGCACGTCTCTGCGTGTGTGATATATCGGCGCTCAGTATAGAGTTAATCTACACGTTCAGCAACTAACTCGTTCGGGCCTGTGCTCCGGGGTGACCGTGCCTTGCCTGCACCCGTTCGGTAAGCTACTATGGCGGCGCCGCTATCCGGAGGTAGCACCAGGTGACAAGCAGCGACATCGGCAGACGACTCCGGCACGCCTTCTGGGCTCTCCCACTCGTTGCACTCCCAGCCGTTGTAGCACCGATCATCATACCCGCCGGCGAGGGTTTTGGTTTCCTTTTCTGGATAGGCGCGCCGTTTTGGGCCGCTGCGCTCCTGCTCTCCCTCGGCTTCGGCAACAGCCGCCTCTTTTTCACCTCCCTGCTTACGAGCCTCGCATGGCTCTCATACCAACCCGCCGTCTCCGAGAGATTTCTCTCTGCTCCGGCGCTTCCGGTAGTGGTTCTCTTCCCGTTGCTCTTGGCGCAGCTCCACTTTCTTTCGGACCGAGGAATCGTAACGCAGCTCTCACTCCGGGCTTGGATTGTCGTCCTACTCTTTGCCTTCCTCTACCTCCTCTGGGCTCAGGGCCCCCCACGCTTAGCCCCTGAGGCGAGGCACTTGCTCCTCGAGGAGCGGCGCGGTCTCGGCGGCTTGCCGTTCACACCGGCGGAGCTTCTCTATCTCCTGGCGGGGGCAGTTCTTCTGCTTCGCGCCTTTCTCGCGGATAGAGTTACCGAAGGCGTCCCTGTTAGCTTTCTGCTTGCAGCCTACCTCGGTTATCAAGAGAAGATCCCGGCGGACCCTGAGTTTGGCTGGGCGGTGGTTCCCCTTCTCGCGACCACGGGCATTCTCTTCGAGGCGTACTCTCACGCCTACGTGGATACCCTGACCCGCTTGCCCGGCAGGCGCGCTTTGGAGAGTTACGGGAGGCAGCTCGGAAAGCGGTACACCGTGGCTATGATAGACATAGATCACTTCAAGCAGTTCAACGATACTCACGGTCATCACGTTGGTGACCAGGTCTTGAGAATGGTTGCCGGGCGATTGAGAGGCGTCGGCGCCGGAGGACGGGTCTTCCGCTACGGCGGCGAAGAGTTTACGATTCTCTTTCCTCACGACGACCGAGACGCAGTCACTGCGGAGCTCGAGCGACTGCGTTCGGTGGTGGGGGAGAAGCCCTTTATCCTGCGAGGCAGTTCGCGCCCCCCGGATCGCAAAGGAAGACGGCAACGGGGCTGGGGCTCCAACAGACAGAAGGCAACGGTGACTATCAGTCTCGGCGTCGCCTTTTCCTCAGGTCATGGACGCAAAATCGACGAGGTTCGGAAGAAGGCTGATGAGGCACTCTACAAGGCGAAGAAGAAGGGGCGAAACCGGGTCGAGATTGCTTGAAAGATGGTGACCCCTCGGGGCAACTCGGCACGGAGACCTCCGCCACCCGAAAAGGAAGATGAAGCGAATGAAGAAAAGGCGAAGACTCTTCACCCTCAAACACGTGCTCATCTGGATCGGCGCGCTGATCCTCGGTTTCGGCCTGAGCATGATCTCCTTTGGAGTCCCCAAGCAGGACCACACCCTTCGGCACGTGGCGACCGAGGGCATGCCGGACGGGAGGTACGAGGCGGAATACAAAGTCGTGGCACCGTTCGGCACCTTCGTGGCAAACAAACGCTTCACCGTTGCCGTAGAGCTCGCCGACGGCAGCATAACGGCGGTATCGATCATGGAGCCGGAGAAGATGACCGACGCCTTTCCGGAGCTAGAGGCTCGTATACTCCAGGAGCAGACGACCGCCCTCGACGCCGTTTCCGGAGCTACCTGGTCCAAGATCGCCTATCTTAAAGCAGCAGAGTCTGCGCTGCGATCCGCATCGAAGTGAGGTAGCTTTGCACCTTCTCGGCGGTATACCTTACAATTATACCCAGCAATTCCGAGGGAGGTGCACCCTGGCGGATCGAGAAGTAGCGGAAGCGACGCTAACTACGACTGGATCAGCGCCCGGGACCTCGGGGCCTACGTCGTGGGGTTGCTTCGTGAGACCCTCCCCGGATCTCACGACACTCTCCATGAGCTTCAGGACCTCTCCCACGTGCAAGCGCTACTCAAGAAGCAGAGCAAGTGATACCCTGCCTCCGGCAGCATGAAACCGCGCTCTCTCGTCCAGGCACTCTATGAACGTCCCCCGCTGGTAACCCCCGCTCTCCTCTGTGGGCTTCTTCTGACCACTATTCCGCAGTTCTTTCTTCCCGAGCTCTACGACCTTCTCACAGGGACCCTCTTTGGTGTCCGGCTCCCCCACTACCTCTTCCTGAACGTCTTCTCCCACTCTCCTTCCATACTGCTCCCCCACCTCCTGGGTAACAGCGTCGTGCTTATCTTCTTTGGGGGGATATCGGAGCTTGTTCTCGGCTCCCGCCGAATGGCGCTGCTCTCTCTGGTGACACTGACCGTGACCCTCGCAACGGCCTACCTTCGGGACCTCACCTCGGTGCACGGTATTTCCGGAGTCATCTGGGGTTTTCACGTTCCGGTGCTCTTTCTGCTTCTTGCCAGAGCTCAGCATCGCGGCCCAGGGAGTACACTGAAGTCTCCCTGGGTCCTGTTGGCTCTCGTTCTCTTTCTGTTTGACTTTGTCGGCATCCATCTCCTGGAGGTCGCCCTCCTAGGGCTCAGGCCCTTCGAGAACTTTGGACAGGTCCTCCATCTTGTCTCGGTAGTAGTCGCGATGCCCTTCGCCTTCGCCTGGCGGGGAGATATAGAGCGGGCCGCCCGGGGGTTGTCGGCAATCCGAGCCCGGGGGACCGGGTGGAAACACGACGCGCGGAGCTTGGCCACGCCGAGTCTGATCGGCCTCGCAGCGCTCTTGCTGCTTAACGGGGCGGGCACCGTAGACGCGGTTCTCGCAACCCTCTCTACCCCCTCGACGGTCAGCTACACTCTGCAACCCCCACCTGGAACGGCGGCAGAAGAGACAGGACGCGAAATCCGGGTCACTTTCTCCGAGCCGATGCTCACTCGAGATCCGAATCTTCGTCGCCGCTCGATCTCCTATGAGCAGCCACCGGTACCGGAGGTTCGGTTTCGGTGGGTCCGCAGCGATACCCTTATTGTGGAGTTGAGCCGAACGCTGACGAAGGCAGAGGCGATATTCCTGCGCTTCGATGTCTACCAAACGGGGCCCCGAGGCGTGCTCCTCCCAAGGCCCGTTGAGCTCAGCTACAACTAATCCCTATTGGCCAACCAGCGCATGCTCTGCTGCCAGACCTTGGCGTATCCCTCCCACTCAACAAAAGACATCGGGCACCAGTGAGGGCCGATGTCCGAGGTCCAGACGAGCGTCCGACCCTTGCCGGGCTCGAGAGTCGCAATAAAGGGGTCTCCGTCGATCTCCGCCAAGACCGAGGCCTCCTCTTTCGCGATCACTTCGTTGTAGCCGAGAAGCGCCGGCCACGGCCCTGATACGCCGTGCAGAACCGGGTGATCCGCAACCTTCGTCTCGACCTTCGCGCCCTGCGGCGCCTCGAGCCGGTCATCCCGCTCATGCATCGTGACCGGGAGCACCTCTTCAACAGGACTCTTGTAGAACTTGGCGGAGCCGTAGATCCCCGCGAAGGAGAGGTAACCGCCGCACATCACCAGAGCTCCGCCGTCGAGAACCCAGTCCCGCAGGAGCATCAGGCGGTTCGGAGCGGTCTTGCCGTGGAGCCAGACATCCGGATGGAGCAGGAGCGTATTCGCCCCAATGTCGCTCAGAACCACTACGTCGAGCTCCTCGAGTTCTCTCATGGTCGTGGGAGCGTCCGTAGGCGCCTTATGCCCCGGAATGTGGCGAAAGTCGAACTCCGGGCCCGAGAGCGCCTCTCGGAGGAACTCATGCCCCTCCTCGTAGACGGAGCTCGAAAAGAAGTCCCACCCCTTGATGTGCGTGCTCGTAGAAACCCAAGACTCTCCTATGAGAGCGATGCGAATTGGTGCGGCCACTGTCTGCCTCCTTCTGACACCCATCCTATCACACCTCCGCAAAGCGTGCCGCCGGCCGGCCCCCGGTAGGGTCCTGCGAAGAGCATAAGATAAATCCCCACTAACCGGCGAGAATCGCCTACAATGGGCGCTTCGAGGAGGCGCTATGGACTTTCCCTGGAAGTTTTTTGTTGATATCGGCATCATCTCGGCAGCACTGCTCGCAGCCACCTATCTTCGAGCTCGGTTTGCGTTCTTCCAGCGATACCTGATTCCGAACGCCCTCACCGCGGGCTTCGTACTGCTTCTCTTCTACAACGTTCTTGCGCCCCTAATGGGTCTCACTACCGACGGTCTGGGAGCGATGGTCTACCACCTGTTGAGCATCTCCTTTATCGCCATGACTCTGCGTCGGAGTCCCGAACGAAAGGAGAGCGAAGAGCACGGCGTCCTCGGTACCGCGATGGTAATCGTCTTTCAATACGGTATGCAGGCTACCATTGGGCTCACTATCACCCTCGGCTTTATGCTCACCATCTTTCCAGACCTCTTTCCCTCAATGGGGTTTTTTGTCCCTCTCGGGTTTGCCCTCGGTCCGGGACAGGCGTTCGCAATCGGTGAGGGGTGGCGCGCTTTCGGTTTCGAGGGCGGTGGAACGGTAGGACTCACCTTTGCGGCGATCGGTTTTCTCTTCGCATGCTTCGGCGGGGTCTGGCTCATAAACTACGGCATACGCAAGGAGTGGCTCTCCACGGAGAAGCGCGACGCAATCCGCAAACGCGGAGTGCGAACCGGTGTCTACCCGAAGGGAGAAGGGAGCCGTACCGGCATGCAGCTCACCACGGAAACCGAAGCAATCGACTCTCTCACCTTTACAGCGGCAATGGTCTTTCTCACCTACCTGGCGAGCTACCTCTTTCTAAAACTCCTCACCTATCTCCTTGCCTTTGCAGGGCCCCTAGGCAACGACCTCGCCGTAAACCTCTGGGGAATCAACTTTGTCTTTGCCGCCCTTGCAGCCCTGCTCCTTAAGCTCATCATCCGGCGGCTCGGGATTCAGTACACCCTGGATAACCACGCCCTCAACAGAATAGCCGGCTTCTCCGTAGACCTCATGGTGGCTGCGGCGGTGGGAGCTATTTCGATGGTCGTCGTGGCGCGGTACTGGATACCGATCACCGTGATGTCTGCGGCGGCTGGCTTTCTCACCCTACTGACCGTCCCCTGGCTCGCCTCCCGGGCGTTCAAAGACCACCCCTTTGACAGGCTCCTCATCATTTACGGCGCAATGACCGGGACCATGCCCACGGGTCTCGCGCTGCTCCGAGTAATCGATCCGGATTTCGAGACTCCCGTCGCCTCAGACTACGTGTTCTCCACGGCGATTGTCTTTGTGGTCTGCATACCCTTTATCCTGGCAATCAACCTTCCGGCTTACACCTACTCCACGGGCAACCCGCTCTACTTCTGGCTCGGTTTCGCTGTCTCAGTGGCGTACCTCATACTCGGCTTTGGCGGCTTTCTCTACGTTGCCCGCCGTCGCGCCTTTCGTCGCCCGCACCACCACTTTCTCAAGGAGGAGTAGTGTCGACGTTTCGAGAAGAGAAGCTGCGCCTCGAGCGAGAGGTGGCCGCGCGGAGCGAGTGGATCGACGAGATTCTCCGACTGGAGCCGGAGAAACAGAAACGTCTCTACGAATGGATCGACTCGGAGACCCAGCCGGGCCCGGAGATTGCCGAGGCGGCGGAGACGATACGTCTCCCGGTCGCCGACGGGGAGCTACGGGTGCTCCACA
>JBKHED010000090.1:0-11364 GCA_046540995.1 Spirochaetaceae bacterium | reverse complement strand
CTGGCACGCGCCTTCGTCGGGCTTCCGCGGGTTCTCCTTATGGACGAGCCCTTCGCCTCCGTGGACGCTCCACAACGGCGGGAGCTTCAACTGCTCCTTCGGCGGCTCCTCTCCGACCACACGGGAACCGCGGTTTTCGTAACCCATGACGTAGAGGAGGCGCTGATCCTCGGTAGTCGGATTATTGTGATGGGCCAGGACGGGAGCATCCTCCATGAGGACCGACCTCCGAGCGCTGGTGCACCGGACTTCGACGCCGCGGGCCACTGCGGCGCTGAAAGCCTTGCGGGCCGGAGGGCCCGGCTTGACGCCGCGCTCCGGCAGCGGGGCTCAGGGTAATTCGAGCCTGTGGATCTCCACGTGATAATCGCCTCGGTCCATGTAGGGCACCAGGCGCATCCCATAGCGGCTCGCTTCGAACCGGTGGACCAGGGTACCGTGTCGCTCGAGGATTTCGATCAAATCGGGATAGAACCGGTGGGGGTTTCCGTATACGGCGTTCCAGACCGGGCGGTTCCGGTAAATGAGCTCTAACTCCTCACGGGGTAGGACGACCCACGCAACGCCCTCCTTCCTGAGAAAACGACCCAGGGGCCTTTGAAGCAACCCGCTCTCCTCTTTGGAGCTGCGTTGTCCCTCGGCTGGTGGAAGGGCGCCGAGGTCTCGGTACACTCGAAGCTCTCCAGGCTCGAAGGCGAAGGCGCTGTTGAGGTTGGCCAGGGCGACCTCGCCCTCCGGAACGAACTCGCGAATCTCCGAGAGGTACCGGTCGTAGCTGCCGGGATACGAGTTGGGGAGCTCCGAGAGGAGCTGTGCTCCCGTCGCGACCGGCATTAGAAGCAGTAGCGCCGAGGCGAGAGGGAAGCCCTCGCGCCGCCCCAACCGATGCAGGAGCACTCCCGCCTGGAGGTAGAGCCAGGGAATGAGAAAGACCACGCTGGGTGGACTGAACTTTCCAATGAGAAAGAGCGCGAGTACCGTAAGAAGGGAGGATACCGCTCCGAGAGCGCCGGGATAGGCCGAAAGTGGCCTCGGGGCCTCGGATGGGCTTGCGGCCATGGAGCGGGCGTTGGGCCCACGACGGACCGTGGAAATGAGCCTTGCAGGCCCCACTAACAGGGAGAGCAGGAGTAGCAGCATCAGCGCCCAGAGCTGCGGCGCCACCGGTGGGAGGTAGTAGGTGCCCGCGTGGCGCCCCGCCATTTTGATGAAGAACTCCCGCAGATGAGCGAATCGTTCCAGGGGCCCCGCGGTAACGCCAACGGAGCCGCCGAACTCGAGATAGTGGGCGAGAAAGCGAGGGTCCATCGCGTAACTGGCGGCCACCGCGAGGGCACCGAAACCCGCGAGAACCGCTACATAGAGCGCCAGATTGACGCCCGATCGCTGGAGCCGGGAGCTGCCGGGGGAACCGCCGCCCCCGGAACGGCCGTCCGGGGGGCTTCCGATGTCGGGCGTACTGTCCGCGACGACTGCCCAGGGCAGGAGGGCGAGGGCGGCGATAAAGGCGTTCGGATGCACGAAAATGGTGAGGCCGATAATCACCCCGGCGGTTAGCGCCGGCGGGAGGCGCCGGCTCCTCCCGGGGCGGAGAAGGGCGAAGAGCCCCCCCATCATGGCGAGGAGCACCAGCGCTTCCTGCCGCCCGAGGTGACTCGTGTAGAAGAACTGAACATCTAGAGCGAAGGCACAGCCCACGGCACACGCCGCCAGCCGGTTCTCCGTGAGACGCTTGACCGTAACGCCCAGGAGAACAACGGCTCCGAGGCCCGCTACTAGCGAGGGAAGGCGCGCCGCAACGGCGCTCCACCGAAGCAGCAGAAAAGGCGCCTGAATCAGATGAAAAACCGTCTTTAACGCGTGGGGATGGCGAGGGGTCAACCGAAAGAACTCCTCCGTAGCATCGAGGCGTCCCTCAAGAACCATCGTGCGGCTCAAGGAGGCGAGCCACGCTTCATCCGAATGGACGAAGGGAAACCAGGAGAGGGACCAAATATGGAGGAAGAGGTACGCCGCTGTCAGGAGGCCGGCGATTAGAAGGGGCGGGTGGAGGAGCACCCCCCGGAGTGACAAAAAAGGCTCCCGACGCCGGGGCGCCGGGAGCTCGCTGTTACTCAAGGCTCGAGACTAGCTGGAGACAACCGGAAAATCGTTGTTGATCCATCCCCGCGGGTCGGTCCGGGGAGTCCCCATGCCGTAGAGCAGGGATACCGCGTCGTAACCGAGGAGTCGCAGAAGGGCGACGCCTTGGTTTGCGGTCTGGCCGCTGTAGCAGTAAACAATCAGCTTCTTGTCCGTCGGGAGCATACCAATCTCGTCATACATGGTGGGTCCGAAGGGGTAGTTTACCGCGGTTTCAATGTGACCCTCCGCGTAATCATCGGGGCGGCGCATAGAGACAAACTGCACCGACTCATCCTCGGCGTCGAGGATCGCCTTGGCGTTTTCCTCGGAGACCATGTGGTTAGCGAAAGGAGTTCCTGCAGCTTCGGCGAGCTCCTCGTAGTAGGTCTGTATCGTGCTCAGAACCTCGTCGGAAACACCGTTGTCGTAAGAGGTGTCGATCTCGGTGGCGTCGGTAGAGACCACGCTCTCGTAACCATCCACTCGGGAAATACCGAGATTCCAGCCCGAGTTGACCGAGACCGCGTCGATACCCGCCATACGCATCATTACGGTTGCCTGACCGCAGGTCTGGCCACTGTAGCAGTAGGCGTAGACGGTCTCGTCCGTCGGCAGATGAGGAATCACCTCCCATATGGCGGAGGTTCCCCAGGGAGCGTTTACGGCGCCTTCGATGTGGCCCGCCTCGTAGTCCTCCGCCCGACGGATGTCCACCACGTACATCTCCTCGCCATCCTGGGCCATGGCGACGAAATCATCCATGGAGACTATGTTGTTGCTATCAGCCAGATCCGCGACGTACTCCCGTACGAACTCGCTGACTGAGAACTCAGGGGCCGCCGACTCGGTTGTCTCCTCCGCCTGAGTATCCGTTTGAGCCGGCGCCTCGGCTTCCTCGGCGCCGCATCCGATAAACAGGGTGACCAGAGCCACCATGAGTATAAGCAGTGCGTTCTTCATCACTTCTCCTTTTTTTCCTTCGAGCCACCTCGAAGGTTTTTCCCACACACGTTTCTTTTCGGCGCGCCGCTTACGCCGCCGCCAAGGGACCACCCTAAGAGGTGGCCCGCTACTTTATTTACGATTGATCCGGAGCACGCAGCGGCGTATCGGACTCGGGTACGTGTACCTGATTCATCGGGTTTGCCGACCACTCCACCCACGCGCCGTCATAGAGGCGTAGATTGCGGTAGCCGGCGTTGTACATCGCCAGATAACTCTGGGCACCTCGGATCGAGGTCTCGCAGTAGAGCAGGACCTCCTTCTCGTAATCGATTCCTTCCTCGAGATAGATAATGCGAAGATGGTTCACTGGTCGAAAGGTGCCGTCGGGGAAATTGTTTTCGAGGTAGTCTATATGTATCGATCCGGGGATATGCCCCTCGAGATGCTCCTCTTCACTCCTGGTGTCGACGAGCACTACCGACGGATCCGGCTCATCCAGGTACCGACGTATCTCCGGCGCGGTTACGATCATTTCCTCGTTGAGGGGCTCGGCGTTGAAGGTAGTCTCATCAATCTCCGGCGACGAGGAGTCCACCGAGAAGCGTTCCTCTTCCAGGGCGTTGAGTCCGCCACTGACTACCTTGACCTCATGGTGACCGTACGCCTTGAGGGTCCACCAGAGCCGGGCGGCGTCCATGTTGTTGTTGTCATCGTAAGCGATTACGAGGCTGTCGTTGTCAATGCCGCGGCTACCCAAGACCCGTTCGATTTGCTCCCGAGGTGCAACCATGTTGGGAAAGGGCTCGAGCACCACAATGTCCGCTCGAGAGACGTTTACTGCTCCGGAAACGTGGCGTTCCCGGTACTCCGGCATCGGTCTCGTATCAACGAGGACGGCGTTCGGCTGCTCCAGGAGGCTGCCCACCTCCGAGGCCTCCACGATCTCGGTTCCCGTCTCCCCCGCGGGCTTCGGCGCGCAGCCGACGAGGAGAGAGCCCAGGATGAGCGTCATAACTATGGTCGCCATGGGGACGGCGACACGCCTGCGGAAGGTGTGGACGCTCATACCCTTGCTCCCACCGGCTTCTCAACCAGCTTATCGAGGCGTTCCAGAATTGCCTTCCTATCCGCTTTACCCAAGGTATCGACGATCTCGCCGTTCTTGGTAAAGAGCGTGGACATCGGCTCCACCTCGCAGCCAAGGCGGTCGCAGAGGCTCTGCCCTTTGTACTGATCGATTACGTTGAGCTTCACCTGTCCGTCGTAAAGATCCTCGATCTCCTGCATAATCGGCAGCATCTCTCGGCTCGGGGCATCGATGGCGCTATAGATGTAGATAACGCCGATCTTCTCTTTCTGCATGATCTGCTGCTCGAAGATCTCCGTCTCCGCTATATACTTTTCCGCCCCCACGCCGGCGATCGCTCCGTCGCCGACTGCGGTGGCAACCTGCTTGAGCTCCTTCTCCCGGACATCGCCACAGGCAAAGACGCCGGGTATGCCGGTTTCCATGTCTTCGTTGGTTATGATGTAGTTGCGCTTCGACATCTTCACCTTGTCGACGAAGATCTCCGTGTTAGGCTCATAGCCGATGAACTCGAAACAGGTATCAACTTCAATCGGAATAATCTCTCCGGTCTTGAGGTTCTTTAGGTTGACCCGCTCGAGATGATCCTCGCCCTCGAAGCTATCGACCATGGTGTTCCAGACAAAGGTCATCTTTGGATTAGCCAACGCCGCGTCCCGGGCGATCTCATTGCAGTCCATTTTCGGCTCGTCATGGATGACGCTGACGATCACCTCCTTGGCGAACTTGGTGAGGAAGGTTCCCTCCTCGATCGCCGCGTCGCCGGAGCCGATAACCATGACACGCTTGTCGGTGTTGGCCGCGGCGTCACAGGTGGCGCAGAAGGAGATACCCTTGTCGAAGAGGTACTTCTCCTCGTTCCTCGCCCGGGTGATCCGCGGTCGTCCGCCGCTGGCGATGATAACCGTCTTCGCCTCGAAGATGTTTCGAAACGTCTCGACCCGCTTCACTTCGCCTTCGAGCTCCACGTTCTTGACGTCAGTGAGCTTGAACTTCACGTCAAACTTCTTGGCCTGCTTGTGAAACTGCTCCATTAGGCCGAGACCGCTGCTACCTTCGGGGTAGCCCGGGTAGTTTTCTATTTCGTTGGTATAGGTAGCCAGGCCACCGACGAGGGACTTTTCAATCAACAACGTCTTGAGATGTGCCCGGCCGCAGTAAATTCCTGCGGTAAGACCGGCGGGACCGCCGCCGATGATTACGACATCGTACTGCTCGATTTTCTTCTCTCGCATAGGACAGTCCTTCCGTTACATGAAATATTTGACGAGCATTTTGCTTCCGACGATCGCGCCCAGAAAGATGAATACGCCAAAGACCCATCCCGAGAGCGACAACACGGAAATGCCGGAGAAGAGGGCGCCGATATTACAGCCGAAGCCGATGCGCGCCCCGTATCCCATAAGCAGCCCGCCGAGGATCGCCGCGACCACCTGCTTACCGGTTTTGATCTTCTTGAACTTGAATCCCGAGGCGATCAGCACCGCGAAAAGGGCACCGGCAATGATTCCGAGATTCCGTATCGTAGCGGGGTCGTTAAAGAACCCGCGCTCCAAGACGGCCTGGGCACCTTCGTTAGAGAAGTAGAACCACTTGTCCACCGAGCCACCCAAGCCCTCGAAGATCCACGCGCCCCAGTTGGCGAAGGCTGCGGACACCCCCCAGGGACTCCCGGTCACAGCCATCGTGACTATCTGGAACACCGAAAGGAGAATTGCGCCCGTCAAATAGGGCCAAGCGTCCTTCAGCCAGAGCTTGTAGTAATCGTTGGCGGCAATCGTGTCCGACAGTTTCTTCAGCATAGAGCGCTCCGTCCTTACTTGGTCTTTTCGATGACGACTTCCCACTCACCGTCGTCGACTTCTTCGATCTCGACGTTGTGACCCTCCTCACGGGCCCACTCGGGAACGTTTTTCATCGCGCAGGAGTGGTCGATCTGAACGATCAGCACGTCGCCTACATCTAGCTTTTCAAGAGCGTTCTGCGCTTTAACCAGCGGAACCGGGCACGCCTCGCCCAAGCAATCTAACGTCTCTTCCTTCATACCTACACCCTCCAGTGGTAGTTGTTATTGTTAGTGCGAACTCGCACCTTGTTTTCTTTTTGCAAACTTGTCCGCCGCGATCCAGAGAAGAACAATAATGAGAAGCTGCACGACAATGGCACCGAACCAGCCAAAGAGCTCCGGCAGGTGTACTCGTGGCGCGGTGGCGATGAAGTTCAGCTGCCACCAGCCGAAGGTTGCCGCTCCGAGGAGGGAACCGACGACGAAAAAGATGATCGAGAGAAACTGCATGCCGAAGCCTTCTCCGACTCGCATGAGCGTACCCGAGGCGCACCCGCCGGAGATTACCATGCCGATGCCGAAAATGAACGCTCCCACGGCGGTGTGTACGCCGACGGGCGCCACAAAACTCATTCCAGGAACCGGGGCACCGATAGCGTGAGCGCCGTACATAATCGCCCAGAAGCCAATGCTCGTTACCGCGAAGGCCGTGAGAACCGCCTTGGTCAAGCTCGTTCCCCCGGTGAGAAAGGGATCCCGAAGGGAAGCGGTGAAGCAGAATCGTGCCTTTTGAAGAATGAATCCGAAGGCGATTCCCGTGAACCAGAAGAAGCCGAGCTGGGAGGAACGGGTCATAACAAAGACGCCGATTCCCGCGATTACAAGGGCGGCGAGGATCCCGTAGGGGATCTGGCTCTTCTTCTTCTTTCGCGGACGCGAACTACTGCTTCGCCGTATTCCGGATGACGGTGCGCCACCGCTCGTCGTATCACTCACTGGTTCCTACCTCCAAGACGGATAATCTTAGTAAACAACTCATGGGTCAGTATTCAATTATCGATATGCATCCCACTATATCCGTAGTTTAAGTTAGAGTCAATCTCTTTTTATGTGAAAGCTCGCACTTTATATACGAATTTATCGCATAAAGACCGAACGCGAAGAACGCTTTACTACTGGCCATAAGAGACGTATCTTCTCCGGGGCAGTGACCTTTTAGGCTACTATTGGGAGGCGCAATCTAATGTACGAACCGTTTCAGAGCTTTTTGTCCGAGGACGGAACAGTAAATGAGGCAGATCTGAAGGCTGAGTTCCTCTCGCGGCTCGCGGGTGTGGAGTCCGCCGAGAAGCTCTTCGACGCCACGTCGGAGGCGTTCGAAGGTGAGGAACTGGTTCAGGTGTGCGGAGAAATCGTAAGCACCATCAACGCGGAGTGTGATGCCGATGACTTCCACAACTGGGACTACGACCACCTCGAGTTCATTATTGATCTGTCAAACCGCTACGGCTTCACAATTCCGAGAAACCTCTTAAACGGACTTCCGGAGCAGCTGATCATTCTGGTAGACGCCGACAAGCTCGGTCCCACTGGCTGCGAATGATTCCGGAGTAGGGCGGAGTTCTACATCCGCCCCGCCTCGATGATTCGCTGAAGAAACTGCTGGGTTCTCGGGTGCTCGGGAGAGCTGAAGAGCTTCTCCGGCCTCTCCTCCTCGAGAATTGCACCCTTGTCGAGAAAGCAAACCCTGTCGGCGATGTCCCGGGCGAATCCCATCTCGTGGGTTACCACCACCATGGTCATGCCCTGTTCCTTGAGCTCCTTAATCACCTGCAGAACCCCGCCGATCAGCTCGGGGTCCAGGGCGGCGGTAATCTCGTCAAGGAGGAGTACCTGCGGCCGGGTTGCCATGGCGCGAATGATCGCAACCCGCTGCTGCTGGCCGCCGGAGAGCTGCTCCGGATAGGAGTGGGAGAAGCCGTCGAGGCCGAAGAGGCTCAGGAGCTCCCGGGCGTACGCCTCGCTATCCGTTCTCGAGACACCGTGCACTTTTCTCGGCGCCAGGGTGATATTGTCGAGAACGCTCATGTGCGGAAAGAGGTTGTACGCCTGAAAGACGATTCCCACCATTTTGTGGAGGCCGTTCTTGCCGAGTTGGGGATCGTGTATCGGCACTCCGTTTATGAAAATCTCTCCCGTTTCGAACTCCACCAGATCGGTTACGCAGCGCAGGAGGGTGGATTTCCCGGAGCCCGACGCCCCGATGAGGCAGACCACCTCGTGAGGTGCAACGGAGAGACTCACGTCGTCGAGGACCATAGTCTTTCCGAAGTACTTCGTCAGCCGTTCTATCCGTAATCGTTGCTCGTTCATAACGTCTTCTGGAGCCTTCGCTCCCGATCCTTTCTCGTAACGTAGTCGGTGAGACGTGCCATCGGGATCGTCGCCAGGAGAAAAAGTGCTGCCGCGGCGATGAGGGAGGAGTAGTTGAAGGTCCGGGCGGTGTAGATCTGTGCCTCCCGAACCGCGTCCCGAACGCCAATAACGCTCAGGAGAGCCACGTCCTTCTGCAGGGCGACCGCGAGATTGAGTAGCGAGGGCACCACGTTTCGAATCGCCTGGGGAAGTATCGCGAAACGGAGGCTCTGCCATTGGGTGAGGCCGAGGGCTTTCGCCGCTGCCCGCTGCCCGTCGTGGACCGCTTCCATCCCTGATCGGTATACCTCGGCCGCGTAGGCGGAGTAGGTAAGCACGAGGGCGACGCCGCCCCAGAAGAGACTGCTCTGCGGAAGCCCCGGCAGCCGCAGGGCCGGGATGCCGAAGCCGAAGAGCAGCACCATCAGCAGCGAAGGGAGTCCCCGGAGCAGGTCGATGTAGAGCACCGTAAAGACGCGAAACGGCGCTGCCCAGGGGCCGTGTATCGATCGAAGGATCGCCAAGAGGAGCGCCCAGAGGGCGATCGCAACGAGGGCAACCGCCCAGACTGCCATGTTGATGCCAAAACCACCGAGGACTTTTGGAAAGACCTCGACTATCGCATCGAGGTCGAAGAACTGCGCCTTGATTCGCGGCCACTCCGCCGCGGAGACTACCAACCGGCGAATCAACAAAAAGACCACGGTAACCGTGGTCACGCTGATTATCGTTGGAAGATACTTGTCTCTAAAGCGGAGCGGGCGCCCGGCCCGCACGGCCGGGCTCGAACGCTCGGAACTCAATCAGTGATCTCCTGAATCGACTCGTCTCCGACCAAATAGGTCTGGCGCAACTCCTCGACAACGCCTCGATCGATGACCGCCCGGAGCGCGTCGTTTATCCAAGGCACAAGCGGGCTTCCCTCCTCGAAAACCAGCCCGTGGCCCCGGTCGTTCGGGTCCGCCGGAAGAATGGCGACAATCTTTGCCTCCGGAATCTGCACCGCCGTAGCGTAGAGGGCCGTCGGCATTGACTGCGTGGTCGCATCGATCTGGCCCCCGAGTAGCGCCTGAAAGGTACCGACCTGGTCGTCGAATACCGCGACGTTATCCGCCCCGATCCGGTTCTCGATGTAGTCGAGGTCGGTGGTACCGATGGTCGCGCCCCAGCGCGCCTCCCGAAGCTCCGCGAAGCTGGTTGCGTCGGCCACCTCGCTCTCTGGAAGCGCCACGACCACCTTCTTCGGCTGATAGTAGACGATCGAGAAGTCGACGAACTCGTCTCGCGCCTCGGTGACCGAGTACTGCTGAATGGTGAAGTCGTAGGGTTTGTCTCCGGGGGTAATGCCTTCGTCAAAGGTTGTGTCGACCCAGACCACCTCTTCCCGATCGAACCCCATCTCCTCGGCCAGGGCGTAGACGAGGCCGTTCTCGAACCCCTCGCCACCGGCGGGATCGTCGTTGAGCATCCAGGGCGGATAGACCGGGTCTCCGGTGGCCACGGTGAGCTGCCCCGGCTGATAGAGTCGCGGATCCTGAGGCGTCCGCTCGAGATCGGCGCTCTCCTGGGCGCTCTCCTCGGAGTCGGGACTATCCTCCCCCTGCCCGCCGGCGAATAGGGAGAGTGTTACCGATAGCAGCAGAGCCAGCGTCAACAGCCTTCCTCGTCTCGACATAAGTCCCCCTTTTGGCGGCCCCGTCAGAGCGGCAACCGCCGATACTAATGATCTTAGAGGGTAGTTTGTTGCGTCCCGGCGGTCAAGGATCTGTAGGGGCCGAAAGAGTTGCCCCGGGATCCTCTACCGGCACGGGTGTTCGGCGGCGATGTTCCTCCGTGGCGAGGCGGGGCGATTCGGTGTAGAGTAACAACCTATGAAGAGCGCAACATTTACCGGTAGTGAAGGGAAGATCTTCTACAGAAGCTGGGAGCCTCACGGGCCGTGCAGTCGAATCGTCGTGCTGGTTCACGGCTACGCGGAGCACGGGGGACGGTACGCTCACGTCGCGGAGCGACTCGCCACCGTAGGTAGCGCCGTGTACGCACCCGACCACATCGGTCATGGGGAAAGCGCAGGGGAGCGGGCGAAGATAGGTGACTTCGAGCATGTGGTCGATGACCTGCGTTCCCTCGTGGCGATTGCCATCGGGGAGTATGGGCAGAAACCGCTGATTATGATCGGCCACTCCATGGGGGGACTGCTCACCGCGCGCTACGCCGAACGGTACCCCGAAACCTTGGCGGGGGTCGGTTTTCTCGGGGCCGTTCTCGGCGACTGGAACTGGGCACGGGAGGTCCTTGCTGCTCCGGAGCTTCCAAAGGAGCCGAGCGACCCCTCGGGTATGTCGAGAGACCCCGAAACCGTAAGAGCCTACGCCGCGGACCCTCTGGTATACCACGGTGGGTATAAGCGGGAGCTTCTGGAGGCGGAGGTGGTAGCGCTTGATCGCTTTAACGAGGAGATAGAGAAGCTCACCATGCCGGTGCTCTTTCTCCATGGAGACGCCGACCCTTTTGTTCCGGCCGAGACAACTGCAGAAGCCGTGAAACGGATGCCCGCGAAGGAGAAGCGGGCGCAGATCTACCCCGGAGCGAAGCACGAGCTCGTTAATGAGCTCAATCGGGAGGAGGTTCTTCGGGAAATCGAGAGCTTCGTAACCGAAGTGGGAGAGTAGAGGTGCGAGCATCCCGTGAGTGAAGAAGAGCGAGAGCCGCGACGGTTTGGCCTCCCCCGGGCCCGAAAGGCCGTCCTCGACCGGCTTGCACGAGCTTACGCCGACGACGATATTGAGCTGCCGGAGTACGAGCGGAGAACCGCCGCCGCCGAGGCTGCCGAGAGCGTTGATGAGCTACAGCGAATCATGCACGACGTTCCCGATTTTGATCTGTCCGGCGTCGTTCCTCGAGCTGCGGAGCTCTCGGGTCAGGAGCGTCCGGGGTCCGGGGAGGAGGAGCGCTTCGTCCCGGAGTCACCGGGAGGAGCGATGCCGACGGCCCTGCAACTGCTCGG
>JBKHED010000089.1:0-11373 GCA_046540995.1 Spirochaetaceae bacterium | reverse complement strand
GACAAGGCGGGGTCCTCCGCTCCTACTCGCTTCGCTTCGCCCAGCGTCGGCTGTAGCCGTCCGCGAGAAGATGCAGGGCGGCTATGGTAGCCGCCATCGCCCCGCCGGGAGCGATCGCCATCCACGGCGCGGTGATGAGATAGTTCCGAGCGTCCTTGAGCATAATCCCCCAACTCGGGGTCGGCGGCTGAGTACCGAGGCCGAGAAAGGAGAGGGACGCCTCGATTCCGATGGCGAGGGCGGCGGTGGTCGCCGCTTGAGCGAGAAGGCGCGGCAGCAGCATCGGCAGCAGGTGGAAACGCACCACCTTTCTCAAAGAGGCGCCGAGGAGTTGGGAGGCGAGGACGAAGGGACGCCGTTTTAGGGAGCGCACCTCCGCCCGGACCAGACGGGCGAAAACCGGCGTGAAGACCACCGCCAGGGCGCCCATGACCTGAACGAGGCCGTTGCCGAAGGCGGCGATTACCGTTATGGCGAGGAGCACCGTAGGAAAGGAGAGAATGGCGTTCATCAGCCCCATAATGAACGCCTCACTCCTTCCGCCGAGGAGTGCCGCGGCGAGCCCGAGAAAGGAACCGAATAAAAGAGAGGCTCCGACCGACACCCCCGCAACGGTTAGAGCCGCCCGGCCGCCGTGAAGAACCCGGCTCAGGATATCCCTGCCCAGGTCGTCACTGCCCAGGAGGAAACCTTTCGAGCCCGGGGCCGCGAGGGCGGAGTCGAGCCGCTGCGCCGTCGGGTCCCTGGGGGAGAGTACCGGTGCGAAAATCGCGGCGGCGAATATCACGACGAGGAGCAGCAGCGCCGCCCTTCCCTGCTTCACCTTACTCTTCGCCCCCTAAAGTCGTCTCCCGGAAGTCGTAGGTGTCCAGCTGTGGATCCATTTTGAAGTTCTCCACCTCATTTCGGAGGCCGATGTACCGGTAGGGAGAACCGACGAAGACGAAGGGAACCTCTCGGGCCATAATCTCCAGGACTCGGGCGTAGAGCTCCTTCCGTTCCTCCAGTTCCACGGTCCGCCGCGCCTCCTCGATGAGGCCCGCGGCCTCCTCGTCAAACCAGCGAACGTAGTTTTCCTCGTCGGCAAAGGGCGCCAGACGCTCGTGAGGGTCCAGCTTCCCGGTGTGGCCAATCACCGTCAGGTCGAACTGCGAGTCCCGATACACCTCCGAGAGCCAGGATGACCAGTCAACCAGCTCAATTCGGACATTTAGTCCCGCGGACTCCAGCATCTCCTGATAGAGCTCACCGGCCTTTACGTGGGGTTCGTAGTTCTGCGGAAGCTTGAGAACCAGTTCCCGTACCTCCCCGGCCTCCGATATCAGTTCCCGAGCCCGGGGGAGGTCGTAGGGATAGATGTCGGTCTCATCGACGTAAAAGGGGTTCGTGGGATTCATGAAGGTCCCAACGGTCTCCCCTCCGCTGTAGGCGAAACCCATTACCGCCTCTCGGTCTACCGCCCGGGCGATACCTTGACGGAGGGTCAGGTCGTCCAACGGCTCTCTGCTCGTGTTCATCGCGAGAACCATCACCAGAGATGACGCTTCCTCCTCAACCCGGGTCTCCGGATGGTCTCGAACCATCGTGAGTTCCGGCTCCACGAGGAGGTCCGCTACGTGAAGCTCACCGCCCATAAGCGCCTGCGCCTGCACCGCCCGTTCGGTAATAATGTTGAAGCGTACTCCATGTAAGTGGGGCTCCCCCGCCTTCCAGTAGTTCTCGTTCCTCTTCAGAACGAGGGCGCTGTCACGGCGCCACTCCACAAAGCTGAAGGGGCCGGTTCCCACGGGTTTCGTCGCGAAATCATGCCCCTGATCGATGAGATCCTTTGGCAGAATCGCCGACCACCCGGAAGCGAGTGTCGCCACAAGGGGGGCGTGGGGCCCGTCGAGGTTGAGCGCTACGGTTACCGAGTCGATCGCCTCCACCGAGTCGATCACCTCATACACCTCGGCGTTGGGAGAGGCAAAATCGGGATCGCGGATACGGTCGAAGGTCGCTACCACGTCCTCGGCGGTAAGCTCCTTCCCGTGATGAAAAGTGACACCCTCCCGAAGCCGGAAGACCCACCGCCTGCCGTCTTCGGACACCTCGTACTCTCGGGCGAGGGCCGGAACGATTCTTCCGTCCACCCTCGGTTCCACCAAGGTGTCGTAGATGCTTCTGACCGTCTGAAAGGTGAGTGTTCCGGTCGTCGCTTGGGGATCCAAGGTATCCGGGCTCCCGGAAAGGCCGACCTGGAGAATCTCTTCTTCCCCCGCCGCCTCCGTGCTTCCCGCGGCGAAGAGCGGTGAGAGTGATAAGGAGAGCAGTAGGGCGACTGCGATTCTTTTCATACGATTCCTCCCAAATGAAGATGTCCAAAGAGCGAGCGGCCGTACTCGGAGCGCGGCTCCCGGAGGACTCTCTCCGCCTCCCCTTCCTCGACGATGACTCCTTCTTTCATCACCGCGATTCTGTCCGCCACATGGGCCGCCACGTCGACGTCATGGGTTATGAAGAGCACCGAGAGTTTTCGCTCTCTCCGCTCTCCCTCGATCAGGTCGAGAATACGCGCCTGTACGGAAAGGTCGAGACTGGAGACCGGTTCGTCAAGAATGAGCACCTCCGGGTCCACCGACAGCGCCCTGGCGAGGTTTATGCGCTGCAACTGGCCTCCGGAGAAGCTTCCGGGATACTCCTCTGCCCGGTTCGCCTCGATACCGACCTCGCCGAGGAGCGCCGCAACGCGCTTTCGTCGGCTTCGCATCGGAATCGCCTCTCCTACGCTCTCCTCCACGCTCCTTCTTGGATTAAGGGCGCTAAAGGGATCCTGGAAAAGCATTTGGACCCCCAGCTTCGGTAGCCGAGGCGCGCGACGAACGAAGCCGGCGTCAGGGCGCTCTAGCCCCGCGAGTATTCGGGCAAGAGTACTCTTTCCCGCTCCGGACTCCCCTAAGAGCACCAGCACCTCACCGGGATAGAGGGAGACCTCCAATCCCCGAAGCACCTGTCGCGAGAAACCGTACGCCTTGAAGATTCGCTCACCGCCCAGAATGGCACCGTTCATAGGAAGCGCTCTCCCCGCGCCACCAGGGAATCTCCCCGGCTGTCGATGCTCGGAGCGGAGGCGAGAAGGCGCTTGGTGTACGCCGCTCTCGGTGAGCGAAGCACCGTCTCGCTCTCTCCCTCTTCCACCATTTCACCGTCGAGAATTACCAGCAGCCGATCCGCCACGCCCTGAAGGGCGCGAAGATCGTGAGAAACGTAGACCACCCCCATGCCTCGGTCCGCGGCGAGCCGGCGAAGGAGCGCGACGATCTCCTCCTGTAACGGGTAGTCGAGGGCCGTGGTCGGCTCGTCCGCCAGGAGAAGAGAGGGATCCCCCGCCAGGGCCATGGCGATCATAAGCCGTTGCCGCATACCCCCGGATAGCTCGTGGGGATACGCCTCCTCCACCCTTCTGGTCGCTGGTAAGCCGACCTCCCGCAGGAGCCTCCGCCGCGACTGAGGCCCGGACTCACCACCGCCGGTCCGGTGAAAGGCGAGGAGCATATCCAGCTGCCTTCTAACCTTTCGGGCGGGATTGAGATGCCGGAGGGGTTCCTGAAAGATCATCGCCAGCTCCCGTCCCCGCCGCCGTCGCAGCTGCTCTCTCCCCAGTTCGAGGAGATTCTCTCCTCGCAGCAAAATGCGGCCGACGATTTGGAACTCCCCCGGGAGGATACCCTCCACCGCTCGAAGGATGGTACTCTTCCCCGCGCCGGATTCGCCGAGGACGCCGAGGATCTCCCCCGCGCCTACCTCAAAAGAGAGATCCTTGAGAATCGGAACTCCCGGCGTTCCCTCTCTTCCGGGGGCGCTGACCCGCAGATTCTCGACCCTTAGCAGATTAGTCACGGGATCCGCTCCTCGGGTCGGCTACGGCGTAGAGAAGGTCCGCCGCTGAGTTGGCGAGGACAAAGGCGAGAGCCACCAGCATCACGCATCCCTGGACAACCGGAAAATCACGTTTGAGAATCGCCCCCACCAGAAGGCTCCCCACGCCGGGGAGGGAGAAAAGCTCTTCCACGATTATGGCGCCGCCGAGCAAATACCCCACCTGCACTCCCGCAATGGTGATAAGCGGCGTCAGAGCGTTGCGGAGCACCTCCCCAAATAGAATCCGGCCCCTCGTAAGGCCCAGAGAGCGGGCGGTTATCACGTACCCCTTCTCCATCTCCTCCACCACCGCCGCCTTGGTAACCCGGGAGAGAACCGCCGCGTTACCGAGCGCCAGGGAGAGGCTCGGCAGCACGTAGTGAGCAGGCGAAGCCGCGCCGAACATCGGAAACAGCCTGAGGGTTACCGAAAAGAGAAGCAGCAGCACCAGCCCCATGAGAAAGGGAGGGAACGCCAGCGAAATGTACTCGTAGAGAGCCGATAGTTTGGCCAGCGGTGAACGACGGCCGAGACCGCCGGCGACTCCGAGGGGGACGGCGATGAGAAGGGAGAGCAGGAAAGAGCTTCCCGCCAGAGTAAAGGTAACCGGCAGTCTCCCGGCGATAAGCTCCACCACCCGGGCGTTGTCGAAAAAGGAGCGGCCGAGGTCGAGCCGAATCACTCCGCCGAGCCAGTCGATGTACTGCTCCAGCAGGGGACGGTCGGTGCCGAGTCGCTCCCGTATCTCCTCCAGCCGCGCACCCTGAGCATCAACTCCGGCGATCACCGCCGCGGGGTCTCCCGGCAGGACCCGGAGCACGATAAACACCGTGGTCGCCACGAGAAGAACCGTGAGAATCAGCTGCCCCAATCGTCGGAAAAAGAACAGTGCCACCGGGGCCGATTATCACGCATAGGAAAGATTGGGACAAGAAGAAGCCCGGCACCAAGGAGGAAGCGTCTGGGACGGTGCCGGGCGTAACCAAGCAGTGACTTTTTAATTCGATTTTTACATCGATTTTTACACTACGTCTCCTTATATGCATTCCTCGTGCCAAGAGAAGAAACTCGCCTAACTTTCTACATTAGCGAGAGTTACAGAGTTCTCTTCAAAAGACGAGTCCTATGCGAACTGCATAGGCTTAGCGAGCAAAGAGAGCAATTCCTTTTGAGGCAGTGATTTACCTGTTATGCAGTTTTGATAGCTATGCAGGCTGCATAGACTACGGGTCGAACCGCCGCTTTTTCAGCCAACGGCTGAGCGTGGACTGGGATACACCGAGTAGCCGGGCGGCCTCGCTCTGGTTGTTCTCAGACCTGCGGAGCGCCTCTTCGAAGAAGAACGCCTCGACCTCTTCCATGGTCGGAAAGCGACCGGAAAAGGAGATTCGCTCGCCCCTATCCTCTGCCGCCTTCGGCTCCTCCCGATCGTTACCCAGGTGGTTGAGCAGATGGGCGAGCTCGAACTGTCCGTCCGAGGAGCGACTCACCACGTCGTACGCCATCGCCTGCAGCTCCCGGACGTTTCCCGGAAAGGTGTGGCTCTGCAGCGCCACCGGAGACCTCTTCGGAATGCGCGGTATCGGTCGCCCCATCTCGGTGGCCGCTTCCGCGACGAAGTGCTCCAGGAGCAACGGGATATCGTCCGGGCGTTCCCGCAAGGGAGGAATATGGATGTGGTGGCTCAGGAGGCGGTAGTAGAGGTCCCGACGAAACCGCCCGTCCTCCTGTCGCGCTACGATGTCCGCGTTCGTGGCCGCCACGACCCGTACTCGCGCGGAGACGGGATCGTCCGCCCCGAGAGGATAGTACTCCCCCTCCTGCAAGAGTCTGAGCAGCTTCAACTGCGACGCTTGCTCCAAGTCGCCGATCTCATCGAGAAAGAGCGTTCCGTTTCGAGCCCGTTCGATCAGCCCCGGTCTGTTATCTTCGGCGCCGGTAAAGGCGCCCTTACGGTGCCCGAAGAGGGTGTCGGAAAACATGGTGTCGTCCAGGCCGGCCACGTTAACGGCGACGAACTTCCCCGCTCTTCCGCTCGCCTCGTGCACCGCCCGAGCCACCAGCTCCTTGCCGGTGCCG
Organism: Spirochaetaceae bacterium; assembly: GCA_046540995.1. GTDB lineage: Bacteria > Spirochaetota > Spirochaetia > DSM-27196 > Alkalispirochaetaceae > CAYZHV01. The sequence continues at coordinate 5,394 of JBKHED010000089.1, read as the reverse complement.
CTCTCACCGGTTACCAGAACCGCCTTTGGGCTGTTCGCGATCTGCTCGATGTAGGCGAAAATCCTCCGCATGTGTTCGTTTCTGGTAATTATGTGTGAGAAGATCTCCGGGTTACGTACCTCCACCTCCGGCCGCTCCGCCGAGAGCACGTCGATACGGGTCTCCAAATCCCGGATCCGAAGAGCCGTTCCCACGGCGTTTAGGAGCCTGTTTCGGTCAATCGGCTTGGTAAGAAAATCGAAAGCACCGATTTTCATGCACTCCACCGCCGTTTCCAAGCTATCCTCTACGGTGAGCACGATCGTCGGAATCTCAGGATACTCCCGGGTGAGTTCCTCGAGAATTTCTTGACCCGAAATGTGAGGCATAAACAGGTCGAGTAGGACCACCGAAATTGGTCTGCTCCGTATGGTGGGCAGAGCTTCCCGACTGTCGAGACAGGTGGAGATGTGCTCGAAGCCGTTACTCTCGAGGACTACGCGACACATCTCGGCGGCTGTCTCATCGTCATCGACGATCAGAATATTGGGGCGCTTGGAACTCATCGGTAACAGTATGACTTGGCGATGCAGTTACCAGCAAGTACCCTTCTGCAATATGGCGGAAAAGCAACGCGAACGGGTTCGCCTCCTCAAGCGGAGCGAGCCCCGGGGAAAGAGCTACATTCTCTACTGGATGCAGGCGTCGGTCCGAAGCGAGTACAACCACGCCCTGGAGTACGCGGTCTATTTGGCGAACCGGGAGTCCCTGCCCCTACTGGTTACCTTCGCCCTGACCGACGAGTTCCCCGAGGCAAACCTGAGGCATTACTGGTTCTTGATGGAGGGGCTTCGGGAGCTCCCGGAGGCCCTCGCGCTGCGGGGAATACACTTTTCCCTTCTGAAGGGATACCCGCCGGCCGCCGCGGCGTATCTGGCCGCGGCCGCCCGGGCGGTGGTTCTCGATCGCGGCTATCTCGAGATCCAGCGGCGATGGAGGGAGGAGCTCGCCGAGACGGTTTCCGCCCCGATATACCAAGTGGAGTCGGAGGTTGTGGTACCGGTGGAGGTGGCAAGCGAGAAGGAGGAGTACACCGCCGCAACCCTGCGGCCGAAGATCAATCGTCATCTCCACCGCTTTCTGAAACCGGTGGAGACACTACCGCTCGCCGAGGAGCTTCGTGCCCGGGGCCCGGGGCTACTCCAAGGGGCGCCGGTTCTCCCCGGGGAGATTACCTTCGGCCAACGGCTCTATCGAATCGAGGCGCTCGACGCCGGGGCGATCACCTCTCCGGAGGCGGTACTGGAGCAGCTACCCGGCATCGACGATTCGGTAGCTCCGGTCGACTGGATCCGGGGCGGAACGTCCGCCGCGAAGGAGACGCTTCGTCGCTTTCTCGACGGTGGCCTGGAGGAGTACGAAGAGGCGCGAAACGACCCCGGCCGGGAGGGGCAGTCGAATCTGAGCCCCTACCTCCACTTCGGGCAGATCTCACCGGTCTACATCGCCCTGGAGGCGCAAAAGCGCGGGGGTGCGGGAGTCGGCGCCTTCCTAGAAGAGCTTATCGTTCGTCGGGAGCTCAGCATGAACTTCTGCTTCTACAACGAGCGGTACGATAGTTACGACTCCCTCCCGGAGTGGGCGCGAAAGAGCCTCTCGGAACACATCTCCGACCCCCGCCCCTACAGCTACGACGTGAAGACCCTGGAGGCGGCAGAGACCGACGATCCCTACTGGAACGCCGCCCAACTCGAGATGGTGCGCTCCGGCAAAATGCACGGCTACATGAGGATGTACTGGGGAAAGAAGATCCTCGAGTGGGCCGACTCACCCCGAGAGGGCTTTCGCAGGGCGCTCTACCTCAATAACAAGTATGAGCTGGACGGCCGGGATCCGAACAGCTACGCGGGCGTCGCCTGGTGCTTCGGTAAACACGACCGGGGCTGGCCGGAGCGGCCGGTCTTCGGCAAGGTGCGTTACATGAACGCTAACGGCCTGAGAAGGAAATTCAATCGAATCGATCACTACGTTAACCGGTGGCTCAACGACGCCTGACGCCGCCGACGAGTCACTCAAAGGGTCTGTCGGGCGTGGGCGTGATACCGCCTGTCCCGCTCCGATTGAACCTCCGGGTTCGAGAGGTAGTCGTCGAAGCGCATGAGCCGGTCGATACTGCCCTCCGGGGTAAACTCCACGATCCTATTGGCTACGGTATCTACGAACTGATGGTCCCGGGAGTGAAAAAGCACCACCTCGGAAAAGTCGATAAGCCCGTTGTTGAGAGCGGTTATCGCCTCCAGGTCGAGATGGTTCGTCGGCTCATCGAGAACGAGGACGTTGGCTCCGGAGAGCATCATTCGTGACAGAACGCAGCGGACCCGCTCCCCGCCGGAAAGGACCTTGACGCTCTTCTCCGCCTCCTCGCCGCTGAAAAGCATTCGTCCGAGAAAGCTCCGGACATAGGTCTCATCGGGATCGGTGGAGAACTGCTTGAGCCAGTCGATTATGGAAAGGTCCTCGGTAAAGAAGCGGGAGTTGTCCCGAAAGAAAAACGAGGGCTTGATTGTCACTCCCCAGTCGATGGTACCGGCGTCGGGTTTCTCGTACCCGGCGAGGAGCTCGAAAAGGAGCGCCTTCTTCTGGTTCATGGGCCCGACAAAGGCTATCTTCTCCCCCTGCTCCACGGTGAAGTCGAACTCCTCGAACACCGGTATGCCGTCGACGCTCTTGGAGAGTCCCTTAACCTCCAGGACCACCTTTCCGCACTCTCGGTCGGGCTTAAAGCTGACGTACGGAAAACGCCGGGAGGTAACGGGCATATCCTCCAGGGTAAGCTGGTCGAGAAGCTTCTTCCGGGAGGTTGCCTGCTTCGATTTGGCGGCGTTGGACGAGAAGCGTTGTATGAACGCCTTGAGCTCCGCCGCGCGCTCCTCGGCGCGCTTCTTCTGGTCCTTCATCTGCTTGCGCATTAGCGAGCTCGCCTGGTACCAGAAGTCGTAGTTGCCGACCTGCATTCGGATGTGGCCGTAATCGATATCGCAAATGTGCGTGCAAATGGTATTGAGGAAATGCCGGTCGTGGGAGACGACGATAAGGGTGTTCGGAAACTTGAGAAGGAAATCCTCGAGCCAGTTGATCGATTCGAGGTCGAGACCGTTCGTGGGCTCGTCCAGGAGCAGAATATCGGGGTTACCGAAGAGCGCCTGAGCAAGAAGGACTCGGAGCCGCTCACCGCCGTCGAGATCCGCCATCTTCTTCTCGAAGAGGGACTCCTCTACTCCGAGCCCCGAGAGGAGCTGCCCCGCCTCCGCCTCGGCCTCCCAACCGCCGATTTCGGCAAAGTCGCTTTCGAGCTGCGAGGCGCGCATGCCGTCCTCCTCGCTGAACTCCTCCTTCTCGTAGATCGCCTCCCGTTCCTTCATCACCCTGTAGAGCTTCTCGTATCCCATGTAGACGGTATCGAGGACGGTGTAACCGTCAAAGGTGTGCTGGTCCTGCCGGAGCATCGCCAGACGCTCCTCCTTTCCAATGGAGATGGACCCGCCGTCCGGTTCGATTTCGCCGGAGAGGAGCTTGAGGAAGGTGGACTTGCCGGAGCCGTTGGCACCGATAACTCCGTAGCAGTTGCCGGGTGTGAACTTGAGATCGACCTCCTTGAAGAGCACTCGATTCCCGAAGGATAGTTTGAGATCTTGAACCGTTATCATGTGCGGAATTCCTCGCTTCGTCGTTTACGGCCACCGTGCGGTGACCTCCGTCGGCGGATGGGCTGGGATCCCTCCTCAACGGGAGATCGGCTCCAGAAAGAGCCGGTCGGTGAGTCTTACTTCATTTACCGCGGTACGGTCAAGGGCGTGGGCAGGAACACAGCTCCCGCGGCATGAGTTGGGAGGGTTACGCGCTCTGGTGAGCCTTAACGAAACGGCGGTCTATCGCCTCCTTCAGCCTACCGACTGAGCGGCCGGCGGCGGTGAGACCCCACTTAGTTGCTACGCCGTACCGGTCGGCGAGGTTGCAAATGAGCAGGTACTCGTTCTTAGTCGAGAAGGGGCGCAGAGGCCAGCGTTGGAGGGCAGCGACGACGTTCTCTCGGAGGACCGGGGCGGCTCGAAGGGCGTGTACTCCCGCTCTGTCCAGGGGCGTGCCCGGGATGTGAATGCAATCGCCGGCGCCGAATATTTCGGGGTGCGAGACGCTCTGGAGCTCCTGTGTTACCAAGAGCCCTCCGTGGGGCCCGGTGGGGAGGCGAGAGTTAGAAAAGAGCGGCGGCGGGACGACACCGATGGCGAGGATGGTCATCTCCGACTCGAGGTACCGACCGGCTACGACGACGCCTCCGGCGCGAACGCTCTCCACCTTCTCTCCCTCCCGGATTTCTACGCCGAGATCCAGGAGTCGCGACCGAACGTGGCGGTGGAAGGCGGTGCTCCGGCGGGGTACGAGCCGGGAGGCGGCGAGGAGGGTGACCGAGGCGGCTACGCCCCGGCGGCGCAGGTCCCAGGCGATGTTCGCCGCTATTTCGCACCCAGCGGGGCCGCCACCGACGACGATAACGCTACGCGGCGGCTGGAGTGCGGTGAGGAGTATTCTCGCGCCGTCGAGGCACGCCACGGGTTTGGCGGGAAAGATCGTCTGCCCGATGGCTTGCCGATCGGCCTCGGATACGAGGTCTTCGAAGGGGACTCTGCTTCCTACGCCAAAACTGACTACGTCGTAGGGATACGGGGCGCCCCGGTGATCGTAGACGACGCGTTCCCGGGGATCGACTCTTTGCGCCCACGCCTTCCGAAAGGTGCCGCCTCCGGCTTCCACGAGTCTCCGAATGGGGAGGGTGAGTTCTTCTCGTTGGTAGCTCCCTCCGACGCGGCCGGGGACCATGCCGGAGTAGAGCTCTTCCTCTTCGGGCGAGAGCATGGTGACCTCGATTCCGCGGCTGGTTACCTCCCGGAGCGCTTTGAGGATCCCGAGGTGCGCGTGACCGCCACCGACGAGGAGAAGTCTCTTTCGCGGCACCGCGATTACTCCTCTCTCGTCTCCAGCCGAGTGTAGCTGCCTTGGACGAGAAGAACGACGTAGGGCGAGGTAAGAGCTTGGGTAACGAGCTCACCGGGACCCGGCTCACTGACATGGTACTCTATAAAGAGCGTTTCCCCTCGCCCTGCTACCTCATCCACGACCACGGTGTAGCCCCCGGTGGGGCGCTGTCCGGCGAAGAGTGCCACTACTGTATTGCCTTCCTCGAGAGCCTCGGCAAGAGCGGACCGCCTCTCCTCCGGCAGCCTCGACAGCCACTCTTCCTCCCGGAGGGATGCAACGCTCGAGAATAGCCGGGCGGACGGAGACGTGACCCCGCTCTGAGCGCCCCCTTCGAGCCGCTCGTACTCCACCGCTCTAGGACCCCGGTCGCCGGTGAGG
>JBKHED010000088.1:0-11422 GCA_046540995.1 Spirochaetaceae bacterium | reverse complement strand
CATCGTCGCCGTTCTCGCTATCGTTATCCCCGGCGCCGGCGCTTTCGCATCCCGCCAGCATCACGCCCAGCGAGACCAGCACAACGAGAAGACAAAGGCCCAAGAAGCGCCAGGACTTCCGCACCTTCATGGTAGATCACCTCCGAGTTATTGGATCTATTTGTACCAGTAACCCGAAAGAGCGACGGTGTCGTCCCAAAATGTGAAATGGGACGTTAAAAAAATGGATTCTTGCTGGATTGGCGCCCTGGGCGCCCCGAGGGAAAGCTACCGCCGCTCCTGGAGGGAGAGGATCGCCCGAGCGCGCTCTGCTTTCTCCTCAGGAACGTCCACGGCTATAGCCACCTGTCCTCGGTCGATAGCGTGAATAAGCCCCTCGTACGCCTTGCCCTTGAGGCCGCTATCCTCCAAAAGCGTCTTTATGCGCTCTTTCCGACCCCTCTCCTCGTGGGGAGCCGCGGCAAGGCCCAGGGCAACATTGGCGGAGACTCCCGCACGCCGCGCGTGAAAAGCTGATTTCGTATCGTGGAGCGCAAGGATTCGCAGATGGCGGGCCTCTATTTCGCTCTTCCCAAAAGCCGTGAGTGCCTGTTCCACCGCTACGTCATTCTCGTGTACTACGTAGATCGTTTTCATCCCGTGCCCCCTACACCCTAGAGTACGGCCCGGGGGTTACAAAGACAAATCGCCCCGACCCGAAGGAAGGTTTAGGGACATCGAATGAGCCCCTGAGCCCAGAGACAGCCGCCACAAGCCGGCTCTCCGTTCCCCTGGCAGTCCTGTAGGTTCTGCTCTATCCATTCGCAGCTCCGGCACGTCGTGCAGGGCGAAAACCGAAAATCGTCGAGCCGTTCACGGAGGTCGAGATACTCCGGATCGTTCCAGATCTCCCGGAGCGGGCGTTCGCCCACCGTTCCGATCAGGTAGGCGTGACTCTTCCGCCGTGCATCCCCGATGAAAAAGTCGTGGCTATGAAGGAGAGAGAGGCAGGGCGAGACCGCTCCGTCCCAGCGGATGCTCATGCTTCCCTTCTCGACAAAGGGGCACCGGTTCTTGCCGGGAAAGAGATCGAGTTCCGGGATCCCGAGCGCCCTGGAGCCGGTTTCCATGAGCCCCTTTATCGCGCCGGTTACCCGTTCGTCGTTCAGGTCCATCCGGGATAGCTCAACCTGCACCCGTCTCGGATTCCACTTTCCCAACTCTTCGTCGTAAAGAGTCTCCTTCTTCATCCTCCTGTTGTGGGCGATGATGTTGCTTATGGAAAAGTGCTCCGCTCCGAGTCGCAGCCCGAGCTCCACCACCTTGGGAAGATCCGCAATGTTGCGCTCCATAGCGACAAAGGCTATACCGAGCTCCGGCGTCGTACTGGCCAGGCGAAGCTTACGCCGTTTGAGATTCTCCAAATTGGATAGGACCTTCGGCAGGGAAGCTCCGAGCCGCACGTCAGCGTAGCTTTCGGGCTTGGCTCCATCTATGGAGACCCAGATCCGCCGGAGCCCCATGGTAGTGAGCTCCTCTATCCGGGACTCCGTGAGCATGGTGCCGTTCGTAATCAAATCTATCTGTGCACCCGTTTCGCGTATCCGGCGCATGTATTCCATTGCTCGGGGGTGGAACAGAGGCTCTCCGAAGCCGCCGAAGAAGACCAGAGGCTTCTCCTCCATTCTGGAGACTTCCCCTTCCAGCACGCCGAAGTGCTCCTCCGACATATGTCCGAGCTGCAGATCCCAGACGTTTCGCATACAGGTTGTGCAGTCGATATTACAGCCGTTGGTAAGCTCAACGTAGAGCCTGGCCAGATGAGTCGGTGCTCGGCGAATAGTGAGGGAGTCTTCCTCGATATCGAAACGAGCATGTGCTCCGGGGATAAGCCCCAGAGTACGAGCGACCTCGGGAGGAAGCGTGACGCTCCCATCCTCTTTTACGGTGACGAGCGGTTGTGTCATTGGATTTCCTTAGTGTATTTATCATTGAAACATTGCTGTCGCCTACTGTCAAGTTCTTTGCGGACCGAGAAGCAGATCTACATAGCGCCGCGGTAAACCAGAAGCGGGAGTTCGACGTACGACACGTTGAATCCGGAGCCGGTGCGACGCATATTTGAACTATGAAACGGTTGTTCTTTCTGCTGTTCCTCTCTCTGGTGTCCACAGCGCTCTGCGTCGGCGGCGGCCAGGACGAGCGATCGACGGCGGGAGATGAGACGGGCGAAAGCGCTCCGGCCGGGGAGTGGGCCGCCGAAAGAGAAGAGCTGGTACAGTCGGCGGTGATAGATGAGGGAATCGAAGACCCCGAGACCGTGGAGGCGATGCGCGCGGTCCCGCGACACGAGTTCGTCCCGGAGGATCTCCGGGGTAGAGCGTATCGGAACACCCCCCTTCCGATCGGACACGGGCAGACCATTTCCCAGCCCTACATCGTCGCCTACATGACCGAGGCCTTGGAGCTGGAACCCGACGACACCGTCCTGGAGGTGGGTGCCGGCAGCGGCTACCAGGCGGCGGTTCTCGCCGAGATCGTCGACCAGGTCTATACGATCGAGATTATTCATCCCCTGGCGGAGAGCGCGAGAGCGCGGCTTCAGCGTCTCGGCTACGAGAATGTGACCGTAACGGCCGGGGACGGCTATTTCGGCTGGCCCGAGGAGGCTCCCTTTGACGCGATCATCGTCACCGCCGCTCCCGGTCACGTACCGACGCCCCTGGTGGAACAGCTCGAGCCCGGGGGGAGAATGATTATTCCCGTGGGACCGGTCTTCTCGGTGCAGACGCTCATTCTTCTTCAGAAGGATGAGGACGGGTCAGTACGAACTAAGCAGCTGCTTCCGGTCCGCTTTGTACCGATGACGGGCCGGGCTCAGGAATGACTACCCGCACCGAACCCCGACCGCCCCTCGCCGCGGCGTCCATCACCCTCGCCCTCCTCTCCGCCGCCGCCATCGGGCTGCAGATCGCTCTGATCCGCGCCCTCTCGGTGGACACCTACCACCACTTTACCTACCTCGTTATCGGCACCGCCCTCCTCGGCTTCGGCGCCGGCGGAACCGCCTTGAGCCTCCTGAACCGGTACCGCCCCGGCTGGTGGCGCCTCGGCGCCCCGCTCTCACTGACGCTCTTCACGCTTTCGGTCGCCTACTCCTACCGTCTCTCTCTCGCTGTCAGGCCGGACTTGCACTATCTCCTCTACCGTTTCGCGGAGGTCGGAAAGCTCTGGCTCTCCGCGCTCGTCCTTTTTCTCCCTTTCTTTTTCGCGGGGCTATTTGTCGGGCTGGTGCTCTACCTCTTTCGTGACCGTCCAGGGCCGGTCTACGGGATCAACATGATTGCCAGCGGCCTCGGCGCCGGCGTCGGGGTAGCCCTTACCGCCGCGGTCGGGGGCCCTCGGGCTCTTGACCTCCTCAGCCTCGCCGCGGCTCTGGCTACGCTCCTCTGGATAGTAGGGAGCCGGAAGCGCCCATTCCTCGCCTCGGAGCAATCCGGGCCGAGCGCGCCGGAGAGCGAAAACCGAACCTGGCTCTTCCTGCTGCCGCTTATCGCGATCGCCGGCAGTGGCGCGACGCTCTTCCTTCCGGAGGCGACTCGCATCGATCAGTACAAGGCGATGGCCCAGGCGCAACGGCTCGCCGAGCAGGGGGCGGCGGAGCACATACTTAGCAGTCCGAGCGCCACCGTCCGCCTCGACCTCTATCGAGCCGAGACGATGCGCCAGACGCTCTTCGCCGCACCCATGGCTCCCCCTCCCCCGGAGCAGGACCAGCTCTTCTTGGACGCCTACCACGGCGGGGCTCTCTTTCGCATTGAGACGCCCGCGGAGGCGGAGATCTTGGAATCGGTGCCGCAATCCCTCCCCTACTCCCTTCTGGAGGAACCAACGGTGTTACTCTTGGGCGAAACGAGCGGAACGAACATCTGGTTAGCGCTAAGAAACGGTGCAAAGGAGGTCACGGTAGTCCAGCCGAATCGCGCCATCACCGAAGCCGTGCTCTCCCGAGAGGAGCCTCCCTTCGATCGACCGGAAGTGCGGGTAATCACCATAGACCCCAGGACCTACCTCGAGCGGGCCGGAGAGCGCTTCGATCTCATTCAGCTGGTTTCCGCCGAAGGGGTCCCCGCCGCCGCGGGGGGCCTCGCTTCCCTGCGGGAAGAGTATCTTTTGACGGTGGAGGCGATGGAGCTCGCCCTGGGGCGGCTGAGCGAATCGGGGGTCCTCGCGGTTACCCGTGGGCTCCAAACGCCACCGAGAGACAGCATTCGCCTCTTCGCCCTCCTAACGGAAGCAGCCACGAGCATCGGCGATCCGGGCACCCGGCTGGTTCAGGGACACAACTACCTCTCCTCCACGACCCTTCTATCCGCCGCGCCCTGGAGCGAACGCGCCCTATCCACCCTTCGCGCCCGAGCGGAGAGTCTCTCCATGGACCTCGATTACTATCCGGGAATCCAACCGGGGGAGGTGACCGATCGAGCTCTAATCCCGGGTCCTGAAGGGGAGGCCGGCTCCTACCTGCACCACGCTGCCCTTTCCATTCTCTCGCAGGAGCGTGATAGCTTCCTCGACCGGTGGGTATACAACGTGCGCCCAACGACCGACGACAGACCCTACTTTCACAACTTCTTCAAGCTCAAAAGCCTCGGACGGTTCAGTGAAGCGTACGGGACGACCTGGTTTCAACGGGTGGAGCTCGGTGTGGTGGTTACGGTTATTACGCTTCTGCAGGTGGGAGTCGCAGGGGTCGTTCTCATTATGCTTCCCCTTCTCTGGCTTCGAGAGGGGCGGGCCGGCGTTAGCGAAAAGTGGTGGACGGTGATTCACTTCGGCGCGATCGGCACGGGGTTCATGCTTCTGGAAATGCTCTTTATCCAGCGTCTGACCAGGTTTCTCGGCGCGCCGATCTACGCGACCGCTGTGGTCCTCGCTTCCATTCTATTCTTCTCCGGGCTCGGCAGCGCTCTCCAGCAGCGCATGCGGCTTTCGCCGCAGCGTCGCATGCGACTCGGGGCGCTGCTCCTTCTCGCCCTCATACTCGCCGCGGAGCTCGGCCTCGATCCCGCCTTGAGCGCCGCGGTCGAGCTCTCCCTCCCGTGGCGAATCGTTACGGCGCTACTGCTCCTCGGCCCGGTCTCGCTGCTCCTCGGCGTCCAGATGCCTGCGGGCCTCGAGCGCCTCGCCGCCGGTCACCGAGAGCTCATCCCCTTCGCCTGGGCGGTAAACGGCGTCGCCTCCGTGGTCGCCGCGCCCCTGGCGGTGCTCCTGGCGGTGAACGCCGGGTTTCTCGCGGTATCGGTGGTCGCCGTGGTGTGCTACGGGGTGGTGTATCTCGTCTCGCCGGTCCAACTCGGCAGTGGCTGAGCGCGGCCGGAGAGGAACTGCGGGGCATTAAGCGCTGCGCCGCAAATCCCCCTTCCGGTTCGCCGCGGCGAGGATCGTCTTTCGCAGCCGTATCGACTTCGGTGTCACCTCGACCATTTCATCGTCCCTGATAAACTGAATAGCTCGCTCCAGGGTCATCGGGAGAACCGGCGTGAGCACCACGGCGTCGTCCTTTCCGGCGGCACGCATATTGGTGAGCTTCTTGGTCTTGCACGGGTTCACGTTGAGGTCCCCGTCTCGGTTGTGCTCCCCCACGATCATACCTTCGTAGACCGGCTCCCCGGGAGTAATAAAGAGCTGGCCCCGCGGCTCCAGATTGAAGAGCGCGTAGGGTACCGCCTCCCCGGAGCGGTCGGAGACCAGAGAGCCGGTGAAGCGCTCGGGAAAGTCTCCCCTGTAGGGCTCATAGCCGAGAAGCGAGGAGTTTATTATTCCCGTCCCCCGGGTGTCGGTGAGAAACTCGTCGCGATATCCCAGGAGTCCCCGAGAAGGCACGCTAAACTCCAGGCGCACCCGGTTTCCCTTATGCACTTCGTAGGAGAGCATCCGCCCTTTCCGCTTGGAGAGCTTCTCCGTTACCACCCCCGCGAAACTCTCCTCGCACTCGAGAAAGAGATGCTCCACCGGTTCGGTGAGCTCGCCATTCTCCCGCTTGAAGATAACCTTCGGCCGTCCGACGTTGAGCTCGAACCCCTCCCGGCGCATCGTCTCCAGGAGGATTACCATCTGGAACTCTCCTCGTCCCTTTACGATAAACCCTTCCTTGTTTTCCGTCGGCTCGACTCTAACGGAGACATTCTTCATCGTCTCCTTGGTTAAACGCTCGAGAATCTTGCTCGACTGCACGAACTTGCCCTCTCGGCCGAGCAGAGGAGAGGTGTTGGGCGCAAAGAGCATTGAAACCGTCGGCTCGTCCACGGTAATCCGGGGAAGCGCTTTCGGGGCGGTCCGGGCACAGATGGTGTCGCCGATGTGAACGTCCTCCACGCCGGCTAAAACGACGATGTCCCCGGCCTGGGCTATGTCGGCCTCTTTCAGGGAGGGGCCTTCGTAGACCTGCAGGCGGCTCACGCTCAACGGCGTCTGCCGTCCCCCCTCCCCGAGACAGACCAACGCCTCCCTGCTCTTGGCGGAGCCGTGCATCACCTTGCCCACCGCCAGGCGGCCGAGAAAGTCCGAATATGAGAGGTCGGAGACGAGCATCTGAAACGGCTCGTCGGTGCTGTACGCGGGAGGCGGCACCTCGTCGATAATGGCATCCATCAGGACGTGGAGGTTGTCGGAATCCTCATCGAGACTACGCTTGGCTATGCCGCTGCGCCCTTCAGCGTAGAGCACCGGACAGTCGAGCTGTGCCTCTTCGGCGTCTAGATCGATCAGCAGATCGTAGATCTCGTTGAGCACCTCCTGAGGTCTTGCGTCCGCGCGGTCGATCTTGTTGATCACCACGACCACGTGGAGGGAGGCGCGCAACGCCTTGTCCAGAACGAACCGGGTCTGCGGCAGGGGGCCCTCCGAGGCGTCCACAAGAAGAAGAACGCCGTCGACCATGGAGAGGGCGCGCTCCACCTCACCCCCGAAGTCGGCGTGTCCCGGAGTGTCGAGGATGTTGATCTTCACCCCTTTCCACACAATCGCACTATTCTTTGCAGCAATGGTGATGCCTCGCTCCCGCTCGAGGTCGAGGTTATCCATGAGACGCTCCGTCGTCTCCTGCCCCTGACGGAAGAGTCCAGACTGTCGAAAGAGAGCGTCCACGAGAGTCGTCTTACCGTGGTCTACGTGCGCAATGATCGCGATGTTTCTGAGCGAGGCGTTAACGGCGTCTTTATGCATGAGCGGAAGCTATATGATTTTCACGGTTTGGAATAGAGGAAAAGCATAGTTTCCTGTTAAAGAATAAACAATATGCGGCCGGGGTACGGGATCCCTCCACGAGGGGGCGATAAGCCGCTCCTGAGGTGCTTGATTGTACAGTAATTAAGGCACATAATTACCGTTATGCAAACGACGAAACATCGCACTAGCTTTGCTCTCGACGAGGCGACAGTCGAGCGTCTCAGGCGGCTCGCCCGCAGATGGGACGTCTCCCAGGCTGAAGTGGTACGGCGAGCGGTGAAACTCGCCGAAGATCACGACGAGAAGAACAGCGAGTCTGTCCGAGAACGACTTAGAGGCTACCAGGAAGACGGTAACCTTACTGCCGATAGTGCCGGGCAGTACCTGAAACAGGTAGCCAAGGACCGTGAGCGTTGGGATAGGGCGAGATGATCGTCCTCGATACCAACTACCTGATTCGTGGCCTCGTGGCCAGGACCCAGGAGGCGGAGCAGATAGATGGTTGGTTGGAAGCCGGCGAAGAGCTCTGTACCACAAGCATCGCCTGGTATGAGTTTCTTTCGGGGCCAGTGGACGAGGAAGGGGTCGATATTATGCTGTCAGTGATTCAGGATCGAGTGCTTCCGTTCGTCAGTGATACCGCAGCCGAAGCCGCACGGCTCTTCAATCTCGCTGGCCGCCCCAGGCGTCTCCGGGTAGACGCCATGATCGCTGCTACTGTGTTACTCACCGGCTCCCGTCTCGCCACAAGTAATGCCCGCGACTTCAGAGCCTTCGAGCCGGAAGGGCTTTCCCTAGTCCCAACACCGAACGAGCCGTCGTAGCCCATAGGGCAGAAGAACGGTCGAGTCGTCGCCGACTCCGCCCCCATTACCGTGTCAAACTGCGGTGCACGTACCGGTGGGGTCGGTCCACCTGGTGACCGTACTTCCGTCGTCTGTAATCGGCATACTCGCTCCAGTTTCCGTCGTACCAGAACACCCCATCCTCCTCGAAAGCGAGGAGGTGTGTGCAGACGCGGTCGAGGAACCACCGGTCGTGGCTAATGACCAGGGCAGACCCTGCGAACTCGTCGATCGCCTCCTCCAGGGCCCGAAGAGTGTTGACGTCGAGATCGTTGGTGGGCTCGTCGAGAAGCAGGACGTTGCCCCCTTTCCTAATCATCATGGCGAGATTGATTCGGTTCCGCTCGCCGCCGGATAGCTCGCCAATCTTCTTCTGTTGATCGGCTCCGGTAAAGTTGAACCAAGCGCAGAAGGCGCGGGAGTTGACCTGGCGTCTGTTCCCGCCGCCGCCGAGGTCGATCATCTCCTGCCCCTCGGAGAGCTGCTCCCAGACGCTCTTTGAGTCGTCCAGGGTGTCTCGCATTTGATCCGCCCAGGCGAGCGCTACGGTCTCTCCAACCCGCAAGGTGCCTTCAGTGGCTTCCTCTTGCCCGCCAATGAGACGAAAGAGAGTCGTCTTACCGGCGCCGTTGGGCCCGACGATCCCCACAACCGCGCCGGGGGGTACCTGGAAATCGAGATTCTGAAAGAGAAGCTTTTCTCCGTACGCCTTTGTGAGCCCCTCCGCCTCTATGACGATATCACCCAGACGAGGGCCCGGGGGAATGGTTAGCTGGGCGCTCTTCACCCGCTCCTTGCCCCCCTCCTCTAGGAGTTGCTCGTAACGCTTTATGCGCTCCTTGCTCTTGGCGTGCTGTCCCTTGGGGGTCATGTTGATCCATTCGAGCTCCCTCTGGAGGGTCTTCTGTCTCTGGCCCTCGCCCTTCTCTTCCTTTGCAAGGCGCTGCTGCTTCTGCTCGAGCCAGCTGGAGTAGTTACCCTTCCATGGTATCCCCTCGCCCCGGTCGAGCTCCAGGATCCAGCCGGCTACGTTGTCCAGAAAGTATCGGTCGTGAGTAACGGCGATTACCGTACCCGCGTACTCCCGCAGGTGCTTCTCCAACCACGCAACGGTCTCGGCGTCCAGGTGATTGGTCGGCTCGTCGAGGAGGAGAATGTCCGGTGCTCGAAGGAGTAGCCGAACCAGCGCTACCCGGCGACGTTCACCGCCGGAAAGCAGGTCCACTTTGGCATCCGCCGGAGGACAGCGAAGAGCGTCCATCGCCATCTCGAGCCGGGCGTCGAGATCCCAGCCACCCACTGCGTCGAGCTTCTCCTGGATCGCCGCCTGCTTCTCTCCGAGCTTTTCGTAGTCGGCGTCGGGCTCGCCGTACGCCTCGTTTACCGCCTCGAACTCCGCTAGGAGTTCCATTACTTCCTTGGCCCCCTCCTGAACGATCTCTTTTACCGTCTTTCCTGGCTCCAGGTATGGCTCCTGCTCCAGATAACCGATGGTATATCCCGGAGAGACCGATACCTCCCCGGTGAAGTCGCTGTCCACCCCGGCAAGAATGCGCATGAGCGTCGACTTTCCGGAGCCGTTGAGACCGATAACGCCGATCTTGGCTCCGTAGAAGTAGGAAAGGTTAATCTCCTTGAGCACGGTTTTGGTCCCGAGGACCTTTGTCACCCCGTGCATCGTGTAAATGATCTTCTTATCGTCGTATGTCGTTGCCATTGGGGGCACTATAGCAGAAGAGGCGGGGGCGGTGAACTATCGCGATGGAGCGCGCTCGCCTACCCGCGCCAAGAGGATCAGAACAGGGGCCCAGAAGAAGGATGGAAAGCCTACGATTCGGTGATCAGGAGCCAGATGATGAGGTAGGACACCGGTGGGTGGGCGACCATGAAGAACCGGAAGGCGTTCGGGTCATCAATCATCGGCAACAGTGGAAAGATAAGCCACTCCTGACCATCGAATCGCGTCCATCTCATAATGCAAAGCAATTGGGGCAGCCACCGGTAACGAGAAATGCTATACTTCTCGGGTGGACTACTATCTCTCAAGGGAGTGGCGGCACACCGTAATCGGTGGTATTCGAGCCCTATTTCGGCTTCTTTATTTCGCCGCGGTATTCGGCGCGGGAAGCGTACTCGCCTTGGCAGCCCGGGCGATCCTTCCCAATTCCACCTTTCGGCGCCTCCGGCCGCTCCTGGCACGCAAACTCGGCCGTATTCTCCTCTATGCCTCGAATATCAGAATTCGGCACGAGGGAACGCCTCCGAGTCCCGGGAGCTTCATCGTATCCAATCATCTCAGCTGGGCGGACTCCTTTACCTATCTCGGAGAGCTCGGCTGCCGCTTTTTGGCAAACCACCTTTACGGCCAAATAATCGGCTTTGGAGCGATCCTCCGCTCCGTGGGAGTGAGCTTTATCAATAGGATGAGCCTGCGCGCTATCGGCTCCGCGCGGGAGATGGCGATGCGCATCCTCCGGAGTGGAGATTCTCTGCTCGTCTTCCCGGAAGGAAGGACGAGCCGCGGAGCAGAGATCCGCCCCTTTCGGGCCGCGATTCTCCAGGTCGCCGTGGACCTCGGTTTGCCGGTGAGCTGGGCCACGGTGCGATATGAGACGCCGAAGGGGTGGCCCCCGGCGAGCGTGGTGGTCGGCTGGGAGGAGTGGCCGCCGCTGCTGACCCATATCTACCGCGCGTTCCACGCTCCGCGAATCATCTGCCGGATTCGCTATGGCCAGGCGTGCATTGACGGCGAGGACCGTCGAAGCTTGGCGGCGACGCTTCACGCCGCTGTAAGCCACTACTTCGAGCCAATGGAGCAACTCGCCCGAGAGGCACTTGAGAAGATCGACGTGCTGAAGAAGGTATCCCGCCCTCTGGTTTACGGGGAGAGCGTGCCGGCCGAAACCGACGTCTGAAAGCAGAACCAACAGGCACCCTTTAGGAACCGTGCACTTCATAGTGTGCAACCGTTAGGTAGAATTCCACCCGTTGGCCTACCCTCGAGTTGCACACTCGGTTGTGCACACTTCCTAATGCGTGGCGTTCTCGGTTCACGGGAGGCGCCGGGCGGAAACCTCCCGCAGTGACCAAATCCGCTCGATGCTTTACAATGAACCACATAGTCAAAGAAGGAGAAACCTGATGGACTCACTCGTAGAAAAGCTCGAGGAAACTCTCCTCATGGGGCCCGGACCCTCCTCCGTACCCCCGAGAGTGTACAGGGCGATCTCTCAATTCTGCATTGGCCATCTAGACCCGCGGTTTATCGAGATTATGGATGCCAACAAGGAGCAACTCCGACAGGTGATGCTCACCAAGAACCAGGTGACTATCCCGATGTCCGGAACGGGTAGCGCGGGAATGGAGAC
>JBKHED010000087.1:0-12417 GCA_046540995.1 Spirochaetaceae bacterium | reverse complement strand
CCAGCGGGGTGCGCTATGCGGACTCGCCGTCGCGCTCCTCTCACTGCTCGCCGGGCCGCCGGCGTTTTCCCAAGAGAGCGAGATCCTGAGAACCGTCGAAGTGGAGGCGATCAACACGCTTTCCCGAGGTGAGCATATCGATGAGTGGGATCTCGGCGGCCTCGGCAGAGCGGAACTCGACTTCCAGTCCCGAGGGAGCAGGTGGGTCCGTTCCCAACTCACTATTAGGGCGGATATCGCCGACACCGCTGACGGTACGGATCTGCGCCTGACGATTCCCCGGGCCTTCGTTCGCGCCCGCTTTCCTCTCGGAGAGAGCTACCTCTTTCGAACCACCTTCGGGAAGAGCCGGGTTACCTGGGGGGACGGTGCTCTCTATAACGCGGGAGATCTGGTATTTGGCGCCGAGGGTCGGCGGGCGGACCTCTTATCATCGACGACGCTACGAGATGAGACCGATTGGCTCGTTACCGCCTTCTTCCCTCTCGGGCAGTTCTCCTTTATCGAGCCGGTGGTGTTGGTACCGGAAACCGGGATTACCGAAGGAGCGAGCTCCTCCGGCGGCGAGGGAGGGGAGAGCGTCGGTAGCTCGGCCGCGGAGGGCCAGATTCTCCTCGACTCGCCCTCCTTCGACCAGACCGCCGTCGGTAGCCGGATCCAGTGGAAGCTGGCGAATATCAAGATGGAAAGCGGCTACATTCTCCGAGGAGCGGAGGAGGAGCAGGAACTATCCTTCTCGGCACAGGGTAACCTCCTTGTGGATCTCTACGGCGGGGTCGCGACGACCCTCGGCCCGGCCTCGGACGGGTACGAGGAGCTCCGGGTTTCAGCCGGGGCGCTCCATCAGCTCCGTTACGGAACGGGGAGCGCACTCTCCTTTAGGCTCGAGGGGCTCATCTATCCTGACGGTGAGTGGCAGGAGCTCCAGGAAGAGGAGATCCTCGCCGAAGCGGCCACGGAACCGTCCGATGAGCACCGATTGCCGAAATACGCCCTCTACCTCTTTCCCGAGATAAGCTGGGCCCCTTCGGAGTCCGTCGCGCTCTTCGGCCGGGTTCTGGTCTCACCTATAGAGCTCTCGGCTCTCTGGATCGGCGGAAGCGAGTGGAACATCTACGAGGGGCTGAGTCTCGGCGCCTACTTTAGCGTACAGAGCGGAGGAGAGTTGGACACCTACGGCTTCGACCGGAGCGGAGGCGCATCCCTTACTACGAGCGTGCGCTACCTCTTTTGACTCTTTCGGCGGAACGGCGCAGTAACGAAACGTCATTCTTTACACATTTCGTGTAGAAATGTTCCCCCTTGGTCTTAGCCACGCGGGTGTGATTCTCCTATCTCACGGCCTCAAAGCAACTTACCGGAAGGGCGAACCTTGGCCCCTGTTTTGCATAAAGGGTGAGGAACGCATTACGCTTTAAGGCGAGGTCGCGGATGGAAACCATCTTGCTGGTTGACGATGAACAGGCGGTGCTCGACGGTCAGGAGAAACTTCTCAAGCTCAACGGCTACAGCAGTCTCAGGACTGCCGGGGACACGGCGACGGCACGCCGAATTCTGGAGGAGGAGGAGATCGCCCTCGCCATTCTCGATCTCACCCTCAAGGAAGAGTCCGGACTCGACCTTCTTCGGTGGGTGGGGGAGAAGAGCCCCGGAACAGTAGTCCTCGTGGTGACTGGCGCTTCGGACCTCAAAACGGCCGTGGAGTGCATGCGCGCCGGGGCACACGACTTTCTCGTAAAGGGGAGTGACACGGGACGGTTCCCGTCGACGGTTCGCAACGCTCTGGAACACCGAAGCGTCTTACGGGAGAACGCACGGCTCCGGGAAGCCCTTATTAGCCCCGGTCTCAAGAACCCTAGTGCCTTTCGTGGTTTTGTTACCGCCAGCGAACAAATGAAGCGGCTCTTTCACTATCTCGAGGCGGTTGCACCCTTTTCCGATCCGATTCTTATAACTGGGGAGACAGGCGTCGGTAAGGAGATCATCGCTCGGGCGATCCACGAGAGTAGCGGTCTCGATGGACCGTTCATCCCGGTCAATCTCGGAGGGCTCGACGACCAGATCGTCGCGGATACCCTCTTCGGCCACACAAGAGGGGCGTATACCGGGGCGGAGGCAGCACGAGAGGGGCTCATTCGCTCCGCCGCGGGAGGGACGCTCTTTCTCGACGAGTTCGGGGAGCTCTCTCAGGAGGGACAGACGAAGCTTCTGCGCCTCCTCGACTCCGGGGAGTACATGCCTCTCGGCTCGGACAAGACGCAGAAATCGCAAGCACGCCTGGTACTCGCCACAAATCGAGATCTCCGAGGCGAGGTGGCTCAGGGAAAGTTTCGGCAGGACCTCTATTACCGCATTTCCCCCCACGAGGTGCGCGTTCCGCCGCTTCGGGAGCGACCGGAGGATATAGAGCCAATTTTGCGCCACCTTCTCGCACTCCACGCCGACCGACTCGGCCGTCCTCCCCTGGAGCCCGAGGCTCTCCTCCTGCGGCGGCTCCGGGAGCGCTCCCTTGCAGGAAACGTACGGGAGCTCGAGCAGTTGGTGCTCTCAGCCCTCATACACGGAGCGTGGGACGGTCTCAGGGAGAGCAAGGAGGCTCCCCAGCAGCCTTTACCGGCGGTGGAGGCCGCTGACTCGAGAGCGGAAGCGCCGGAGGTCACCTTTGGTCCCAATCTTCCGACGCCGAGCCGAGCCGTGGAGGAGCTTCTGCGGGAGGCGGTTCGCCGGCACCCGGAGAACCGAAGCGAAGCGGCAGGCGCCATAGGATTATCGCCTCAGGCGTTTGCCAACCGGTGGCGTCGAATGGTCGAGAACGGAGACGGGCCATTAGAATAGAGAGAGAAACCGACCCACGGCAGCGCTGAAGGAGTCGGGATCCTCAACCCACGGCGTGTGGCTCCCTCCTCTGCTGATCCACGCCTCTCCGTTTCCGAGAGCGCTGGTCATGCGGTTGAGGTCCTCCTCGAGGTAGTAGTCGTAGACCCCGGAAACCAGCAGGGTAGGTTGGGTGATCCGGTAGAGCTCCTTAGATCGATCCCACCGGGCGATCTCGCCGTCCGGCTCGAAGAGATCCGTGCCGAGAAAGTGGACCGCCAGTTCCATGTTGAGTTTTGCCATTGCCTCGAGAAAGGAGTCCGGCCACCGTTCTAGGCGGCAGAAGTGGTTGGGGTAGAAGTGCTCGGCGAGAATCGGCATAAGCGTTTCCAACCGCTTCTCTTCCATACCGTCGTAGGCGAGCTGAAACGGCTCGGGAAGCTCCCGGCGACGCGTCTGGAGGCCCCGGGCAAGCATCGCCGCGGAATCGAAGCCGTTTAGAAGAATCGCCCCCTGAGCCGGGAGACCGGAGAGAAGCGCCTCGATAACGACGGCCACTCCGAAGGAGTGCCCCATAAGGACCGTGGGGCGATGAGAGTCCGCCTCCCGCTCCACCACCTCCGAGAGCTCCTGGGCATAGGCGGCCACGCTTCGGTGAAACTCTTTCGAGTCAGGGGGCTCGCTCCCGCGCTGCTCATAGGTGAGTACCCGGCCGAACTCTCCTACCTGTTCGATCAGCTCCCGGTAGAAGGGCGCCACGAGCCCGGGACCACCGGGAACGAGTACTACCAGCGGCAAGGTGCCGCTATCGCTATTTGAGCTCATAACTACTTTCACCCTATGCGGTGAATCGGAATCTGGCAAGGATT
Organism: Spirochaetaceae bacterium; assembly: GCA_046540995.1. GTDB lineage: Bacteria > Spirochaetota > Spirochaetia > DSM-27196 > Alkalispirochaetaceae > CAYZHV01. Next base: position 8,734 of record JBKHED010000087.1, on the reverse strand, counting down.
ATTTCCGACTTATTAACTCACACACCTTCCCTAAGGAGTATACTGAGGGGGAAAAGGGCGCGTATGCACATTGGCGAGTATGTGGATAACCGAGGGTTCCCTCTCGGCCCGAGAGAGGCCGCTGATCTCTGGTACTCCACGGTGCAAGCTCTCAACTCCGCCCTGGAGAGAGGCCAGTATCACTCGCGCCTCACCCTCGCTTCCTTCGATGTTGACCCCTCTCCCCCCAAGACGGAGGTGGTGCTTTCGGACCCCTCATTCCTCACCGCGGAAGGGGGAGAGAACATCCTCGATACGGTATGGTCCTTAGCTGCCCCGGAACAGACCGCCTTAGCCGGCGGCGCGCCGGGAGTGCGGAGCAACATTTACACCCTCGGGCTTCTGGGAAACTACCTCTTTAGCGGGCGGCCACATCTTCCCGGGCTTTCGGAGCTCCAGCTTGCGGAGGCGATTGTTCGGGAGCCGGTCTTGCCGGTGCAGCCTTCAGCCCTATCTTCGGAGCAGCGCGCCCTCCTGACTAGAATTGTCGAACGCGCTTGCCGAAAGGAGCCGCGCCTTCGGTACTCGACTCTCTCGGAGATGCAGGCGGAAGTTGCGCTTCTTACGGCGAGCTTCGAGGAAAACGAGGTCGGGGTGCACCATGTGATCGTCGGGCGAGAGGCGGAGCGGAAGCGCCTGGAGGAGCAGTTGAGCCGCTTGCGGCGGGGGGAGGGAGCGTTTCTTCTCCTTCTCGGGGAGCCCGGGCAGGGAAAGAGTTTTCTCTGGGAGAGCGTTATCTCTTCTCAACGGCGGGACGAAGAGGCGTGGTGCTTCTACAAGAGTCCCCAAACCGGCGGATACCCCTACGCCGCAGTGGTGTCTCTCTTTCGGCAGCTTCTGAAAGTAACCTCCCCCGCCGAGAGAGCCCGAGTGATCGGGGCCCTCAGCGACGGTCTCCAGAGGGCTCTTCTAACGATCGCGCCGGGGATCGACCTCGGTTTTCCCGAGGGCTTCTCTGCCTCCGCATCCAGAGGGTTCGATGCTCTCCTTACCGAGGAGACGGAGCTGGAGCTCGCACGGCTGCTCATCAGCTTTTCCGAGAGCTTCTCCATCACCGTTCTGGCACTGGACGACCTCCAGTGGACCGACCGGCAGAGTCTTGGCGTTATCACCAAGCTGCATGAGCTCGCTCCACCCCGTCTCGGGATCGTCCTCATAGGCCGTCCCGAGGGAGCCTCGCGCCTTCCGGCACGGATGCGGAGGCGACGGTTGCTTCTCAAGGGGCTTGCGGACTCCGAAGGGGAGGAGCTGCTGCGTGTCCTTCTTCCGAAGCGAACCTTCCGGGATGACGTTACGGATCTTTACGACAACCTCAATCGGTACGCTCAAGGAAACCCCCTGGCCATCGTGCAGTTCAGCCGGAGCGTGGGAGCGCGTGGCATCAACGATAGCAGTGTCAGGGAGCTCCTCCGGGAACTTGGCTCCCCGGGTACACTGGTTGGAGCCCTCGGCAGAAGCAGGCTGCAGGAGCTTTCCGAAGAGGGGAGGCGGTTCCTCCGTTTTCTCTCGCTTCTGGCGCCGCCGGTACCCTTTGGGCTGCTCCGCATGATCCCTGGGGAGGATGGCGCCACGGTTGAGAAACTCTTACAGGAGTGTGAGTCGTCCCTCCTTATAGTCGTCGATTCCGTGGCCGAGGAAGTGTGGTTTTCCCACGATTTCATCGAGAGCAGCGCTCGGGACGAGGCTATGCGGGAGCCCGACCTGATCTCCCGAGCAGCGCGGCTCTTGCTCTGGGCCTCCAACGAGGGGAACGGGAGCGCGCTTTTTGCCCTTTCTCGCCTTATTGTGAGCCTCTCCCATGGGGATAGAGAGTCTCCCTCGAAAAGGGTGCGGGTAGCTCCTCCCGCTCTTTCTCCCGGGGAAAAGGTGGAGTTGCTCTCCCGTGCCGCCCGGCGATCGCTTGGCACCATGGCGGCGAGAGAGGCGCTCACCTTCAGCGAGGCCGCCCTCTCCATGCTCTCCGAGGCGAATCGGGAGGAGTGGGAGCTCGATTTGCGCATGGTTGCCCATGAAGCGGCGTATCGGGTGGACGACGCCGGCGCCATGAGCAGACACTTCGCCCGAATCTACGCCTTTAGGGACCGGGTACGGGTCAACGAGGCGCGGCAGCTTTGGATAAGCAGGGCGTATTCGAGCTCGACCTTCTCCGGAGCGATACGAATCGGATGGAGAGTCCTGGAGGCTCTCGACTCCCTACCACCCTGGGAGCGGCGGGAGGAAGTGTATACCAAAGCTGAGCAGTTCGTCGGGGACCTACGGCTAAAGAAGGTTGAAGAAGAGCTTCTCTCTCGTCCCCTGACAACGGATCCCCTATCCCGACTGCGTATTCGGACCGCCTCCCGACTGCTCTTGCCGATGCTCACGGTTGCCCATGAACATCTTACCCTTCTGGTTTATGTCATTATTCGGGAGAGCCTGGAGAAAGGGCGTACCGGGTACACGGGAATCGCCTTCGTGGCCTGGGCTCTCCTTTCAGCTATCGAAGGAGGTACGGGATCGCATCTTGCCGCGCTATCGAGGGCGGCATCGCGACTGGCGGAGAAGGGTGGCGATCCGTTGGCCCGCCATTCCACCGATACCTACGCCAGGGTTTTTACCCTCGTCTGGGTGGACCCGTACGAAAAGGGCATGAAGGAGCTCCTCACTCTCCATGCGGAGGGGAACAGGCTCGGAAACTATCAGTTTGCCTCCCACTGTAAGCACCTGTACACCCAGGCACTCCTCTATCATGGAGCTCCCTTGAGCGAGGTCTACGCAGCTCTCGGGGAGGCGAGAGCGGAGATGGTTCAGTACAACCACCACCGTACCGCGCAGGCCCTGGCCAAGTATCAGCAGGGCGTGGAGTCCCTCCTTGGACGAACGGCGGATCCGCTCCTGCTTTCGGGTTCGGTAATCGAGGAGCGGAGCTACTACCGGAAGATCGAGGGTCGGGAGGATCATCTGAGTATCTCCGGGTTCCACATCCTCAAGGGATTTCTGGCGATGTACGAGGAGCGGCCTGACCTCGCCTTGGAATCGTACCGAAAACTGCGTCCTCACCTTGCGACCATAGCTTCACTACACGACAACGCCCCGGGCTTCTTCCTCTGGGGTTTGGCGGCGTTTCGGCAGGGAGCCCGGGAGGAGGCGGAAGCCGCGCTTCAGAAACTCCGTCGCTGGGCCCGAGGCGTCCCGGAGAACCATGAGCACCGCCTATTCGCGCTCCTCGCGGAGAAGGAACTGGCCAAGGGGCACAGGCGTCGAGGATACCGGCTCTACGAGAGGGCGCGTCTCCGGGCTCTGGAAAACCGGTATCCGCACGAGGCCGCCCTGGTAGCCGAGCAACAGGCGAATCATCTCGGTCGGCGGAACGAGCACTCCCTCCGCCGAAGAGAGCTATTGCTCTTCTCCTACGGTCTCTACTCCGAGTGGGGAGCCCTGCACGCCGCCGATAGGGTACGAAGGAAGCTCGGTTGGGCGGTTCCGGAGAAGCGGCAGAGTCCGGTGGTTCTGGAGAAGAGCTTCGTGAGAGGCCTTATCGAGGCCGAGAACGTGGCGGAGATGGTGCGCCTCTCCATGAGGGAACTCGTCCGATTCTCCGGAGCTGAGCGAGCAATCCTCCGGCTCCATCGAAGTGGGAGAGAGGAGATTTACACCCTCGGTCGCGGAGAACGCGGTTCCGGGGAGGTTGCCGAGGTGAGGGTCCAAGAGCTCACGCCCGCTCTTCGTGCTCTTCTGGAGGAGTTGCGGGACGGTGGTGAACCGGTGCAGCGGACCTTGGAGCTCGAAGGCGACCGGCTCTGGCTTATGGGGATCAAACAGACGCTTTCCGGGGAACTCACCCTGAGCGCGCTCCTTCTCACCGCCCCCGGTGGCGCGGAGTTCTCTCCCCTTATTCGGGCTCGGGTTTCCACGGCAGTAACCGTTCTCGGTCTGCTCCTCCAGCTCCAAGCTACCCTTCTCAAGAGCAGGGAGCAGGCGGAGGATCTGCAGAGCGCCAGACGGGAAGTCGCACGAGAGAAGGACTACAGTCGGACTCTTTTCGGCTCCCTTTCGGAAGGGCTACTACTCCTAAATGAGCGAAACCGGATTCTTTCCTACAATCCCGCCTCCACTCCGTACCTGCGCTTTGGGCGGGTAGAGACCGCGGCTTTGGCCCCGGAGATTATAGAGGGGATCCGCTCCCTGCTGCGGAACGAGGAGTCCGTCGACCCGGGAGAGGTCGAGGTTTCGATGGGCGACCGGGAGCTCCGGGTCTCGGTCACCCGATCCACCATGCCCGAGGGAGCGGAGAAGAGGCTCTTCGCGGTGGCAATTCGGGACATAACGGAGCAGAAGAAGCAGGAAGCTGCGTTGCGGCGGAGGGAGCAGCAGCTCATTGTAGCCGATCGCATGTCCTCCCTCGGGATGCTCTCTTCCACAATCGCCCACGAAGTGAGCAATCCAAACCACATTCTCCAACTGAACGCACACTCTCTTATCATGCTGCTCGGTCAGCTTAGAGGAGTCGGGGAAAACGACGGAGATGCGCTGCGAGAAGCGGAGTCCGTGGCGGAGCAGATCCTCGAAGGAACTCAGCGCATCGAGGCGGTGGTCAACCGGGTCAAGGAGTACGGGCGAGGTGGCCGAGAGGAGGATTGGGAGGTGGTCCCCGTCGAGGAGATTTGCGACCGTGCGTATCGCTTTTCGCGAATTATGGCCTCTCAGTACACTAGTCATCTCAAGTACGAGCCCGGAATCGCGGTACCGCCGATTCGCGTGCTGCGCGGCCTTCTCGAGCAAGCGGTGATCAACCTCATTAAGAACGGGTGCGAGGCGCTTCTGGACGGAACCGGCCGAGTGCGCCTGGCAACCTCCTACGACGCTTCCGCAGAGGAAGTAGTTATCTCCGTGGCGGACGACGGGGCAGGCTTGGACCCGAGAATGGGCACAAACCCGGGCGAACCTTTCCGGACCGGAAAGGCTGGAATGGGAGGCACCGGACTCGGTCTCTCGATCGTCAGAACAATTCTCGAGCGTCACGGAGGCCGGCTGGGTTACCGTGAGGACGAAGACTACACGACCGTAGCGGAGATCCGGATGCCCCCGGCAACGGAGAGATAAACAAATGCACTCCACCCCTTTGCTCAAATGAGCCGCCTCGGGATAGGGTATGGGGGCAGAAGGAGGAGCCGACGTGCCCAACGCATCCCACCTACAGAAGCCCCCGACGGGAATGGTCTTTCTTAGGGCCGTCATCGCCGCGGTGGTGGCAGTGATCCTGAATAATCTCTACTCGGTGATTTACACCGTTATCACCGGCTTCTCTATTCCCGAAGTGATAAACCCGGTGAGCATAAGCGTATTAACCGGCGTCCCGGTGCTCCTCGGAGGAGCCGTCTACTGGGGAATCTCTCGCTTCAACGTGAAGATCGCCAATGTCGGCATTGCCATCGGCACACTTCTTCTTTTCGTCCTCTTTAGCGTCCCCTCCTTTGGTGAGACCATACGGACACCCACGGTCACCATGGAGGCGCCCGAGGGTTTCGCTGGTTTGAGCTTTGGTCTCCATTTCGCCGGACCGATCCTGCTTCTCGCCCTCGTTCCGGAGTGGCGCCGCAGGACCGATTGAGCTCTCTTAGGCGGGTTTTCTACTAAGCCGCTGAGCCCTTTCGCTCTCGGTTGAGCTCACGCTCCATATTGCCCACACCATCCCTGATCGCCTGGGCCGCGGCGTTGTAAGTAATGCCGAAGACCACTCCGAGACCACTGTTGACCGTGTCATGGAGCAGGTGCGTTAGCACTTTCAGGTAGACCTCTTTTCGCACCTTTCCTGAGGGTTCCCGAAAGAGGAGCTTTCCCAGATGCTCCTTCTTTACGAACTCCTTGAGCCGTTCCACTACGATCGGATAGAGAGTTCGTACCAGCGTGACGTAGCGGCGGTGGTAGATTTCGTCCCGTTCAATGAGAAAGCGGATCTGTCTTCGCTTGTCTCGGACAACCCGGCCCCGCTCATCTTTGCGCTTGGGAAGAAAGCGGCGAATCTCTGCCATGGTTCTCTCTTCCCCCGCAGCTTCCAGGAAAGCGAGATAGAAAAGAAGAAGGGATGCGCTGTTTCGTGCGAAAGCGGTGGTCTTCGGTTCCTCCGAGAGAAGACGAAGCGCTCGGAGAAGCCGCCGTGTGAGCCCCGCACGGACGGAGTGGGAGGCGGGCTGAAGAAAGAGGCGGGACTGGTTTCCGACCTCTTCGATCGCCTGCCCGAGCGCTCCCTTTAGATGGAAGAGCTCTCCAAAGAGCTCATCATTTCCGACTGCCTTTAGGTAGTTGCGAAGCTCTCGCGCCTGGTTCTGAGAAAGCACCGAGAAGCGGGACTCCTTGCTGAGCCGCCCCCGGAGCTTCTTAATTCGCTCGCGGAACGTATCGGAAAAGAGCGTGCCCAAGTAGATGTCCATATTGCGGAGCTGCTCCTCCACATCTTCGAACTCCGGGTTCTTCGTGACGAAGTAACGGATAACCTCCTTCGCCTTGCCCGCCGAAGGAATGAGAGTTTCGAAGTTGCGGAGTCGCTCGGTGAGGAGGAGCTCTGTAAGCTCCCGCAGCTTACCGAAGACCGTCACCTCAAGGGAGATTGACTCCTGCAGCAAGTCCAGGGCGGGGTCCGGGGGCACGAAGGCGATCTCCCGGCACTGGCTCTTGGCTGCGGGGGATATCTTGAGCTCTTCCCCTACATACCTATTGTAGTTGTCGATCACCGCCCGGGGATCGAAGCCGGGCTCTTCGGCGGGGGCGAACTTATTGTGCCAGAAATAGATCGGTAGGTCCGGGCGGATTTCCAAAGCAGTGCGAATGTACCCACCGGCGGAAACGTGAGAGGTCGGCTCGGCGTTGGTTACAACCAGGAGGTGCCCCACGTAGGGGAGAAAGGCGAGGTTCTCGTCGTTGCTTATCCCTGCGGGCATATCGAAGATGAGGATGTCATACCGGGCGAGGAGCTCCGCTTCGAAGTGGGAGAAGAGGCGGCGCTTCTGAGTTAGCCGAGCGGCGTCTCTCGTAGCGGCCCGGGGAAAAACGAGATCGAGCCGGGGCAGCACGTTGAGACGGTACTCCTCGAAAGGAACGCCGTTCTTTGGCTCCTCCGGCAAGGCGTCGATTCGCTTCTGAGTGATATCGAGAATTGTCGCCACGTTGGAGAGGGGGTCGAGGTCCACCAGCCCCACTCGATACTCCCGCTTGGCGAGGCTCAGTGCAACGTTGAGGGCAGTGGTGGACTTGCCGACGCCACCTTTTCCGGAGCCCACGGCTATTGTCATCTTTCTCAAGGCGCTGCCACGATTCCCGCTTAGTCCGCTCATAAGGGGGACGATAGTACGCTCTACCGCCACTGTGCAACAACCGTGCTTTTCTATAGGCTACCGGTATGTTCGCCAAGTCCCCGAAGGAGTCCGGCCTGGACCGAAGAATCATAGAGCTTGTTCCGGAGGCGCTCCGAGAGTTTGCCGAAAAGGTGCTCAATGACCCGGAGCTCAAGGCGATGCAGGACTATGCCAACGTCGTATCTATCAAGCGCCTCGGCTACAACGATCACGGACCTGTGCACATGCGAAAGGTGTGCAAGAACGCGGTAAAAATGGCGCGGATTCTGCACAGGAAGGGGATATCCATGAGCCTGGAGCGGGAGGAGATAGGCAGTCACACCGACAGCGTCCTCGCCCTCTTTATGGCCGGGCTGCTCCATGACGTTGGAATGAGCATGACTCGACAGGATCACGAGAACTACAGCGCTCTCCTGGCGCGACCGATTATCGACCGCTACCTGGAGCTCTTCTACGGCGAGGACGTAGACAAGCGGGTTATGGTGCGATCGCTTATCCTCGAGGGAATCGTGGGGCACATGGCGGCGGTACGAATCCATTCTGTTGAGGCGGGACTTATTCTTATCGCCGACGGGTGCGACATGGAGAAGGGCCGCGCGCGAATTCCGCTCATGATGCGGCATGAGGCGCGGGTCGGGGACATTCACAAGTACTCCTCCTCCGCGGTAGATCGTATTCGCATAACCGAGGGAACCGACCGACCGATCTCGATAACCGTGGAGATGAACCAATCCGTGGGCTTCTTTCAGGTGGAAGAGGTGCTCTACCCGAAGCTCAACATGTCACCGGCAAAGGAGTTTGTGGAGCTCTACGCCGGCGTGGCGGGTCACGAGCCGAAGCGATACCAGTAGCTCTCGGCCCGGAGCGCCAACGGCCGGGTAGTATCACGAAGCTTGTTGGTGGCGGGCGCTAACTCGTTGGTGGGCAGTGGGCTGCGCCGCACCCCGCTCTTTCCGGAGCTATCCGTTACGGCGAAGGGAGTTACGGCGGAAAAACAACAAGCTTCTTGATACTTCCGATCGATCTCCTTTCTCTCGTACTCGCGAATTTCCCCGAGGGAGGCGTACCGCTGCCCCGCGAGGCGCCCAACCGGATCGAGCATGCGCTCGTCCACGTGGAGTGCCTCGTCCACAACACCGTCGGCGACGTGCACCCGCAGGACCCGTGCCAGTATGAGGGTCGAGCTGCCGGTGCCCGCGCCGATCTGGATTTCTCGATCGAGACTGCACTCGAAGCGCACCTTCGACGCTGCCACCCCCGGCGGGCTCACAACGGTGGACGTCGCTTTCTCGAGGCCGAGCGCTTCAAACTCATCCACCGCAGCGGGGTACGTAGCGGCGCTCTGGTTCATTGCCTCCTCCAAC
>JBKHED010000086.1:0-12461 GCA_046540995.1 Spirochaetaceae bacterium | reverse complement strand
CCCGCGAGGACCCGTTTGGAGAGGGATATGGCCGCGGAGATGCCGGTTGAGTACTTGTAAACGTAGAAGGCGCGATAGAAGTGCGGAATTCGCAAACCCTCGAGCTGCACCGGGTCGTCGATGGAGACCTCTGGTCCGAAGTAGTCGGAAAGAAGGCTGCCGTAGCTCTCCCGGAAATAGTCGAGGGTTGCGGGATTGCCGGACTCCACGTGTTTGTGAACCAGGTCCTCGAACTCGGCGAACATCGTCTGCCGAAAGAGGGTGGCTACTAGATCATCGAGCTCCTTATTTATGAGATACGCCTGCATCCGCGGCTCCTTCGCCTTCTCCAGGAGATGGCGGTTCAAGAGCTGCTCGTTGAAGGTTGAAGCGACCTCCGCCTCGAAGATCGTGTAGTCGTAGTGCTGAAACGGATTGTTCTTGCTCGAGTAGTAGGAGTGCATGCTGTGCCCCGCCTCGTGGGCGAGGGTAAAAACATCCCGCAGCACCTCCTCCTTGTAGTTCATGAGGATGTAGGGCCAGCCCACGAAGCTGCCCGCGGAAAAGGCGCCCGAGCGTTTTCCCTTGTTCTCATACCGGTCCACCCAGCCCCCGAGCAGTCCCGAGCGCAGGGTCGAAACGTACTCCTCTCCTAAAGGCTGGAGCGCCTCGGTGACGAGCTCCACTGCCTCCTCGTAGCTATGGCGCACCTGAATCTCCGGTACGAGAGGAACCCGGGTGTCGAAGTGGGCAAAATCTTCGATACCGAGGAGCCGCTTGCGCAGAGCGTAGTATCGGTGGAGGGTGGGGAGGTTTTCCCGGATTGTACGGACGAGGTTGTCGTAGACCGACTCATCGACCTTGTCGGGAAAGAGCGCCATTGCACGGGCGGAGGGGTAGTTGCGCACCCTCGCTCTATAGATGTCGAGCTGGATGCTTCCGGTGTAGAGGGAGGCGAGGGTGTGCTTGTGCTCTTCGAAGCGGCTGTAGAACTTCTTGTGCGCCTCTTCCCTGACGCTGCGGTCGGGGTCCTGGAGAAAGGTGATAAAGGTGGACTGGGTGAGGGGCTTCTCCTCCCCCTCGGAGGTCTTTACCGTGCCGAACTCGAGGTCCACATCCACGAGAGACTGAAAGGTGCGCTGGGCGGTCTGGTTCGCCTCCTGCTGCATGGAGAGGAGCTTCTCCTCCTCCTGGCTCAGAATGTGGGGGCGAAAGCGGCGGAGCTTGCTGAGAAAGATCTTGAACTGCTCGAGCCGCGGGTGAGCGAGGAACTCTTCCATCTTCTCATCCGGAATCGCCTGGATCTCCGGACGCTGGTAACTGGCGGCCGCATCCACCCGGGTGGCCACTCGCATAAACCGGTCGAAGCGCGCTTGGTTCTCGCTATCCGAGGCGTCCTCGGACTTCCTGAGCATGGCGAAGTAGCCGAGGCGCTCTTCGAGGATACCGACCTCATTCATATACTCGAGGGTCTGAGCGAGCTCTTCCGCCGACTCGCCGAGTCTACCCTTAAAGGACTCTATCGTCTCGACCTTGCCCTCCAAGAGCTCGAGGTCCCGGTCCCACTGCTTCTCCTCGGTGTAGAGAGAGGAGAGATCCCATTTGTCTTCCTGAGGCAGTTCGCTACGCTGGGGTATTCCGCTCATGGGGCAAGGCTACGTTCGGCGCCGGCCAAAGTCAAGCAGCTCTCTACCTTACACCACCGTGCGGGTAACGGCGCCGCTTGGCGGTCGCCGGGAGGGATCGCGGCTCCAAGGTTGACCTTACCCGGGGGCCGTGCTACAAGAGTTACATGAACGCCTGGCACGATATCGATGCCGCACGCATCACCGCGGAGAAGTTCGTAGCGATAATCGAGATCCCTAAGGGGAGTAAGAAGAAGTACGAGCTCGACAAGGCGACAGGTCTGATCAAGCTGGACCGGATTCTTTTCACCTCCACCCATTACCCATCCAACTACGGTTTTATTCCTCGGACCTTGGCGGACGACAACGACCCCCTGGATGTGCTGGTCCTCTGTTCGGAGGTGCTCGACCCGTTGACGATGGTGGAGTGCTATCCGATCGGTGTTGTCAAAATGGTGGACAACCAAGAGGTGGACGAGAAGATCATAGCGATCCCCTTTCGGGATCCGGTCTACTCCGGATATCGTGATGTTTCAACCTTGCCGCAGCACGTGCTCCACGAGATCTCCCACTTCTTCGAGGTGTACAAGGCGCTCGAGCATTCGGAGACCTCGGTCAAGACGATCCTCGATCGCGAGAAGGCTCTCGAAATTATCGAGGCTTCGAAAGAGAGCTACGACGAGGCGTTTCCGGTGGAGGAGAGTGAAACGGCGATGGAGGCGGAGGTCGAGAAGTAGGCGGCGCCCAGAGGCGTGCCGGAATCCCTACATCAGAGAGAGGGCTCCCTCGATTCGCATGGCCGCCTTGCCACGGTGGCTGAGAAGGTTCTTTTCTTCAGGCTCAATATCCGCGACACAGAGACCCCGCTCGGGGAGGTAGAAGATCGGGTCGTAGCCGAAGCCGGTGGTACCGGATGAGGGGGTGTGGGCGATCTCGCCCTCCCAAGTCTCCTGGGCCTGGACGAAGCGGTTCTCTCCGAGGATGAGCGTCATGGAGCAGACGTAGTAGGCGCTCCGGTTCTCCACCTCTAGGAGCTCGCCGAGGAGGCGCCGGTTCTTCTCCTCGTCCGAGAGCGTTCTTCCCTCCTCCGCCTCTCCGTATCGGGCCGAGAAGACCCCCGGGCGCCCTTCGAGGGCGCGTACGGCAAGGCCCGAGTCGTCCGCAATGACCGGCAGGAGCCGTCCCGCTGCGGCGATTTCCTCCGGGGGCCGCGAACTCTCCACTCCCTTTTCGGCGACGCCTTTCAAGAGGCGATAGAGGCCAAAGGCTTTTCCAAAACTGTTATCCGCAAAGGTGAGACCGGTCTCATCGTACTCATACTGAAAGCCGAGATCTCCGGGAAGCAGGAGGGTGTGCTCCTTGAGAATCAGTGAGAGCTCTCGACGTTTATGCTCGTTTGCCGTAGCCAGAACTATCTCCATTATTCCTGCGATCCTACGGTAAAGGGCGGTCCCTTTCAACCGACCGGCACTCCTCGGCCACCGCTTCCCGGCTGCTCTGACTCCTGAGGACGGAGCGGACGTAGAAGATCCCTGAGTCAACGCTCCCCTTTGGAACGGCGAGGAGCTTGGCGATTTCACGATTGGTTACGTAGTCCGGGACATGGTCGATTTTCTTGGTAAGCGCCCGGAAACGTTCCTCTTGGAGCTCAATCGCTTGTCGGAGCCGAGTACGACGCGGTTCTTCCGGAGTCGCTTCGAGCTCCTTTCGGAGGGAGTGGAGGTGACAGGTAAGTTCGTTCTGCTGTTCTTGAAGGGTTCTGCGGCGCCTCACCCGGGGTTGCAGAGTATCGGCGAGCTCCCGGGCGAGCTCCAGGAGCCTCGGCTGGTCGATCTCGAGAAAAGAAGCCATCTCGGCGAGGGTTTCCTCGGAGGCGTAGAGGGAGCACTTGAGGGTGACGTAGAGGAGTCGCTGCTTAAACGCCTTTGGATGGACACGCTGGTTGTGGGAGCGGTACGCTTCGGCGGCCTCCTTCAGTACGGTTACCGGGAGCTCTTGGTCTCTTTCCTCCGGTGCTATCTCCGCGAAGCTCCGAAGAGGGTCGCCGCCGGTTTTCCAGAAATTGGGATCCTCCGGAAGGCCTTTTCGAAAGCGCTCGCGCACTTTCCGGGAGGCGAAGCTCTTGAGCTGGTAACGGACCGCGGTTGCAAGGTACGCCTCGAAACTGCCGAGCGCCGGATCGTAGCGGTAGATCATGGCGCGGATTCTTCTATGGAAGAAGAGGGCGAACTCGCTGCGCTGATCCTCGTCGAGATGGGTGGCACTACGCCAGACGGCGGTCCAAACGACCTCAATCGTCGCCTGGAGGGAAGCTCTCCCCTCCTGGAATGCGATCACCTGCTCCGTGAGACTCCCCGGTTTCACACGCTCCTCCTTATCCTTGTGGTACCGGAGTCATTAGCAAGGGGTCTGCCAAGTAGTAGACGGAATATCGGTTCCGCTGCCGGCGGGAGTAGCGGTGCGCTTCGAGGGCGAAAGTGCGGAAGTTGTGTCAGGGCCGAACGGTGGGCCGAAGCGGGCAGGGACCGGAAGGTTCGAGAGCGCGATTTTCCAGGGGAAAGCGAATGTTACAATGCGTTACAATTGACTCGCCGAGGCGGAGCTAGGCGGGTAGCCGTTCTGGCTCTCCAGCCGCTCGGTGACGAGGCGGACCACTTTCGCGGTAGTTTCCTGCAAGGAGCCGCGGTTTAGAAAGCCCGCCGCCTTCTGGTGACCGCCGCCACCGAGATGGGTAGCGATTTCTCCCACATCGATCTCGCTGGTGGCTCGGAGGCTGCCTTTGCAGACGGTCTCCGACTCCTCCCGCACGAAGGCGATAACCTCGCACTCCTCGATACTCAGGAGAAGCTGGTAGAGGGTGTCGGAGTCCCTGTTCTCCTTGCCGAACTCTCTCCGCTCCGCCGCGGTCATATAAGTGAGAATGAAGCGTCCCCCGGCGTGAGATGTGGCGCGTTCGAGGAGGCGTCCAATCAGCTTTCTCGAGGCGAAGGTGCGGCCCCCGCTGATGAGGGCGCTGCTCTCTCGCGGCGAGGCACCGGCGTCCGTAAGCCTCCCGGCGGCGTGAAAGACATCGCCGCCGTTCTGGTCCAAAAAGCGGAAGAAACCGGTATCCGTGGCGAGGCCGAAGAAAAGCATACTCGCCTCATCCGGAGCGGGGGTTTCCTCGAAGGATTCGATCACCGCCTGAACCATGAGGGTTGTGGCAGGAATCGAGGGGTCCACGAACCGGATGTCCCCGAAGTGCTCCCCCGAGGCGTGGTGGTCGATCACCGCCACGGGTCGCCCGTCGAGCTGCGCGGCAAGATCGCCGATGCGGTCCAGGGTGGAGCTGTCGAGGATTATGACCGCTTCCTGTTCGCTCGTACGTCTCGGTAGCTCCGAGGCAAAGCGGGAGGCGAAATGACGTACCTCGGCACGCTCGAAGGGACCGGGATTGACTAGGTGAGCCTTCTTTCCGCTCCTGTTGAGAAAGAGGGCGAGAGCGATCTGGGAGCCGATACAGTCTCCATCCGGTTCGATGTGCCCGAGTACGTGGAAATGGTCAAAGTCCCGAAGAAACTGGAGCAGTTCCTCCGGGACGGGTTGGCGTTGCATACTCTTTTTGCGGATCAGCAGGTGAGCAGGGCCCCGCCCGGGGAGCTCAGTACTCTAAGGCGAGGGTCTCGATCGCGAACTCTTCCTCGAGATCGGCTCCGTTGGGGAGTTGGTCCCAGGCCGAATGATAGGGGCTCTCGGGGACAAAGAGGCGAAGATGGCTGAACTCTCCGTCGACGTAGTAGACGACCATATAGGGCACCGTCTTATCTATGCTGTGGACGAGTTCGGCCTTTCCGGCGGCCTCGGTAAACCAGCGCCCCGGGAGGTACGCCTCCTGAAAATAGAGCTCGCTGTCGTTGTACTCGATTTTGTATCCCAGGCTATGTCGGTAGACTGTATTGAGGTAGACCGTCATGGGGTAGATCACGGGATCTTCACCATCCGTCGTCTCCGCTTCTTGCGTGAACGCCACTGCAGTGGCGATGACGAGGATGAGTAGAACTAAGAGTAGACGGTGTCGCATCCATGCCTCCTGTGACTCTTCTCATTGAAGTATACGGAAAGATCGACCCCGGCGCAACTAAACTCGTCCGAGAGTCGCAAGCATCACCGCCTTAATGGTGTGCTTTCGGTTTTCCGCTTCCTCCCAGACTCTCGAATGGGGGCCGTCGATTACCCCCGGGGTCACCTCGTTTCCCCGGACCGCCGGGAGACAGTGGAGGAAAACCGGTGGATTCGCCCGGGCGAAGAGCGCTTCGTTCACCTGGTACGGGCCGAGGAGCGCTCGCCGCTCCCTCTCCTTCGACTCCTCTCCCATGGAGTACCAGACGTCGGTGTAAATCGCGTCGGCGTCCCGCACCGCGTCTTCCACCTCTGTTGTTATCTCTACAGTGGCTCCGGAGGATTTTGCGAACTGCTCGGCGAGCTTCACGAGGGTATCTTCGGGCTGCAGCTCCTCGGGTGCACTGACGCATATGTTGACGCCGGTGAGGGAGCAGGCGATAAGGAGGGAGTTGGCTACGTTGTTTCGACCGTCTCCGACGAAGCTGAGCTTCGCTCCGTTGAGGGTGCCAACTTCCTCCTTGAGGGTCATGAGGTCGGCGAGAGCCTGCGTGGGGTGGTAGAGGTCCGTGAGGCCGTTGTAGACGGGCACCCCGGAGTAGGTTGCGAGGGTTTCTACGGTTTTCTGTTCGAATCCTCGAAACTGAATAGCGTCGAACATGCGCCCGAGAACTCGGGCGGTATCCTCGATAGTCTCCTTAGCGCCGAGCTGGATATCCGCGTTAGAGAGAAAGACTGGATGGCCCCCCTCCTCGCCGAAGGCGGTCTCGAAGGCGCACCGGGTGCGGGTGGAGCGCTTTTCGAACAGCAACGCGATCGAGAGCCCTTCGAAGCGACGTGCTCGGGTGCCCTCCCTGGACTCCTTCTTCAGCCGCTCCGCAAGCTCGATGAGGTACTCCACTTCCTCTCGGCTGTACTCAGCGAGAGTTAGCAATGATCTACCCTGAAGTTTCACTCTTTGCGCCCTCTGTGAATAGATGAATTTGTCCCGGAACGATGCTTCGTCTCCGCTTCCGGCTCGGAAAGAACATTGCCTCGGGAAAAAGGAGTTGAAGGGCTTCCAGAACGGTGTCAGCATAGTGCAATTGGAGCTGCTTGGCTACCTCACGGGGAAGCTCATCAGCGTCCTTTCGGTTGACCCCCGGAAGGAGAATGTTGCCGACGTTGTGCCGGTGGGCGGCGAGGCACTTCTCCTTAATGCCCCCCACGGGCAGAACCCGTCCGGTGAGGGTAATCTCGCCGGTCATGGCGAAATCACCCCGCGGAACCTCTCCGACGAGGGCTGAGAGAATGGAGATTACCAGGGTGATTCCCGCGGAGGGACCGTCTTTCGGTATGGCGCCTTCGGGAACGTGTATATGAATGTCCCGGGAGGCCAGGCTGGGTATCTCGCTGCTGAAGTACTCCCGGCAGGAGCGCAGATAAGAGAGGGCGGTCCTGGCGCTCTCTTTCATCACCTCTCCGAGGTTACCGGTGAGAATGAGCTCTCCCTTGCCCTTATAGAGCACCGTTTCGATCGGTAGGAGCATGCCGCCCATTTCGGTCCATGCTAATCCGTTGGCCAGGCCAACCCGGGGCTCGGCGTAGAGGAGGGAGCGCTCGTACTTCGGGTTTCCGAGGCTCTGCTTAACGAGTTTCGGGGTTACCTGCTTCTTGAACCCCTCCACGTCGATCTTCTCCGCCGCCGATGCCTTTCGGGCGAGCTTGCGGATCACCCCGGAAATCTCTCGCTCCAGGTTCCGAACGCCGGACTCCATGGTGTAGTTGCGAATAATATCGAGGAGGGCGTTCTTCTGAAAGGTAATATGCGCCTTTTCTAATCCGTGCTCTCGCAGCTGTTTCGGCACGATAAACTGGTTTGCGATGTGGAGCTTTTCGATCTCCGAGTAGCCGGGGATCTCGATCACCTCCATGCGGTCCCGCAAGGGCCAGGGGATGGTGTGCAGGGAGTTGGCGGTGGTGACGAAGAGCACCTCCGAGAGGTCGTAGGAAAGCTCCAGGTAGTGGTCCACAAAGGTCTTGTTCTGCTCCGGATCGAGGACCTCGAGCATGGCGCTCGCCGGGTCTCCGCGAAAGTCGGAACTCATCTTGTCGATCTCGTCGAGGAGAAAGAGGGGGTTCCGGCTCTTCGCCTTTCGGATGGACTGAATAATCTTGCCCGGGAGCGCGCCGACGTAGGTTCTTCGGTGGCCGCGAATCTCCGCCTCGTCTCGGACGCCGCCGAGGGAGATGCGAACGAACTCTCGGCCCAGGGCGCGGGCGAGGGACTGGCCGAGGGAGGTCTTGCCGGTGCCGGGGGGGCCGACGAAACAGAGAATAGGCCCTTTGAGATGGCCGTTCAGCTTGCGTACGGCGATGTAGTCGAGAATGCGATCCTTCGGCTTCTGCATGTCGTAGTGATCCTCATCGAGGATCCTGGTGGCGACGCCGATGTCGAGTTGCTCTTCGCTCTTTTCGAACCAGGGGAGCTCGATGAGCCAGTCGAGATAGGTCCGAATGATGCCCGCCTCGGGAGAGATGGGCTGCAGCTTTCGTAGCCGTCCGAGCTCCTTCTCTACCCGCTCCCGCACCGCCTCCGGGAGCTTCTTCTCCTTGAGGGCGCTCTCGATCTCCTTGGCGCCGGTAAGGTCCTCCTCCTCCTCCTGGCCGAGCTCCTTGTTGAGCTCCTTGACCTGTTCCTTGAGGTAGTAGTCCCGCTGCCCCTTTTCCATCCGCTTCTGAACCCGCACGGAGATCTGCCGCTTTAGCTCGAAGACCTCGATCTCCGTGTTGAGCGCCACCGCGAGGTCCTCCAGGCGCGGCTTGACGCCGGGGCGCTCGAGGAGGTCGTTCTTCTTTTCCAGGGGAAGGGCGACGTTGGTCGCCACCAGATAGATGAGGCGCTCCGGGTCGTCCGCCCGGGAGACCGCGCTCCTCGCATCTCGGGAGATCTTCTTGTTCACACCGGCGTACTGCTCAAAGGCGTCCTGAATGGTGCGAATGTAGGTTCGCAGGCTCTCCCCGGTGGGTATGTTGACGCTCTCGATCGGATTGACCTTTGCGTAGATCGGCTCGCCGGACTCGTATCGGAGGACCGAGGCGCGCTTCTTTCCTTCTATGAGAATTCGCAGGGAACCGTCCGGGAGCTTCATCATTTGGAGAATGTGAGCAACGGTTCCTGACTTGTAGAGCTCCGCGGTGGATGGTTGCACCACCGGGCGGGTCTGGGAGACGACGAAGATTTGCCGATCCCGGTTCATCGCCTCCTGCACCGCCTGGACGGCGGGCTTACGGTTGACGAAAACCGGAATCGTCGTAGTGGGGTAGAGGATGCTCTCCTTGAGCGGGAGCACCGGGAAGGTTGACCCCTCTTCCCGGTTCATCACCTTGTCCAGAAGCTTCATAGAAGCGACCTCAGGCGGACTTCTGGATAACGCTGACTTCCGGCTTCTCGGAGTTCTCCACTACCTCTCGCGTGATTACTACCCGTTTCTTACCCTCCATTGAAGGCAACTCGAACATGATCTCCATCATTATGCTCTCGACTATCGCTCGCAGTCCCCGGGCGCCGGTCTTTCGGCTCATGGCGAGGGTCGCCATAGCCTGAATCGCCTCGTCCTCGAATACGAGGTCGACCTCGTCGAGCTTGAGAGAGGCTTGGTACTGGCGCAGGATGGAGTTCTTCGGCTCCTTGAGGATGCGCTCCAGGTCGGTGACATCGAGGTCGCTGAGGGTAACGCTAATGGGAAGCCGTCCGACAAACTCCGGAATTAGGCCGAATCGAACCATGTCCTCCGGGTGGAGGTGCTTGAAGAGCTCGACGATGTCCTTTTCCTTGGTCGCTTTGACGTCGGCGCCAAATCCCATGGGCTGTTTCGAGACCCGCGCTTCGACGATTTTGTCGAGGCCCACGAAGGCTCCCCCGACGATAAAGAGAATATTGTCGGTGTTGATCCGAATCATCTCCTGGCTCGGATGCTTTCGGCCTCCCTGGGGAGGGACGGAGGCGACGGTGCCCTCGATAATCTTGAGGAGCGCCTGCTGTACGCCCTCACCGGAGACGTCCCGGGTAATGGAGGCGTTCTCGCTCTTTCGGGCGATCTTGTCGATCTCGTCGATGTAGATTATGCCGCGCTCGGTGGCGGCGATATTGCCGCCGGCGTTCTGATAGAGCTTGAGGAGGATGTTCTCCACATCCTCACCGACGTATCCCGCCTCGGTGAGCGTGGTGGCGTCGGCGATGGCGAAGGGGACTTTCAGCTTCTGGGCGAGGGTCTTTGCGAGCAGGGTCTTGCCGGTTCCGGTAGAGCCTATCATGAGAACGTTGGATTTCTCGATTTCCACATCCTCTTCGATTCGGCTCTTCTGGGTAATCCGCTTGTAGTGATTGTAGACCGCAACGGAGAGCACCTTCTTGGCCGCCTCCTGCCCCACCACGTAGAGATCGAGGTACTCCTTGATCTCCCGGGGCGAGGGAACGCTCTCCATGAATTCCGAGGTGAGAATGTCATCCTCTTCGTCGATAATGCGCTTACAGACGTTGACGCACTCGTCGCATATATATACCCCGGGGCCCGCAATGAGACGACGCGCCAACTCCGCCTTCTTACCACAGAAGGAGCACGATTTGCCGCTTTCGCTGCGCTGTTTGATCATGCTGATTCGCTGTTCCCCCCTCGAACAAGTACTTCGTCTACTATCCCATATTCTACACTCTCCTGGGCGGACATGAAATAGTCTCGTTCGAGATCGGAAGCGATTTTCGCCTCGGTTTGGCCGGTATGCTGGGCAAAATAGCTGATAAGCATCTCTTTGAGGCGTAGGATTTCCCGAGCCTGGATGCCGATATCGCTCGCCTGCCCCTGTACGCCGCCCCACGGCTGATGAATCAGGATTCTGGAAGAGGGTAGGGCCCGTCGTTTGCCCGGGGCACCGCTGGCGAGCAGAATAGCCGCCATCGAGGCTGCCTGCCCCATGCAAATGGTGGAAACGTCCGGCTTTATGTACTGAATCGTGTCGTAGATCGCCAGCCCCGCGGTGACCGAGCCACCGGGAGAGTTGATGTAAAGGTTTATGTCCTTCTCCGGGTCCTGGCTCTCGAGAAAGAGAAGCTGCGCCACAATGAGGTCGGAGGTTACGTCGTGAATAGTGCCGTCGAGAAAGACGATCCTATCTTTGAGGAGCCGAGAGTAGATGTCGTAGGAGCGTTCTCCCGCCCCGGTCTGCTCCACTACGATGGGGACGAGGTTACTGTTTCGTGTGTCCATGTGCTCTTTCCGCATATCCCGCGTGAAGTTACTGTTTTCCCTGCATCAAGTCCAGGAAGCTCTGCTTCTTGCCCTTCTTGACGCTGTTCTTCTCAAATAGCTCGTCGAAGAGCTTGCGCTCGGCGAGGTCCTGCTTGATGTAATCCAACATGTTGTTGTTCTTGTAATACTCCAGCGCCTCTTCCGCATTGGCACCGGACTCCTCCGCCCGTTTTTTGAGATCCGCTTCCGCCTCTTCCTCGGAGATCTCGATACCCGCCTGGTCGATAAGCTTCTGTACGATGAGCCGCCGCCGGAGCTGCTTTTCCGCTCCCTCCCGCCACTCGGCGAGTATGTCCGCCTTGCTCTTTCCCTGGATCTGGAGAAGCTGTTCTACCTGTTCCTCGCTGCCCCCATACTGCCCGACGAAATTCTGCCACATGCCGGCGAGCTCCGCATAGACCATGGATTCAGGCACCGCGACCTTACTGTTCTCCTCGATCTTTGCCATGAGGTTGTCCACCTTCCGTTCTCGGATCCGTTGCTCCGCCGACTTTTCTAACCGTTCTCGTATCTCCTTCTTGAGGTCCTCTAAGGAGTCGTACTTCTCGCTGATGTCCTGGGCGAGCTCATCGTCGATCTCCGGTAGCTGCCGCTCCTTGATGAGTTTGCAGGTCACTTTGAGCTTCTTCTTCTTACCTCGCAGCTCCTCGAACTCGAACTCCTCGGGGTACTCCTTCTCAATAACCTTCTGCTCGCCGGCTTTCATTCCGATGACCTCATCATCGATCCGGTAGAGGTTGTAGCCGCTGCCCACGGTGAAAACGAAGTCCTCCCGCTTGGTATCCTCGACCTCGTTGCCCTGATCGTCGAGCTCTACGTAATCGATGGTGACGATGTTCTCCTTCTCGACGGTCCCGGAGTCCTTCTCCATCACGACGCTGTTCTGTTCCTGCAGCTGTTTGAGCTCCCGCTCCTCGTCTTCCTTCTTAATGGAAACCTGGGGCTCCTCGATGGTAAGGCCCGTGGTTTCGCCGACTTCTACATCCGGAAAGACGTCGTACTTGACCGTAAAAGTGAGGGGCTCCTCGGGCTCGAGATCGAGCTCTCCCTCGAGCTCCGGTTGAGCGTAGGGGAGGGGCTTCTCCTCTATCTCCTGAAAGACCTCCTGCAGGGCGGAGTCGATAACCTTTTGGGCGGTCTCGACCTTGAAGCTATCCCCGAACTTGCGCTCGAGGACATTTCGAGGCACTTTGCCCTTGCGAAACCCCTTGATCTGTACGTTCTTGGCGTAACCGGCTAGGAGATCGTCGTACTCCCGCTTGACCTCTTCCTTCGGCACCGTCACCGTGAGACGAACGCTCGAGTTCTCCAGCTTTTCAACTTGCTTATCCGAAACCATCGATACACCTCTGTTTAAAGCTAACGACTACAGCTAACAAAAAAGGCGATCCGGAATCCCAGATCGCCTCGGTCAGAAGAGCGGGAGACGGGATTCGAACCCGCGACATCCACCTTGGCAAGGTGGAGCTCT
>JBKHED010000085.1:0-12693 GCA_046540995.1 Spirochaetaceae bacterium | reverse complement strand
CACCCTCGGCGATAATGGTGAGTCTACTCTTGTAGCCCGCTCCGAGGGTGATAATGCCCATAATCGACTTGGCGTTTATCTTCTCATTGTCCGTCTGAAAGAAGATATTCGAGTCGTACTGCGACGCAGTCTGCACTATGAGTGCCGCCGGGCGGGCGTGGATGCCCGCGCGGTTCTTGATCTCCACTTCCCGTTCTTCCATGTTCAGCTCAGTCCACGGCTCCGAAGGTAGGCGTTTCGGGCGTTCTCCCCTTCCAGCCAGCGGGCCACGGCGTGGTTGAACTCCTTGGCGGAGTAGTAGCCCATCCGCTTAAGACGCTCGTTCATCGCCGCCGTCTCGATAATGATGGGAATGTTTCGTCCCGGCTTGACCGGGATTTCGAGATAGGGAACGTTGACCCCCAGGATTTCCCTCGTGCGCTCTTCGGTGCCGATCCGATCGTACTCCTTGTTGGAGTCCCAGGTTTCCAGATTGCAGATGAGCTGAATTTGCTTACTGTCCCGGATTGCACCAACTCCAAAGAGGTGGGTCACATTGATTATCCCGAGTCCCCGGATTTCCATGTGGTGCCCGAGAGCCTGATTAGCCCCCTGTCCGAGAAGAATGTTGCCCGCCACGCAGCGAATCTCCACCGCATCGTCCGCCACCAAACGGTGGCCGCGCTCCACGAGCTCCAAGGCGGCCTCGCTCTTGCCGACGCCGCTGTCGCCGAGAATCATCACCCCGAGGCCAAATACCTCAACGAGCACCCCGTGGGTGATCTCTCGGGGTGCAAAGACGTTGCTCAGTGCCCGAATGAGACGAGAAGAGAACTCCGAAGTCTGCAGAGGAGTCTGCAGTATCGGGCACCCCGACTCCTCGGCCTTCTGGGCAAAATCCTCGGTTGGACCGAGATTGTGCGTAAAGATTGCGCAGGGCACCGGTTCAGCAAAGAGCCGTTCGATGTTCTCACTCTCTCCCTCTTCGGCGAGCCTATGGAGAAAGGCGGTCTCCCCTCGACCGAGAATCTGAATCCGCTCATAGCCGAAGTTGTCGTAAAACCCGGCAAGAGCGAGACCCGGGCGGTTGAGATCCGGAACGGTTATCTCCCGAGCCAGACCACCACGCCCCCCGATGCAGGTTAGCATCAGGTCATTATGTTCCCTCAGATCAAGGTCGAGGAGATCTAGTACAGTAAATCCAGCCATTAGTGTTTCTGGACCTTATCCTTCTCCTTTTTCACCTTATGGTCAAGCTTGTCGATCGCCCTATTTATCGCTTCGTGAAGCTCAAAACCCTCGGTCTTAATAATCGCCCAGTCTCCCCAGTGGAAGTGGCACTTCGCTTCACACTCGAACTTCTTTCCGTGATCCTTCGTAAGGGTAAACTCGAGGTCCTCGACGATCCCGTCGGCGAAGTCAATTTTCTTGAGCTTCTCCTCTATGAACTCCTTTGTGGTTTCCCGCAGGTTCATGTGTACGGCTTTGACGGTTGGTTCGATCATAGGCACCCCCTAATTCTATCGCTCGTAGGATGAACTGATGTCCAGCTCCTTGCGGTACTTGGCAACGGTTCGTCGCGCCAGATTAATACCGCGCTTGCTCAACAGATCCGCGATCTTCTGGTCCGAAAGGTGTTTCTCACCTTGTTCCTGGAGAATGATTTCCCGTATTACCTCTTTCACCCCCTCCTTGGAGTAGCGGGAGCCGCTGGAACCGGCTCCGCTGATTGAATTCGAAAAGAAGTACTTCAACTCGAATATTCCCCACTCGGTCTGAAGATACTTCCCGTTGGTTATTCGGGAAACCGTCGCCTCGTGAACCCCGACTTCCTGGGCAATGTCCCGCAGCGTGAGCGGCTTGAGATACTTCTTTCCCTTGAAGAAGAAGTCCCGTTGAAACTCGACGATCGCCCGGCCAACTTTCATTAAGGTCTGGTTACGCTGCTGGATGCTGTTTATGAACCAGCGGGCGTCCTTTACCCTGCCGTTAACGAACTGCCGCACATCTTTCTCGTTGGCTCGTTGCTCCGAAAGATCGGAGAAAAACGAGTTAATACCGAGAACCGGAAGCTCCTCATCGTTCATAACCAAGACGAACTGACCATCCCGCATTTCGAGAAGCAAATCCGGAATGACGTACTCGGGTTTGTCACTTCCGTAAAGACGCCCCGGAAAGGGCGTGAGGTGACGGATGAACTCGAGCGCCTCCTCCACTTCCGCCTCGCTGATTCCGGTTTTCCTAGCGATCTCCTTGTATTTGCCCCGCTCCAAAAGCTCCAAATGATCCCGGAGGATCTCCTCGGTACCCTCGGGGAGATCGGTCACCTGAGCAGCCTGGACCAGAAGGGACTCCTTGTAGTCCGAAACGCAGCAACCGGGAGGGTCAAAGGTTTGGATCATCGCGCAGAGCCGCTCCAGGATCGGGAGTTCCTCTTCCGAGACAAGAAGGGTGGGATCCTCGAGGTGAAAGCCGTTGGCATCGAGATTGCGAATCAGGAGCTCCCCGATTCGGTACTCTTCTTCATCAATTGGCTGGAGATGGAGCTGCCAAATCAAGTGCTCCTGGAGAGACTCCTCCCGGGAGAGGGCGTTCTCCATGAACTGCTGCTTGGCATCGGGGTCGCTGCTCCCGGAACTCGATATGTACCCCGGATCCGAGGAGTTCTCGAAGTACTCGTACTCCTCAGAGTGCTCTCCTGCGCCGGAGGTGTCGAGAGAGACCGTTCCCTGCTCTTCTGTTACTTCCAGGGCCGGATTCTGTTCCAGTTCTTCTTCTATCCGGAGCTTGAGATCCTGCAGAGGGAGCGCCATGATCTGGATGCTCTGCAGGAGCTGCGGCGTCATTTTGAGTCTCTGTGATTGTACAAGCGATGGCCGCTGGTACTGCTGCACCTAAATAGTTCCCCCTCTTCTACTAATCATAATGGAAGAGCCCCATACCTTTGTCAACGCGCGAGGGAGCAACAAGCTTATGGACACTACATAGTGAAGCGTTCCCCCAGATAAACCTTCCTCGCCACGTCACTCCTCATAACCTCGTCTCGACTGCCGGAGACGAGAATCTCCCCATTGCTGATGATGTAGGATCGGTCGGTGATCTCCAAGGTGTCACGAACGTTGTGGTCCGTGATGAGAATGCCAATTCCCTGCTCCACGAGTTTCCCGATTATGGATTTAATCTCGTAGACGGCGATTGGGTCGATTCCCGCAAAAGGCTCGTCCAGAAGTAGGAACTTCGGATCCAGGGCGAGGGAGCGGGCGATCTCGGTCCTTCGCCGCTCCCCGCCCGAAAGGGTGTAGGCGCGCTGTTTTCTCCGGTCGGCGATACCGAGCTCCTCCAGGAGCTGGTCGAGGCGCCCTCGCTTCTGAGCCGGAGTGATCTCCTTTCGGTTTTCGAGAATCGCCCAGATGTTTTCTTCCACCGTCAGTTTTCGAAAGACCGAGGGCTCCTGGGGAAGGTAGGAGATGCCGAGGCGGGCGCGACGAAACATCGGATAGCGCCCTATCTCCTCACGGTCGAGGTAGATCTGCCCCGATTCCGGGCTAATGAATCCGACGATCATGTAGAAGACGGTGGTCTTTCCGGCGCCGTTGGGGCCGAGAAAGCCGACAACCTCGCCGGTGTGCATGCCGAAGTCCACGCCCCGGACGACTTCCTTCTTGCCGAACCGCTTTCTCAGCTGGGCGACCTCGAGGGTGTGTTTCGTCTTAGGCATCACTCTTCCCCCTCGCCGGAGCCCGGTTCGGAGGCTCCCTCCGCCTCGGCTTCCGCTTCATCATCATCGTCGGAGGTTACGGTGCCTTCTACACCGCCTTCGAGATCGATTTCATCGCGATCGAGATCGATACTGATCCGGGAGGCTCGGTACTCGTCGCCCTTCCAAAAGACTACGGGATAGCCCGAGAGCTCCAGAAAGTTGCGCTCCCGATCGTAGCGAACAAACTCGGATCGGGCGGTGAGGTCGTCCCGTAAGATTCGGACCCCGATCTGCGCCTGCAGGTACGTTCCGTTCTCCCGGGTTTCCACAAAGCCACCCTTAACGACGATCTCGTTCTCCCGATCTTCGAGCACGACTCGGTAGCGCGCCCGGGTGAGCTCCGAGTCCCGATCATAGAAGAGCTCGCCGCTGCTGAAATGGAGATCGTTTTCCTCATCGACCACGGTTACGCCGCCGGTGCAGAGAACATAACGAAAATCCTTGCCGTAGAGCTCGATCTCCCCAGCTTGGATGGTGGTGGCATCCGAGACGACCCGGGCGTTACCGACGAGACGGGTTCGCTCCCGCCCTTCGGCGAGGACAATGGATGTTTCGTCGCCGGAAAAGGAGAAGCTGTCGCTCTCCTGGGTCCACCCGTGGAAAGTGGATACGAGAGCGAGGGCGAGCGAAAGAAGGAGAGGAAGAGAGAGACTACGGCGCCACATCGGCACTCCCCTCCTCCCCTTCTGCCGCGGATCCTTCGGTGTTGTCGGTCGCTGCCGCAGGGGTCTCATCCTGCTCGTTGACTATCGTGCCCTCCACCCCGTTTTCGAAAAAGAGCCTGCGCCGACTTACGTCGACTCGAAAACCAACGCCCTCGATCGAGGTACCGTCCTCCTCGGAGAGACGTACCGTACCATCGGGCTCGCTTCTGAGGATCTCCGCCTCCTCGTCCCAGTAGAGAAACTCGCTCTCGATAGCCGCTTCCTCCACGGCGGAGCGGAAGTAGATCTCGCCCTGGAGCTCGATGTCATCGGTGTCGAGATGGTGAATGGCCCGGCTCGCCCTCCCTTCGAGACGAAGATCGCCGTCCGGGCCTCGCTCGATAAAGGCGAGGTTCTCCAAGATCTGTCGGTCCTGCTTCGGGTAGCTCTCCAGGAGCCCCGCGGTAACGACCAGCGTTCCCTCGCGAATGGCGGTAATCTCGGCGTTTACGAGGCGGGTTGTCGGGACCTCCTCGGCTATCTCTTCCGCTACCCGCCCCTCCTCGTAGTCGAGAGCGCACGCTGAGAGGAGGAGGAAAAGGGTGAGTAGAAGAGTCGCGGCTCGAACTGATCGCGCCCGGAGCGGGTGATGACCCCTCACTGAAGAGAGACGATTGAATATATCCACTACGTTGCGGCTCGGTTCCACCTGCATCCTCGGAGTTCTCTCCCTACTGCGCCACCGGGCGCTCCTGCATCCGATGCTGTCGCAAGAGGGAGGCTTCCACGAAACTGCGGAAGAGCGGGTGGGCATCCACCGGCTTCGATTTGAACTCCGGATGGAACTGAGCACCCAATCCCCACGGGTGCTCCTGCCACTGCACCGACTCCACGAGGGTGCCATCCTCGGTCGTGGCGGTGACCCGGAGCCCCGCGTCGTGGAGGTCCTGCCGATACCGGTTGGAGACTTCATATCGATGGCGGTGGCGCTCACGAATCATTTCGCTTCCGTAGATCTTGCGAATGGTGGTCCCCGGCTGGAGCCGGGAGGCATTCTCACCGAGCCGCATCGTGCCGCCGTAGTTCTTTACGTCTATCTGCTCCTCCAAGAGGCTTATCACGGGGTGGTCGCACTCCGGGGCGAACTCGGTGCTGTCCGCATCCTCCATTCCGAGGACGTTGCGGGCGTACTCGATTACCATGACCTGCATGCCGAGACAGATACCGAAGTAGGGAATACCGTGTTCCCGGGCGTACTGAGCGGTCTGGACCATGCCGAGAATACCCCGGCCCCCGAAGCCGCCGGGGACGAGAATTCCGTCGACCTCGGAGAAGACCTCATCGAAGTTACCGCTCTTTTCGAGCTTTTCCGAGTCGACTTTGACCAGCTCCACCTTGGCGCCGTTGGCGATTCCACCGTGAAACAGCGCCTCGTCCACGGACTTGTAGGAGTCGCTGAGTTCGATGTACTTGCCGACCACGGCGATGCGCGCTCGCTTTTCGGTGGTGGTAAAGACCTCCACCACCTCTTCCCATGCCGAGAGTTGCGCCTCGCCGTAATCGAGCTCGAGCTTGTTTAGGGCGATCTCATCGAGCTTCTGTCGATGATACATGAGAGGGATCTCGTAGAGCGTTGTCTGCACATCGTACGCGGAGATGACTGCTTCGAACTCGACGTTGGTAAAGAGGGCGATCTTTCGACGCATCGAGTCTTCGAGAATGTGTGGAGCACGGCAGAGGAGAATATCCGGCTGGATTCCCACCTCCAGAAGCTCCTTGACCGAGTGCTGCGTCGGCTTCGTCTTGAGCTCGCCGTTGGACACCTCGGGAATCAAGGTGAGATGGACTGCGATGACGTTCCTGTGCCCCAGTTCGTGAATCATCTGCCTGGCCGCCTCGAGAAAGGGAAATGACTCGATGTCACCCACGGTCCCGCCGATCTCGACGATGGTAACATCAACGCCCTCCTCGCTTCCCACCGCCCGGACTCGCTGCTTGATCCGATCGGTTATGTGAGGAATTACCTGAACGGTCCGGCCGAGATATCGGCCCTCTCGTTCTCGCTGAATGACTTCAGAGTAGACCTGCCCAGTGGTGATTGAGTTGGCTCTGCTGAGGGGAGAATTGGTGAAGCGGGCGTAGTTGCCGAGGTCGAGGTCCGTCTCAGCCCCGTCGTCGGTGACGTAGACTTCCCCGTGCTGGTAGGGGCTCATGGTACCAGCGTCGACATTGATGTACGGATCGATCTTGATCATCCGCACCTCCAAGCCCCGAGCCTCCAGGAGACTCCCAAGGGACGCCGCGGCAATGCCCTTTCCGAGACTGGAACAGACACCGCCGGTCACGAAGATATACTTCTCCATGTGCCGGTATTATCCGGCGGACCGATGGTAGTGTCAACGTCGCCTCCGTCGGGGCCCTTCGGGTCGGATTGCTCGGGTCGGACTCCTCGGGCCATATCGAGTGCCCCCGCGGCGAGGGGGAGAGTTCAGTTGACCGGTCCATACCATAGCCATACACTTAGAATCCACAAGCACCATGTCGGATCTTCTGAACGATGCGGACTTCGAGCGGTATCGCAAGCTCATCTACGATGAGAGTGGTATTCACTTTTCCGCTGCAAACCGAACCATCCTCGAAAGCCGCCTCAAGGAGCGGCTGCGCTCGGCCAAGCTCGAGACCGTGGGCCAGTACTATGAGCACGTCCTGCGAGATCCGGAGGAGCTCAAGGTGCTTCTCGACTCGGTCACTACCAACCTGACCCGCTTCTTTCGCAACCAGGCGCACTGGCAGACCTTTCAGCACTTTGTAGTGCCTGACTTGGTGGAGCGGAAGCGAAAGTCCGGAGAAAAGAGCATCCGCGTCTGGAGCGCCGGCTGTTCCACCGGTGAGGAGCCCTATACAATCGCAATGGTTCTGTCGGAGCTTCTCCCGACCGGTTTCGCCCAGGAGATTACTGCTTCGGATCTCAGCCTGAAATCGGTGCTCACCGCCAAGGAAGGGTTCTACCCCGAGATGCGGATTAACGGCATTCCCGACTATTATCTGAAGAAATACTTCGAGAAGCGCGAGGGGGGCTACAAGGTAATAGACGCCATTCGCTCCTCCATAAAGTTCGACTATCACAACTTGAAGAACGACAGCGGCTTGCGGAACCTGGACGTAGTCTTCTGCAGAAACGTTCTCATCTACTTCGACGAAGCCGCGCAGAAAGATGCGGTGGAGCGGTTCTGGAGCGCCATGGCTCCCTTCTCTTACCTCTTCATTGGCCACTCGGAGTCGCTCTTCGGCATGAACACCCAGTTTGAGTTTGTCAAAACCGACTGGGCCTGCATCTACAAGAAGGATACGTTGAAGAAAGGTTGACTGTTTTGAACGAAGCAGCGTCCCAGCAAATACGAGTCCTCGTCGTTGACGATTCCGCTCTCATGCGGAATCTGGTCTCGAGAATAATCGAAGCTGAGCCGGATCTCACCGTTGCGGGCAAGGCGATGAACGGCCAGTTCGCCCTGGACAAGACTCGGCGGCTCGACCCGGACGTCCTCGTTCTCGATCTTGAGATGCCCGAGATGAACGGGATCGAGTTCCTGAAGGCCCGAAAGGCAGAAGGCATTACCGTGCCGGTCATCATACTGAGCTCCATCGCCAAGAAGGGAGCCGAAGTTACGATGGAGGCGCTATCTCTCGGCGCCTCGGACTTCGTAATGAAACCATCAGGCTCGGTCTCCGAGGATATCCATACCGTGGGCGCTCATCTGGTAGAGCTGGTGCGCGGGGTCGGCGCTGAGTACCGAAAGAGCCGAAACCTCCCGGTTCAGCCGCCTCCGACTGAACCGACGGTTGCCCCGGAGGAAGAAGCAGTAGAGCAAGCGGAGGCTTCCCCAGCCCGTCCCCCCACGCCCACGGCATCTCCCGCGCCGGCGGGACAGCGTGAGCGAGTAGCGCTTACCCCACCGAGGAAGATCACCCCCAAACGCAAGCCGGGAACCCTCGACGTCATCGCGATCGGTATTTCCACCGGAGGACCGAACGCCCTGCGGAGAGTCTTCGCGGAGATCGATGGAGCGATCGGTGTCCCCATCGTGGTGGTACAGCACATGCCCGCCGGTTTCACCACGGAGTTCGCCAAGAGTCTTGACCGCATCTGTCCCCTGGAGGTTAAGGAGGCGGAAGACGGGGATCTCCTCAAACCGAATCGGGTTCTCATCGCACCGGGAAACCACCACATTATCGTGGAGCGGAAGAGTCTCGCCGTTGTAGCCCGAATCTCCGAGAGTGCCCCGGTCAACGGTCACCGCCCCTCGGCAGACGTGCTCTTCGAGTCGGTAGCCGAAGCGTACGGCAACAACGCCCTGGCGGTTATTATGACCGGCATGGGTCGTGACGGCGCCCGTCGCATAGGCGAGGTCTACGAGGCCGGGGGAATGACCCTCGCCCAGAACGAGAAGAGTTCGGTAGTCTACGGAATGCCGCGAGTAGCTTACGAGTACGGCTACATCCACAAGCAGGTGGACCTCTCCGAAATGGCCGCCACCCTCGGCAAGCTGGTCAAGGAGAGCCGCGCCAATGGGTGAGCTCACCGTCTACGACTGCGGACAGATCGAATACGCTCCCGCCCTGGATCTCCAAAGAGAGCTTCAGGCCGCCAGGGGGGAGGAGAAGATCGGCGACACGCTGCTGCTTCTAGAGCACCCGCCGGTGATTACCATGGGGAAGAGCGCGGTGAACGAGCACCTCCTGGCGGATGAGACGATGCTCGCCGCCGCCGGAGCGAAGGTTGAATGGATCGAGCGGGGCGGAGAGACCACCTACCACGGACCGGGACAGCTCGTGGGCTACGCCATTTTCAACCTCTACGAGCGACACCGAAGCATCAAGCGCTTCGTTCGAAACATGGAACAGGTCTTTATCGACCTGCTCGCCGAGGATTACTCGATCGAGGCGGGGCGCGACCCTGAACACCCCGGGGTTTGGGTGGGAAATGAGAAGATAACCGCCCTGGGCATCTCCATTCGGAACAAGGTGACAATGCACGGGTTCGCCTTTAACGTCGCCCCCAATCTCGACCACTTCAACTGGATCGTCCCCTGCGGGATTACTGATCGGGGGCAGACCTCTATCGAAAAGCTCACCGGAGAGGCGCCGGAGATGCGTATCATTAAGCGAAAGGTGGCGGCGAAGTTTCGGGAGCTCTACGAGTTTGCGCCGGGGGATGAGCTTCTTCCGGGGCCGCCAGAGCCTCCGGGACGGTAGCGCGAGGGGCCCAACCGATCCCGCGTAGAGGCCCCTGTTAACTCTGGGCGCCCTGGGAGACCCGGTGCGGACTCTCGGCTCCCTCGGAAAGCACGGAGATTACCCTCGGAAAGGAGCGTTCCCGCTGTTTCCGGCTTCGAAGCAGGTTGGCCCCGAGCAGCAGGAGCGCCGTGAAAACCCCCAGGAGCGCCTGACTCAGCCCCTCCTCCAGACGCAGCGCCCGAGAGAGGGGAAACGCGGCGAGGAGAGCTCCCCCTACCGGCAGTAGAATCAGAAGCAGGAAATCAAGCAAGCTTTGAAAGGGGCTGCTTTGCATCTCCACCCGATCGGAGAGAGAAAGCTGGTGGCCGTCGCTGTTTCTCACCCTCACCGTGCGCCGTGCGGCATGACAGTGTCCCCCGGAGCAGCCGGGGCACCGGGCGCCATCGGGAATGACGGTGATCGTCTCCCCTTCAATCTTGACTATTCTGCCGCACTGCTTCATTGCTGCACGCTTCCCGAACTCGCTCGATTGAGAGCGCCCGTCCGTCCCGCTCGAATTCCATCACCACACCCTGGATCTCCAGTCGATCCCACGCTTCCTGCGAACGCTCGGGCATCTGGCTGATGAACTTGCGGATTTCTACCGCCGGGTCGAGGCCGCCCACACTGTCGATGCTCCCGGTGCGCCCGGCGTCGCAAATCGTGGCGGTCCCCTTCTCGCTCACCCGTTCGTCGGCGGTGATCACTCGAGTACCCGTGCCGACAACCGCCGAAACGACGCCGTCGGCGTGGTAAAACATGGTGAGCTTCTCCGCGGTGGTAAGGGCGTGGTAATCGAGCACGATTATGGAGCACTGCTCCTTGAGCCGACGAACGATCTCCGGAAGAAAACTGTACGGGTTACTCGGATGAACCCGGGCGTAGCCGGACTGACCGAGAAGATTGACCACGCCGATCTGCTGCTCCCCGAAGGTGTAGGTGCGCCAGCCGCGCCCGGTGTTTCCAGGGGGAAAGTTTGCCGGCCGTAGGAGGTAGGGCGCCAGTTGGAGGTGCTCCTTCATGTCTCGCTTGAAGTAGATCTGCTCTCCCGAAGTGATAACGTCAACGCCGAGTTTGCGAAGGTAGATGGAGTGGTTCTTGCCGAGACCGAAGCCGCCGGTGGTGCCGTCGCCGTTGGCAATCACGCAGTCCGCATTGAGCCGCTCCCGAAGAGCTCTGAGACGCTGCTTAATGCAAAAAACGCCGGCCTTGCCGACGATCTCACCAAGAAAGAGAACTCGCATACTCACAGTGACACAATAGTACCCGATACGGTGTTATATTCATAGGCGTGGTCGCGGGATTCGGGCCACGTCGCAGGGGGTTCCCCATGCGCAGACGGCGTTGCCCAATCCGGGAACGCCCATACCAGACCTCGAGAGGAGGGTGTGATATGAACGAACGGGATTTCGTCGATTTGGGTCGTCTCATGGACGACATCTTTGCCGCCGCGGAGAGCTTTCGCTCCAAGTTTACGGACAACGTAGAGAACATGGGAGAGCGAGCAAAACGGTACGCCAAAGAGTGGCCGTGGAACGAGGAGCGGGACTTCTACTCCTTCTATTCCTTTCCTCCGGCTAACATCTATATGAGCCCTGAGCGGAGCATCACCTTCGAGTTCGCTCTGGCGGGGTTCAATGAAAAGGATATCGACCTGGAGTATAAAGGGGACTACATGATCCTCAACGCCCGGGCGCCGGAAACACCGGAGAGCGTCTCCTACCTCAAGCGGCGGCTCAAGTTCAAGGATGTGGTCGACCAGAAGTACTACGTCCCGGACGACAAGTTCGACCGGGAGCAGGCGAAGGCGGTGTTCAAGAACGGCATGCTGAAAGTTACCGTGCCCGCCCGGGACGATATTCAGGCGAAGCAGGGTATCAAGATCGAGATTATTGACGAGGATGAAGGGGAGAAAGGATCCTCCTCGAGCTCCTCTAAGGAGAAGAAGTAGGTATGATTTTCTGGCTTATCGTGGGCGCCGCCCTGGGGTACTTCTTTAAGCCCCAGATCGATCGGGTCGTCTTCAAGGTGGTGCGGGCAATTCGCGACAATCGGCGCGACAGGTTCTAAACGCCCGCGCCCGGATGACCCGGGATCGGCGGACAAAAAGCAATTCACCGGCCGGCTCCCACACTCGGGACGCCGGCCTTCTTGTCTCCGGCCTGGGCCGCAGCCCGGCGGCTCCCCTAGGGCATGGAAAGCGCACTCCGTGGAGCCTGCGGACTACGCCGTCAGCTGAATGACGTATCCACTGTACCTGCGGATATTGATCACGGTCCCCTCGTCCAACACCAGATACTGCCCGCGAATGCCGGAGAGTCGGCCGGTAAGCACCGGCTGCTTATCGAGGTTGACGGACTTCACCTTTTCCGGGGCAACCTCCAAGGGATAATTGATCTCCACGGGTCCGCTGTCGGTTACCCCGTACGCCGCGAGCTCCCCGGACAGGGCTTCGAGGAGGCGCTTCCGTTCCGCCAGCAGATCCACGGACTCCGGTCGCTCATCCTTCAGCATCCGCTGCCAGTTGGTCCGGTCGGTGTAGAGCTCCTTGCTCGCCACTTCGATCGCCCCCGCAAGTTGCCGATAGGGTGTTCTGGCTACTACAATCGCCCGGGCTGCACCCTGGTCGATCCAGCGCGTCGGGATCTGAGTCCATCTCGTCACGCCAACCTTGACCGCGCTGGATAGGGCGAGATAGACCGCGTGGGGCTTGTTGTGGTGCTCCTCCTCCCACTCCGGGTCGCGCCCCTCCCCGAGATGGCCTCTGCAGAGCTCCGGCCGAACGATACACTCCGAGTTCTCCGGAGCGTCCCGAAAGCAGGGGTAGCAGAACCCCTGGCCGTACGCCTTCGGCGTCACTCGGTCGCAGAGGATGCAGCGGACCTCACCGGTAAAGTTGATCGTTATCTCCCTGCCGATGAGCCCGTTCATGTCTACCGCATCGTCGTCGAGCTGCAACGTGTAACGAACCGGTTCCGCAAGTTCCACGCTCATCTTCTCGAGCTTTCCCGTGGCCCTCATAGAATGAAAGTGCCA
>JBKHED010000084.1:0-13068 GCA_046540995.1 Spirochaetaceae bacterium | reverse complement strand
CTCAGCCCCCAAGTCAACTCCTTCCTCGCTCCAGGATCTACCGGCGACGGCTGGGAGCTCAATTCCAGTGAGAGCGACACCGTCCTCAAGATGCAGTTAGAGGTTGCCCGGAGAAGGGGCCACTGGATGATGGTCGGCGTTCTGCGTACGGGACGAGGGGAAGCCGCCCAAGCAGTCCGGGAAATGATTCACCGTTTTGCCGGCGAGGAGGCGGAGTCAAAAGGCGGAGTTCAATGGGGCCTTGTGGAACGGCTCATGCGCCGACGGATCGCCGGGTTCACCGTCACGCCGCCGAAGGGCGCGGAACTGACGCAGGAGGAGATTTTCGAAGAACTCGCGCAAGTACTGGAAATCGGGGCACCCATATCTCTCTATCAACTGCCGCAAGTGACTCAGAACAGTATGGAGCCGGAGACCGTTGCTGCCCTTGCGGAGCGGTATCCCGCCTTCTACCTCCTCAAGGACACCAGCGGAGAAGACCTCGTCGCCAGTTCGGGAATCGACCTGCACGGAATCTTCCTGGTTCGGGGGGCCGAGGGAGGGTACTCCGACCATCTCAAGAGCTCCGGGGGGTACTACGACGGCTACCTTCTGAGCTCGGCAAACTGTTTTGCCAAAGAGTTGCGGCAAATCCAATGGCTCTGCGACAACAACCAGCACGGGGAGGCTCGAAAGCTAGCCCAGCGAGTTTCCGCCGTGGTCGAGCACGCCTTCGGTCTCGTCCAGGAGCTCCCCTTCGGAAACCCCTTCTCAAACGCCAATAGAGCGATAGATCATATCCTCGCCCACGGTAATGAATCGAGGATCGTTCCCCCTCCCATGACCCACAGCGGCTCACGCATTCCCCCACACGTTATCACAACCGTGCGGGAAGTAATGAAGGAAGAGGGCTTCAATACCGAACTGGGGTACATCCATCCGGAGATCCATTCCCGGGACGAGTGACCTACCGTTCAGCTCCCTGCCGAAAGAGAAAACGATAGATCTTATCTCGAGAGGTCTCTCTGATGTTCTCAAAGGTGAGGTGAAGCACCCTACCCTGCTTGGAGGTCCGAACCACCCGGGCGGGAATATGTAAGGTCGCTTCGCTGTCGGGATGAAAGGTGAGCTCAAGGGTCTCACCATGTTCGTACCGTTCTCCGGGGTTGACCATGCTCGCTCCCCCACCGCCGATGTCGAGAAACTCCGACCGCACAGGCCGATGTGCCTCCTCAGCGGCCCGTACATAGACCGGAAGCCGAATGTGCCGCCTGTAGTATTCCCGACGCTGGGCGGTTTCGACCCGCTCGCTGTGCTCGAGCTCGAGCTCGCTTCCGATACGGTTGAGGACCCCCGAGTCAAACTGAAAAACTCCGCTCGAGTTCTGATAGACCACCTTCACGGGATTGCCGGCCACGAACTCCCGCTCGTTCTCATCCAGGCGCACCCGAAATGACGAGGTCGTTGGCTCGAGCACCCGCCCGTGAACAGGGTGTTGCCGCTCCTCCAGGACGAGCACTCCCGAGCCTTCGGGGATTTCGGCGCTCGATTGTGGATGGGCCCCTATGGTGGAGCCAGCGAAACCGAGACGAACCCGGAGGGCCGATATTTGTCCCTCCGAAAGCGCCTCCTCGTCCCGGGCGAGGGCTGCGGTTTGATTGAACACCGCCTGATTCTGCAGAACCAGGTATTTCCTCCCGGGGTCCTCGAGGTAGTTGCTCAAGAGCTGAACCGCCCCCTGTTCCGAAGGGGAGAGCCCATGCTGATCGACAAGCTCCTCGTACCGCTGCCAAGCCCTTCGCATCCGCCGCCTGCGCTGCTCTCGTCTCCGGCGGATTCCGTATATCGTCGGCACCATGATAAAGGCGAGGAGAAGCAAAATCACGAGGGTGATTTCAAACGGGGAGGTTCGAAATCCTTCACTGAGCTCTAAATACATCGATCCACCTCCGTATATCTAGGGTATCCACACCGGCGAAGGGACGTCCACTTTGCGCTATGCGTTGACACCCCGACAGCGGTAGCTTTAGACGGAGGTTGGCCCCACTCGTGAACGGCGCTAAACAGGCGGATCAGGTCCGCACCTACTACGACAGAAACACTCGCCGCTTTCTCGCCCACGGGGAGGGAGGGAAGGAACTCGCCATTCGCCGCTCCGTCTGGGCCCCGGAGGTAACGGAGCGGGCAGAGGCGATGCAGTACGTCAACCGACGAATAGTAGAGGAGATGGAGGAAATAGGAGCCCGGGACGCCGTCGATCTCGGCTGCGGAGTCGGCGGAAGCATCCTCTACGTCGCCTCGCGAAGAGCCGGAAGATACACCGGAGTCACCCTGAGCCCGGTACAGGCGCAGCTCGGTCGGCGCGTTCTCGAGGAAAGACCGGGAACGACGATCCGGGTGGGAGACTTCTCGGAGAGGGCGTTCTGGAGCAGCCTCGATCATCCGGTTGATCTCGCCTTCGCGGTGGAGTCGATGGTTCATGTACCGAGGATAGAGGAGCTCTTCGAAGCGGCCCGGGAGACCATGCCACCGGGAAGCCGTTTCGTGATTGTGGATGACTTTCTCGCCGAAAGGGAGCCCGGCACGAAAAGGGAGCGGCGGTGGCTCCGGGAGTTTAGGGAGGGGTGGCGAGCCGCGGGACTTCGCCGGGTCTCGGACCTCGAGCGGATCGCAGGGAGCCGGGGGTTCCGTCTTCTCCGAGGAGAGGACTTCACCCCGTTTCTCGAGCTAGACAGGCCTCGGGACCTGGCGGCGCGACTGTTCATTATGCTCTTTCGATGGTGGCCCGGAAGAGGAGCGTGGTTCTCAAACCTCTACGGGGGAAATGCCCTGCAGCTCTGTCTCAAGAACGGAGTAATTCAGTACCGTTACCTCGTGCTCGAGCGGAGCCGACGAGCGTAGACATCCCCCGAGGGCTCCCCCGGTCGCATCCGCTGTAACCGTCTGCGGAGCTCCTCGGCGTCACACCAGTCGGACAGCTCCAGGCGCATCCGCTCGGTCAGGGAGTAGTTGAACTCGTACTCCCCGAGCTCCTCGAGGCGGCGGACACAGGAGAGGGCGCTTTCGAGAGCCGCCGGAAGAAACTCGAATGAGAGGGCCGGAACCGCCTCCGAAAGCCCTTGGAGCACCTGCGGTTCGAATCCCTCCACATCAACCTTGACAAAGTCCGGCGTCCCGAACCGCTCGATGAGTTCATCGAGGGTGGTGACCCGAACCGTTTCCGTTCGGTCCCAGCGGATCTCCTGCTCCGGGTAGTGTTCCTGAATCCGTGAGATCCAGTGCGCCGAGAGGGTGCTCATGGTGGGATTCTCCGGAGCCACGTACAACTGCGCTTCCCCGGGAGCCTCACCGACCGCCTCCGGTAGGATCTGCACCCTCTCGTCGTCGCCGTAGAGACGACGGAGGATGCTCTCGCAGCTCTTCTGCGGTTCCAGAGCGACCACTCGGGCGTCAAGACTTCGAAACGCCCGCACTCGGTTGCCCAGGTGCGCCCCCACGTCAAAGACGAGGGAGCCACGCTTTAGAAAGCTCCCATAGAACCGGCGAAGACGCAGGAGCCGAAAGGGGATACCGTAATAGATCAGAAAGGAAGAGAGGAGCCCCTTGAGGCCGCGAAGGTCGACTCCACGGCGAAGGCCGCGGGCGGGCTTCGGCCCCCCTTCGGTGACCCAGAGCAACAGCACGCTCAGGAGTGCGAGAAGTCCCGTCTCTCCTCTTCGCGGATTCGCCGGCAGGAGGAGAGCGAGAAAGAGCAGTATAGCGATGAGCCGAAAGAGCCCGGCGGGTTGCGAAGCAGTTCGTTCCGTGCGAAAAGCGGGAAAGGCGAAGGCGATCGTAGCCGCCGTGGGAAAGAAGCCGCTCAAATCGTAGTACGCCACCGCGGCCACCGAGAGAGCGACCGGAGCAAACCGCTCCAGGAGCTCATCGATTCTCCCCGCAAACGGCTCCGGGCGGTGGGCTCGGAGACGAGGCGCCGACGTCCCCCCGGCGAGAGCGGCGACCAAGAGGGCGTAAACCGCCCAATAGAAGGGCGTTCCCAGCTCTACGCCGAAAATCGGAGCAAGAAGAAGAACCGATAGGCCCGCTAGCTCTACAGCCGAAGGAATCCACGCGCCGCCTCTGAGCCGAGCGCCCCCCTCGAGCAGAAGATTGCCGAAGAGCAGCGGCATACCCACGCCGTAGAGGATGAGCACCGGGGTGCCGGTGCCGAGGGCGAAGAGGATCGGCAGGAGGGAAAGAAGGTAGATCGAGGCGAGTACGCTCCACATCACTCGATCATACTCAAACTAATGCGATTTCGTTTGCTGTCAACATCAACCACCGTGACCATTACCTGCTGTTGTACCCGGACCACAGTTCTCGGATCGCTCACAAACTCGGTGGAGAGCTTGCTAATGTGTACCAGACCGTCCCGGTGGACGCCAACATCCACGAAGGCGCCGAAATTGGTAACGTTGGTTACGATCCCCGGGAGGCGCATCCCGGGTCTCAGCTCCTCAACCTTCTCCACGGACTCATCGAAGGAGAACTCCTCGTAGAGAGGTCGGGGATCACGCCCCGGACGCTTCAGCTCTTCCGAGATGTCCCGAAGGGTCGGCATGCCGACCTCTTCGTCACAATACCGCTCCAGCTCGATACGATCGGCCAGCGCTTCGTTCTCCATGAGATCCCCGACTGAGACGCCCGATTCCCGGGCCATCCGTTCCACCAGAGCGTAACGCTCAGGATGCACCCCCGAGGCGTCCAGCGGGTTCTCAGCTCCCCGAATGCGCAGAAAACCCGCGGACTGCTCATAGCTCCGCTCCCCCACCCCGGGAACCTTCAATAGCTCCTGCCGACTCCGAAAGGGACCTTCCGCCTCTCTCCAGCGAACGATCTCCCGGGCGCTCCTGGACGTCAGGCCCGCCACGAACCTGAGCAGGTGGGGACTGGCGGTGTTGAGCTCTACTCCCACACGGTTTACGCAGGAGACAACGGTCTGCTCCAGGCGCTCCTCGAGCAGATCAGAAGGAATATCGTGCTGATACTGCCCCACCCCGATAGAGCGGGGATCAACCTTCACGAGCTCCGCCAATGGATCCATGAGCCGTCGACCAATCGAGACGGCCCCCCGGACGGTCACATCCTGTTCCGGGAGTTCCTCCCGAGCGACCTCCGAGGCGGAGTAGACGGAGGCTCCCGCTTCGTTCACCATAATCACCGATAGGTCCGAGAGTCCCTGGGCATTCTTGAGGAAGCGCTCCGTTTCCCGTCCGCCGGTGCCGTTGCCGACGGCGACAACATCCACGGCGTGCCGCTCTCGCAAGCGGAGGAGTACTCCTATCGCCTCCGCCTCCTTCCGATGTGGTTCCAGCGGGTAAATCGCCGTTTGCTCCAGAAGCCGCCCCTGGGCGTCTAGCGCCACAACCTTGCACCCCGTTCGAAAGCCTGGATCGATCGCGAGAAGCGGACGTCCCCCGAGGGGCGGAGCAAGGAGAAGCTCCCGGAGGTTCTCTGCGAAGACCGCCGCGGCGGTCTCATCCGCCCGCGCCTTGAGCTCCCGCTTCCGCTCGCTCTCCAGAGAGGGAGCAAGAAGGCGTTTGTAGGCGTCCTCGGAGGCAAGAGTAAGCTGCCGGGCGCGTTCTCCGGAGCCTCGAGAATACCGTTTGTTGATAAGCCGCAGCGCTCGCTCCTCCGGAGGCAGGAGATGCACCGTTAGGGCGCCCTCCTGCTCACCTCTCAGGAGAGCGAGAATGCGATGCGAGGGGGCGTTCTTGGCGAGTTCGGACCACTCCGTATAGTCCGAAAATCGCCCCTCGGGATCCGGATCCTTCCCCTTCTTCCGTGGAGCTTTCCTTGAGGAGAGGGTTCCGGAACTCTCGAAGAGAGCCCGCAAAAGGCGGCGCATCTCCGGATCCTCCTGAATCCGCTCTGCAACGATGTCTCGCACTCCCGCGAGCACCTCCTCCGGAGTCGCAAGCTCCTCCCGACTCCCTACAAGCGCCTCCGCCTCCCTCATGATGTCGATCCGGTCATCGTGAAGGAGGCCCTCGGCCAAAGGCTCGAGGCCGAGCTCCTTCGCCTTTGTAGCACGGGTGCGACGCTTCGGCCGGTAGGGCAGATAGAGATCTTCGAGCTCCGTCACGGTGCCGGCCCCGTCGATCCGTTCCTTCAGCTCCTCGGTGAGCAGTTCTCGTTCCTCCAAAGAGGCGAGAATCGCCTCCCGCCGCTTATCGAGAGCCCGTATCGAATCAAGCCGCTGCTTAGCGGCACGTATGGTGACTTCGTCCATCTCCCCGGTTTGCTCCTTGCGGTACCGGGCGATAAAGGGAACAGTGGCCCCCTCATCGAGAAGAGAGATGAGGCCTGAAACGTGGTGTTCCGAGATCTTCAGCTCCCGGGCGATGCGGGAGGCGTGAGGTGCGCTCATACTGGATGCCTATCTTCCGACGAAGCGGTGGCGCCGTCAAGGGATCAGCGTGAAGAAGGAGGGTGACAAGAGAGGGTGAAGGGGGCCAACGGTTTGACCTTTACGCACCGGAAGGCTACAAATACACCTTAGATGTGGTACCGCCGGATCAAGCGCCTACTTCTCGCCAAGGGAAGACGTCCACTCCCCGGTAACTCTCAGGTGAGTGTGGGCCGCTTCTGCACGCTCCTGTTCGAGAGCCTGAACGAAGGTCAGATTCGCACCCGCTCTTCGGCCATCGCTTTTCAGGTCCTTCTCGCCGCTCCTCCGGCGCTCTACTTTCTTTTCACCCTTCTACCGTACGTTCCGGTGGCGAACCTGGAAGAAGAATCCCTGCGAATGCTCAGCCAGATGCTTCCGCAGTTGACCTTTCGGACGATCGAGCCCTTTGTACGCTCACTCTTTATCGGACGGGGAGTCGCCCCCTTCGTCGGCCTGGCAATCTCTCTCCTAATTGCCTCAAACGGTGTGGACAACGTCGTAGACGCCTTTCACGCCACTGCCCAGGAAGTCGAGAGTAGACCGTTTTTGCACAGACGTCTCCTTTCCTTACTACTCGTTCTCGCCATCGCTCTTCTGACCGTCACGGCCACCGTCCTCATTGTCCTCGGGCGAATCTTCTCGTTTCGGGTTGCGGCGGCGGTGACCGACTCCGGGGCGATCTCAACGGATCTCCTGGAGCTTGGAACCAAGTTGGTCGTAGTGGTGCTGGTCTATCTGGCGGTCTCCCTCCTCTACTTCTACGCTCCCGCGGATCGCCCCCGCTGGCGGGCGGTCTCAATTGGCTCCATCTCCGCCACTGTATTCGTCCTCGTCGCGTCCTGGGGGTTCTCCTTCTATTTGCGCCACATCGGCCAGCTCAATAGGCTCTTCGGCTCGCTGGGAACGTTAATGGCACTAATGATTTGGCTCAAGCTCGTCGCCCTTGCCGTCTTAGTAGGCTTCGAGCTCAACGTGAGCCTCGAGAACGTCGGCTCTCGGTCGCCCTCTATTCAAGAGCCTCCCGAACAACCCCCGCCTGAGTCTTGAGATCCTCGACCTCTCGAATCCAGAACTGCTTCGTCCCCCAGTCCGGAAAC
The DNA here is from genome assembly GCA_046540995.1 of Spirochaetaceae bacterium. Taxonomy (GTDB): domain Bacteria; phylum Spirochaetota; class Spirochaetia; order DSM-27196; family Alkalispirochaetaceae; genus CAYZHV01. Next base: position 5,562 of record JBKHED010000084.1, on the reverse strand, counting down.
TCCCGCTGAAACCAGTGGTCTTGCCGCTGCCTCGCCTGCCATGCGAGAAAGTGTACCATTCTCATGAAGCGCAGGGGCTCGATGAGCCTGAGGGTTTCCCGGGGAAACTCGCCGAACTCCTCGTAACCGTCCAGTAGCATCGTGAGCTCCCGGCCGCACTCTTCGGCATAGCCCGGAAGCAGGAGCCAGAGGTCCTGCACCGCGGGACCCACCATCATGTCGTCGAAATCGATCATGAGAAGCCCCTCTCCCGGACGATCAAGGAGATTTCCCCGATGGCAGTCTCCGTGAATGCGGTGCGAGGGTACCTCCTCGAAGAGCGGACCAACCAGAGAGAGCGTCCCATCGGCCACCTCCCGGAACTCCTCGGAGAGATCGGGATGAATGAGCCGCTCCGTTACCAGCTCCGCCACGAAGGGAGCGGTCCAGGAGTCCGGCGTGCATCGAGGTCGGTTCGGTGCCTCCTCCCGGCGGCCAACCGCGTGGACCCGGCCGACGATGCTGCCGAGGCGGTACCACGCCTCATCACTCTCGGCCTCGAAGCTCCGTCCCCCTCGCTTCGGATAGAGCGCGAAGGGATAGAGAGCCTCTTCGTTTCCCTCGGAGATCTCCACTTCCGAGAGGCTTTCGCCCTCCAGATCACCGAGGGGTGCGACGACCGGGATCTCCGCCAGGGCGCACTCCAGCACAAAGGCGTGCTCCTCCACAATGGCGTCCCAGCTCCAGCGGCCGGGTCGGTAGAACTTTGCCACGTACTCCTCACCCTCCTCGGTTGTGAAGCCGTAGACCCGGTTAATGTAGCTGCGGTAGGTCATCACCCGACCGTCCAGTCTAAGCCCGTAGGCGCTTTCTACGGCGGTAAGGGCGGCTTCGGGGGTGAGTAGGTCGAAGGTGGATAGTTCCTGCTTCATGGGGCGGTAGTATGGCCTTCCGGGGCCCTTTCAACAACCGTCTTGTGCTTCTTGCGCCGGCGCCGGGGCTGGTATAGAGTCATGCCGTAAGCCTATGGAACAATTGCTCGACACCTATAGAGAGAAGTTTGACGCCTCCGCCCGGGAGGTGGTTCGTTCACCGCTGCGCATCTGCCCCCTCGGTGCCCACGTGGACCATCAGGAAGGAGTCGTCACCGGCCTCGCCCTCGACGAGAGCGTAAACCTCGCCTTTGGCGCCAACGACAACGGATATGTTCGCGTTCAGAGCATCGATTTTCCCGACGAGGAGTACTTCCACCTCGACCAAGTTCCGCCGATGATCCCCACCTACTGGGGAAACTACTTGCGCGGGGCCGTGCTCTCCCTGCAGAAGCGCTTCAAGCTCCGCCGGGGAATCAACGGCGTTGTGCAGGGGCGTCTCCCAATCGGTGGCTTGAGCTCCTCCGCGGCGGTGACCACCGCCTATCTCATGGCTCTGGCCCAGGTAAACGAGCTGGAGATTCCTCCGCAGGAACTCATACAGTTCAGCCACTGGGTGGAGCGGGATTTCATAGGACTAAACAACGGAGTTCTCGATCAGGCTGCGAACATCCTAAGCCGGGAAGGGTACCTCATGCACATGGATACCCACACCGGTGACTCCGAGCTCGTTCCACGATCGGACCAAATGAAACCCTTCGAAGTAGCCATCGTCTACTCCGGAATCTCAACCTCGCTGATCCGGACCGACTACAACAACCGGGTAGATGAGTGCAAAGTCGCGGCGTGGTTACTCCAAGAGCTCGGGGGACTCACGGTTTCTCCGTTTCGTGATGTGGTACTGAGGGATATTCCCGCTGAGGTCTACCGGGAACATCGGGAGGAGCTGCCTGGTCGATTCCGCCGGCGAGCCGACCATTTCTTCTCGGAGATGGAGCGTGTGGAAGCGGGTGTGAATGCGTGGAGAAAGGGAGATCTCGAAGCCTTCGGAGAGCAGATGTTTGCCTCCGGCGAGAGTTCGATTCACAACTACGAGAGCGGCTGTCCCGAGCTCATCACGATCTACGAGACTTTGAGAGACACCCCCGGGGTCTACGGAGCGCGCTTTAGCGGCGCCGGATACCGAGGAGCCTGTATCGGGCTCGTCGACCCGGACCGGCGGGAGGAGGTGGCGGAGGCGATTCACGGAAGCTACCCGGTTAAGCACCCGGAGTTCCGTGAAAAGTATCGGGTCTTCTTCGGTCGCACCGACGATGGCGCCAGGGTCGTGCCGGCCTGATCCATGGAGTGCATTATTCTCGCCGCGGGCTACGCGACCCGCCTCTACCCGTTGACCAAAAACGTTCCCAAGCCTCTCCTCCCCGTCGCCGGCCGCGCCATCCTCGACCGCCTGCTGGACAAAGCGCTCGCCGTGGAAGAGCTCGAAGGGATCACCGTTGTTACGAACGCCCGGTTCTTCGACCACTTCGACCGGTGGCGCTCCGGCCGACCGGAGGCGTCTCGGATCAGCCTCGTGAACGACGGATCCACCGCGAACGAGAACCGAATCGGCGCCCTCCGAGACTTGGCCCTGGCGGTGGAGTCCGATCAACCCACGGGCCCCGCAATCGTTCTCGCCGGGGACAACCTCTTTGACTTCGAGCTCACCGAGTTCGTCGATTTCTTTCGAACCAGAGAAACCGACTGCATTACGACTCACCGAATAGAAGAAACCGCTCGCCTTCAGCGGACCGGGGTAGTAGAGATAGATAAGGCATGGCGGGTTAAGAGCTTTCAGGAGAAGCCGAAAGAGCCGAGGAGCCATTGGGCGGTGCCGCCATTCTACCTCTACAGGCGAGAGACCCTGGTGAAGGATCTCCCGGAGTTCCTTGCGGAGGGCGGTGACGCGGACGCCCCTGGAAGCCTTGTTCCCTGGCTTCTTGCACGCAAACCGCTCCACGCCTTTCCCTTTCAGGGAGAACGGTATGACATCGGCAATCTGGAGAGCTACACCGCCGCACGCCGCGCTTTCGGAGAAGATCTGGAGTAGCTACTTGCGCCGATAGACGTGAGTCGCCTGCCCCTCGAACATCTCCGCCGCCTCCATAATCGTCTCTGAGAGGGTGGGATGAGGATGTACGGTGAGGGCAAGATCTTCCGCCAGAGCTCCCATTTCGATCGCCAAGACCCCTTCGGAGATCAGTTCCCCGGCGTCTTTTCCGACGATGCCGACGCCCAGCACTCTCCCCGACTTCTTGTCGATGATGAGCTTCGTCTTACCAACATCGGTACCCATGGCCAGGGCGCGGCCCGAAGCGGCCCAGGGAAAGCTCGTCACCTCCACCTCAAGGCGCTGCTCCTTCGCCTGCTCTTCGGTGACACCGGCCCAGGCGATCTCCGGGTCGGTGTACTCGACGGAGGGTATCGTGGCGGGATCATAGGCGCTCTTCTTGCCGGATATGACTTCCGCGGCGACTTTGCCCTCCAGGGTCGCCTTGTGAGCCAAGAGAGGGGCCCCGGCGACGTCACCAACCGCGAAAATGTGCGGCTTGGAGGTGCGACGCTGCTCATCTACGGAAACGAAGCCTCTGTCGGTGGTTTCGACTCCCGCGGCCTCTAGGCCGAGGTTCTCCGTGTTCGGCCTCTGCCCGACGGTAAGGAGCACTTTGGAGTAGGTTTCGGTCTTGTTGGTTCCTTTCTCTCCATCCGCGCTCTTCATCGTGACCTCGAGCCCGTTCTTGACTTCCTTCATCTCGTCTACCACGGTGCTGGTAAGGATCTCCTGAAGCACCTCCTCGCCATTCTCCTTTTCGAAGACCTTCACCAAGTCCCGGTCCGCCCCGGGCATTATACCCGGCATCATTTCCACGACCGTTACCTTCGCCCCGAGCTTTCCGAAGACCGAGCCGAGCTCGAGACCGATATAGCCGCCCCCGACCACCAGAAGAGACTCCGGGACTCCCTCTAATTCGAGAGCACTCTTCGCGTAGAGAATCCGATCAGACTCGATATTCACGTTCGGGAGAGAGATCGGCGTCGCACCGGTGGCGATAATCGCGTGCTCGAAGGATAACTGCTCCTCCCCGCCGTCGTTGAGGCTGACGGTGATCTCCTTCTCGGAGTTGAAGCGAGCGTAACCGTGGAGGTGCTCGATTTTCCTCTGTTTTGTGAGCTGCGCGAGCCCGCCGGTAAGCTTCTGGATCACGCTATCCTTGAATGAGCGAAGTTGATCGATGTCCACCTCCGGATCAGAGTAGGTGAGACCCCACTCCTTCGCCTTCCTCGCCTCGTCTTTCACCTTAACCACGTGGAGCAGCGCCTTGGTGGGTATGCATCCCCAGTGGAGACAAACGCCCCCGGGGTTTTCGAGAGGATCGACGAGGATAACCTTCTGTCCCAGGTCCGCGGCCCTAAAGGCCGCGGCGTATCCGCCGGGACCGCCGCCGATGACTACCGTCTCAGTTTGCTTACTCATTCTCGCCTCCTTCGAGCTCCATAAAGAGCGGCTGTTCCAGGGACTCACAGACCCACCGGAGAAAGCGGGCACCGTCGGCTCCGTCGATGACCCGGTGATCGTAGGAGAGCGAAAGCGGAAGAATCAGTCGCGGCACGAACTCTCCATCCTGCCAGACGGGCTTCGTCTGCGCTCTCGCCACGCCCATGATCGCAACTTGCGGCGGGAAGACAACGGGCGTGAAACCGGTGCCCCCGATACCGCCGAGATTGGAAATCGTAAAGGTTCCCCCTTCCATTTCGTCGGGCTTGATCTTCTTATCCCGGGCGCGCTGGGCGAGATCGCCGAGCTCTCCGGAGAGAGTCATAATCGACTTCTTGTCCACATCCCGGACCACCGGCACCAGGAGGCCCCGGTCGGTGTCCGCCGCCACGGAGATATTAATGAAATCCTTGTAGACTATCTCTCCCGCTTCGGCGTCGAGAGTTGCGTTGAATCGGGGGAAGATCTCGAGAGCCCGAGCGACGACCTTCATAAGAATCGAGGTCACTGTGAGCTTAACCCCCTGTTTCTCCGCTCTCTTGGAGAACCGTTTTCTAAACTCCTCGACCCCGGTGACGTCCGCCTCGTCGAACTGCGTTACGTGGGGAATGGTCTGCCAGGCGGACTGGGTGTTCTCTCCGGTAATGCGCCGGACGTTGTTTAGCTTCTCCCGGCGAGTCTCCCCCCACTTCGAGAAGTCCGGCAGAGCGAAGGCGCTCGACATCCCGCCGCCGGCAGCGCCTGCCGCCGGAGCCACCGAGGCTCCGCCTCCGGGCGCGCCCCGGCTCTCCCGAGCGTGACGCTTCACGTCGTCCGCGGTAACCCGCCCACCGGGGCCGGTGCCGGACACCTCGGTGACGTCGACGCCGATCTCCCTGGCGAGGCGCCTGGTGGAGGGTGAGGCGGGGACCTTGCCACCAGCGGTTTTCGGAATCTCCCTGCTCGCAGGAGCGGTGCGATCCCCTTCCTCCGGCTCCGCGGTACTCTCCGCCGCGGCGGTCTCCTCTCCTCGACCGGCAGCCTCTTTGCCCGTCTCCTCCGAGTGAGACGGCGCTTCCTCCTTCGGCGCTTCCTCCTTCGGGGCCTCCGCCTCGGCACCGCCGCCTTCGGTCTCGATCCTAGCGATTACCGCGCCCACCTTGACGTCCTCCCCTTCGGAGACGAGGATTTCTTTAA
>JBKHED010000083.1:0-13241 GCA_046540995.1 Spirochaetaceae bacterium | reverse complement strand
GTATGGTTCAGGCAACCTCGTATTTCTTGTTGAGTATGAACAAGAGAATGAGACCGAACACCGTTGCAAACCCCGCGAGAAGGAATGCAGAGGTAAACTCCCCGGTAACATCCAGAAGCCAGGAGCCGAGAAGACTCGTAATGGCCCCTAAGCCGAAGGCACTGAAGACCATACCGTAGTTCATTCCCAAATACTTGGTTCCGGATACTGCAGCCACGACCACCGGAAAGAGAGCGAAGGTAGTAGCATAGCCGAGACCCAGAAGAAGTGAAGAGAGGAACAAACTGACGGGACTCGTCGCTACCCAGGGGAGTGCAATGAACACCGTGGCCTGCACGGCGTATACGATCAGCATTACCTTCATTGTCCCTTCTTTGTCGGCTAACCAGCCTACAAAAGGGCGACCCACGCCGTTGGCCAGTGAATAGAAGGAGACAGCCAGCGCTGCTATGGCGGGTGCCAGTGTGAGCTCGAGCTCCCCATACGCGGTTAGCAGACCGATTGCGGTCAATCCTCCTCCGATTACCGCGGCCAGGGCGAGCCATAGGATAAAAAACCGAGGAGTTCGAACAAACTCTCCCGGCGGAATATTCTGCGTCTGCGGCGCCTTTGAAGATCGTTGCGAATCGGAGGCGGTGGAAGGTGGCATCCAACCGGGAGGAGGATTGCGGACCAGTCGCGTGCCAACCATCGCTACGGCCGCCACAAAGACTCCGAGGACCAACAGTGTTCCATCAACTCCCCACATATCTATCATCTGCTTCTTGAGGGGGGCAAAAACGACGGCTGCGAGACCGAACCCCATCACGGCAGAGGAAACGGCAAATCCGGGGCGATCAGGAAACCACTTGCGTGCTGTTGGAGCTATCGTGGCGTAGGTAAGCCCGCACGCTATGCCGACACCTACTCCGTAGGTCAACGTAAGCCAGGCGGGAGAGGGAAAGTAGCGCATGAGTGCGGCGGAGGTATAGCCTACCAGGAACATCACGGCTCCGACGGTTGCCACCTTCCGCGGACCGTACTTATCCTGAAGTGCTCCTGCGGGCATCATCGCCAAAGCGAATACGATAATCATCACCGTAAACGGGAGATTTGCCTCGGCCGTACTCCAACCCCACCCTTGGACCAGGGGTAGCACAAATGATCCCCAGGCGTAGCTCATTCCGCCCATCAGTGAAAGAAGGAATCCTCCAAACAAGACTACCCACCTTCGGGTCACCTGCACGCTCTCCCGTTCATCCTGATCGTTCACCTTATTCCTCCATTCGATAAGATCCGTCGACGACTAACTCCTGCGCATATATCGATTGTTCGGTCCGGTTGCCATAGACAAGGGAGCGGCTGGGTTTCAGAAGGGTGTAGTTACTCACGGAAACTCCTCCGAAAGTCCACCCTTGATCATACCATCCATGTGACCAAAAACAAATCGATTCTTCCTGTCGTCCGTTCGCGGGCTACAGCAGGCCGAAAGGGAGTGCCGCACACGCCGATCTCGTCTCGGATCTTCGCAGAGCCTGTTTCGCCAAGTGGTGGGGGATAGTCCGGCTGGAACGGTCCGCGGGGGTGGGGGTAAGGATTCAGTCGCAGTCCGGCTTTTGAAGCGCCCGGCTAACCGGCCTCGAGTCCGTAGAAACGGGCGCAGCTCTCGCCGAGAATTGCCGATCGCTCACTCTCGCTGAGCCGGGCGGTATACTCTTTCACAATTCCTACCACCTCCGCGTAGCTTCCGGAGAGGGTGCAGACCGGCCAGTCCGAGCCCATCATGAGACGCCGGGCGCCGAACGCCTCGAGACAGATCTCCATATAAGGCTCGAAATCTCCCGGCTTCCATCCGCCCCACGCCGCCTCGGTAACCATTCCCGATAGCTTGCAGTAGACATTCGGCCTCCGGGCAATCTCGGAGATCCGCTCCCGCCAGGGCGAGAGCTCGCCTTGCCCGATGTTGGGCTTGGCAATGTGGTCGATGACAAAGCGCTGATTGGGATAGCGATCGACCAGGCGCGTGGCGGGCTCGATGTGCTCAGGTCGGAGCAGCAGATCATAGGTAAGGCCGAATCGCGCGAGGAGTCCCACGGCCCGGAGATGGTCCGGACTGACCGCGTACTCCGGGTCGGGCATATCATGAATGAGCTCTCGGGCGCCCTTGAGCTTGGAATCGTCGCCGTACCGCTCCAATTCTGAATCCAGATCCGGGGAACTGAAATCGAACCAGCCGACCACCCCCAGTATCCAGCCGTGTCGATGGGAGAGATCCAAGAGGTACTCCGTCTCTGCCGCCATTTGCCGCGCCTGCACCGCAACGGTGCCATCGACGCCAGCTTCCTGTAGGAGAGGATAGAGCTGCTCCGGCGTGTGGTCAGCCTTTAGCTTCTCCATCCGCTCGTTCATCCACGGATAGTCCGTCTCGTTGTACTTCCAAAAGTGTTGGTGTGCGTCCACTACCATTGATCACGTCCTCTCCCGCGGCGGTTAGTAGGGCCACTGATAGTTCATAACCGGTTCCAGAATGCGCTGGACGTCCGCCACGAGGGCATAGTCACACGGCTCCGCGTACCATTGCAAGTTCCGTAGTAGTTCGCGGTTTGTCTTGCGCTCTCCGCGCAACGCCCCATTCCCGATCTGCCTCGTTGGACCCTCAGCCTCCCTCGGAAACCCGCCGAATGAAGCGCTCTAAGCCCCGGTGGTAGGTTTCCGGATCGTCCCACATCGCCATGTGGCTGCCCTCGGGGCAGTAGAGGTACTCGCCCTTAGGCAGTTGACCGGCCATCCACTCCATGTAGCGCGGATCCATGGTGTCGTGCTCGGCGCCGATGACGAGGGTGGGTACGGTGATCCGGGAAAGGTCGGCGGAACGGTCCCAGCTCTCCAGGGTTCCGCTAATGCCGAACTCGCTCGGCCCCTGCATGTAGACGTACAGCTCCTGATTGATGTTCCCAAAGGCGCGCTCGACTTCCTCGGGCCACTGATCGGCGGGTTGCCGCAGAACGTGTTTCTCGTAGTGGTGCGGAATGAGGAGGTTCATGTACTCCTCGCTCTCGTACTCTCCGGCGGCCTCGAGCTCGCGAATGCGATCTACTACTGCCGGGTCCATCTGTTTTGCGAGGACCTCGTCGGCGTACTGCTTGTAGGCGGGGCAGCTCGCCATCATGTTGGAGATGATGAGGCCTTTGAGCGCCTCCCCGTGGGCGAGGGCGTACTCGGTGGCGAGAATACCGCCCCAGGAGTGGCCGAGGAGGAAAAAGTTGGATGAGTCGAGATCGAGCGCTTTGCGAACCTGCTCGACCTCGTCGACGAAGCGGGGGATGGTCCAGTAGGTACGGTCGGCGGGGTTATCGGAGTTGGCCGAGCCGAGCTGGTCGTAGTAAATGAACTCGATATCCTCAGGAAACCAGCTCTCGAAGCTCCTAAAGTAATCGTGGGTCGCCCCTGGTCCGCCGTGCAGAAGCAGGAGCCGCATGCTCGGGCTCGAGCCGTTGCTCTGAGTCCAAACGTGCATGGTGCCGCCGGGCGTTTTGATCGGAATGCGCTGCGTCTGCTGTTTCGCCATGAGATCTCTCCTTCTGTCGATGTGCACGGCCTTTCGGGGCCGCTGGAGACGATTTTCTCGCAGTTTGGGAGTCGATACAAGGGGTCGTCTCCTCATCCTCTGCGATTCGCCGTGCTCGCAACGAGCATATGCGACTCTATCAACCGAGAAACTGATAGATCCTCATCAGTGTGGTGATAAGAAGCACGCCGAAAAGCAGCGGCTGGAGGAGATCATGGTGCGGTAGCGGCCCGGTCACATGGACGATACCGGGACGGCAGGTTTCAGATGGGTGTCGAAGTAATCCCACATAGGGAAATGCTCGGCCGGCGAGGCTAGCTCGAGGTAGCTGTGATGCCCCTTGGCGATGATGAGGATCGTGTGGTCAACGTAACTCGAGCGGGCTTTCTCCTCGGTTGTCCGTACCTGGCCCATCCCGACGAAGGGGTCCTGGGCTCCGAAGATTATGAGGGCCGGAGAGTCGGTTCGATCTATGTAGGTGACGGGGCTCGCCGCACGGTATCGATCGGGCACCTCTTCGAGGGTTCCGCCCAAATAGCGCTTCATGGAGTCTATTTCAAGCCTGTGGTCGAAGCGACGGCCACCTCGCCGTTCGCGAAGATCGCGCCATGTTTCGATGAGAATCTGGTTGAGAATGGAGCTACAGAGGCTACGGCCGAAGCCGTCGGGGTCGAGCTGGTGGTTCTCAACGCGCCTGTCCTGGATTACGTAGTGCCCCTTTCCCCCACGGACAAAGACAATATGTAGGTCCTCGTTGCGCCGGTTCTCGAATCGCCACCCTCGCGGAACCACCACGTTAAAGGAGGAGTGGACTCGGTAGTGAAGCGTGTTGCCGCTAAACGGCGGGGGTCATGAGCTCTTGAAAGAGCTCGAGCTCGTCACGCATCGGCTACATTTTACGACGCGGCTTCCGGAGGCGCAAGGTCGTGCTGGTTGCGAGGTCTGCAATCGCCCTCGGGAAGGAGAAGGGGTTTAGAAGCGATCGCATATCCGGGGATTGGACTCGGAGAGTCGGTTTAGTCGCAGACTCGTGGAGCAAGGGAATCCTAAAAGTGTTTACCGATCACTCTGGGAGGGGATAGGTAGTGGACGACTTACATCCGGTGCTTTCCGAAGTACCCCCGTGTCGTTGGTCACTAGTTTGCAGCCTAACCGGCGCGCGAGGGCGACGTACTCGGCGTCGTAGGCGCTCAAGTCTGTCTCGAGGGTTATTTGGAACGCAGTTTTCGGGTCGACATCGTGTTCGTGAGATACAAAAGTCTCAACGGCGTTTGTGAACGTCGTGGTCACCTGCTCCCGACTCAGTAGACCACGCCTCGCTATGATCGCCAGCGCGTTTGCCACTTCCAAACGCCAGAGGGCAGGCACGGCTACGCCGTCGGCTCCTTCGATCGCTTCTCGTGCGTTGGAGGTATGTTCATTCGGGGTGAGTGCGTAGAGGATGACGTTTGCATCGGGGACGATCACTCGCGCCCTTCCTCTATCGCCTCGTCTATTAGCTGAGTCGGGATCGGTCTTGCACCTGAGACGACCGGAGGCAGTTTGACCGGGCCCGAGTTAAGGAGCTCCCGCTCGAGAATACTCACTGCTTCCTTCGTCATGGAGCGATGATGCCGATGGGCGCGGTCACCCAGTCGCTTGTGGACCTCCTCCGGCAGGTCACGGAGGATTAGGGACGGCATATAGACACCTCCTTGTTGATATTAAAATGATATCACTGCAAACGTATGGCGGTCAATGACCGGGACCGGCTCGCGCGGACGCTAATCGAGACCCACGCGCAGTTCGCGGGTCACGGCAACCTGTCCGGATCCTACGCCCATATGGACGATGCCGGTGTGGCTAAGGTCTTGTACGACTAAGCTTTCGCGAAGGCCGGGTCAATCCGGGATTGGGACGCCACCTTGGATGGGGGTCTACCGGCCAACGCGGTGCGAGGTGGCTCGGACGCGTTGACCGTGATCGCCTGAAACTCTATTTGACGTGACCTACTCTCAAGTCGCTGCGTTGGGCTTATTACTCCACGCTATACTTCGTTTTGAGGTTTTCGATCGTCCCATCTTGTTCGAGTGCGGTAACTGCCGCGTCGAGGGCTGTCTTTAGTTCGCTATTGCCCTTTCTTACAAAAAAGGCGACGGGGGGGGTCTCACTACCGACACCGTCGGGGAGATGGGGGGTAATGAAGTCTACAACCTCCTCTCTCTTGGTGAGTACCCAGAAGTTGCCGATGACTACATCGACATCTCCCTGATCCAAGGCGTCCGCAAAGGCTTGAAAGAACTCACTAATGGCAATCGGGTGCTCGATATCCTCAAAGCTTGGTTCGGGATAATCCACCTTACTAAAGCGAATCGCAAAACCTGTGTGCTGGCCTACCGCTAAAATGAGTTCTTTTTCCAGAGATGGAGCGGCGTTTCCGCTTTCGTCAACGGTGAATACCCCCTGACCGGGCTCCTGATGATGACCAACCACAAGAGTGGGGTCACCGGAGGAACCAGCCTCTTCGCATCCGAGTAGAAGAAACCCGGATAGAATAGCCATCACGAGAATCATAACAATTTTAGTATTAATTACGTTTTTCTTCATATAAGAATTGTAAGCGGCCGGATTGGCGAAAGCAAGCATTTACTTATTGGTGTAGTCCGCCGCGTCCGTGGCTCGGCTACGGTTGATACCACGCTCCGCCGGCTGTACACTGACCCTGCGTGATGTGGAGCCACTTATGTTGACAGACCCTGCCTTTGTCTGGGGTGTTGTAGGCATTGTTCTCCTGGTATCGGAACTCCTGGTGCCGGGATTTGTTATATTCTTTTTCGGCCTCGGCGCCCTGATAACGGCCGTCGCCTCTCTGATCCTCCCTCCGGTGGCCGGCAGCCTCGCACTGCAGGGTATTGTCTGGGCCTTGGGCTCCATTCTGTCGTTGCGATTCCTGCGGCGGCGGTTCGCCCGGGTTTTCCGAGGCGGTACCGTCGAGCCGGTAGGGGAGGCTGACCTGGGCCGGACGGTGGTTGTCACCGAGCGCATTACTCCGGGAAGGCCGGGGCGGGTACGCTTTCAAGGCACGAGCTGGAAGGCCGTTAGCTATACCGAAACCTTTAAGCCCGGGGATAAGGCGCAAATCGTTCAAGAAGACAATCTCACTCTGATAGTGAGCGAACCTTTCTTAGAGGAATAGGAGGACAGTATGTCCGTGGTTCTGGTCTATCTTCTCGCGGCTCTTGTGATCTTCATCTTCTTCAAGCTGATTCACATTGTGCCGGAGTCGGAAAACTATCTGGTGGAGCAGTTCGGCAAGTACAAGCGGACCCTCGGCTCCGGGCTCCACCTCATCATCCCGGTGGTTCAGCGTATCGCCTATAAGATCGAGATGCGGGAGCAGGTGTTCGACGTGGAACCCCAACTCTGCATTACCAGTGACAATGTGCAGGTCCTGGTGGACGGGATTCTCTATCTCAAGGTGGTGGACCCGGTCCGGGCAAGCTACGGTATCGACAATTACGCCTACGCGACGGCGCAGCTCGCCCAGACGACGATGCGCTCGGAGATCGGTAAGCTCGATTTGGACCGCTCCTTTTCCGAGCGGGAGGACGTAAACGACGCCATCGTCAAGGCGATCGATGAGGCCTCTGATCCCTGGGGGGTCAAGGTGACCCGCTACGAGGTCAAGAACATCACTCCCACGGAAGGCGTGCAAGAGGCGATGGAGCAGCAGATGCGGGCGGAGCGGGAGAAGCGCGCTGAGATCCTCGCCAGTGAGGGGGAGCGGGAGAGCAGAATTAACGTTTCTCGCGGGGAGCGGCAGCACGCGATAAACGTGAGTGAAGGTGAACGGCAGCGCCGCATAAACGAGTCCGAGGGGCGGGCGAGAGCCACCGAGATTACCGCGGAGGCGACCGCCGAGGGATTGCGCCTCGTAGCCGAAGCCATTAGCCGTCCCGGAGGACGAAACGCCGTCTCCCTCCGGCTGGCGGAGCAGTATTTGGCGCGGTTCGGCAAAATTCTCGAGACCGGCGAAGTCTCGCTCGTTCCCGCGGAGCTCGCGGATCTCAAGGGGCTTATTGCGTCTCTCGGGCCCTTGGGTGGCCAAGGAGGTACTTCATGAATCCCTTTCTTCCTCTCCTAATTCTGGCGGGTCTGTTCGGTCTCGTTTTTGTCTTTATGCTCCTTCGCAGTATTCGGATCGTACCTGCCCAGAGCGCCCTGGTGGTGGAGCGCCTCGGCAAGTACGTCAAAACTCTGGAGGCGGGAATTCACGTCCTGGTGCCCTTTATCGACAGGGTGCGGTACAAGCACTCCCTCAAGGAGCAGGCTATAGACGTTCCGGCACAGGAGTGCTTTACCTGGGACAACGTCAAGGTCGAGGTGGACGGCGTCCTCTATATGCGAATCGTGGACCCCATGAAGGCGAGCTACGGCATTACCAACGCTCAGTACGCAACGATTCAGCTTGCGCAGACGACTATGCGGTCGGTGATCGGCCAACTGGAGTTGGACAAGAGCTTTGAGGAGCGCAGCCGCATTAACGCCGAAGTAGTGACCGCCGTGGACGAGGCCTCAGACCCCTGGGGCGTTAAGGTCTCCCGGTACGAGGTGCAGAACATTACCGTCTCCGAAACGATCCTCGAGGCGATGGAAGTGCAAATGCGAGCCGAGCGAGTCAAACGTGCGGAGGTGGCCAAGAGCATCGGTACCATGGAGTCTAAGATCAACTACTCCGAGGGCTCCAAGGAGGAGGCGATTAACAGGAGTGAGGGCGAAAAGCAGCGGACGATCAACGAGGCCGAAGGACGGGCGAAAGAAATCCTCGCCATGGCTCGAGCCACCGCCGCGGGCATTAAGAACGTCGCCGCGGCGATAGAGGAGTCCGGTGGAGAAGAAGCGGCGGCCCTTCAGATCGGGGAGGAGTACATTCGCCGCCTCGAGAGCGCCGCGAAGGCGGGCACTCGGCTGGTGCTTCCGATGGATCTCAACGACATCGGCGGGAGCCTGGAAAAGGTGCGCCGTTTCGTCCGCGCTCCGGAGGCGCCGGGCGCGGAGTAGGATCGATCTGATTTCGCAGGTAGACGGTTCGTGGCAACAACGTACTTCGCCCCTACCGGTCTCTTTTGTTAAATTAGACTCATGGAACCAAAATCGGTGCCTCAAGATGTGGTAGAGCTGCGGACGCTTAAAGAGATGGTTGACCGGAGCGTTACACGCTACGGTAGGGAGCTTTGCCTCGCGCTCCTCGGAGGAGAGCAGTTTTCCTACTCCGATCTGGGCGAGTGTATTAGCGGGGCTCGCAAAGAGCTGATGGCGCGGGGCATCAAACCGGGAGACAAGGTCGCCCTGCTGGGGGAGAACCGGCCGGAGTGGGGTATCGCCTATCTTTCGGTAACGAGCATGGGGGCGGTGGTCGTTCCGATCCTTCCGGACTTTTCAGCTGCCGAAATCGGCTCGATTATCGAGCATTCCGAGGCCAAGGCGCTTATCGTCTCCGACTCTCTTGCCAAGAAGGCGCCGGAGCATCCGACGCTCCAATTCACACTCTCTCTGGAGGAGTTGACGACGTTTCGCCGACCCGAAGGGTCGGAGGAGGATTTGGCTCCGGAGCCCCGGGAGGAAGATCTCGCCGCGATTCTCTACACCTCGGGCACCACCGGCCGGCCGAAAGGGGTGATGCTAACGCACCGGAACATCGTCCAAAACGTTATCGGCTCCCGTACCCTGGTGGAGATCACCCCGGAGGATAGGTTTCTTTCCATACTGCCCCTTGCGCACACCTACGAGTGCACAATCGGATTTCTCATCCCCTTTTCCAGTGGCGCCTCGGTAACCTACCTAGGTAAGCCGCCGGTACTCTCCGCCTTGCTTCCGGCTCTCAAGGAGGTTCGCCCGACGATGATGGTAAGCGTGCCTCTGATTATGGAGAAGCTCTACCAGGCCCGGATACGGCCGATCTTCGAGCGCAACCTTCTCACCAAGCTCCTCAAGTGGGTCGCCCCGCTGCGGCTTATTATCCACCGTGCCGCGGGCCGAAAAGTGTACGAAACCTTTGGCGGGGCCCTTCACTTTTTTGGAATTGGTGGCGCTCCGCTCTCCTCCGACGCCGAACGGTTTCTCAGGGAGGCAAAGTTTCCCTACGCCATAGGCTACGGCCTCACCGAAACCTCACCCCTGGTCGCCGGCACCGACGCAGCCAATACCAAGTTTCGCTCCACCGGACCTCCCATACTCGGCGTGGACGTACACCTCGAGCCGGATGGGGGAGAGGGAGAAGGTGAGATCCTCGTACGCGGTCCTAACGTAATGCAGGGGTACTACAAGGACGAGGAGGCCACGAAGGAGGTAATGAGCGCCGACGGCTGGTTCCACACCGGCGACCTCGGTTGGCGAGATAAAGAGGGATACCTCTACATTCGTGGCAGGCTCAAGAACATGATCGTCGGTTCCGGCGGCGAGAACATCTATCCCGGGGATATCGAGGCGGTGATCGACGAGCAGGAGCTTGTCCTCGAGTCAGTTGTCTTTGACTGGCAGGGGCAGCTAATCGCCAAGGTTCATGTGGACATCGAAAGGCTCAAGGAGCAACTCGGGGACGGGGCAGAAGAGCCGGGAGCTATCCAGCACAGGGCGGATCAGCTTCTCGAGGAGATACGCCGGGCAGTAAACAGCAGGGTAAGCCGTCAGTCCCGCCTTAGTCGCATGGTGCTGCAGTGGGAGCCCTTCGAGAGGACCCCCACGAAGAAGATCAAGCGGTTTCTCTACACACATCTGCCCCGTAGAGCGGAGTAGAACCGGTGATTGCGTGCGTTATGCTCCGCCGGGGGACTGTTATCGATCCGGCACGCTTTCGCCGGTGAGGATTCGATTGCGTCCCTGCGATTTGGCCCGATAGAGTGCCCGGTCGGCGCGGTGGGTTAGGGTGTCGGGGGTGTCCCGGCGGCTCCACTCGGCGACACCGCCGCTCACGGTGATCTCCAGCCCCGGCTCCCGCCACGCCTGTGTCTCCAGTGAGGCGCGGAACCGGTCGGCGATGTCAAGGGCGGTCCGGCACTCTCTTTCCGGGAGGATCACCATAAACTCCTCGCCGCCGAACCTTCCTACCACGCTCTCCCGAGGAAACGCGTCCCGCATTATCCTGGCGACACGGCGGAGCACCTCGTCCCCAACGGCGTGTCCGTAGGTATCGTTAATGATTTTGAAGTGGTCCAGATCCATTAGGACGACACTCACAACCGAGCTATTCTCGGCGGCGTGCTCGCACTGCTCCCGAAGTTGCTCAGTTATGTAACGGCGGTTAGCGATTCCGCAGAGAGCGTCGGTGTTTGACCGCGTCTCTAGGGTTTCTATGCTTTGTGAGAGGTGGTGCACCATGGTGTTGAGCCTGCCGTTGAGCTCCCGGAACTCGTCCCAGCCGGAGACGCAGTGCTGTATCCGGTAGTCGCCGGATTCAACGGCGTACATGTATCGATTGAGCTTCTCGATATTGACGATGAAGTGGCGGGAGAAGTAGTACGCCGCCACCAGTGATATGACACCAAAGGCGGCAGTCACTACGACCACCGCCAGCAGCATCGGCCGGATTTCCTGGTAAAGGAGCTCCGTGGGGAGTAGGGCTACCATGGTGAGTCGCAGCTCGGGCACGTCGACGACGCTGGCGTAGTAGCGTTCCCCCTCGTAGTCGAGGTAACTCCCGCCGTCGTGGAGCCGCGAGATCTCCTCCCACTGGGGGTGGGCAGCGAGATCGAATCGGACGCCCTCGGTCTCGTTGAGCATCAGGGTTCTGCCTCGGTCCGTGACAGCGATGAGCTGTGATGAGCGAGTTCCGGCATCCTGCTTCAGGAGGCGAAAGAAGCCGTTGAGATGGGTGTCGATGCTCAAAACCCCCTGAAAGTTCCCCTCCCTGTAGACAGGCATGGCGGCGCTCATAACGAGGTCCGAGGTGACGTACTCCTCGTACGGGTCGACCCAGACCACGTCGTAGGCGTACTGAGCCGCCCGGTACCAGGGGCGGACGCGGCAGTCGTACCCTTGCGGGGGTTCCCAGTCGGGACTCACGATGATTCTGTTATCCTTGGAGCCAAAGTAAATGTAGGAACGCTCGGGAAAGAGTGTCCGCGTCAGCTCCCAGCGAGATAGGACCCGTCGGCGCGCCTCGGGGTCATCGAAGATCTCAGGTAGCTGCGGCTCACGCGCGAGGGCGCGAACAGCTTTTTCCATGTCCTGAATATGGCGATCCACAACCTTGGACTTCATCGCGCGGAGAAGGAGAAGCTGCTCTCGTTCAGCCTGATCCACCATGGAGCGGCCCACCACCTGGATCGTAACGAGACCGAGGGCGACGGCGGGCAGGAGAACGAGCAAACTGAAGGCGATGGCAAATTTGCGACGGATGGTTAATCGAACCGTTCGGCGTACTCTCCCACCGAGAGGGCGGCGCCCTTTCTCCGGGCCCCGATTGTTGGCAAGCATATTGATGGGGAACCTCAGCTTCCTATTCTGGAGTCGCCCCAATGTATATCAGGTTCTCCATCCTTATGAAAGAAGAAACCGGCAAATAGTTTTGGCTAAGAAGAGTACGGCGCCGGCTTATCCTCTCCGGCCGAGAAGCTTGATCGCAAACTCTTCGGCGAGCGATTCCTAATCAGGCTCAGCCAGAATCGGGGCGGTCTATTGCTCCACCACCGGAGGTTGAGAAACGATCCTGGTCTCGTTCGCCATATTGTCGCTTACAGGACAGCGCGATTTTATGAACTCTAGGAACTTCTCGACATCTTCGGGTGAAGAGCTGGTTTTGATGTGGGGTGTGAACCGTACTTCATCGAACCCCCTTCGAACCCCCTCTGCGCCGTGAAGGAACCCACTGGGGTCGAGATCGCCTTCGAGCTCAACCCAGAACTCCTGCAAATCGATTCCCTCCTGTTTTGCAAATGCTCCGGCAACGATCGTGAGGCATGATCCTAATGCGGCGAGCATTGCCTCGACCGGATTAATGCCGGTATCTGTTCCGCCGAGATCTTCGGGCTCATCCATTCGGAGCGTGAACTGACGGACGGTGTTTTCAACCTGCAGGCCATTGATCAGCTTTGTTGTCGCTTTGAATGTCGTGTTTGGCATTTCATACTCCTTCGACTGTATTGGAAGTTGGCTGCATCATGATAAGACTACTAATCCATTGGTTGGGCGTCAAACAGAGCGGAACCTCCGGCGCAGAGGGCAGAAAAGCGGATCGACCTCATACACTCAGGCCAGTTCGAAGAGACGGGCATAGCACTGCTCCATAACGCACCGACCGATGTGGACCTCGCAAAGGTGTGTAGAAGGGCCGTCAAACTCTGTCGAGCGCAGGGAGCCGAGGCCTAACCCTTTTGTGCTATTGGTGCCGACCCCAGAATGGTTACGTTTAGTATAGGAGGCCGTTATGATCGAGCTGTTGGTTCTCTTTGTCGTACTCGCGATGGTGTCCGCTCTGCTGGGGTTCACCGGCATAGCTGCCGGCTTCATGGGAATCGCCCGTGTCATCTTCTTCATACTCCTGGTGCTCGCTGTCGTTTGGCTGATCATGGTGTTGACGGGCGTCGCGCTCTTCTAATTCGAATCCGCGCGCTCCGGCACGGTTCGCGGTTTGCTGTAATCGAACGGGCTCACGCTCTCTGCCGCATTTGGCTGGAACGACGGCCAGACTATCGAGACTTTCGAGAGCGTGCGGCTG
>JBKHED010000082.1:0-13453 GCA_046540995.1 Spirochaetaceae bacterium | reverse complement strand
TGCTCGCTTCGTCGGCGGACCTGGTGACGTTGTCCATACCGAGCTCGATGAAGGCAGCGCCGAGGACAAGACGTCCGTTAACGTCGCCCCAGGAGAAGCCGACGAGCTGGCTTCCGCCACCGGCATCGCCGCTAACGTCATTCTCGCCGTCGGCGGCGACGGAGACCTTGAGGTCCTCGACCATAATGTAGCCGTAGACATCGCCTTCGCCAAACTCTTCCGTGGCTTCCTCGCGCAGGACCCATTCCCAGTCTACGCTGAAGCTGTTCGAAATTCCGGTGGTCATCTCATCGAGCTGCACGCCAAAGGCAGCGGATACTTCTGCTTCAACAGTCGAGTCGACTGTCTGAGCGAAAGCACCAACGCTAACCAGTAGAAGCACAGCAATAAGGAGAGATACTTTTCGCATGTGGATTCCTCCTCAGTAGCTTTGGGGAAAGGCCAACGGCCCTTTTCGTCCCCGTTCGTCTTAGGATTTTAAAGCAGTATAGCAACCGGAATTTTCGCTGTCAAGCAACGACGCGAATTACTCCAATTGCCATACATCCCTAATAACACCGTTACAACAACAGCGTTACGTTTAATTGTGTAACAGTTTGGCCCGTTTGGCCAGAGGTTTCTTCCAAGGATTTGGAGATTTTCGCTCCGGGTAGTATGATAATGGTGGAGGAAAGGGCCAGAAGATGGAGCTCCCGAGCCGGATTTCCGGCGACTGGATAGAACTCAAAAACGCCTCACGGGACCCCGAACAGCTCGAAGAGCTCCTCGGGCTCTCCACCCACGCCCCCATCGCCAGAGAGCTCGCCGGCTCCGTGGAAGGAGGCGTCGTCGAGGCCAAACGGCGGCGCCTCGTAAAGTTATTTGAAATTTTGGAGGATATTAAGTACAATTCCCGCTCCATGGGGCAGCTCGACTCCCAGGCCGGCTCCATCGCTTCACTCATTTTCGCCGTTTTTGCCGAGCGCGGCCTCGTCGAAGGGACCATTCGCCTACCCTCGGAGCGGCAGGATACAACCCCGGACCAGACGGAGCGGGTCAAAGAGAAGGAAATTCGCGACATAATCGAGGACGTGCAGGCGATCGTCGCCACGGACCCGAGCGCAAAGATGGGCGCGGCAATTAAGAACATTCTCCTGCAGGTTAGCAAATACCGATCGGAGCTGGAGAACCTCAAACGGCTCTCCCAGGGCGCTACGGAAGAGAAGAAGAAAGCGTACGCCGCCAACTTTCAGAAAAGTTTTTCCGATATTTTCGCCTCGATCCGCAAAAACTACGCGGAGTATCTTCGCCGGCAGGCGCAGGAAGCGCACGCCGCCGAGCGCGGCCTCCTCGACGGCCTCGACACAAAGCCCCTGGTTCGCCACCTCAGCGCCGAGGCCGAGGCGCTCAGCGCCTTCCGCTCCACCATTCTCTATATCCGGCGAGAGCAAGTACGGGTCCTCGAGAACGTCGCCCGCCTCGCGGACCGGAAGGAGGAGCTCCTCGCCATGACGGACCGGGAGCTCGAGCTCTTCGCGGAGCTCCAGGCGAAGGCGGGGCGCCCGGTCAAAGACGGCGGACTCGCCTTTTCCAAGCAGTTGGGGCAGGAGCTCTCACAGTACCTCAACGAGCGCACCCGCCTCCTCACCCCGGAGAGCGAGCGACGAGACGAACAGCCGGAGCAACCCAAGGGGCCGACGACCGCTTAGAGCAGCTCCTCCCGCCCCTTTGCTTCGAGCTTCTCCACGATCTGCCTAACAAGCTGCGACTTGCCTCGTTTGACCACCAAGACCTTACCGTTTTTGACGATCACCGAGAGATCGTCAACCCCGCAGACCGCCACCGGCAGATCCGAAAATGCGTAGACGTTGCTCGCCCCGGCAGTGTAGAGATCCGCTCCCGTGGAGCCCGCTTTGGCCCCGCCGAGAACGCCCGCCTCCGCGAGCTCCGCCATCTCGTCCCAGCTGCCCACATCGTTCCACTCGAACTCCGGCTCCACCACCGCCACTCCGCCGTCGGCGGCGGCCTTCTCCATAACCGCGTAATCAATGGAAACCTTCGGAAGCTCTCCGTACAGCTCCGCCAGGTAGCTCCCATCCCAGGCGACCTCCACTCCGTTCCGACTCTCCACGGGGAGCTTATCCTGTCGCTCATGGGTTTCCAGGAGTTGAATCGCCTCGAAGCCGGTGGCCACCTCCGGCCGGTGCTTGTTGAGCGCCTCGAGGTAGCTGTCGTTTCGAAAGACGAACATCCCGCTGTTCCAGAGGAAGTTGCCCGCCTCGAGGTACGCCCGTGCGGTGGCTTCGTCCGGTTTCTCCCGAAAGGCGGTGACCCTACGGCCCGGCGGGCGGCCACCACTCTCCGAGCCCGGCCCGATGCCTTCCCCCGCCTCGATGTACCCGTATCCCGTCTCCGCTCGTGTGGGGGTAATTCCAAAGGTGACGAGCTTCCCCGTCCGAGCGAGGGCGTCGGCGCGCCCGCACGCCTCGGCGAATTTGTCCACCGGGGTGATAATGTGGTCCGCCGCCAGGACCAGGGTGGTGCCCTCCGCGGCGTCGTTGAGAGCGAGGTAGGTCACCGCAAGGGTGATCGCCGGGGCGGTGTTTCGCATCGCCGGCTCCGGGAGGATTAGCAGACGCCCCCGGAGAGTTTCGAGGAGCGAGAGCTCTTCGATCAGAGGGGCAACCTGGTCCTTATGGGTGACGATGATTATTCTTCCTTTCTCGGTTACCGCAGCCGCCCGTTCCACCGTCATTCGGAGAAGGGAGGAGCCGGTCCCGGGGTCGAGAAACTGCTTGGGCCGGCTCCTAAGCGAGGCGGGCCAGAGCCGGGTGCCGGAGCCACCGGCAAGCACAACCACGTTATCTACCATCATTACTCTCCTGCACTATTGACCGCTCACCGGGTCGCTACTACACTCAAGGCTTACTTCGAGAAACTCGCAGCAAGGAGCGACGCAATGGGAAGCGCCTTTACTCTGTCGGTCAATCCCTGGGTCTATAAGGCTCAGTATAACGAGGACGGCAGCTGGACGGAAGAATTTATCGAGAAGCCCCACGAGACCCCGGAAAAGGAGAGTATCCTCTCCCCGGAGGAACGGGCGGCGCTTCTCAACCTGCGCAACTCCTTTCCCGAACTGCCTCTTGTCAACTACACCACCCAGTACGGCCTCGGCTGTTTCGAGGGGCTCAAGGCGACGCCGCAGCCGGACAACAGCCTGAAGATCTTTCGGCCCGATCAGAACGGTGCTCGCATGCACAAATCGATGATCGGCCTGCGAATGCCCGCCTTCCCGGAGGATCTGTTTCTGAACGCCGTAAAGGAAGTGGTCCGGCGGAACTACGACCTCGGTTTCTCCCCGGAGTACGACCCCTCCTGGGCGGAGCGGGACTTTGTTGAAGGGAGCGCCATGTACATTCGCCCCTTTACCTACGGCGAGCCGGGGATCGGCCTCAACACGGTGAAAAAGCCGTGGGTGATTATCGCCACCACCAATGTCGGCTCCTACTTCGACCCCGACGCCGACGCGAAGGCGGTGACTACCAACAGGATTCGCGCCACCGAGAACGGCACCGGTTGGATCAAGTGCGACGCCAACTACGTCATTCCGATCCTCGCGAAATCCGAGGCGGTCGACGACGGCTACATGGAGGCGATCTTTCTCGACGCCAAGGAGCACAGGTACGTGGAAGAGGGCTCTTCCTGCAACATCTTCTTCTATATGAAGGACGGCACCCTTGTAACCCCGAGTCTGGAGGACCGGATTCTCGACGGGATTACCCGAAAGAGCGTCCTGGAGCTCGCCAAGGACATGGGCGTTTTCACCGCCGAGCGGCCGGTCGAGATCGATGAGGCACTCTCGGAGGCGACGGAGGTATTTGTCACCGGCACCGCCGCGGGAGTCTCCTACCTCGAGTCGATCACCCACCAGGGGAAGACCGCACTCTATAACGGCGGCAAAATCGGCGAGCTCACCGCCCAGCTGCGCAGAACCCTTCGGGGCATTCAGTACGGCGCGGTAGAAGACAGCCACAACTGGCTCTTCGACGTTTAGAAACTCAAGCTCCCCAGGTCGTCGGGTATCCGATTGTAAATCTGCACGGTCCCCTCGTTCTCAGGATAGAGGATCTCCCGCATATTGATATAGGCGAGGTTCGTCGCCAGGGAACGCTCCCCGGTCTCCGGGTCCCGGGCGTAGTTACCGGCGATCTCCTGAGCCCGGGTGAGATACGCCATTCCCTCGGAGAGTAGCTCCTGATTGGTACCGTCTCGCTGGTATAGCTCGTAGAGAGAGACCCCGAGGTTGTTGTTCGCCCTGATCATCTGCTCTACGAGGGAGCGATGGCTGGGATTCTCCTCCACCAGGAGGTTTTGAATCCGGTTGCGCTCCGCCTGGAGCTGCTCCAAAAGCTCCTCGTAATGCGCTTGGGCAGCGAAGTAGTTCTCCCGATTAAAGAGTGCGTTGCCGGTCGCCCAGAGGAGGGTCTTGTCCCGGGTTACCCTTCCCGAGGCGTCGAGGAACCGTTCCACCGCCTGGTCGAAGCGCTCCGCGCGGTAGTGAATGTTGCCGACGCGGTAGTCGAGCTCCCGGCTCTCATACCGGTTTGCCTCGGCGGTCCGGTAGTAGCCGAGGGCGGTCTCGAAGCTCCGCTCGACGAAGTAGTAAATGTCTCCCCGCCGGGCGTAGAGGCGGCCGTACTCGGGATCGGGCTGTATGAGACGCTGCTCCACCGCGCGCTCGTAACGCGCCTCGGCCTGGGAGAGGTGCTGCTCGGCGGTGATGTGCTCCTCGCGCTCGTAGTAGTACTCCCCGAGGCGAATATCCGTATCGATAAACATACCCAACCGCTCGGTAGTAAGGGGCGACTGCGCCTCGAAGAGCGTCCGGGCGTTCTCCAGAGCCGCTAGCTCTTCTCCCGGTGTGGCAAGGTCGCGGTAGAACCGGGCGAGCTGGTAGTGGAGCTCCGGCAGCCGCTCATCCTCTTCGAGGGCACGAAAGATAATGTCCCGAACCGCTTCGGTATCCTCCTTGTCGATGAGATAGCCGGCGAGCTCGGCGTAGATTACCGGATTGATCTCCGCGTCGGGGTTTTCCTGAAAGGTCTCGGTGAGACGATCCACTTCGCTCTTGTTGTCCGTGCGAATAAAATAGCGAAGCATCCGGAAGAGGAGTTCGTCCGTGGTGCCGTGGGCGTTTATGAGCCTGGCGTATGAGAGGCGCGCCTGCTCATACCGCTCGTCCCGCTCCTCGGGACTCTCCATCACCTCCGCCCAGCGCATGTAGTTGTCCCCACGGTTTATGAGCGCCTCATAGTCCGTCTCATCGTCGTGCAGAAGAATCCGAAGGAGCTCGTCCGCCCGCTCGTAGTTGGCGAGAACGCGCGACTGCAGGGAGGCGTGCTCGAGAATGCCCTCCCTGTGGACGTTGAGCATCTCGTAGACCGTCCGCCGGCGATTTCCGATTTCATAGAGGGAGTCCAGGTTGCCTTGCCGGGTCTGCTCCATTAGAAAGGCACCGCGCTCCTCCGCCATGCCGAAGACGAGCTGGTCGTACTTCTCCACGGCGAGCTGGTACTGTCGCCTATCGATAAAGGCGCGGGCGTATCGGAGGAACCACCGCTCCCGAGGCCACACCTCGTAGGCGCGCTCGAACTTTTCGTTTCCCTCGGTGTACCGATCCGCCCGGACGTCCTCGTACCCCTCGGTGTAGAGGGAGTGAGCGTAAATGGGCTGGTAGATGAACTGGTAGGAGAGATAGCCGAGGATCCCTGCGGCTACGAGTCCGAGAGCCGCCACCCGCAGAACCGGCAGAATCTTGTGCTTGAACCGGTAGGCAAAGGTGCGCTGCTCTTCCTCGAAAGCGAGGCCGCTGCGCTTCTGGTACCCCTTCGGGATCGGAACACGGCGGCCGAGGATGCGAGAGGCGATATCTCCAATCTGCGAGGGCGACTGGCCGGCGACGAGGGCGTGGACGAGCTCCTCGGTCTGGGCGGGATTCGCCTTTCCTTCGGCGATAATCTCCTCGACCTCCCGCTTGAGGTTGAGAGGAAGTATGCTCAGGGTCTTTCGAAGGTGGTCGAACTGCTCCTCCGAAAGGCTCAGTTCCGGCTGCGTCTCCGCTCTCTCGACCTCCTCCTCCGGCCCGGCTTCCGGGGCGCCCCCCTCGGCTCCCTCCAAGCCTTCCACGGCCTCCTCGACAACGCCAAACTCCGTGCCGAACTCATCGAGGTTGAACTCGTCGACGTCGAACTCTTCCTCCGCCTCTTCGAGGTCCCCGAAGCCCTCCATCTCCCCGAACTCGCCGAGCTCCTCTTCTCCCTCCTCCTCCTCGGGAAGAAACCCCTCGAGCTCCTCATCGGGGATCGGCTCGGTCTCCGGTTCCGCCTCCGCTCCGGCGGCGATCTCCTCCAGACTCTCCTCAGGAAGCTCGAACTCTTCTTCTTCAGCTTCTTCGTCGACAAAGTCGCTCTCGATAGCCGAGAGGTCCAGCTCATCCTCCGCCTCGGGAGGCGCCTGCTCTTCCGGGCTCTCCGGCTCCAGCGCCTCCTCGAAGAGCGGCTCAGCCTCCTCGGCGCCTTCGCTATCCTCGAGCTCTCCGGTGAGATCGGCGAGATCCGCATCGAGATCGAACTCCTCCTCACCGAGATCTCCGAGTTCTCCTAGCTCAGCGCCGGTAAACTCGTCGAGTTCCTCTTCCTCGCGACTCTCCTCTTCGGGAGACTCATCCTCGGGAGCTTCTTCTTCCGGGGCCGCTTCCTCCGGCTCCTCTGCCTCAAACGTCTCCTCGACTTCCTCTTCGCCCAGTTCTTCTCCGAGCTCTTCCGCGAAGTCGAACTCTCCGAGATCGAACTCCTCGTCCCCGAGGTCGAGGCCGGCGAAAATATCCTCCTCGCCTTCCTCGCCTTCCTCGGCCTCCGGCTGCTCTGCAACCGGCGCTTCTTCTTCCTCTTCAAGAGCTTCAGAGAGGCGACTCAGGAGCTGCTCACCTTCTTCTTTCCCTTCTTGCGGCTCGGGCTCACCTTCAGGCTCCGCACGCCCCGCTCCCCCCAGCAGATCGCCGAGGTCGCCGGGCAGACCTTCGTCCGGCCGCGGTACGTGCTCGAGCGCTTCTCCCCGCTCGGCGAGTATCTCCGGCTCGTCTCCGGCTTGTACGAGAGTCTCGTTAAACTGTTCGATCTCCTCTATACGCGGCATCTACCTATTAATCTTCGGTTACTACGGGCTACTATGTGAGAGAGTGGTCAAGAAGCCGCCCAGCTCAGTCGATAACTGTAGCAGAAAAATGGTGAGTCGCAAACTCGTTCTTAGAGTACTCTTTCTCATAATCGTGCCGACGGCGCTGTTCGGACAGAGCGTGGAGGACCCGGAGTTAGATAACATCCACCTCTACCGGGAGATTCGCGGCTTACGGGAGGCGGAGGCGCCACGGTTCATGCACGGGCACCTCCTCTTTACCTACCGTCCCAGTGAGCGAGAACAGCGGAGCCGTATGACCCGGATGGTGGGAATCTCCTTTGCTCATGAGCGGTTCTCCCAGGTGTACGCCTTTAAGCGGCTCTCTCTATCGGACTACCCTTCGGAGGATCTCTTCTATTACGTCATGCCGGTGCCCGAGGGGCGGGAGGAGCTCGTCTATAGGATTGTCGTGGACGGTCTCTGGGGGACGGACCCACAGAATCCGCGCACCCGGCGGGTCTCCGGCGGGGTGTCGGCCTCTCTGGTGGAGATACCCTCGGAGTACCAGGGTGAAGAGTCCTTTCCTTCCGTTGGTGAACAGCAGGTTCGGTTTGCCATTGAGCTCGACGAGGATATCAATCCCTTTCTGACTACGCTGCGACGGGAGCGCATCCCCACCGGTGAGTTCGCCGACGGGACGGTCTACGTCGCAGGGAGCTTCAACAATTGGGATCCCTTTATGCACCGCCTCCGACCGGATCCCCGGAACCCTCACCGATACATCGGCTCAGTCCGAGTGCCGCCGGGCCGCCACTACTACTACTTCGTGGTCGATGGGGTCCGGATCCTCGACCCGAACAACAGTGACCAGGGCTTCGATTCCCATACCAACACGCGGGCTTCACGCCTTCTCGTCACCCCGTGAGGTGCCTCCCAGGGGAGCTGGACCAGCCGGTTGACGCTCCGGCGCAAGGTGTTCACTATTCACCCCGTGGTTTCCTTTCTGCTTTTTGATCTGGACAACACCCTCTACTCGCCAAGTAGCGGAATGTATGAGTACATGCACGAGGGGATGTCCGCCTTCGTGGCGGAACTCCTGGGAGTGGACCTACAGGCCGCGACGGACCTTCGCCGGCGGAACTCCCTGCGTTACGGCTCCACCCTTCGGTGGCTCAAGGCGACTCGGGAGGAAATCGACATTGAGTCCTTTCTCGAGCGTATTCATCCGGCAAACGTCGAAAACTACCTAACCTACACTGCGGAGCCCCGGAATGTGTTGAGTGCCATCGATCTGCCAAAGGGCGTGCTGACGAACTCCCCGAAGGAGCACGCCGAGCGGGTACTGGATTTTTTCGGCATTCGGGAGCTCTTCGACTTCGTCCTCGACTTGCGGGCGGACGGCTTTAAGGGCAAGCCCGATCGCTCCGCCTATGAGCGAGCGATTGAAGCCTCCGGTCGGCCGGTGGAGGAAATCCTCTATCTCGATGACATCCTTCACTACCTCGAGCCTTTTCGGGAACTCGGGGGACAGGTGGCCCTTGTGGACGAGCTCAACCGGTACGACGGCCACGCCGCGGAGATACCGAGGCTCCGCTCCATCCGGGAGCTCCCGGCGTTTCTTGAGGGTAACTAAATGCTCAATATGACCCTCCGGCTCACCAGGCCCGACGACCGGACCATCGTTTTGCGCCTCCCTCGTCTCTTTCGCCTCATTATCGGGGTGGCCGCCGGCGGCCTCTTAATCGGCATGGTCGACAGAGAGGGGTTTGCGGTGGCACCGTTTATCGTGATCCTACTGATGGGAGCCGCGGCGAGCTACATCGAGCGGTGGACCTTCTCCCTCCGGGAGGGAACGGTGACCTACCGCATCGGTCTCCCTTTCGCCCACCGCAAAGAGAGACACCCTTTTTCGGAGATCGAGGCGGTAGGAGTGAGCGAGTTTACCAAGGGGAAGCTCTTTCAGCATGTCGGAGAGCGGGAAGCCGGGGGCGCTGAGGGTTCGAGGCCGCACATGGGGCTGTTCAAGCGGCGCTACGTGCGGCTCTCGCTCTATCTATCGGAGGGTGAGGAGCTCGACATCGAGACCCAACCGGTCCGGGGCGGTAGAGACCTCGGAGAACGGGCTGAGGAGCTCTCCCGGTTTATCGGAAAGCCCCTGCGGCGGGAGTAGCGAGCCGCGAGGCCCGCCACCAGCGCTACTTCGGCGTTACATCTCTCGGAGGATTGCGCTTGTACGGCGGTACCCAGTCGTCCATCTCCTCCGGCTCGAAGTAGAGGTAGCACGCCACGTAGTGGTCCGGCTTTACCTCCAGCGGCTGGGGCACCCGGCTCGCGCACTTGTCCATCCGCTTCGGGCAACGGTCGTAGAAGTAGCAGCCGGTGCGCTCCTGGTCGGGAGAGGGGACGTCCCCTTTGAGGATAATCCGCTTTCGTTGCTCCTCGACTTCCGGGTCCGGAATAGGAATCGCTGAGAGGAGCGCCTGCGTGTATGGGTGCAAAGGCTCCTCGTAGAGTTGCTCCGACTTGGAGACCTCGACGATCTTGCCGAGATACATAACCGCCACCCGGTCACTGATGTACTTAATTACCGCCAGATCGTGGGCAATAAAGAGATAGGTGAGATTGAACTCCCGCTGCAGATCCCGGAGCAGGTTGAGTATCTGGGACTGAATGGATACATCGAGAGCGCTTACCGGCTCGTCGGCGAGGATGAGATCCGGATTGAGCGCGAGGGCCCGGGCGATGCCGATCCGCTGCCGCTGCCCGCCGGAGAACTCGTGCGGATACCGGTTCTTGAAATGCTTCGAGAGCCCCACGCGCTCCATGAGCTCCTCGACGCGCTTCTCGATCTCCTTCTTACCGATCTTTAGGAGGCCCCGGTTTACAAAGATCTCCATCGGCTCGGCCACGATGTCCTTGACCGTCATCCGCGGGTTGAGGGAGGCATAGGGGTCCTGAAAGACCATCTGCACATCCCTGCGCGCCTTGAGGAGCTCATGGTCGGAGAGCTTGACCAGGTCTTTTCCGTTGAGGACGATGCTTCCGTCGGTGGCGTCGTAGAGACGCGCCACCGCCCGGGCTGTGGTGGACTTACCGCAACCGGACTCTCCCACGAGGCCGAGGGTCTCTCCCTTACGGATAAAAAAGTCCACTCCGTCCACGGCGCGGATCTTTCCCACCTGCCGCTTGAAAATGAACCCCTCCTCGATCGGAAAGTGGACCTTGAGATTCGTGACATTGAGGAGGGTCTCACCTTCCCGGGATCTATTCTCTTCTCGCACCTGAGCGTTCTTACTATTCGTTTGAGACACTAACGGCCTCCTCTTCACTCTTTTCCTTGTAGAGCCAGCAGTTCACCGAGCGACCGGCGCCCACCTCCTCCGCGGAGGGGTACTTGCTTTTGCAGACCGCCATCACCTGGGGGCAGCGGGGATAGAAGGGACAGCAGTCCGGGAGCCCGATGAGGTTCGGCGGCTGCCCCTTTATAGAGAAGAGCTTCTCCTGCTGCTTCTGATCGAGCCGCGGTACCGACTGTATGAGCCCTTTGGTGTAGGGGTGCTTCGGATCCCTGAAGAGCTCCTTGGCACTCCCCTTCTCCACGATCTTTCCGGCGTACATGACGTTGACGGTGTCGCACATACCCGCCACGACGCCGAGGTCGTGGGTGATCAGAATAACCGCGGTACCGAGATCGTCGGCGAGGCGCTGCAAGATCTCGAGGATCTGCGCCTGAATGGTCACGTCCAACGCAGTGGTGGGCTCGTCGGCGATGAGGAGCTTCGGATTGCAGGAGAGAGCCATGGCGATCATAACCCGCTGCCGCATACCACCGGAGAATTGGTGCGGGTAGTTGTCCACCCGCTTCTGTGCCCCGGGGATACCAACCATGTTGAGAAAATCGATCGCCTGCTCCCTGGCGGACCGCTTATCGAGGCCCTGGTGGAGCTGAATCGTCTCAATGAGCTGGGTCGAGACCTTCAGAAATGGGTTAAGGGAGGTCATCGGGTCCTGAAAGATCATGGAGATCTTATTGCCCCGAACCTGCCGCAGCTTCTGCTCCGGCATCTTGAGGAGGTCTTCTCCCTCGAACCAGACTTCACCGCCGGCGATCTTTCCGGGAGGAGAGGGTATGAGGCGCATAACGGAGAGGTTGGTCACGGATTTGCCCGAACCGGACTCCCCTACGATGCCGAGGGTCTCACCCTTCTTCACATCGAAAGAAACCCCGTCGACCGCCTTTACTACTCCGTCATCCGTCTTGAAATGGGTCTGCAAGTTGCGGACACTCAGTATTGTTTCGTTCTTATCACTCATTAGTCCAAATACTCCGGTCTACTGCCGGTTCTTGCTATGGGGATCAAAGGCGTCCCGCAATCCATCGCCGAGGAAGTTCATGGCGAAGAGAAATATCGTCATCGCCACCGCCGGGAAAAAGAGTCGCCAGGGGGCGGCGCTCATCGCGTCCACGGCATCACCAACTAGGGAGCCCCAGGAGGCGTACGGCGCGGAAATGCCGAGCCCCAGGAAGGAGAGGAACGCCTCCTGCATAATGAACTGCGGAACTCGCAGGGTTGAGAACACGATAATGACCCCCAGGGTGTTCGGAACCAGGTGGCGAAAGATGATTCTCCATGTCCCGGCACCCATGCTCCGGGCGGCCTCCACGAACTCGGAGTTCTTGAGGCTAATAATCTGTCCCCGGACCACCCTGGCGACGGTGAGCCAGCTCACCAGGGATAGTGCCACGAAGAGGTTAAATATGTTGGAACCGAATATCGCCATGAGGATGATAACGATAAGCATGTAGGGCAGGCCGTACATGACGTCGACGACCCGCATAATCATGTAGTCGGTTTTACCGCCTACGTAGCCGGCCAGAGCACCGAGGAGGATTCCGATTAAGACGGATACCGTCGTACCGACGAGACCTATCGCTATGGAGACCTGTCCGCCGTAGATAATCCGGGCGAGCAAGTCCCGGCCGAGGTTGTCGGTGCCGAAGAGGTAGCGGCGCTGATGGGTCATTATCTCTTTGCCGTCCACTATCATGGTCTCCGACTCGATTCGCTCCTCGATCTCGGCAAGCCGCTCCTGTTGCTCCGCGGTAAGCCCTCCCTCAACGTCCTGAGCCTCGTTGAGCCGGAGCATGTAGTCCCGTTCACGCTCGTACCAGAGCTCCCCGGCGCTCTTGGTAAAGGAGGGGGGGAGATCTCGGTGGGCGGGAACTTGCACTCGATAGGAGTGGATCGGCAGTAGAGGCGCCGCCAAGGAAATGACGGCGTAGATAAGTACCGCCACCAGCCCAAACATCGCCATCTTGTTCTTCTTGAGCCGACGCCAGGCGTCCTTAGAGAGGCTTACCCCTTCGACTTCCTGCTCGAACTCGTTAACAGGCGCCCCGGCAGGTCCGGTTCCGGGTCCGTTCGAAGCGTTCTCACGTCGAAGCGACTCCAGAGCGGGATCCCGGCTACCGAGATCCTGATTTTCAAGGTCCGTGCTTCTGTTACTCACAGCTCTGGCTCCTATTTGTACGTGACCCGCGGATCTAGAAGGCCGTAAAGAATGTCCACAAGGAAGTTCATGATGACCAGGATCGTGGAGAAAACGATCACCGTACCCATAATCAAGGTATAGTCTCGGTTAAAGGCGGACTGGACGAAGAACCTCCCCAGACCGGGGATTCGAAAGATCTGTTCCACAACCACCGATCCGGTGACCACTCCGGCGAAGGCGGGACCGAGATAGCTCACAACCGGAAGGAGCGCTCCCTTCAACACGTGCTTGAAAAGGATCACCGAGTGTCGCATTCCCTTAGCCCGAGCGGTACGGACGTAGTCGCTCCTGAGAACCTCGATGACGCTCGCCCGGGTCAGTCGAGCGATGTAGGCGAAGTAGGGAAAAGCGAGCGTCACGGCGGGCATTACCGCGGTTTTCCACCCCGCTCGGCTGGAGATCCAGCCCGACGTGGGCAGCCAGCCCAGCTGAATCGCCAGAAAGTACATAAGCACCGGCCCGATCACGAAGAGGGGAACGGATATCCCTACAACCGCCACCGACATCGAGGCGTAGTCGACGATGGTATTCTGCCTTACCGCCGATGTCATTCCCGCCCCTATACCCAAAACAAGTGCGATGCTCAGGGCGATGACCCCCAAGAAGAGGGAGTTCGGCAGGCTGTTGAAAATGTAGTAGTTGACGTCCCGGTCCTGATACCGAAATGAGGGACCAAGGTCGAGCCTGAATACGATGTCGTAGAGGTACATGCCGTACTGGACAACCAGCGGCTTGTCCATGTTGT
>JBKHED010000081.1:0-13484 GCA_046540995.1 Spirochaetaceae bacterium | reverse complement strand
TTAGCCTAAACCGAGGCGCGCCGGAAGCCGACATTCTAAGGGATGTATTATCTCCTGCTGGAGTTGCCGGCGCTCCGACAGCTTACCGCTACTCGAAGTGAATGGGCCCGGGGAATCGAAGGGAGTATAGACTCGGTGCTCCGTCGTTACCGTGTTGAGCGTCTGGAACGGAGCGAGGACTTTCGACTCTACCTACTGCCCCCGATAGGTCAGGGTAACGTCGGGGAGCTCATCTCCTTTCTTCATGAGATGCATCAGCTTCTGGAAGAGGTAAAGGAAGATCTGCTCGGCTACACCCTTCTACTCCACCGGACCGACTCGTCCGACGGCAGGGAAATCTTACGGCAGCTCAAGGGGATGTTGCTTCCGGTCGCCTTGGAGGACGGCCTCTGGTTCACCGAGGAGGCGATGCGTCAGCTCCGGGGAGCGGTGGAGCACGTGCCCGGGGAGGAAGGCGAACTCTACCACGTGCAGTCGCTGCGGGAAAGCCTTGACTTAGAGAGCCAGCCGATCGGTGAGTTGGTGGCGTCTCGGAAGGAGACGAAGGCGCTCGCCTCACGCCTCAGAGGGCATGGGCCGAGACGTCGGCTTGTCTTTGTCAGAGACCTAAGCGGGGGCGGAGCGCGGTGGGCGCTGCGGAGTGCCCTAAAGCGGGCCCAGGTGAACTGGATCGAGGCGGAACCGGACTCCCTGGAGTCCGGGCGTCTCTGGCTCGGTTCGGCCCCGGCGATCGGCAGGTCACGGATAGGCGAGGAGCTCAACGAGGAGATCCGCCGGTTCGAGACGGAGTGCTCCAACTTTGTCTTCGCGGACATACACCGGAGCTTCTGGGACTCCCCTCAGGGACGAAAGCGTAATCTATGGCACGAGGCGATCTCTCTCTGCCTCGGTGGTTCTGCCGCCTTTATGGTCTGCTTCGACGCCGAGCGGTGGGGGGCGGAAGAAGTTACCACCCTCGGGCAACTCCTGGAGGAGGCGGATCCCGCGGGTAAGCTAACCGTTCTCGCCGCCGGCACCGAGTATGCTTCGCTCTTCGGAACCCTCTCGGATGAGCCCGAGGAGATCGCCTGGGGCGGAGAGGAGTGCTTTTTCTACGAGGAGTTTCTCATCCAGCGGGCCGGAAAAGAGGCTCCAACCGCTATGGAAGCGATCCTTTCGACCTACGAGGAGCGTGAGCTGCTTCTTCTCTACCTGCATCGCTACTACGGAACACAGCTCTCGGGACAACGAGTGGAGAAGCTCGCGGGGCGTCTCGGCCTCTCTCCAGTCGAATACCGCGCCGTACAGGAGCGCTTCCTCGCTGACGGCCTTCTCTGGAGCAGGCCGGACGGAACCCACCTTCTCTTGGGGGAGCCTGAGGCCGCCCTTACGGCCGGCATTGACGTCTCCGCTAAGAATCGCCTTACCAGGATTGTGGGGGCCGAGCTCCTGCACCTGCGCGACCAGGGTGAGCTCGAGGAGCGGCCGGAGCTCTTCGCGACGATGCTTTTCGCCGCCGGACAGGGGGAGCAGGAACGGCTCCTTCGGGATTACCTCTGGGACCGGCTTCCGCTTTTCGATGATGAGGCGGTAGGGCAGTGGCTCTTCGGCTTCGATGCACTGAAACGGGAGCGCCTACGAAGGCTTGCGGAGATATTTCGCTGGAGGGCAAAGCTCGGATACCCTGGTGATCCCGGAGAGCTTCCATCCAGAGAGGCGGGGTCCGGCGGTCTCCTGGAGGCGGAGTATAACCTCGGCCTGGCAGAAGCGTACTACATGGAGGGACTTATGCATAAATCCCTCCACCGGAGCAAGCGCGCTCTGGCACAGTTTATGCAGCTCAACGATACCCATGGGAGGACCCGGGCGTACATGCAGCTCGGGCTCGTATCCATGGCGAAAGGGGATCTTGGTGACGCCTCGGCGTATCTCGGATACGCCGTTGATAGCGCTCGAGGGGCAAAGCGCGCTGAGCTCCGCCTCAAGGCGCAGGCGCTCCGGGAGGTGGTTGCCTTCGTCTACGGTAATTTCAGCCGCGTCGTACAGGAGGCTCCGGATCTATCGGCAGAGGCACGGCAACTGGGGCTGAGCCGATGGGAGCTCTTCTGCCACTTTCTCTACGGGAGGGCTCTTCTGGAATTCGGCCGGCTCGATGAGGCGGAGCGCGCCTTCGCGGCGGTGTATCGTTTAGCGGAGACGGTAAACGAGCCCGGAGCGGCGAGAGTGGCCCAACGCTGGGGTTGGCGCTCCTATCGTCTCTATCCGGAAGGACTCTCCCGGGAGTGCTATTTGCCTCCCGGACAGGAGCGGGAGAGTTTGGAAGGCGAACTCTTCGAGTTGGAACGGCGCTTCTTTTCCCGGGAACCCGCGCCTCCGGAAACGGAGAGTGCCGGCAGAGGGGAGAGCGCGTTTCATCCGATCTATAGACTCTCCTGGGAGAGCGGCTTCACGGCGGTTGAGGATCTGGTGGAGACCGATACTCCCAGAACGGCGAACCTCCTGCTCTTTGCTCTGAACGCCTGGTTCAAAGCACAGCGAGGAGAGTTAGGTATTGCCAGGGAAGAGCTACACTGGCTCACCAGGGTTGAACGGGTTTCTCAGTACGACCTCTATCGTCCAACGTATCTCTACCTTTACAGTGACGTTTTACCCCTTGAAGGTGAGGCCGAGACCGAGGACCGTCAGACGGTTCTCGGCAAGTCGGTGAAGCTCCTGCAGGAACGAACCTCCCGGCTCGATCGGTCGGGAGACAAGGAGCGCTACCTACATTCCAACCGGTGGAATCGGCTCCTAATCAGGGAAGCGAAGCTCCTGAACATGCTGTGAACGCGATTGACAGCTGGGGGCTTCAGTTGCTATAGTCCCAGTCTCATACCGATACGGTGGCGTAGCTCAGTTGGTAGAGCAAGCGGCTCATATCCGCTAGGTCAGGGGTTCGAGTCCCTTCGCCACTAGGTGCGTCAGGCGCCGCGCGTAAACGCGTGGCGCTCTTTTTTTGCCAGAGGTTCCCGCAAAGCCTCCATCTCATCCGGCGTGTAGGGACGAACGTCCGAAAAACGGGGGTCCAGAGTCGTGCCCGGTCGGTACTGCTGGAGGTAGAAACGCTCCTCGGGAAGAAGAAACTCCGAGACCCACTTCGCGTACGCCTCATCAACAAAACCGGGCGCTGCGGTAGCCCGGAGCTCGTACTCCACCGTCGCTCTTCGCAGCGCCTCAACACTCTCCATGATACGGTCGCTGCTTCCGTTCAGGAGCGGATACCGGTCGGGAGTGGTCTTGATGTCCAGCGCCACGTAGTCGAGATATCCCGCCTCCAGGAGACGGCTCAGACGTTCGGGGAAAACGCCCGAGGTGTCGAGCTTGATCTTCAATCCCAGACTCCGAACACGATGTATGAGGCGCGGGAGTTCCGGGTGGAGCAGCGGCTCACCTCCGGTTATGCATACCCCTTGAAGAATCTTCTTTCGGCGATCTAGAAAGGCGAGGACCGCGAGCTCGTCGAGAAACTCCTCAGGCTCGGGTCCGGTGACGAGCTCGGGATTGTGACAAAAGGGACAGCGGAGCGGACAGCCGTGAGTGAAGAGGGTTGCCGCCACGTGTCCCGGATAGTCTACAAGGCTCGTCTTCTGCAGCCCGACTCTCATCAGGCTATCTCTTGAAGCTCATCCTTGAGAAGAAGCGGATTCGTGACGCGCCGGAGCTCCGCATCCGCTTCGCTGAGCATAAGCACCGTGGGTGTGGCGAGGATTTCGTGCCTTCTGGCTAGCTCGAATCCTTCGTCGGCGTCCACGTCGATCTCCTCTCGCTCGATCCCGGCATCGTCCAGGGCCTTCCTCATGACCGGGCAGTTCGGGCAGGTTTCTCTTGTGAAAAAGAGCACCCGTGCCACGCCCCCCTCGGAAACACTCTTTGGGGTTCCTTCCGCCGATTCTTTTAGGGAGAGCTCGTCGACAAGAGAAATCGCCCGCTTCGGACCGTCCTGCAGGGAGACGTCCACGTCAAAGGTACGGCGGTGTCGGTACTCCTCTCGCTTGCCCCGGTTCCAGTTCTTGAGAGATCGGTAGTACCCGACGATCCTCGTGTAGATCTCCGTAGGAGTTCCCTCGACCTCGGCGAGTTCCTTTTCAAGCTCCGCGATTCGGCTGTCGATTTCAGCTCTCTTTTCCATTGTTATCCTCTCTTATAGCTGCTCAGATCTCTCTAATTACGCCTGCTCTACTTCGGCTGCCTTCCGGCGCTCCTCGTATAGGCCGGAGAGCTCGCCCTCGATTTCGCGCCGCTTTTCCGCTGCGCATTTCGGACAGGTGAAGTGCTCCCCTTCCAGATAGCCGTGGATCGGACATACCGAAAAGGTCGGCGTTACGGTGAAGTAGGGCAGCCGGTAGTTCTCCGCTATGCTCTTGACCAGGCTCCGGCAGGCGCGCCAGTCGTCGATCGCCTCTCCGAGAAACCCGTGGAAAACCGTACCCCCGGTGTAGAGCTTCTGCAGGTCGTCCTGCAGATCCAAGGCGTCGAAGATGTCTCTGGTGTAATCCACCGGGAGCTGGGTGCTGTTGGTATAGTAGGGCTCCAGATCGCCGGAGGTTATGATGTCGGTGTATCGCTCGGTGTCATGTTTCGCCAAGCGGTAAGAGGTGCTTTCCGCGGGAGTCGCTTCGAGATTAAAGAGCTCCCCACTCTGCTCCTGGTAGTCCGCCATACGGTCGCGCATGTGGTTGAGGACCGTAATCGCAAAGGCGCGCCCCTCCCGGTCGAGCATATCCACTCCCAGGAAATTGAGGAGGCTCTCATTCATTCCGACGATACCGATGGTGTTGAAGTGGTTGTTCAGGTGCTTCAGGTATCGTTTGGTGTAGGGAAAAAGGCCGCTATCCAGCAGATGATTGATTACCTTCCGCTTCAGGGAGAGGGACTGCGCGGCGAGATCCATGAGATCGTCGAGCCGCCGAAAGTACTCCTCCTCGTTCGCCGAGAGGTAGCCGATCCTCGGGAGGTTTATGGTGACTACGCCGAGGGAGCCGGTAAACTCGTCGGATCCGAAGAGTCCACCGCCCCGCTTCCGGAGCTCCCGCTTGTCGAGCTGAAGCCTGCAGCACATGGAGCGCACATCCGCGGGATTGAGGTCGGAGTTAATGAAGTTCTGGAAGTAGGGAGTTCCGTACTTGGCGGTAATTCTGAACAGGAGCTCCGCATTCTCCGAGTCCCAATTGAAGTCCTTGGTAATATTGTAGGTCGGAATCGGGTACTGGAATCCGCGACCGTCGGCGTCGCCTTCGAGCATGAGCTCGAGGAAGGCGCGGTTAACGACGTCCATCTCCGCCTGGCACTCACCGTAAGTGAAATCCTGCTGCTCGCCGCCGACAACGGCCGGCTTATCCTTGAGGTCTTCCGGTACCACCCAGTCCAGGGTGATGTTCGTAAAGGGCGCCTGACTTCCCCAACGGGACGGGGTGTTGACGCCGAAGACAAAGCTCTGCAGACACTGCTTCACCTCGGTAAAGGAGAGCGTGTCCACCTTTACAAAGGGAGCGAGGTAGGTGTCGAAGCTGGAGAACGCCTGGGCTCCCGCCCACTCGTTCTGCATAATGCCGAGAAAGTTCACCATCTGCTGGCTCAGGGTGTTGAGGTGCTTTGCCGGCTTGGAGGTGATCTTGTCGGGAACCCCACCGAGGCCCTCTTCGATGAGCTGCCTGAGGGACCAGCCGGCGCAGTAACCGCTGAACATCGACAGGTCATGGATGTGAAAATCCGCGTTCCGATGCGCCTCAGCCACCGCCTCGGGGTAGACGTTCTTAAGCCAGTAATTGGCGGTAATACTCCCGGAGTTATGGAGAATCAACCCTCCCAGGGAGAAGTTTACGTTAGCGTTCTCGTTGACTCTCCAGTCCGAAAGGGAGAGATAGCCGTCCATCGTCTTGTCGATGTCGAGCATCAGTCTCTTGGAATCCCGAATGGCGTCATGCCGGGCGCGGTAGATTATGTACGCCTTGGCTACTTTCGCCTCTCTCGCCTCGATCAGGGCGTCCTCCACGAGGTCCTGGATCTCCTCGATTGCAGGGGCGCTCTTCTCGTGGCGGCTCCCCATTAGCTCCTCGAGCTTTTCCTCGACTTTCGCCGTGATGAGCTCGATGCGCATCGGTTCGGGATCCTCCTCTCCCTGAACCGCCTCAAAGGCGCGGCGAATGGCGCCGGCGATCTTCGTTCTGTCGTAAGTTTCGAGAGAGCCGTTGCGCTTAATGACGTAGCGAATCGATCCTGGGGCGTCGGTTCGCGAAAGGTCTTGGCGCAGCGCTTCCCATCTCGCGGTGGACGGCGAGTCCTGCATCATTCCTCCCCTTTTTTTCTCTGCAATTCGAGCTCGCCGAAGCGCTACCCCCTCGAATACCGCCTCGACGACTCCGCATACTCATTTCCGGGACTTCGTTACTGAGCCCCTTCCTGACGCTCCGAGAGCGTCTCTATCTCCTCTACAAACTCCTCTACGCTCCGGAAATTCCGGTAGACCGAGGCGAAGCGGATGTACGCAACCTTGTCCAGGGCGTAGAGCCGCTCCAGCACCATCTCGCCCATTCGACTGGCGGAGATTTCGTGTGTTTCCATACCCTCCATGTTGGCCGCCTCCTCGAGCTCATCGATGAGGTTTTCGACATCCGCCTGGGAGACCGGTCGCTTGCGCAGGGCGTGCCGAACGCCCCGCTCGAGTTTGCCTCGATCAAAGGGCTCCCGGCGGCCGCTGGACTTCTTGACCACCATGAGCGGCTTCTCCTCGATTCGCTCGTAGGAGGTGAAGCGGAAGCCGCAGTTCAAGCATTCTCTTCGACGTCGCACGGTGCGGCCGTCCGCGAGAGAGCGGGACTCGATGACCTTGTCTTCCACGGAACTACACCGAGGGCAACGCACAATCTACTCCATATATGGTGCTATTTGTTACTGATTTAACTGTATACCACCATATACTCAGTATCGGCAGAATGCAAGAGGCTTTAGAAGAAAAAGCGAGAAATCTGCCGCGCCAATTCGGCGACCCGGGCAGTCACCGAAGGCTTGACTTTTTTTCTCTCCCCTTTAACTGTCTAGACCAGAAATGACGCAACAAAGATATCCGACTTATCAGGACGTGCCGGTGGTGATGTACAACTCCAAGCACCGGACAAAAGAGCAATTCGAACCACTGCACGAACCGCGGGTGGGAATGTACGTCTGCGGACCCACGGTCTACGGGGACCCCCATCTCGGTCACGCCCGGGCAGCGGTCGCTTTCGACACGGTCTTCCGGTACCTGAGCCATCTCGGTTATCAGGTGCGCTACGTCCGCAATATCACCGACGTGGGGCACATGGAAGATGAGGTGTCCGACGGAGGGGAAGACAAAATCGCCAAGAAGGCGCGCCTCGAAAAGCTCGAGCCGATGGAAATCGCTCATCATTACACGGTGAGCTATCACGACGCCGTAGGCGCCCTAAACTGCCTCCCTCCGAGTATCGAGCCCACCGCTACCGGGCACATTCCCGAGCAGATAGAGTTGGTCAAGAAGATTCTCGAGAACGGATACGCCTACGAGGTAAACGGGTCGGTCTACTTCGATCTGGAGAAGTACGCTGAAACCGGCAGCTACGGCGAGCTCTCAGGAAAGGTG
Organism: Spirochaetaceae bacterium; assembly: GCA_046540995.1. Classification (GTDB taxonomy): domain Bacteria; phylum Spirochaetota; class Spirochaetia; order DSM-27196; family Alkalispirochaetaceae; genus CAYZHV01. The sequence continues at coordinate 5,869 of JBKHED010000081.1, read as the reverse complement.
CTCAAGGATCTGCGCTCCGGTACCCGAGAGACCGAGGGTCTCACCGAGAAGCGCAGCAGCCTCGATTTCGCTCTCTGGAAAAAAGCCGACGAGTCTCACATTATGCAGTGGGAGAGTCCCTGGGGCCGCGGTTTTCCGGGCTGGCACCTGGAGTGCACCACCATGAGCACCAGGTACCTCGGAACCACCTTCGACATTCACGGCGGGGGCATCGATCTGCAGTTCCCCCATCACGAGGCGGAGATAGCCCAGAATCACGGCGCTTACGGACGAGATCCGGCGCGGTACTGGATTCATAACAACATGCTTACCGTGGACGGGCAGAAGATGGCCAAGAGCTTGGGAAACTTCATTACGATGAAGGATCTCTTCTCCGGAACCCACGAGCGGCTGGAACAGGGGTTCTCCCCGCAGGTGGTGCGCTTCTTTATGCTCCAGGCACACTATCGAAGCGTTCTCGACTTCTCTTCGGAGTCCCTCGTCGCCGCGGAGAAGGGACTCAGACGGCTCCTCGCCGGTCTGGAGACCCTCCGCTCTCTGAAGCACCCCACCGTGACGGCCGACACCGAGCCGGTCTCCCTCTTTCCCGCCTCGGAGGAGAAGGGGCGGAAGAGTCTCGAAGAAGAGATGCTCGCCCTCTGCCGTTCGATGTACCTTCATATGAGCGACGACTTCAACACCGCCCGAGTGCTCGCTGATCTATTTGAGCTCATTAGCAGGATCAATGCGATCGATACGGGAGACCGTTCCATTGAGGAGCTTTCTCCGGAGGCGTTTCTCCGTATCACTGTAACCGTGGAGGCTATGGTCTCCGAGGTGCTCGGTATCGAGCCCGAAAAGGCGGTCGGAGAGAACCGGGAGCGGCTGGACGAGCTGGTGCGAATGCTTGTCGAGGTGCGCTCGGAGGCGCGGAAGAAGAGGGATTTCGCCACGGCGGACCGGATTCGTGACCGTCTCAAGGAGGTCGGCATCCAGCTCGAGGACCGTCCCGACGGCACGACGGATTACACGATGGTATAGCGTATGAAAACAGTGGAAGAAGCGAAAGCGTATCTCGAAGAGATAACGGACGAGCTCGTTACTATCCGGGAGATGGACAACCTAGAGATGTACCGCATGCTCACCGATATAGGCAAGAAGATGGAGGAGCTCCCGGAAGAAGAGAAGACTCCGGAGAACTTCGTCTACGGGTGCGTCTCCAACGTCTATGTCTCCGATGAGATAGGAGCGGATGGGGCGATCTACTACCGGGGCTCTTCGGAGTCGCACATAGTCCGGGGCTATCTTGCGATTCTCATCGAGGCCCTGAGCGGGCTCCCGCCGAGGGATGTTGCCGATGGGACCAGGAGTATGGTGGAGGCCTTCGCCCGAGATACGGATCTCAAAGCGACGCTGACCCCGAATCGGGCGAACGCCTTCGGTAACATTTACCAGCTCATGGTGGACAAGGCGAAAGCTGCGGCCTAACGGCTTCTATCCCGGAACAGATGGGTGTTCACCACAAGCCAATCGCGTTCATCGCGGGGTCCCGCTTCTGCAGGAGAGCGCTGAATGAGTTTGGCGCTTCGATCTCCGGTAGCAGCGAGTCCAACTCCGCGAGCTCGCCCCCAGACATCTGGAAGTACTTGGTTGAGTAACGCACCTGGGCACCGAGGTTCGGGAGCTCGAACTCCCGGACCTCTCCGTAGTGATTTGGACGTCCGCCGGTGGGCTCTCCAACCAGCACCGCCTCCGCCTGTTGCTGGAGCTCAATGGCGTTGAGTATGGCGGAGGAGAAGGTTCTCGCTCCGATAAAGGCGTAGAGCTCGAGGTCTTCCGACTCCTCTCGCTGCTCCGCGAGCATGGATATCAATGGTTTCAGGACCAGGGAGCTGCCGCCTCCGTTTCGCCGGAGGTCCACCACCACCGTCTCCACCGGCTCATTACGAAGCTTCTCTTCCACGTCCGCGACGAAATCCTTCATCGGGTACTCCGGGTCCTCCCGGCAGCTGTTATAGGCGATATAGAGGAGCCTGCGCTCCTCGTCCTGTTCCTGCCAGTAAAAACGTTGGCTGTTCCGCATATAGAGGGGAGCGTTCTCAGAAGTGTAGCTGAGGCGCTCGGTGATCCGCACGTAGTCCACTCGGCTCTCCGCGCTGACCGCGGAGAGCTCCACCGTAAAGCTGCCGCCCTGGTAGTCCGCGAAGGTGAAGCTGCCGGCCTCGGGTTTACCGGTGACCCCCAAGAGGTGAAGAAAGGTCGGAGAGCGGAGAAAGACCGAGAAGACGTTATTCAGGTGCGTCTCATTCTCGTGTGGAATTATCTGCGCGAACCGCTGTCTCACCTCTGCTATCGGCAGTTCGTCAAGTGCCACTAGTCGCATCCCGAGGACATCCTGCTCCCGCTCCCGGGCGGCCACGCAGAAGATACCTTCGACGAAGGGGTGAAGCTCCCAGGGGTATACCATCTCGGGATTCCAGGAGAGGTTCGTGTGGCTGTCTCCAACCGCGGCGAGGATCTTTCTGAGCTCCAGGTCGAACTCCGCCGCCGAGAGTGCCGGCGCCTTTTGTGAAAGCTCCGCCACCCGAGAGCGAAACTCCTCCCGGCTCAGTTCTTGGAAAAGATCGTAGTGCAGACGTGGAAGCTCTCGCTCGAAAACAGAGAGGTCCTGCCGCCAGGGATCCTGGGCGTCCCTTGGTACGACCGGTTCAGGTGCTCCTCTTTCCGGCGAGAGGGTGGCGCAGGCGGTGAGAGAGATGGCTAACAGCGCTATTAAAAGCAGCCGACGGGCAATTCTGCGTGGATGTCTTGGATGCGATCTCATCGTGTCGTGCCCCGAAGCGTAGCACACCACGGAAGGAGCTTGAAGAGCCCTTACGCCTTGGGTTTGTATCGCTGAAGAATGAGATCGTAGAGGCGCCCGAGAATTTGGTCTCCGGAACCGGAGACGCCGGTGTCATTGAGAAAATCGAGGCGCTCCCTGTTGAACCAGCGATGCAGCCGCTGCGCTCCGGTCTGCCGGTCCTCGGCGGCGTGGACTATCTTGGCTAGGGCGCGGAGCTCATCCCTCCCGAAGAAGACCCTCGCTCTGCCTACCTGAATTACGAAACTGTCACTCCCGGTCTGCTCGATTTCCACCGCCCTCGGCTTGGGCGCCGTGCCGCCGTCTCCCGGCTGCTTCGGTTCCGTCGTCGGTTCGAGTTCCGCCAGATCGCGCTCGAGAGCGTCTACTTCCGCGTTATGCTTGAGCACCGTCGCCTGCCTGATGAGAAAGGCGAGACCCTCCTCGTCGAGGTCCGGCAGGAGTTCCTCGAGCTTCTCGATGAGGGCCGTTTTCTTTTCCGAATCTCCCATGGCGCGCCTCCCTGAGTTATAAGATAGCGCGCCGGCCCCGAAAAAAAAGAGGGGCGCCGGAACCCTCCGGCGCCCCAAAGCTATTGAATCCCCAAGGAGGTATCCACTGGCGTTTTCAGTGCACGGAGATGTCCACGCTCGGGCGGTACTCCGCCAGGGTGTTCACCGGCTGGTGCACCGGGTGCGCCTTGAAGGCGCCGATGAGCTCCTCGTTCACCGGTTTACTGTTGTCCACCGCGGTGTAGCCGAGCTGGCTCAGGAGGTAGTCGAACCGGGGAGCCCACTTTCGAGAGCCGAGGCGAGCGGTGGTGGAGCAGTTGTCCACCATGTAACTCACCCCTTTGAAGTGCATATACGGGTTGAGGGAGTCTACCGCCTCGATAACGGACTCGTTGACGATCTCCGAGTAACAGTGACCGTTCTTCGTGAGGACGTCTATCTGCGCCATCATGCAGGCGATGTAGACGCCGGCGGTAAAGGGATCGAGAGGGATCTGCTCTTCCACTCGCTTTGCCCGAACGTTCTTTCCGACCTGCCACATCCGAGTGTCATCGATGGTATCGAAGGGAAACTCCTTGAGCCGTTCGGTGGCCATGACGACGGAGCGGATCTCGTTAGTGCTCGCCACCTCGTCGTAGATCTCGGTGATAATCTCGAGGGAGGGACGGTAGGTGGCGGAATAGGCGGTCTCGAAAATCTTCTTCTCCTCATCGTTGAGCTGATCGTAGACCGCCTTAATACCCTCGTGAGAGATCGTCTTGGAAATAGGGCCGGTAACCGACTCCACCGAGCGCTGGAACGCCTCCTCCTCGCTCACGCCTTGCCAAACGTAGCGGCGATAGAGGCTCTCAACGATGCCGTGAACCGCCCCGAGGAGAATTCCCCGCTCGCCGAAGATGTCCGAGCGGTACTCCATCTCCAGGGTGGTCATAAAACTAAAGGGCGCTCCCAGGGCGACTGACCAGCCGAGGGCGTAATCCGTCGCCTTGCCGGTCACATCCTGTTCAACGGCGAAACTGGTGTTGATCCCCGCGCCGTTTACGGTCTTTCCCTGCTCGTAGAGACGGCGAACCGACGGCCCCATCCCCTTAGGACAGACCCCGATAACGTTAATGTCCGCAGGCCAGGTCTCACCCTGGGACTGCATGTGACCGAGGAGAAAACCGTGAGAGAGACCGAGGGTAGCTCCCTTCTTCATTTCCGCGAAAATATCCTTGTAAAGGGTGGCTTGGGCGCCGTCCGATATCAGGAGAATCACCAGATCGCTCTCCCGAACGACGCTCATCATTTCTCCCAGGGTACCATCCGATTCCTTGAAACCCGCGGCCTCCGCCTTGCTCCAGGAGCTCGAGCCGGAACGCAAGCCTACGGTCACCTTGATTTCGGTTCCCTCCAGGGAGTCCCTAAGGTTTTGTGCCTGTGCGGGGCCTTGGCTTCCCCAGCCGATAACGCCTATTTGCTTCGCTCCATCGAACGCCTTGGGAAGGAGAGGGAACTTGTCCCGTCCACCTCGGACGATGTATTCCTCCGTATCGGCGAGTCGTATTTTCTCCTTCTCGAATACGGAGGATTGAAAATCGAATCGAACGCTCATTACCATATGCTCCTTGACAGTGACTCCGCCTATATTACGTCCCAATGAGCGTTGCGTACAGTGAAATATATGGAATATACTCTTGCGAAGTACGCAACACTTGCCGAACGGGGAGAAACATGGAGACACGAGACCTGGAGCTCTTCTGCGATCTGGCGGAGACCCTGAGCTTCGCGCGGAGCAGTGAACGGAAGCACATAAGTCCCTCGGGCCTGAGCCGGGCGATTCAACGGTTGGAGGAGGAGCTCGGGACCCGTCTCTTCGTACGGGATAATCGCCACGTGAGTCTTACCCCGGGGGGCGAACGCTTCCTCCCCTCTGCAACGTCGACCTTGAGTACTCTCGCCGAGGCGAGATCCGAACTGCTCGGTGAGGGGAAGGGGGTGGTTCGGGGCGTGCTCGAGCTCTACGCCTCGGTAACCGCATGCTACGCGGTGCTCCCGCCACTTCTGGCGGAGTTTCGACGGGAGCATCCGGAGGCGCAGATTCACCTGCGAACCGGCGACGCCGCCCGGGCGGTTGCGGAGGTCCGGGACGACCGGGCGCAAGTCTCCGTGGCCGCGCTCCCGCCGCGGCTCCACCGGAATCTGGTGGCCCAGCCGGTGACAACGACTCCGCTGCGACTCGTTGCGCCTCCCGAGGGGGCCGTGGCGGAGCTCATGGGACGCTCTCCAATCCCGTGGCCGGAGGTGCCGTTGATTCTCCCCGAGTCCGGTCTCGCCCGGGAGCGTATAGACCGATGGCTCCAGCGGCGGGCGATTCGCCCGAACATTTACGCCGAGGTTTCCGGTAACGAGGCGATTCTCGCCATGGTAGGGCTGGAACTCGGGGTTGGCCTGGTGCCGGAGCTGGTGCTGGAAAAATCGCCGGTCAAGGGGAGCCTCGCGGTGGTCGAGCCGGGGCCGAGCCTGGAGCCTTATGAAGTGGGCATCGTGGCGCGCC
>JBKHED010000080.1:0-13524 GCA_046540995.1 Spirochaetaceae bacterium | reverse complement strand
CGGCCAGAGCTAGCGACAACGGTTGTGGTACCTCTCCGCCCCGGGGGCCGGCTACTTCAGAGGTTCGATCTCCTCGAGAAGTCGTCGGTAACTCACCGCTCGGATCTGCTCGGTTAGCGGAAAGCTCGATTCCCCTGCGTGGACCACGTCTATGGAGTCTAACCCAAGGTCGTTGAGAGCCGAGCGCATCGAGGGAGTGACCCGGGGGGTCGTCGTGCGCTTGATCTCGAAACCTCGCCGCGTGGTTCCACGGACAATGAGCAGATCGAGCTCGGCTCCCGCGTGGGTTGCCCAAAAGTAGCACTCCTCGGGAGCAGCACCAAGAAGGTGAAGGAGTTGCTCGATGATAAACCCTTCCCAGGAGGCTCCGACTTTAGGGTGGGATTCAACCTCCTCCTCGCCTCTCAGGTTGAGTAGAGCGTGGACCAGCCCGCTGTCGATTATGTAAACCTTGGGCGATTTGACCTGCCGCTTTCTCAGATTTTCATACCACGGCTGAAGCTGCCGGATAACCAGTGCGTCCGTTAGCGTATCAAGGTAGCCTCGCACGGTGGTATCGGCAACGCCGAAGGAGCGAGCAAACTCGGAGGCGTTCCACACCTGTCCATGATAGTGCGCAAGCATGGTCCAAAACCGACGGAGCGTGGTAGAGGGAATCCGGACGCCGAGCTCTGCTAAGTCTCGTTCGAGGAACGTCCGGACAAAGCTCCTCCTCCAGACCATGCTTGACTCGTCGTCAGGTGCAAGAAACGAACGGGGAAATCCACCCCGAACCCAGAGCCGGTTCCATTCTCTCGGCTCTACCTCATCACAGTGGAAGCCGCCCAGCTGGTGATAGGTGATCCTCCCCGCCAGACTTTCGGAAGTCTGTCTGAGCAGCTCCGGGGAGGCACTACCGAGAAGCAGAAATCGGCGCTTCTCTTCGCTGTCTATGAGAACTCGGATCGTTGAGAAAAGATCCGGCTGCCGTTGAATTTCGTCGATTACCACTAACCCGCGAACCGACCGGAGTGCCAACATAGGATCGGATAGGCGCGCCTGATCCTCGGGCGATTCTAGGTCGAACCACTCAACCGTCTGTTCGTGTTTCTTCGCGACCATCTTCGCCAAAGTGGTCTTGCCCACCTGCCGGGCCCCGAGGATCCCTACAGCCGGCATTAGCGAGAGAAGGTCCCGGACTCGCGCAACTTCCTCGTGCCGTGGTATCATGATTACAAATCTACCTTGAAATCTCGGTGGCGTCCACCGAATATTCAAGGTAATGAGCAGCGCCGCCGTTTTGCGCCGCAGCGTCTGACCCGATACCGCTTGACTGCTCGGAAGAATCTGGGAAGATTCTCTACTGAAAGGAGACAACCATGCTTGATCTTTCTCGTTACGAGGGTGACCCGAAGACCCAGGAGCTGGTGGAGGAAATCAAGAAGCTCCGCTCCGCCGGAGCGAAGCTCGCGGAGGCGGCTGAGATGATCGCCGCGGAGTCCGAGCCCCTCAATCCGGAGTGTCTCAAGTGTGAGCACATCGACCAGGTCAAGGCGCGCAAGGCGCTCGAGCAGTGGCGGGCGCTGTAGAAACCAATATTTGAAAATATAACACTTCGTGGTATATTTTCATAAGTGATAAGTCGTGTTTTCCAGGGTTATCTCGAGGAGTTACTCAGCTTCTTCCCCGTAGTCGCCTTGGTAGGGCCGAGGCAGGTGGGCAAGTCGACACTCGTTCGAGCGGAACCCTTTGTTTCGAATCGATCATACGTCACTCTCGATGCCGTGGCGAGCCGTTCTGTAGCGCAGAGTGACCCTGTTTCCGTCCTGGACGCTGACGGCCCGGTGACGATAGACGAGATTCAGCTTGTTCCCTCGCTGCTTCGGGAGATAAAACTGCGGGTTGATCGGGATCGCATCCCAGGGCGCTTTCTTATCACCGGATCCGCGGATCTCAACTACGCCGCAGATCTTTCCCACGTACTCGCCGGTCGTGTGGGGGTGATCTCGCTGCCCCCGATTACCGAACACGAGCTTTCCGAGACCACGGATGCACCGCTCTGGACACGACTGCTGCAAGAACCCTTTGAACCACCGGGACGGAGCGGTGGTCAAGGGTATCGCTGGGAGAGACTCGCGATCGGAGGTTTTCCCTTGAGCGTACTCGCCCGGGACGATCGGGAGCGAGCCCTCTGGATGGACTCGTTTCGAACCACCTATCTCGAGCGAGACTTGCGGCGGCTTTCCGACATCAGCCACCTATCGGAGTTCTCGCGACTCATGGAGTTGACTGCAGCACCTTCGGGAGCGCTTCTCAATCAGGCAAGCATGGCGCGGGATGTCGGGCTCACGCCGCAGACGGTTGGGAGATATCTCAGTGTTCTCGAGGCGAGCCTTCTCATTACCCGGCTCCGACCGTGGTATACCAATATCGGAAAGCGAGTCGTCAAGTCGCCCAAGCTCTACTGGAGAGACACCGGCTTGGCTGCTCATCTCATCGGTCTCGGAGGCGACCAGATCGAAAGCCACCCGAGCCGAGGAGCGCTCTTTGAAACAGCAGTAGTAAACGAGATCGCCGCGCTTCTTCCCCTTTTCGCTACCGGAGCTGATCCGTTTCATTTGCGGACCCACGATGGTCTCGAAATAGACCTGATAATTCGGTATCAGGGACGCCTCATTCCGATCGAGATCAAGGCACGGCGCACCGCCCATCCGGAAGACGCCGCACCAATCGAGAAATGGATCGCCCTTGCCGGCGCCGCTCCGGGCCCCGAGCGGATTGCGGACGTCGGAGCCGTTCTCTACGCCGGAACTGAAGTGGTACGTCTCTCTCGGCATGTGTGGGGAATACCTTTTTCCTGATCGTCGAACCGCTTCAGTTTCATGTAGATGTTGTTTTTTCTGAGTCCTTGGGTGTTGAGTTCGACAGTAGACGTCCGTCGCCGCCGTAGAAGTCCTGGGCCCTTCGGTCGTCGGTTGAGATGGTTCGGGAGTCCACCTTGTCGAGCCCCGGTTGGGACTTTGCCACCGTCTGGGGTATAGAAGAAGGCAACAGCTACCCCTATCTCCGTTGGGCGGAGGAGAACGGTCTCCTCGATCTTTTCGATACGGTGCTGCCGACTCCTCGTTGACGACCTCCTCCGGCGGGACTACGATGGATTGACATCGCAAGGAGGACCCGCCATGGGGGAGCCGGCTTACAACGCCTTTACCGTTGCCCAACAGCAATTCGACCGCGTCGCCGACATACTGGAACTCGATGAGGGAACCCGGGCATTCCTCCGTGTACCGATGCGGGAGTACTCGTTTTCCGTGCCCGTTAAGATGGATGACGGGCGCACCCAGGTCTTTCGCGGCTATCGGGTGCAGCACAACGATGCCCGTGGGCCCGCGAAGGGGGGCTTGCGGTTTCACCCGCTCGAGACGCTGGACAGCGTCCGAGCGCTGGCTACCTGGATGACCTGGAAGTGCGCGGTGGCCGATCTACCCCTCGGAGGCGGTAAGGGAGGCGTCGTCTGCGACCCGCACAACCTCACCGCACGGGAGCAGGAGCAGATATGTCGCGGCTGGGTTCGGCAGGTGGTACGGGATATCGGGCCCTTCAGGGACGTTCCGGCGCCGGACGTCATGACAAGCGCCCAGCACATGCTCTGGATGCTCGACGAGTACGAAGCGATCACCGGCGGCCACTACCCTGGTGCCTTTACCGGAAAGCCCGTCGGCATGGGCGGATCCTTAGGCCGCAGGGAGGCTACCGGTTTCGGTCTCGTATTCGCCCTGGTGGAGGCGCTCAATATGCTCGGCCTCAGAACCGAAGAGACCACCGCGGTGGTGCAGGGGTTCGGCGCGGTCGGGCAGGCGGCCATTTCGCTCTACCAGGAGCTGGGCGGCACGGTAATAGCCGTCGCCTGCTGGAACCAGGCGGAGCAGAAGGCGCAGACTTTCCGTCGCGCCGACGGAATTGACCTGGCCGAGTTGCAGTCGATGACAAACCGTTTCGGGGACATAGAGAAGGATCGCGCGAAGGATGCCGGCTACGAGGTGCTTCCGGGAGACGCCTGGCTCCGAGAGGAAGTCGACATTCTGATGCCCGCGGCTCTGGAGAATCAGATCCATCTGGAAAACGCCTCCGCCGTAAGCAAAAGCGTGCGAGTAGTGGCCGAAGGGGCGAACGGGCCGTTGACACCGGAAGCGTCCGATCGCCTCCAAGGGCGAGGCGTGTACATCATTCCCGACATACTCGGCAACGCCGGTGGAGTGACGTGCAGCTATTTCGAACAGGTGCAGAGCAACATGAACTACTATTGGACTCGGGACGAGGTGATTGGGCGACTTCGTGTAAAGATGACCCACGCGTTTCTCTCCGTAGCGGAACTCGCGGAACGCAAGCGGCTCTCCACGCGGGACGCCGCCCTCGTTATCGCCGTTGATCGAGTGGCCCAGGCGTGCTCGGACCGCGGGTGGGTTTGACCAGTGGAGCGCCGGAAGAAAGGTGACGATTCATCCTCACTGATTGCACAACTCAGCGAACGAGCTAAAGAGCTTACCTGTCTCTACACGATCGAAGGGCTCCTCAAGGAGTATGGACGCCCAATAGACAGCGTTCTCCGGGAGGCGGTGGCACAGCTTCCTCCCGCTTGGGAGCATCCGTCCATTTGTAGCGCCAGAATCACCCTGCGGGAGCAGAGATACGAAACCCCCGGATTCGCACCATCTCCGTTGATGCTCTCGGAGCCCATCGTCGTCAAAGGAAGCGAAGTCGGGCGGGTCGAGGTTGCCTACAGAGTTAGCAACGCCGGGGTCCAGCATCGGTTCCTCCCTGAGGAGGAGCAGCTCCTGCGAACCATTGCCGACCGTATCGGCGACTCTCTCGAGTATCGAGAGCTGCGACTCGTCGTTCAGGAGATCGAAGAGCTTCGCCTGGAGGAGAGAAGAGAGTGCGGCGAACGGGAGAGATGGCGGACCGTAGTAGAGCTGCTGCTGCGAACGGATCAGAAACTCTACGCCCGGGTGGCCCGAAAGATGCTGACCTACATGTCCTGGAATGGCGTACCCGGAGCGGCACGGCTTATGAGCTCCCACTTAGCCGGTACGGAGAAGCTCGAGGAGCAGAGCACTCAGAATGTGCCGCAGAACGTGGGGGTCCAATCGGACGTCCTGGAGCACAGTAAGCGGATATTTGAGACCGCCGAGAAGGGGCTTCCGGAGACCACGATTTTTGCCCTTTTGGAAAAGTGGATTCAGGAGGATAAGGCGAGCTTCATCTTTCGGACATTGGTGAATCTCGATCACACGCTCGCCGACGTTGCCGAGGCGTTACGGAGATTTGTCGATCTCAATCCTCCTCACGGTCTGGAGGTGTCAGAACCGACTGCCAGAGGTATACAGGTATTGCTCATTCGACGCCTCATTACCAATCAACTAGACTACATTCGCACGGCAAAGCGGTTTCTGACGGTTCGGGACTTCTACGAACTCATTGACCATATGGTTATTCCGGCAAGGAGTCACGGTGTTATCGGCGGGAAGGCTGCGGGTCTCCTCCTCGCTTCGCGCATCCTGGCCGGTCGGGCCGAGGAGCGCCCGCGGCTCGCCAACGTGGCGACCCCGAGAACCTGGTATCTCCCGTCGGACAGCCTCCATTACTTCATGAACTACAACGACATGGAGGAGATGTTCGAACAGAAGTACAAACCCATCGAAGAAATCCGGGCGGAGTATCCGCATATCGTGCAGCTCTTCAAGAGCTCTCGCTTCCCTCCGGAGATCGTCAACGGCCTCTCCATGGCTCTCGACGACCTCGGAGAAGTGCCGATAATCGTCCGCTCCTCGAGTAGACTCGAAGACCGGTTCGGCTCCGCCTTCTCCGGCAAGTACAAGAGCCTCTTTCTCACCAATCAGGGGAGCAAACAGCGGCGTCTCAGGGCACTCCTCGATGCGGTAGCCGAGGTCTACTCCTCCCTTTTCGGTGCCGACCCACTCCAGTACCGTAACCAGCGGAACCTGCTCGATGTCCGGGAGGAGATGGGCGTGATTATCCAGCAAGTTGTCGGTAACCGGGTGGGACCCTACTTTATGCCGACCGCCGCGGGAATTGCCTTCTCGAGCAACGAGTTTCGTTGGTCCCCGCGAATAGAACGGGGTGACGGACTCCTCCGAATGGTTCCCGGTCTCGGAACGAGAGCGGTTGACCGGCTCGGCGACGACTACCCGGTGCTCGCGGCTCCCGGAAAGCCGGAGGTACGGGTCAACAGTGTGCCGGACGAGGTGGCTCGCTATGCGCCGCGGAGGGCAGACGTTATCAACCTCGAAGAGGATCGGTTCGAGACCGTGGCTCTACATGACCTGCTTCGAGAACACGGAGAGGAGCTCCCCGGGGTGGAGCGGTGCGTCTCCGTTTACACCGACGGAAAACTGAGCGGAAAGTCACGCATCGCTCTTGACTTCAGGAAGGATGATGCGGTCGTTACGTTCGATGGTCTTATAGGAGACAGCGAGTTTATCGGTACCATCCGGGATATGCTCGAGGTGCTCGAGAGCGAGCTCCAGATGGCCGTGGACATCGAGTTTGCCTACGACGGCGAGCGCATTTGGCTGCTCCAATGCCGTCCTCAGAGTCGCTTCGATGCCGCCGAATCGGATCCGATTCCGAAGGACGTGCCTCTCCAGGACGTAGTCTTTCGCGCAACCCGACACGTCTCAAACGGCGCGATTCCCGATATTTCCCACATCGTCTACGTAGATCCCTACCGGTACAAACTTCTCAGCTCCGCCGAGGAGATGCGCCTGGTCGGGCGCGCCGTGAGTGAGCTCAACCGGGTTCTGCCACGACGCTCCTTTGTTCTCATTGGCCCCGGCCGCTGGGGGAGCAGGGGAGATCTCCAACAGGGGGTGAGCGTAACTTACGCGGACATCTCCAACACGGCGGCACTCGTCGAAGTTGCCGTACAGGGAGCGGAGTACGTGCCGGACCTCTCTTTCGGTACGCACTTCTTTCAGGATCTGGTGGAATCAAATATCAAGTATCTGCCTATCTATCCCGACGACGAGGGGGCCTGCTTCAACCACGATTTTCTCCGCCGAAGCGTAAACGAGCTGCCGGAGCTCTTGCCGGAGTGCAGTCGAGTCGAGGATGTTGTGAGGGTTATCGATGTGGCCAAGAGAAGCGGTGGACGGACGCTCCGCATTCTCCTCAACGCAGACCTCGACGAGGCGTTGGGAATTCTATCGGAGCCGCGAGGGTCCGGAGAATCTCAGCTTCCCCAATCAGGGACTGTGCAGGATCTTCGTCGAGATCGGGATCAGTACTGGCAGTGGCGTCACGAGATGGCCCAACGCGTGGTCGACTCAATGGACCCAGCTCGGTTTAACGTAAAGGGAGTCTACCTTCTCGGAAGTGTGAAGAACTGGAGCTCCGGCCCGGCCAGCGACATCGACCTCATCGTTCACCACGAGGCGAGCCGGGAGCAACTGGAGCGGCTCAAGATCTGGATGGAAGGGTGGAGTCTCGCCCTCGATGAGCTGAACTACCTCAAGACCGGCTATAGAAGCGGCGGCCTGCTTGATGTGCACTACCTGACTGACGAAGATATCCAAAACCGGACGAGCTTCGCCGCCAAAATTGGAGCCGCCACGGACGCCGCGGAGCTCTTACCGTTCTCTAAGTGACCACCCGCCGCTTGGCGCCTCCCGGTTCGCGAAGGTCGAAGTCGAGCACCACGAGCTCGGGACCTTCGTGCGCCGCGGAGAGGCACCAGGTTCTGCCGAGCTGCTGCCGGTAGTGCCCGGTAAGGCGATACGCCTCGTGGACGTGCCCGTGCATGGTAGCAAACGGTTGTCGCTCGTCGATAAGCCGCCGGACCGCGATGCTGCCGATATGGGTGTCCAGAGGCACGTAGTCGATGTACTGCCCCTCCAGGTCCGCTCGATCGAGCACCGTGTCGTACGGTGGAACGTGAAAGAGGAACAGTGCGTTGCACAGGTCATCGCCGCCGGTGAGCTCTTTGAGGTCCGTGGAGATTGTTCGGTAGCGCAACTCCCGGGGAGAAACGGGCACCGTCACGCTCCCCTCTTCCGGTGAGATGCAACCGGGATCCACGTAGCGAGAAACGTCATACCGCTCCCAATCCTTGTTTCGAAACGGGGTGGGCGGAACGAAGGCGTAGCCGTAGAGAACGTACTCTCCCAGATCCACTTTCCGATTGTGCATGTATGTCCATATCCTCGGAGCCGTTGCGCTCATAATTGACGCCTCCTCGAACCGAAGGTCGTCGTTTCCGAGTATCAGATAGACCGACGGCACAGCCTCGTCGAGTTCTCGCTGGAGCAGTCGGAACTCTCTTACCAGAAACTCGTTCACGAAGTCGACGCCGTGTATTCCGAGGCTGTCGAGGGAGCGAAAGGGGTGGGGCAAGAGGTCCCCAGCCATAAAGAGCAAATCAGGGGGCTCGTCTCGAAGCAGCCGAAAGAGCGCCCGATACCGGTGGACGTCTCCATGGAGATCCGAGACGAGATAGGATCGATAACCGGAAATGGTAGATCGCACGGTGACAGTATTTACGCCGCCGGAGCGCGTTGCAAGGTAACGCTCTCTTCTCTTTGGCGAACCGGAGACTCAAAGAATGGAAGATTGAAACGAACAACGATTGGAGCCATACTTTCCACAATGGACAAATCACGCTTGTCCGAGCAAGACATTCGAACCAAGTTCATCACACCTGCCATCACAAACGCGGGGTGGAATCCTATGACTCAGCTGAGGGAAGAGTATCCACTGACCGTAGGGAGAGTGGTTGTCCAAGGCAGGATTGCTAAACGGAAGGCCGGCAAGCGAGCTGACTACGTCCTCTTCTACAAGCCGGGGATTCCTATCGCCGTGGTAGAGGCGAAGGATAACACGAAGTCCGTCGGCGCGGGCCTCGAGCAAGCCGTGGAGTACGCGAAGCTACTCGACGTCCCTTTCGTCTATAGCTCCAACGGCGACGCCTTTCTCGAAAGGGAGCTGAGCGGTTCCGTCGTGGCGGAGCGAGAGATCCCTCTCTCGGAGTTTCCTTCTCCGGAGTCGCTCTGGCAGCGTTGGAAAGAACAATCCAACCTTAATGAATCCCAGGAAGAGATTGTCCTCGAGGACTACTACACCGACGACACCGGAAAGGCTCCCCGCTACTATCAGCTGACTGCGATTAACCGCACTATCAGCGCTGTGGCGGCTGGTCAGCGACGCCTGCTCCTGGTAATGGCCACCGGCACCGGTAAGACCTTCACGGCGTTTCAGGTAATTTGGCGGCTCTGGAAGTCGAAGACCGTCAGACGAGTACTCTTTCTTGCGGATCGGGACGAGCTCATTAACCAGACCCGGAACAACGACTTCCGACCCTTTGGCGACGTGATGACCCGGATCACCAACCGCAAGGTCGATCCCGCATATCAGATATACCTTTCGCTCTATCAGGCGATAACCGGACCGGAAGAACACCAGAAAACGTTTAGAGAGTTTTCGCCGGACTTTTTCGACCTGGTGGTGATCGACGAGTGCCATCGTGGTTCCGCCCGGGCCGACTCGGCCTGGAGAGAAATCCTCGACTACTTCAACGGCGCGATTCACCTCGGCCTGACGGCAACACCTAAGGAGACCGAGTACGTCTCAAACATTACCTACTTCGGTAAGCCGGTCTTTACCTACTCGCTAAAGCAAGGAATCGCCGATGGTTTCCTGGCCCCCTACAAGGTGGTTCGGGTGGCTATGGATAAGGATGACGGCTGGCGGCCTGAAGAAGGCATGACCGATCGGTACGGACAGGAGATTCCGGATCAGGTGTACGAGCTGCCGGACTTTGACCGGTTGGTGGTTCTGTCCGAGCGAACCAAGAGCGTCGCCGCAAAAATAACCGAGTTCTTAGAGAACAGCGATCCGATGTCGAAGACCATAGTCTTCTGCGAGAACATCGAGCATGCCGAGCATCTGCGGAGCGCCCTGGTTAACGCTAATAGCGAGCGTGTGGGCAAGGACTCTCGGTACATCACGCGAATCACCGGAGACAACGACGCCGGGAAGTCGCTGTTGGGCAAGTTTCGGGATTCCATGGAGCCTTACCCGGTGATCGCCGTTACAAGCCGGCTGCTCACCACGGGAATCGATGTGCGTACCTGCAAACTCATCGTTATCGACCGGACGGTGAAGTCTCTAACGGAGTTCAAGCAAATGGTCGGCCGGGGAACCAGGATCGAGGAGGAGTACGATAAGCTCTACTTCACCATAATCGACTTCCGTCGGGCGACTAACCTCTTTGCGGACCCCGATTTCGACGGCGAGCCGGTGGTGGTCTACGAGCCTGATGAAGGCGAGCCGATCTACGAGCCTGAGCCGGAGGATGAGGGGCAAGAAGAGCGAGAGGAAGATGGAACCACTGAAGAGGAAGATAGCGCTGATGATGAAGAGAAAAGTGGAAGGAAGCGCTACGTCGTCGACGGGGTCGAGGTAAAGGTTACCCACGAGCGGGTGCAGTACCTCGACGAGCATGGAAAACTGATCACCGAATCGTTGAAAGACTACACGCGAAAGAAGATCCTCGATCTGTGGAGCTCTCGGGAGGAGTTTCTCTCCACTTGGACCTCCGCCGAGCGAAAGGGCGAAATGATCCGCCGGCTTCAAGAGCACGGGGTCTTCCTGGACGCTCTCCACGACGAAGTAGGCTCCGAGTACGACGACTTCGATCTCGTATGCCACATCGCCTTTGACGAGCCGCCCAAGACCAGGAGGGAAAGGGCGGCTCGAGTTAGGCAGGGCGATTACTTTGATCGGTACGGCGAGGCTGCCCGGGCTGTTATAGACGCAATTCTCGATAAGTACGCCACCGACGGTGTGACCACCATTGAGGACACCGCGGTTCTCAAGCTCCCGCCGGTTTCCCAGCTCGGCAGCCTTGCAGAGCTAATGCGGCGGTTTGGTGGTAGTCGCGAGGATTTCTTCAAGGCTATTCGAGAGTTGGAAAATGCTCTCTACGATGACGAAACGGCGGCGTGACAAGTTGTACTTTTTGTTGTACAATAAGAAGTACAACAAGGAGTCCTGAATGAACGCTGTAAACTATTCCGATCTTCGCCAGAATCTCAAACGATACCTCGACCAGGTCCACGACAATCATGAGACTCTGATCGTGGCTCGTAAGAACAACGAGAATGTGGTCATGATCTCGATCGAGGAGTACAACAGCCTCATCGAGACCTCGCATCTTCTTTCCACCGAAGCAAACGCGAAGCATTTGGCCGACTCGATTCGCTCCGCCAAGGCTGGCAAGACGACTGAGCGCGAATTGACGGACGAATGAGGTATGTCTTCACCCAGCAAGCGTGGGACGATTACCAGCACTGGGTCAAAAGCGATAAACGGGTCCTCCGACGGCTAAACGAGCTAATCAAGGCGACGGCGCGGGACCCTTTCGAAGGCATCGGAAAACCCGAACCCCTGCGCCATCAGCTCCAGGGGTACTGGTCCCGACGAATCAGCGACGAGCACCGGTTCGTCTACACCGTTTCCGGGGACGACCTCATTATCGTCGCCTGTCGATTTCACTACTAATCCGCACCAGAGGAAGCGCCATGATCACCACAACCATTAAGAGCATTCAGGACATCATGAGACAGGACACCGGCGTCGATGGAGATGCCCAGCGGCTTAGTCAACTCGGATGGATGCTCTTTCTTAAGATCCTTGATGACCGGGAGGTCGAATACGAGCTGGAACGCCCGGACTATCGCTCCCCGATTCCGGAACAGCTGAGGTGGCGTAACTGGGCCGCCGATCCGGAAGGCATAACCGGGGAAGAGCTCACGCAGTTCGTCACCAATGAGCTGTTCCCTACCTTGAAGGAGCTTCCGGCAGACGCCTCGCTGGATCCCCTCGGTGTCATCGTCCGTCGCGTCTTCGAGGACGCCTACCATTACATGAAGTCGGGCACCCTTTTTCGGCAGGTGATTAACAAGATCAACGAGATCGACTTCACCGCCAGCGAAGACAGGCACCTCTTTAACGACATTTACGAGAAGATCCTCAAAGACCTACAGAGCGCCGGTAACGCCGGTGAATACTACACGCCCCGAGCGGTGACCCAGTTTGTCGTCGATATGGTAGGTCCGAAGCTGGGCGAGAAGCTGCTTGACCCCGCCTGCGGTACCGGAGGATTTCTTGTAAACGCCCTGGAGCACATTGGTGACTCCGGAGCACTCAGGACGGCGGAGGACTACGAGACCCTGCAGCGGCAAATCCACGGCGTCGAGAAGAAACCGCTGCCCCACCTGCTCTGCACGACGAACATGCTCCTTCACGGCCTCGAGGTACCCGTCAATATTCGGAGGGATAACACCCTCGCCCGGCCCTACCGAGACTACGGCCCCAAGGACCAAGTGGATGTGGTGATCACCAATCCTCCCTTCGGCGGTACCGAGGAGCCGGGAATCGAGGATAACTTCCCCGCGGACTTTCGCACCCGGGAGACGGCGGATCTCTTTCTGGTTCTCATAATGCGCTTGCTCAAACCCGGTGGAAGATGCGGCATCGTACTGCCCGACGGCACCCTCTTCGGGGAAGGAGTGAAGACGAGAATCAAGACCGAGCTCCTCGAGACCTGCGATCTCCACTCAATCGTTCGCCTACCCAACGGCGTCTTCAATCCGTATACCGGCATCCGCACAAATCTTCTCTTCTTCGAGAAAGGGCGCCCCACCAAGGGTGTCTGGTACTACGAGCATCCATACCCGCAAGGATATAAGTCCTACTCCAAGACGAAGCCGATGCGTATCGAGGAGTTCGAGCCGGAAAAGGCGTGGTGGGAGAACCGCCAGGAGAGCGAGCAGGCGTGGTACGTTCCGATCGAGGAGATACGAGAGCGCAACTACAACCTCGACATCAAGAACCCGCACTCCCCGGAGGCGGAGCAGCGGGATCCGGAAGAGCTTTACCGGGAGTACAAAGAGGCGACCGAGGAAACCCGGCGCATCGCCTCGGAGCTCCGCGATAAGCTCGCCGAATACCTCTCGGGGGCAAGTAGGTGATCGACTTCGTTCTAAACCACTTTGACGAGCTGGCCGCACTTCCGGGAGCTGTGCCGAAACTGCGTAGCTTCATCCTCGACCAAGCGGTCCGCGGCAACCTAACCGCCGACTGGCGCCGGGAGCATCCGGACGTGGAACCCGTTTCCGCCCTTCTGGAACGGATCCGCGAGGAGAAGAAGGAGCTCGTAAAGGCCGGAAAGATCAAGAAGCAGAAAGAACTGCCACCGGTTGACTCTGATGAGGTTCCGTTTGAGATTCCAGGAAGCTGGGAGTGGGTTAGGTTGGGAGACTGTCACATAATAGAAATGGGAACTAGTCCTCCCGGGCACACTTACAACCGTGAGAGAAAAGGGGCTCCTCTAATCAACGGCCCGGCCGAATTCGAGAAGAGTCCATACGGAACGGCGTGGTCATCCACGTTTACTACAGCAGGCCGTTCTTTCTGTGAGCCCAATGATTCACTGATTTGCGTTCGGGGAGCGACCACAGGCAGGTT
>JBKHED010000079.1:0-13567 GCA_046540995.1 Spirochaetaceae bacterium | reverse complement strand
GGGGCTCCTTTTCAATAGAATCCCCGGCAACTGGAGGTACAAGAATGCGTGCGGTCATTACGGTCATCGGAAAGGATAAGCCGGGAATCATCGCCGCCGTGAGCGGTGCTCTGGCGGAGAAGAAGGTGAACATCCTCGATATCAGTCAGACCATTATGGAGGGGATTTTCACCATGATTATGCTCGTGGAGACCGGAGAGATGACGATCTCCTTTAAGCAGCTGCGGAATCTGCTCACCGAGCTCGGTACGCAGATAGAGATGAGCATTAACATGCAGCACGAAGACGTCTTTCAGTCGATGCACCGCATTTAGGAGGCCCGGATGCTGCTATTCTCTCCCTTCGAGATTCGCGAAACCACGCAGATGATTACCGAGCAGAATCTCGATATTCGCACCATCACCATGGGAATCAACCTCCTCGACTCTCTCGGAGGCACCACCAGGCAGGCGCGGCTCAAGGTGTATGACAAGGTTACCAGCGCAGCGGAGCATCTCGTGGAAGTTGGAGAGGCGATCGAGGTCGAGTACGGCATTCCGATCATCAACCGGCGTATTTCGGTTACTCCCATCTCCTTGCTCGTGGAGGCAACCGGAGAGAAGGAGCCTGTCGAGTATGCCCGCACCCTCGACCGCGCTGCCAAGGCGGTGGGCGTGGACTTCCTCGGCGGCTACAGCGCACTGGTCCACAAGGGGATGACCTCCGGGGAGAAGCGGCTCATCGATTCTATTCCGAACGCCCTGGCGGAGACGGAGAAGGTCTGCGCCTCGGTAAACGTCGCCACCAGTCACGCAGGTATTAACATGGACGCCGTTGCCAAGATGGGAGAGGTCGTACACGAGCTCGCCGAGGCTACCGCCGCCCAGAGCGGCTTCGGGAACGCCAAGCTCGTGGTCTTTGCTAACGTCCCCGAGGATAACCCGTTTATGGCCGGCGCTTTTCACGGTATCGGCGAGCCCGAACGGGTGGTCCACGTCGGCGTGAGCGGCCCCGGGGCGGTCTACTCGGCGGTAAAGGAGCACCCCGCCGCAACCTTCGACGAGCTCGCCGAAATCGTCAAAAAGACCGCATTCAAGATCACCAGAATGGGACAGCTTGTTCTCGGCGTTGCGGCGCATCGGCTCGGCGTCACGCCCGGAATCGTCGACCTTTCCCTGGCGCCGACCCCGGCGGTCGGGGACAGCGTAGCCCGGATCCTGGAGGCGATGGGCATCGAGCACACCGGCGCTCCCGGCTCCACCGCGGCCCTGGCGCTTCTGAACAACGCCGTCAAGAAGGGCGGCATGATGGCCTCCTCCCGGGTTGGGGGGTTGAGCGGCTCCTTTCTTCCGGTGAGCGAAGATGAAGGTATGGCGGAGGCGGCGGAGCTCGGCGCCCTCTCCATCGAAAAGCTCGAGGCGATGACCGCGATTTGCTCGGTGGGGCTCGACATGATCGTTCTTCCCGGGGATACGAGCGCGGCGACCATTGCCGGTATAATCGCCGACGAAATGGCGATCGGTGTGATGAACGGAAAGACCACCGCGGCTCGTCTTATTCCGGCCCCGGGCAAGAAGGCGGGAGAGTGGGTGGAGTTCGGCGGCCTTCTGGGGCGGGCACCGGTAATGCGGGTGAGCCCCTTCTCCTGCGAGGGTTTTGTTCGGCGGGGAGGCCTTATTCCGGCGCCGATTACCTCCTTTAAGAACTGAGAGTCGATGCGGCTTCATCTGCACGGATTCCCGCAGGGCGATCCGAAGTTCCTTGCTTTTATGGGCGAATGCATAGAAAATGCAATTCTATACGGAAGGGGCCCGTTGTACGGGGTGTTGACCAGCCAAAATCGGCTCTCCTATATTCCGTAGAAGCATAACCAAGTAAGGAGGTTGTATGCTGCGCGTACGTTCGCTACTGACGGTTTTTGTGGTCCTGCTGGTGTTGTTGGGCTGTGCGCCTGCCGAAGATGAGCAGGAAGCAGAGGCCGAGGCCGAGGCTGAGGTCGCCGAGGAGCGTGATACTCTCACGATCGGCATCGGTGCGGAGCCGGAGTCCCTCGATCCGGTCAAGATGACCTCGGCCCCCGCCGCAACGGTTGGTGAGCACGTTGTTGAGCGACTCATCTACATGGAAGAAGATGGTTCTCTCACGCCCATGCTCGCGGAGAGTTGGGAGTCCAACGAGGACAGTACCGTTTGGACGTTCAAGATTCGGGAAGGCGTAACCTTCCATGACGGCGAGCCGCTCAACGCCGAGGCGGTAGCTGCTAACCTTCGCCGGTTCGTAGATCCTGATGTCGGTGCGGCCTACGCATTCCTTCTCGGCACGGTGGAGGAGATCGAGGCTGTAGGCGAGTATGAGCTCCAACTTTCCCTATCACAACCCTTCGCGCCTATCCTCGCGCATCTCTCCCACAGCTTTGTAGGCATCGTGAGTCCCGCGCAGCTCGAGGACCTCGAGCCCGATGATACCTTCGAGATTCCCGTTGGTACCGGCCCATACGTCATGAGCGATTGGAGTCGTGGCGAGAGCCTCTCCCTCGAGGTCAACGAGGATTACTGGGGAGATGTTCCGGAGATCCCGAATGTGCAGTTCGACATTATCCCTGAGTCCTCGGCGCTGATTGTCGCTCTGGAGACCGGCGAGGCGGACGCGATTATGCGCATACCTCCGCAGGAGACCGATCGCCTCGAGGGAGAGTCCGGTATCGAAGTTGTCTACGAGCAAAGCGTTCGAACCATCTACATCGGCTTCAACAACCAGAAGGAGCCTTTTGACGATCCTCTGGTCCGCCGCGCTCTCAACTATGCCGTGGATAAGCAGTCAATCGTCGACGGTCTTTTCGACGAGGTTTTCACCGTGGCCGACGCGCCTGTCGTTCCGGCGGTCTTCGGATACGAGTCCGTTGGTCCATACGAGTACGATCCTGACCGGGCCAAGGAGCTCCTTGAAGAGGCAGGCTATCCCGACGGTTTCTCCATGACCCTGCACCATCCCAGCGGCCGCTATCTGCTCGACGCCACCGTTGCCGAGGCTGTGCAGGATATGCTCACGGAGGTCGGAATCGACGTCACCCTGGAGACCCGAGAGTGGTCGAGCTATCTCGATTTCACCAGTCAGCCCCCGGAAGAGGCTGAGTACGACGCCTTTATGCTCGGCTGGGGAACCGTTACCCTCGACTCGGACTACGGCCTCTACGCCTTGCTCCACAGCCGCCAGTGGAACCCGAACGGGAACAACCGCGGATTCTACGAGAACGAGCGGGTTGACGAGCTTCTAGACGAGGCCCGGGTAGAGACGGACCGCGAACGGCGGGAAGAGCTCTACGCCGAGGCGATCGAGCTCATTTGGGAGGACGCCCCGTGGATCTTCCTGTACAACGAGGGCCAGATCAATGCTAACCGTGACTACGTGGAGGGGCTGATTCATCATCCCCTGGAGAATCTGAGCGCTTGGGACGCGTCCTTCTCCGAGTAGACGGTATCCGTGCCCCCCGCCTGTAAGGGGCAGTTCTAAGAAGATGACGGAGTCGCTTGCGCCCGGCAAGCGGCTCTGTCCGTTTTTCGCGAGCAAAGGGTCTTGCGAAAAACGAAGCACGGGAGGACCCTACACTTTGTATCAATACATTCTGAGGCGGCTGCTTCTCACGGTTCCGGTGGTGATCGGCGTCTCCATTATTGTCTTTGGGATTATACGCCTGCTCCCGGGAGATCCCGCCCGGGCACTGGCGGGCGTCCAAGCGACGCCGCAGTACATTGAGCAGGTCCGGCAGCGGTACGGACTGGATGAGCCGATCTACGTGCAGTATGGGAGATTTGTCGCCGGCGCGGTAACCGGAGACCTGGGAAGGTCAGTTTTCAGTGGCAGGCCGGTGACGACGGAGATCGCCGAACGATTCCCCCGCACGCTCGTCCTTGCGAGCATCGCTCTCTTTATCGCAACCGTTGTCGGCGTATCGGCGGGCATAGTCTCCGCCACCCGGCGCAACTCGATCTTTGATAACACGAGCATGTTCGTCGCTCTCGTGGGCGTCGCGGCGCCGGTCTTCTGGCTTGCTCTCATGCTGCAACTTCTCTTCTCGGTGCAGTTGCGGTTACTGCCGGCTACGGGAATGGGGAGCTGGCGCCATCTGGTGCTCCCGAGCGTCACCCTCGGCATGGCGAGCGCCGCTCTCATGGCCAGAATAACCCGGTCGAGCATGCTGGACGTGCTTCGGCAAGACTTTGTAACCACCGCCCGAGCAAAGGGGCTGGCGGAGCGAGTTGTCATTTACAAGCACGCCCTCAAGAACGCTCTCATCCCGGTTGTGACGGTCTTGGGGCTCCAGTTCGGGATTCTCCTCGGAGGCGCCGTTCTTACGGAGACGGTCTTCGCGTGGCCCGGTGTCGGGAGGCTCCTGGTGGACGCCATTCTGAGACGGGACTACCCGGTGGTGCAGGGGACGGTGATGCTTCTCGCCCTTCTGTTCGTGGTAATTAACCTCGTGGTAGACGTGATCTACGCCTTTCTCGATCCGCGGATCCACTATCAGGGAGGAAGCAGTGAGTAAGACCTGCTATATCGATATAGGAATGGAGTTATGAGTCAGGCAGAGTTGCCCCCTCAGGAAGGAGACGAGCCGTTCGTAGAAACGGGGACAAAGGTCGGAGAAAGCCGCTGGAATCAGAGCGAGCTCCGTGCGGTGCTTCGTCACCTCCTCAGAAACCGCGGCGCCGTTGTAGGTCTCGTTATTATCGGTCTCTTTGTTCTCGCCGCTCTTCTCGCACCGATTCTCTCGACCCACAATCCTACGGATACCTCCCTTGTGGCGCGATTGCAGCCGGCGAGCGGCGAGCACTGGTTAGGTACCGACGAGCTCGGAAGGGATCTTTTCAGCCGGATGCTCTACGGCGGCCGAATCTCCCTAAATATCGGGATTATCTCCGTGGCCATCGGCATCGCCCTGGGGGTACCGATTGGTTCGGTGAGTGGATACTACGGCGGTAAGCTCGACATCATTACCCAACGGTTCATCGACATTATGATCGCGTTTCCGGGAATTCTTCTGGCGATTGTGGTCGTCACGGTGTTGGGGGTTGGGGTCGAGAATGTCATGATAGCTACTGGGATCGCGAGCGTTCCCATTTACTCCCGCCTGGTACGGGGCTCGGTTCTCGCGGCCAAGGAGCAGAGTTACGTGACCGCGGCGAAAGCGGCGGGCATTTCGGACCTGAGTATCATCTTTCGTCATATACTTCCGAACTGCCTTGCACCGATCATCGTCCAGAGCACCTTTCAGATCGCCACCTCGATTCTCTGGGCAGCGGGCCTCGGCTTTCTCGGCCTCGGCGCTCAGGCCCCGACGCCGGAGTGGGGTGCCATTTTGAGTAACGGTAGAGACTACATTCGGACGGCCCACCATCTTACCACCTATCCCGGCCTCGCCATTCTACTCATGGTGCTTGGATTCAATTTGGTCGGCGATGGGCTTCGGGACGCTCTAGATCCAAAGACGAGGTAAGTAGGAGTACATGGGTAGCTTAGTAGATATACGGAACCTCGAGACGAGCTTCAAAACCGAAGGCGGAAGTGTCCGAGCGGTGGACGATGTTTCCCTGACGATCGAGTCCGGTGAGGTTGTCGGGCTGGTGGGTGAGAGCGGTTGCGGCAAGACGGCCACGTCCTTGAGTATACTGCAGCTCCTTCCGACGCCGCCGGCCTCGATAGACGGGGGAGAGATCTGGTTCGACGGTCGAGATCTTCTAAAGATTACGCCCGAAGAGCTGCGCCGGATTCGCGGCAACGAGATCGCCATGATCTTTCAGGAGCCGATGACGAGTCTCAACCCGGTCTTTACGATCGGGAATCAGCTTATCGAAGCGATCGAGCTGCACCAGCGACTCTCCGGGAGGGCCGCCAGGGAGCGAGCCATCGAGATGCTCCGCCTCGTCGGCATTCCTCGAGCGGAGGAGGTGATCGACGAGTACCCCCACCGCTTTTCCGGCGGGATGCGGCAGCGAGCCATGATCGCCATGGCCCTCAGCTGTAACCCGAAACTTCTCATCGCCGATGAGCCCACCACCGCCCTGGACGTCACGATCCAGGCGCAGATTCTCGAGCTTATGCAGGAGCTCAAGGAGCGAATCGACACGGCGATCCTCTTTATTACCCACGACTTGAGCGTCATCGCCGAGATGGCGGACCGGGTGGTGGTCATGTACGCCGGGAAGGTGGTGGAGGAAGCGGACGTGAAGACGCTCTTTCACAATCCTGCTCACCCCTATACGCAGGGCCTCATCGGGAGTCGGCCGACCATAGAGGGGGAACAGGAGCGGCTGCTCTACATCCCTGGGAACGTGCCGAATCCTCTGGAGATGCCCGGTGGATGCCCGTTTCATCCTCGCTGTCCCCACGCCATGAGTATCTGCGTGAACGAGATGCCGGGCCCGCGGACTCTCGAGGGGGGGCAGACTGTGCGATGCTGGCTCCACGAGAAGCTTACCCCGGAGCAGTCGGAGAAGCTCTGGCCCGCCAAGAGCGAGGCCGCCGAGGGAAGCACGGCCTCCGGGGCGACGGAAGGGGAGGAATCGTGAACGGAAGAGAGCCGGTCCTCTCGCTGAAGAACCTCAAGAAGCACTTTCCCATCAAAACCGGTGTCTTCAGTCGCGTCACAGGACAAGTGAAGGCTGTGGACGGTATCACCTTTGACATTTATCCCGGGGAGACCTTTGGCCTCGTCGGTGAGAGCGGCTGCGGTAAGAGCACCACTGGTCAGGTGATCCTGCGTCTCCTCTCCGCTACGGATGGTTCGGTCATATACAAGGGGGAGGATGTCTTTGCTGCAAACCACGAGCGGATGCGTAACCTCCGAAAGGAGATGCAGATCGTCTTCCAGGATCCCTATAGCGCCCTCAATCCGCGCATGACTGTTGGAGCCGCAATCCGAGAGATCCTCGGCGTGCACGGTATCGCCCAAGGCGCCGAAGCCCAAGAGCGGGTAGAGGACGTTTTGCAGCGTTGCGGCCTACAGCCCTATCACGCTCGCCGCTATCCTCACGAGTTCTCCGGAGGTCAGCGGCAACGGGTCGTTATCGCCCGAGCGCTCGCCTTGGACCCCGGGTTCGTCGTAGCCGATGAGCCGATATCCGCTCTGGATGTGAGTATCCAGAGCCAGATCATCAACCTCTTGAAAGATCTGCAGAGGGAGTTGGATCTCACCTATCTCTTTATTAGCCACGATTTGAGCGTGGTAAAGCATATCGCCGATCGGGTCGGAGTGATGTATCTGGGAAAGCTCGTGGAGGTGGCCGAAAAGCGGGAGTTCTACGACAACCCGCTGCATCCCTACAGCCAGGCGCTTCTTTCGGCTATTCCCGTCAGCGACCCGACGAAGAAGAAGCGACGGATCATTCTCACGGGTGATGTGCCGAGCCCGGCCAACCCACCCCAGGGCTGCCCCTTCCATACGCGCTGTCCCGTAGCGATGGATGTGTGCAGGCGGGTAGTGCCGCAGCTGCTGCCGACCCCGTCGGGGCACTACGCTGCGTGCCACAAGGTTCATCCTCCCGAGGCGAGTATCGCCGCAAACCCCGCGGCCGACATCCGAGACGATGGGTCCCCGCAGTGAAGCGTGTGAAGAATGAGAAGGAGCCCGAACGTTTTCGCCCCTCGGATACCCTTGCCATGATTATCGCCGCCCTGCAGATAATCCTTCCGATAGTGGTGGTGCTTCTCCTCGCTGCGGCTCTTGTCTACGGGGCGTTTCTCCTGTTCTTTTAGACGACGTCGGTGCCCTCGAGCTTGATGGGTCATTGCCGGCGGCCGTACCCTCTACGTATAGAGGAGGATGAGCAGTATGAAACTTACAAGCACCGCCTTTTCCGAAGGAAGCGCCATACCAGAGCAGTACAGCTGTGACGGCCAGGACATTTCGCCACCCTTGCACTGGCAGGATGTTCCCGCGGGGACGGAGACGTTTGTTCTGATCGCCGACGACCCTGACGCTCCGGTTGGCACTTGGGTCCACTGGGTGATCTATGACATTCCGGGACGGGCACGAGAGCTCCAGGAAAACTATCCGAAACAGGAAGTGGATTCGGACGGCAGCAAGCAGGGAACCAATGACTTCAAGAAGATCGGCTACGGCGGGCCGTGTCCCCCCGGCGGGACGCACCGGTACTTCTTTAAGCTCTACGCTCTGGACACCTCTCTCGACGCCGAAGCAGGATTGTCAAAGAAGGAGATAGTGAAGCGCATGGAGGGGCACGTCCTCGACGAAGCGCAGCTCATGGGCACCTACAGCCGCTAATTCATCGGTTCTTGACGCTGCACGAGTTGGAGCGCCATGCCGAAGGGGTCCCGGAGCATCGCGAGGGTATCTCCGTTAACCACGTTCGGACCGTCTATGAGGGTCGCCCCGGCGGCCTCGAGGCGTTTCACTTCCGCTTCAACATCATCAACCGAAAAGGCGATGTGCATCATAAGCGGGTGCATCTCCGCGTAGGGTAGAACCTTCGCCTCGCTCTTCTGGTAGATCTCGAGAATAACTCGACCGGTGGCGTCCGCTAGAAAGCTCATATTCCCCGGCACACTGCGAACCACCGAGAGACCGAGATGATCGGTGTACCAGGACTCCGCCCTGCTCTTATCCGCCACGTTCAGTGCAAAATGCTCGAATTTCATGATTGAAGGATAGCACCCGGCGACTCCCGAGGCAACGGCCCACAGTTTCCGAAGCGCCGTGGATTGTGGTACAATCGCAGCCGGATACACATACCGTTCAACAATCAAACTCACCTGTGGAGGATAAAAATCGATGGATAATCGCGCTATTGAAGCAACAGCACTCTCGGTTCGAACGCTCAGTATGGACGCCGTAGAGAAGGCGAACTCCGGACATCCGGGGCTTCCCATGGGCGTCGCGGAGCTCGGGGCGCTGCTGTACGGAGAGATTCTGAATCACAACCCTGAGAACCCTGACTGGCCGAATCGTGACCGTTTCGTGCTTTCCGCCGGACACGGTTCGATGTTTCTCTACTCCCTGCTCCACCTTTCGGGCTATGACCTTCCGCTAGAGGAGCTGAAGAAGTTCCGGCAGGTCGGCTCCAAGACCCCGGGCCATCCGGAGTACGGCCACACCGTCGGCGTGGAGACGACCACCGGTCCCCTGGGGCAGGGTGTGGCCAACGGTGTCGGCATGGCGATCGCCGAGCGGATGATGGCGGCCCGCTTCAACACGAAAGATCACACAATCGTCGACAACTACACCTACGTCCTCGCCGGGGACGGCTGTCTCATGGAGGGCATCAGCTCTGAGGCCTCTTCCCTCGCGGGACATCTCGGCCTCGGAAAGCTGATCATGTTCTACGACTCCAACAAGATCAGCATAGAGGGCTCCACCGAACTCGCCTTTACCGAGAACGTCGCCGACCGCTACCGCGCCTACGGCTGGCACGTCCAGGAGGGCGACGCCTACGATGTGGACGGGATCCGTAAGATGGTGGACGCGGCAAAGAAGGAAACCTCCAAACCGAGCATCATTATTCTCAAATCCATCATCGGTAGAGGCTCGCCCAACAAGGCGGGGACTCACGGGGTTCATGGCGCGGCTCTCGGAGAGGATGAGTGTAAAGCCGCCAAACGGGAGCTCGGGGTGGACGAGAACAGCCAGTTCTATATCGATCCCGCTGCTACGGCGTACTTCGCCGAGTACAGGAAGGAGCTCTCCGACCGGTACCGAGCATGGAAGAATGAGTTCGACGCCTGGAGCAAGGCGAATCCAGGGCTTTTCGCCCAGTGGCAGGAGACGGTGACCTCCGGCGACCTCTCCGACCTTCTCAGGGACGCAAGTCTCCCGGAGTATGAGCCGGGCTCGAAGACCGCCACCCGAAAGGCGAGCGGAGCGGCCCTGCAGGCGCTGGCCAAGCTTCTTCCGAACCTTGTCGGAGGATCCGCGGACCTCGCTCCCTCCAACAACACCGCCCTTCCGGATTACGGCGACTTTTCCACGGACCATCCGCAAGGAAGGACCCTCCACTTCGGCGTACGGGAGCTCGCCATGGGGGCGATCTCCAACGGTATCGCTCTTTACGGCGGCCTGCGCCCCTTCTGCGCCACCTTCCTGGTCTTTACCGACTACATGCGACCGGCCATGCGCCTGTCGGCGCTAATGAACATCCCGGTAATCTACATTCTCACTCACGACTCCATCTATCTCGGTGAGGATGGTCCGACCCACCAGCCGGTTGAGCACCTCGCCGCGCTCCGGGCGATCCCGAATATGCGGGTTCTGCGTCCCGCCGACGGTGAGGAGACGAACGAGGCGTGGCTCATGGCGCTCGAGCATCACGGTCCGACCTCCCTCGCCCTCACCCGTCAGGGGCTTCCCACCCTCGAGAAGGCGGACAAGAACTGGCGCAAGAATGTGCGCAGGGGCGGCTACGTCGTCCTCGACACCGAGGGCGAGCCGGAGGTCGTAATCGTCGCTACGGGGAGCGAAGTCTCAATGGCGGTGGAAGCGGCTAAGCAGTCGAAGAAGAAGGTGCGGGTAGTCTCAATTATCTCTCGGGAGCTCTTCCTATCTCAGGACGAGGAGTTCCAGAACAACCTGGTGCCCCGGAACGCCAAGGTCGTGGTTGCCGAGGCGGGCATCTGCCAGGGGTGGGAGCTCTTTGGCGGCCGGGAGGCGGACCATCACTGCCTGCACGGTTTCGGCGCTTCCGGCCCGGGCAACGCCGTTGCGGAGGCTATGGGCCTCACCGTTGAGAATCTGGCCAAGAAGATCGACGGATAGCTCAAACGAACGACACCAACGGCGTCGCTGCAGCAATGCGGCGGCGCCGCTGCCATTTGTCAGAGGAGGCATGAAATGGGCGGTTATTTGCTGGGTCTCGACGTAGGAAGCTCCTCGGTCAAGGCTTCTCTTCTTTCCATTGATGAGGGGCGGCGTATCGACGCCGCTACCTGTCCGAAGACCGAAATGCGAATCAACGCTCCCCGTTCCGGCTGGGCGGAGCAGGAGCCGGAGATGTGGTGGCGCTACGTTGGAGAGGCGATCGAGGAGCTCAGGCTCCGGCACAAGAAAGAGGTGGAAGCGATCAAGGCTGTCGGCATCTCCTATCAGATGCACGGACTGGTTCCCGTGGAGAAGAGCGGCGAGGTCTTGCGCCCCTCCATTATCTGGTGCGACAGCCGGGCGGTCTCTCACGGCAACGCCGCCTTCGAGGCGCTCGGGCCGGAAAGAGTTCTGAGCACCCTGCTCAACTCCCCGGGTAACTTCACCGCCGCTAAGCTCGCCTGGGTCAAGGAGAACGAGCCGGAGCTCTACGACCGAATCTGGAAAATTATGCTCCCCGGGGACTACATCGCCTACCGGCTCACCGGGGAGGTTCGAACCACCTACTCCGGCCTCTCGGAAGGGATTTTCTGGGACTTTACGAGGAATGGAGTCTCCAAGGAGCTGTTGGATCACTTCGGTTTTGACCCGGACTTACTGCCTGAGGCGCACGAGAGCTTTACCACTCTCGGTACCGTGGAGTCCCGAATCTCCCGGGAAATAGGGCTTCCCGCTGGGGTACCGGTGAGCTACCGCGCCGGCGATCAGCCGAACAACGCCTTTTCCCTCCGTGTTCTCGAGCCCGGAGAGCTCGCCGCCACCGCCGGTACTTCCGGCGTCGTTTACGGCATCGTAGATCGACCGGTCTACGAGACCAAGTCCCGGGTAAACACCTTTGTCCACGTCAATCACCGTAGCGGCGGGAGTAAAGAGAATCGCTTTGGCGTGCTCCTTGCCCTCAACGGTACGGGAATTCTCAACAAGTGGGTCAAACAGGTCGCCGCGGACCCCATCGAGGGAACACCGATCGATTACGGCAAGATCAACGAGATCGCCGGGAGTTCCCCGATCGGTTCCAAAGGACTTGTCTTTATGCCGTACGGCAATGGAGCCGAGCGCAGCCTAGAGAACAGGGACGTTAACGCATCGCTGCACAACCTGAACTTCAACATTCACGACCGCCCGGAGCTCTTCCGAGCCGCCCAGGAGGGCATCGTCTTCGCCCTCAACTTCGGTATCGAGATCATGCGGAATATGGGTCTTTCCATAGAGACGGTCCGGGCGGGAGATGCCAACATGTTCCTGAGCCCGATTTTCCGAGAGGCCTTTGCTACGACCACCGGTACCACCGTGGAGCTCTACTCCACCGACGGCTCCGAGGGGGCCGCCCGGGGCGCCGGGGTGGGCGCGGGGATCTACAAGGAGTTCGATGAGGCGTATCGCGGATTGGAGCTCAAGGAGCGGGTGGAGCCTGATCTCGCCAAGAAGGACGCCTACCGAGACTCCTACGAAAACTGGAAGAAGGTACTAGAGGAGCGGGTTCTCGGATAGCTCCCGGCGCCCTCTTCAGTATCGCTTTTGGAAAGCATCCCGCCCGGGGTATCCGCGCCTCGGGCCGGAAGCGCTCCCCCCGGCCTAGAAGTCCAGAATGATCTCCTCTTCTACCGAATTGTCCGTGTACTTGATCATCAAAGTTTCGGTACTCGCCTCGTAGTGCCGGCCCTTAATGTAGGACTCGAAGAAAGGATCGTTCCGCCAGACGCGACCAAAGAGGGTCATGGACTCAAAGGATGGGATACCCTGCATGAGAATGTAGTGAGTTCGGTTTCTCGGATAGGTGAGGTCGAACCGGTACTGCTCCTCAGCTATATCGATCTCGGTGAACTCCACGACGGTCCAAACGAAGCTACCGGCCCCGAGCTCCTCGTAGAGGCTGATCATCCGGGGGTAGTTCGGATTGTCCCACAGTATCGGATAGAGCCGCTCGGGCCCGAAGGAGCCGCTGGAGCTCTGGATCGTGGAGCCTGAGATGTAGAGGGTTTCCGGTAGAAAACCGAACTGATCGGCGAGCTCCAGGGCGGAGAGAACTAGGTTCCGGCCGATCATCACCATCTGGGCGTCATCCTCCCGTCCGCCCTGCACATTGAGAAGGTGGCCGGCGAGGACCGAGAGGGCGACATCCACTTCTCCCTGGGCGGTTTCCACGAAGAAGCCTCGGTCCGTTTGTATTACCGCCGGATAGATTCGTTCCTCGATAATCGGCCGAAATCGCGACATCACGCTTTCGCTCTCTTCGGTGACATGGTCAGCGTCCACGTAGTTCCGCAGCATCCCGATTGCCGACACGATAGGCACCTGCAGGTAGTCCACGTAGGAGGCGAATTCCAACGTCTCTCTGAAGAGCTCCTCACTACCGCGCAGAGCGGCAAAGGGAAGGAGATTCTCCCGCTCGAAAACCGAAGGATCCCGGTTTCCTACTTGTTCTTCGATCGCCGTAGCGGTCTCTTCGTCCTCCTCGAGGAACCTCCGAGTCACCTCCCGGAGGTCTCCCAAGAAGACCGCCGAAAGAAGCCCCACTTCGTCCGGGTGGAGATCCGCGGCCCGTCGCATCTGGTTAAAGGCTACGGTGTAGTTGCCACGGTTCCACGCCTCCGCTAGATAGGCGGTGAGGATCTGCTCGCTGAACCGGGGCGAGGCGCCCCGCATGAGCCAGGTTCCGGTGCCCCCGTTATACCGGCGGTCGCCCCAGTCCCGGTACGCCTGGTCGAAGTAGCTGCCGAG
>JBKHED010000078.1:0-13909 GCA_046540995.1 Spirochaetaceae bacterium | reverse complement strand
CAGATCTTTGGCCACTTCTTAACCATTTTGGCGATCTGGTCCCATGGCTCCTGCTGGATAAAACGCCTCTTCAGAAAGAAGACGATCGCGCCGGACTCCTTCCATGCCTGACGCTCCGCGGGATTCCGACTGATGTTGCGATCCAGGGTTATGATTACGTTACGTTCGCCTGGTGGGAGTTTCGCGAACCATTCAACGTCTTCGGTCGCCAGAAATCCGGCGTCCTTGAAGTGCAATATCTTGTTCTCTTCATCGAAAGCATTGAGCCCTTCAGCAAGCCTATGACCGTAGTTTTCGTCGAAGAAGAAGTTCACGCAGCGATTAGCGTCTCGTACTCGATTGCCTGGCGTACTGCTTCCGTGTCGACCTCATACCAGTCGGCTACCTTCTCAATCGATTCGGTCGCCTTGTAGGTCGCTGCGAGGACGTCGGTTGGAACACCCGAGTCCGAAATAATTGGCCTCCCGAACGAGAAATGCGGATCAATGAGAACCCGCCTCTCTCGGCCCATCGGCCACCATCTGGCGGCGAGATCGTAGTTTGAGAAATCGATGGCTCCCCTTAGCAAGGGCTCGACAATGTCGACGATCTCCAGCTGAGAGTCGATCAGATCCATTAAGTTCCTGTCCTCGATTCCCTCTGTTGAAGAAACCAGGATATGCTTACCGTCTGTGGAGAATCTCTTGGTAGAGAATGGATGGGATGTACCAAGAAGTTGTCTCGCATTCGCGGCGGCTTCTCTTATGGTTGCCCAGCGAACGCCGTGTTTCCGGAAAGCCTCAAGAAACTGAACTTCAATCAGATCGAGAAAGCTGAGAACAAGCATTCCTTCGATCAGGCCAAAGTCGTCCTCGAGCACAGGAGCATACAGTCGGGTCATGCCTTTCGAGTGCCGGCTGTAACCTAGTAGCCAGCGACGGATGCTACGAGAAGGGATCCCCGTAAGCCGTGATGCCAACGGCACAGGGTATATTCCTTTGCCCAAGAATTCGCTCGCCAAGACCATGGCCTCCTATCCTCTTTGTCGGGTATTCTGCCTTTCCGAGTATCTTCGTGTTTTCCCTGAGACAAATCAAGGCGCTCCCTCAGGTCGAGCGACGACACTATGGAGAGCAGGGGTTGCAAATACATACCGTCGTGGGCATAGGCGCTCGGAAATTTGTTTGACCGTTGTTTGACTGGCTCTTCAGCCGGTCAACGCCGTGGCCAGCCCTGCCGGCAGTACCGCGGGACTACGTTCCCACCACAAACCGGCGCCACTCTACCTTGGTGCCCTGGAAGTTGAGCAGATAGCCTACGGGCACCTTGGAGAGGCGGAGGTAATTAACCAGCTGCGCCTCCATAACTGAGGTAAGCTTTTTGACAGACTTGAGCTCCATGATGACCTTACCCTCCACAACGAGATCCGCCACATACGCCCCGGCCATCTCGCCCCGGTAGTAAACCGGGAAAACCCGCTGACGCTCGAAATCGAGGCCCCTGTGGCGCAGCTCGATTACCAATGCCCCCTCGTAGGCCGACTCTAGCAAGCCCGGCCCCAAGGCGTTATGAACCGCGAACGCCGCCCCGAGCACCTTGTGCGACAACTCCTTGTACGCTACCTGTGCCATCTACCGCACCTCTTGTTTTTTGTTTCCACAACCGACCAAGCGACGAGGAGTCAAGGCTCGCGTTAGCGACTCGCCTTGGTCTTGACGCCGAGGAGCGGGAGGTAGAATCGAAGAACAGGAGGGAGGTGGTGAGAGAAGAGGAGCACGAGGCGAAACCACTGATAACGCTGATGAGGAAGATCAGGAGTAAATCGGGAGTAAGAAACCGCTGATGACACTGATGAAGAAGATGGGGAGAAGAAAAGGAGTTTAAGGATCACAAACCACTTAGAACGGTGATTGAGAAGATGGAGATGAAGAATATAAAACCGGCGCTGCTCCCGAGTTTTCTTTCTCTACATCAGCGTCATCCGTTCCCGCCCGCGGTGGCAGGCCGACGTTCGTAAAACAGCGGCTCCTGCTTACCGAGCTACCCGCACACCCGCATCAGCGGTTTACTTACCAACTCTTGTCATCACCTCGGCAGCTTGTAGCTCTCCCGCATAAACCGGATCGTCTCGGCGTCCTTGGCGATAAAGAGCAGATCCTTCGACTTCCAGCGCCGGGGACTCTCAGGGCTCAGGTGCCAGAACTCCTCGATCACCCGCTCATCCATCTCCGTTCCGTCGCGCATCACAATGGAGTAGCCGAGGCGCCGGAGGATCGGAATCGAAGCGCCCAGGTCCCAGAGCTTGATTCTCGCGATGTAGCCGAGGTATCCGCCGAGGACGAGCTTTACCACGGAGTAGACGGCGCTTCCGGTAGCCTGAAACGGGTTACGTCCCTCGAAACGCGCCTCCCGTCTAATCTCCTGGGGAAGGGAGATCATCCCCGAAGGGGTGTAGGGCTGCGGCCCCGGGTCCAGTCGCTCCAGGGCGGTAAAGGTCCAGCGCTTCGGGTTCCGACTGCCGCGCTCGTAGAGCACCTCGTCGCCGTCGGTGATGATCAGGTCCCCGGTCCGTGGAAGAAAGAGCGCCCCCTCGGTGAGCCTTCCCTCTTCCATGTAGCCAATGGAGACCCCCCAGGTTGGGAGCTTGTTGGCGTAGGGGGCGGTGCCGTCTATCGGGTCCACAACCCAGCAGCTGCGCCTCAGGGCGTCGGCGAAGTACGCATCGTCATAGAGATGAATGGTCTCTTCGCCGATGAGAAAATACCCCTCCTCGGGATGATCGAACTCCTGCTGCAGTCGAGCCTCGATCGCTCGATCCGCGGCGGTGACTACCGAAAAGTCCGCTTTTCGTTCGATTTCAGGTTCCTCGAAGTAGGAGAGGGCGATACGCCCCGCCTCGCCGATGAGCTCGCAGACCCGTTCTACGCTCCACGCCGGATT
This sequence comes from Spirochaetaceae bacterium, assembly GCA_046540995.1. Classification (GTDB taxonomy): domain Bacteria; phylum Spirochaetota; class Spirochaetia; order DSM-27196; family Alkalispirochaetaceae; genus CAYZHV01. The sequence continues at coordinate 10,990 of JBKHED010000078.1, read as the reverse complement.
CATGGGCGAATTGTTCACGATTGCCCCGGCTTTCGCAAGTCTGGTACATTGGAGTTAGAGTGAATAGCCGCTACGACGACATTAACAAGAATCTGCGCTACTGGTTTGATCGCATCATCGCCTATCTCACAAAGAGTCGGGGACGAAAGCCGATCCTCTACGACGTCGGCGCTAACGAGGGTGTCTTTACGGTGAATTACGCCGAGCGGTGCAGCCGGGTGATTAGCTTCGAGCCGACCCAGGCATCCTACGACCGACTGACGCAGGAGATCGCCCGGGCCGCCTCGGAGGGGCGACTCGATCCGGGAAGGGTGACGCCGGTGCAAATCGGCCTTGCCGACATCGTGGCGACCATGGAAATACACCTCTACAGTGACGACAGCTTCAACTCCGTCTATGAGCGAGGCGAGGAGGAGCTCGATCATTACGGCCTCCAGGCAACCGGACGGGAGATGATTACCGTCGCCCCTCTGGACCGGCTTATTGAGGAGCAGCAGCTCACGCCACCTGATTTTATGAAAATCGATGTGGAAGGCGCGGAGCTCTCGGTACTCCGGGGGGCCCAGAGCACCCTCAACGACGCTCGAGCCGACGAGTCCGCCCAGGGGCGTCCGTTCATTATCACTGAGTACTCCGTGGACAACACCGAGAACGCCGGGTACGAGAGAGAGCTCATCGTTGCCTACCTCGAGGAGGCGGGCTATGAGGTGCGAGGACTCTTTCGCAATGAGGACACGAAGCTCTACCCCAAGGATGAGCTCTCAGATCGCCGTATCTGGAACCTGGTCTGCATTCCCAGAGAAGAGTCTGGGGCGTTCGAATCGCCCGCAAGTAAGCACCGACGGAACCCATAGGGCGCCGCGAGGGCGCTTTAGGCGGGAGACAGAATCGGCCACCCCTCCCGATGAGCCGTCAGGCGAAGCCGTAGGTCTGGGTTGACCACCACCGGAGTGGCGACCCGGGTGAGGAGGGGCAAGTCGTGGTGGCTGTCGCTGTAAAACGCCGCGGAGCCCAGGTCTATCCCGCGAGCCTTACAGTAGGCGGCGGTGCGCCTCGCCTTCTCCTCCCCGTAGCACGGTTCGCCGTCGATTTCGCCGGTGGCAATCCCCTGGGAGATCTCCAGCTCAGAACAGACGAGACCCGTCGCCCCGAGATACCGCGCCAGGGGCTCGAGCAGAAAGCGAAAGCTCGTGCTCGCAAGAAGCACCTCCCGCCCCTGACGGCGTAGCTCCCGCAGGAGCTCCTCCATCTCCGGAAAGAGATCCCCCCGGGTCCCCAGCTCGAAACTCTCCTCTCCGAGCGCATCCAACCGCTCCTCGGTGAGCCCTGTCAGGGGCGCCAAGGGCCGCTTTACGTCGTTACTCTCTAGAATGCCGAGACGGTACCGGGCGTAGTGAAAGGGGAGCGTCAGCAAGGATCGCAGGGTAATAAACCCCTGCTTCCGTCCGAGCTCGGCAAAGCGGCGCGCCGTGGAGCGGCGGGCCAAGGTGTGGTCGACGTCGAATATGTAGAGCGAAGCTTCAGGTGGTCGGTGATTCATCGAGAAGACGTTACCTCCGGCGTACCGATTCGAGGAGACGGAAGAACCCCGGGAAGGTGACGTCGGCGCACTCGGCGCCTTCGATGACGAGCGGGTCATCGCCCTGGGCCGCCAGAGCGGCCACGGCGAGACTCATGGCGATTCTGTGGTCCTCATGGGCGTCCACGGTTGCCGCGCGAAGGAAGGAGGGGAGAATCTCCAGGCCGTCCTCCAGTTCCACCACCTCCGCGCCCATCTTGCCGAGCTCCTGGGCCATCACCGCGATACGGTCGGTCTCCTTGAGCCGAGCGTGGGCGACGTTGGTTAGGCGAACCGGCTCGCAGGCGCCGGTCGCCGCCACCGATAGGGCGGGGAGGGCGTCGGGCATATTACTGATATCAAAGGTCCCCCCTTTGAGGCCGGGACCCCCGGAACGGCGCGGAGCGGGCCCTTCTACCCGAATCGCCCGATCGCCTCGGTGGACGGTGCATCCCATGAGCTCCAGGATCGAGAGCACCTCTTTGTCCCCCTGTGGGTCCGAGAGGTCGAGACCGGTTATCTCCAGGGCGCCGCCGGTTACCGCCGGCAGTACGAAAAAGAAGGTGGCCGAGGAGAAATCTCCGGGGATGGGAAGGGAAAAAGGGCTGTACCGCTGTCCACCGGGAACGGTGAATCGCTCATATCCCAGCCGTTCGTAGCGAATGCCCTGCCGGTCGAGCCAGCTCAGGGTCATTTCCACGTAGGGGCGCTCGAAGAGGAGGGGAACCGCGATCTCGCTATCCCCGGAGGCGAGAGGCAGGGCGATGAGAAGGCTCGATAGGTACTGACTCGTCCTGCAGGAAATCGCCGTGTTGCCCCCTCGAATCGGGCCGGAGACGCAGTAGGGAGCGCACCCCGGTTCGCCTCGTTCCTCCACGGTGGCGCCCAGCTCCCTGAGCGTCGCCAGGAGCGGCTCACCGCTCCGCCGGCGAATGGAGTGGTCCCCGTCGAAGCAGACGGTGCCCTCCGCCAGAGCGGCAACGGCGGTTGTTAGAAAGAGGGTGGTGCCGCTGTTTTGAACATCTATGACCCCCTCCGGCACCGCCGGCACGCCGCCTACACCGCGTACCGTGATCCGGTCCGCCTCCCGGTGGACCTGAGCGCCGAAGGCGCGGACCGCCTCGATACACGCCTCGGTGTCCCGAGAGAAGAGAGGCGAAAGGAGCTCGCTCTCACCCTCGGCGAGGGCGGCGATGAGAAGGGCGCGAATAGTGTGCGATTTAGAGCCCGGTATGTGTACCGTCCCCGCTACGCTGCCTGGGTAGACCGTTTCCCTCATGGTAGTCCTTCAGACGCTTTCGTCTCGGTTCGATATACTAACAGGAGGGGTGTAGTTTGCCTATGTTACGAATTCGTCGCCTGCTTCTGAGCCTGGCGCTTCTCATACTCGCGGTCCCGCTCTTCGGGGTTCAGGTCTACAACGGCGCTTTCGATTACGTCGTCGATGTTCCCGAGGGGTGGGAGGTCCTGGACCAGTCCAATCCGTCGATGGTGAGCTTTACCGACCCTGAGCGGGTGGCGGTTCTGCAGATCTTCGTCTTCGAGGGAAACCGCTTCGTCACCGCTGAGGAGCTTTCGGAATGGATGGTCGAGCGGTTCGGCGCTGAGAGCGAGGAGGCTCCCTTCCGCTATAATGAGGCGGACAGCCGCTTCGGGAGCATAGCCTTTTCCACGGGGAACTTCGTCACCGAGGGGTACGCGGTTTACATAAACTCCCAGGAGTATGACTACGCGGTTATGGCGACGGTGGGTGAGGAGTTCTATGAGCAGTACCATGACACGCTCATCTCTTCCCTGGACAGCTTCGGCCTCGGAAAGCGCGAGCGCTTCGTCCCCGGGCCGGTCAGCCAGTTCTACTACGCCTACCCGCCCCCCTCGCCTGAGGAGGAGGCGATACCTCTGGGGGAAGAGGAGATCACCATTAGCTACGATCCCGCGGAGCTGGAGGCGACGCAGACGCTGATCGAGCGGGAGGCTCGGGTCTTGGCGACCTATACCCCCGAGGGAAACGACCGCCCCGGTAACGGAAGCGGCGCCGAAGGCGGATCTCCCGGGGAGAGTGCCGAAGGGGAGCGGCTCCGGGGGCGCCGGGACGAGGGAGTTCCGGAGTGGGTCGCCGCCTGGCGCCGCTACTTCCGTCTGATCTATCGGGATAACTACCCGCGCCTGGAGGAGCTCGCCCACGCACTGGACGAGCGGTTTCGGGATGAAGGGGCGACCTACTACGACGTGCCGAAACGCATCCTGGAGTGGCTGCAGGGCTACGAGTACCTGCGCACCGGAACCCTCTCGGACTTCCTCGCGCCCCTGGTCGCTATCACCGAGCAGAAGGGGGACTGCGACTCCCTGGCGCTTATCTACACCATTCTGCTCCACCATCTGGAGTACGACGCGGTAATCATGGTTTCCGCCGAATACAGTCACGCCATGGTCGGCGTTGACATGCCCGGAAAGGGGGCACGGTTTCCCTTTGACGGACGGGAGTGGCTGGTGGCGGAACTTACCGCGGACGTCGAGATCGGGATGATCGACCAGAGCATGTCCGACATCGGAGGGTGGATCGGCGTGCGAGTCGGACCCTCCTCGTTGAAGTAGCTACGCTACTGTCTTTCGTATTAGGATAGGCTCTCGAAAGGGAAACGACAGCATGGGCACGCGACAGCGGTACGACGGTAAGCTACTAAAGGACCTTCCCGCCTTCAGGAAGATCAACCCCTTTGTGATGCGCGGGCGCAACGAGTCCGCCATTTACTACACCCAGATCGTTGATATTCAGGAGACCCACGAGTTCTTGAAGGGGTACAATCGGGGCAGGGAGCGGGATGATCGGCTCAGCCTCTTCCACATAATTCTCTGCTCCGCCGTTCGGGTTCTCTCGGAGCGGCCGCAGCTCAACCGCTTCGTCTCGGGACAGCGCATCTACCAGCGCAACCGCATCCAGCTCTCCTTTATCGTAAAGAAGGATCTCACCGACGACGGCGAGGAGACCAACGCCAAGATAACCTTCAGCCCCTACGACACCCTCGAAACCGCCCGAAAGCGGATTAACAGGCAGGTCGAGGACGCCCGGAGGAAAGAGGGAAATGCGAGCGACCAGGAGATCGGCTTTGTCACGAAGCTTCCGAGGATACTTATAAACATGATTGTGGAAGGGTGGCGATTTCTCGATCACTACGGCATCGCTCCGAAGAAGATGATCGAGCTCGATCCGCTCTACACCAGCGTCTACTTCGCAAACCTCGGCAGCGTGGGGCTCGACGCCCCCTTTCACCACCTCTACGAGTGGGGAAACGCCAGTATCTTCACCGTCATCGGGAGGCCGAAGCGCCACCTCCTGCCCGTAGGCAACGGCCACTTCGAGCCTCGTCTTGCTATCGAAATGAAGTACACCATCGACGACCGTATCTCCGAAGGGGTCTACGCCGCCAAGGCGCTCGCCCTCTTTCGGGACTACATTCAAAAACCCGAGCGCCTCCTGGAACCGCCGGAGCTCCCGGAGGAGACCCTAGAGGAGCTCTCGCTCGTGGATCTGGGTACACCGGTCGAATGAGAATTTTGCAGTGCAACGACAGCTTTCGCCCCATTATGGACGGGGTCGGGGTCTGCGTGGAGAACTACGCCCGCCACCTCGGGCTCCAGGGGCACCACGTCGCCGTCGCCGCGCCCTGGGCGCCGGGGAGCGACGAAGGGGACGATCCCTTCGAGCTCTTTCGCTACGCTTCCATTCCACTCCCGGGATGGAAACCCTATCGCCTCGGAGTGCCGCGGCTGGACTTCAGCTTCTATACGCGGCTGGACCGGTGGATAGACGACGCCCTGGAGGCGGGCGCCGGGGCCGGGAGCTCCCGGCGGCGGCTGCAGATTGTCCACTCCCACTCGCCCTTCGTGGCGGGGAAGCTCGGGCAGCGGCTCGCGGGACGCCACGGGGCGCTTCACGTGACGACCTTTCACTCCAAATACCGGGATGACTTCATGAAGAGCGTTCCCTCCAACAAGTTGGCGGGCGCTTTTGTACGCCGGATTGTCCGGTTTTACGACTCCGCCGACGCGGTCTGGACGCCGAGCGAGGCTACCGCGGAGACACTGCGTTCCTACGGCTTCACCGGGGAGGTGACGGTAGTGCCGAACGGGGCGGATCTCGACCCGCCGGAGGAGGCGAGTTATGAGGAGTATCGTCGCCGGGGAGCGGAGATACTCGGCGTGGCTCCCGCCGCTGCGTCCGACGGGGCGGACCGGGAGCTCGGCACCGAACCGTTCATTCTCCTCTTCGTCGGGCAGCACCGGTGGGAGAAGAATCTCCGCCTGGTACTCGACGGCCTCGCCGAGCTTCGCCCGGAGGTTGCGCGGAATGTGCGTGCGGTCTTTGCCGGTACCGGCTCGGACGCCAAGGATATCGAGGCGTACGCGAGAAAGCGGCGGGTGAGGGAGCTCTGCGACTTTCGGGGGCTGGTGTTTGATCGGGAGATTCTCAAGGCGCTCTACGCCCGGGCGAACCTCTTCGTCTTTCCCTCTCTCTACGACAACGCCCCTCTGGTCCTCCGAGAGGCCGCGGCGTTTCGGACGCCGGCGGTTCTCGCCGCGGGGTCCTCCGCCGCGGCGGACACCGAGGACCGGCGCAACGCCTTTCACGTGGACCCGGAGCCCGGGAGCCTGGCCAAGCTCATCGCGGAGCTCTCAGGAGATGAGCGTGCGGTAACGGAGGTCGGACGGCGGGCGCAGGAAGAGGTGTACCGCGGTTGGGGGGAGATCGTCACCGAGGTGGCTCGGCGGTACGAGGCGCTTCTGTCCGGTCGGCGAGGGTAGGGTCAGGCGGGTCTGATGAGCTCTTCTTCCCCCGAAGCGATCTTCTTCTCAGCTCTTATGATTATCGGTCTCGGCTACCTCCTGCGGAAAGTGGGGCTCGTAACCAGGGAGCACGGCAACACGGTCGCCAAAATCGTGCTGAACGTTACCCTTCCGGCGCTGGTGCTCGAGACGGTGGCGCAGGTGGACTTCTCTCCTTCCCTTGTCTTTCTTCCGCTTCTGGCGCTCCTCCACGGGGCGGTAGCCTTCTTCGTAGTGCAGCTCCTCTTTCGCAAGCGCCCTCCCCTGGAACGGGGGTTGATCACGATCGTCTCCATGGGATTCAACAACGGGCTCTTCGCCTTTCCGATCGTCGAGGAGATGTGGGGGATCGAAGCGATAAAGCTGCTCGCCCTCTTTGACGTGGGAAACGGGCTCATCCTCCTTGGTGCAAACTACGTCGTGGCCTCCTACTTCTCTCGAGGTGGCGACATGCGTCTAGGGGCGACCTTGAAGGTGGTGGCCAAGGCGCTGGGCACCTCGGTGCCCCTGATCACCTTCGCCGTGGCTCTGACCCTCAACCTCACCGGGGTCAGCCTCCCGGGTCCGGTCGATCGGGCGGTGGGGATTGTCGCCTCGGCGAATGGCGCTCTGGCGCTTATGGTGCTCGGAATCTTCCAGTCTCTCACGATTCGCCGAGAGGATCTTCCGCTCATATGCAAGGTCCTAGGGCTACGCTACCTGATCGGTATCCTTTTCGGTGTCGGTGCGGTGATCTACCTCGGCACAACCGAGCTCTTTCGCCAGGTTCTCGGTATCGTCTTCATTCTTCCCATCGGCATGACCGTCATTCCCTATTCGGTCACCTTCGGGCTGAACACCCGGCTTGCGACCACCATGGTCAACCTCACGATCCTGGCGAGCTTCCTGCTCATGTGGGTGAGCGTCTTCGTAACGGAAAACTTGGTCTTCTAACCTGTCTTTCGACCTAGATTGGCACTATAATCGTAGGTAAGGAAACAGCAGTAGTGGAGAGCTCGCGTTCTTCGCGTCGTTGAGATTCTTGTTCCGCCTTGGCTCGAGAAAGCTACATCTCGGCGATAAACGACGCTGCCAGCTGACCGAACTCCGACTCTGGATCTACCTGCCTCGCCTGCTCGAAGAAGTCTCGTGCCTCGTCAACCTCACCTTCACCCTCGTAGGCCAATCCTCCCAACAGGTACGCACTCTGCAGATCAGCCCCTTCCGGAGACGCTCCCGATAGGTAGCCGTTCAGAAGCTCCTTCGCTCCGGCGTAGTCGAAGCTCTCCACCAGAATCTGCGTCAGGGTGAGAAGGTGGTCGTCGTAAAACGGCGTATCGGGATCCGGAGGCGGGCTCTGGAGATAGCCGAGAGCTTCCGCCCTGCTACCGATCAGATAGGCCGAATAGCCGAGGTAGAACTGTGTCCGGGGGAGATCCTCGGTTCCGGCGTACTCCCAGGCGTCATAAAAGAGGTAGTAGGCGTCCTCCACGGCATCTTCTCCGAGTAGCGTGAGCCCTTCCTCGATTAGCTCACTGACGCTCTCTCCTCCCGCCCAGGTCACCTCCGACCGATCCACCGCCTCATCCGCCCGAACCCCGGCGACGGCCGTAGTCGGCCGTCGATCTTCCTCCGTCACGAGCCGTCGGAGCCCGCGGCGGGCGACCGCGCCGATGCCGGCGGCGCTGTTTCGCTCACCGGTGTCTATAATCGAGGGTAATCCGTAGGTGCCGCCTCGGGAGATGAGATAGGTCCGTTCACCGCTGCGCAGCTCCAGGAGCCCGCCATCACGAAGTCGCACCGTTGCGTCGATGGGGAGCGTGTCGCCGATGTAGAGCTCGGACCACCCCCTGAGACCGCGAAGCTCTACGGTTCCTTCGACATACTCCACCAGAACATCCTGGGCGGCGGTGATTCCCACCAAGAATAGGAGAAGCGCCAGGGCGAAGAGAGTTCGCTTTTTCATTTTTTGGCCTCTACCGCTTAGTATACTCCAGTTTCCCTTCGCTCACAGGGAAGAGTTTAGATGAACAGGGCGGTGGTCTTACCACGGGAGTCTGCGTTATAGTCGGGATATGGCCGATCGCCCCTATGTCCCAGGAGTCACCAAGCGCGTACGAGGCGACCGAGCCTTCTTTCGAATCGAATGGTCCCCGCTTCTTCCGGTTTCCCGCTGGGAGATCAACGCCTCGGTCCCCTCGGTGGCGGGAATCTGGGAGCTCTATTACCTGGAGAACGCCCGAATCCCGCGAATATTGAAGTGCGGCAAGGCGTGGTACGGCGGCCTGCGTAACGAGATTCGAGCCGAAAGCGACCCAACCCTTCCGCAGAACGTTGATCTCCGAGAGATCCTCGACTCCGGGGATTGCTACTACCGCTACACCGTCTGCGAGCAGTCGAAGGACCTTACCGACGTCTTCTCCGTCCTCGTGACCCACCGCAACGTCAAGCAGCCCGGCACGCAGCCCAGCGGTCGCTATCGGGAGGTGCGCATCAAGGAGCCGGACAAGATGGAGATCAAGCGTGCCCGGCTCCCGCATCAGGAGAAGCGCCAATCCACCCATATGGGGACCAAAGTGCCGAACATGTTCGACGTGATGCGGGAGATGGAAAAGCAGAAGGAAATAGAGCGTCGCCGGCGCGCCATCGAGCCGCCAAAGGAAGGCGGTGAGTCCGAGGGAAGCTAGCCCCAACCATGAGACTGCGTACCCGTGGAGAGCACTCCAGTCGTTACCCTCGAAGGCCGCTTCCAGCTCTGCTTCAAATAGGGGCGACCGGGGCGACGAGCCGGTGTACTCGTGCGAACGCCGGTTGGGATTATACGAGTATTACGACTTCAGAATAGCGTGATAACAGCTCGTCATGGGTCAATAATCGGAGCGGCTCCGTCCGGGCCTGGGCGATGAGGAGACGGTCAAAGGGATCCCCGTGAATGGCGGGCAACGCTCCTACTGCAACGGCGTGCTCGGAAGTGATGTTTAGATCCCGGTAGCCCGAAACCGAAAACCAGTGGCGCGCCTCGGGGCCCGATACGGGCATAGCCTCACGTCGCAGCGTGTGCTTGATGGCAATCTCCCACACCGTAGCCGCGCTTACCCATATCTCGTTCCCTGAGTTGGTGATGAGCTCCCGGGCGGCCGTGGACAGACGAGGCGAGTCGGTTACCGCCCATAGGGCGATATGGGTATCCAGGAGTAATCTCATGCGGGCCCGTTATCACCTGTGCCGCTACTCGAGCTGTTCGCTCCTTCTTGCTCCAGGGAGGCTGCAAAGAGCGTGCTCAGATCACCGAAGGGAGTATCGATATCATCAGGCACGCCGAACGCTCCCTTAGCAGCTCCGATCCGGTGTGCCGCCGCCTCGCGCTGCGGATGATCCAATCCCTGAAGTCGTGCCACCGGGGTACCGTTGCGAGCGATGATAATCTCCTCTTCTCGATGCGCCTCTAGATCGGCGATGAGTCGGGAGAGGTGAGTCTTGGCGTCCAGCATGTTTATTTGCTTCATCCTGACTAAGCTTAGCTAGTTCGATGCGATCGGTCAAGAGCTGCGAAGAAGAACAGGAGACTCTCAGCCGGTTCCGTGCAGCTCCGAGGGAGCTGCTACCAGATGGTGTGCTTGTGAAACGCCCGAATCCGCTCGTCGGAGGTCACAATGGGGCACCCCCGTTGTTGCGCTAAAGCGACGATCCACCGATCCGCCGGATCGCGGTGATCCCAGTCGAGGAGGGCTCCGGCGACGGCAACCTGCGGCTCCAGGGGAGAGATTTCCACTCGATCCGCAGCCGTGAGGCGATCGACGTATTCCTCCGTCGGTAGCGGCAGCTCAAGGGCGCCTTTTCGATTCTTTAGCGCTACCTCCCAGAGGGAGACCGCTGATATTAGTCTAACCGAGGCATCGTCTATTGCCTGAATCGCCGAAGCGGTGAGCCGTTCCGGCGCGAGGGTCCAGAACAGGAGTGCCGAGGTGTCCAGGAGGAGCTCACGCATCCTCCCACTCCTCCAATGTCGGCTCGTCCGGATCTTCGCGGAGCACAAGCTTTCCCCGCTCCGCGGCGAAGAGCTCATCCACGGGCTTTCGTTCTCGGTAGGGAGAGATTATCAACGTCGGCCGTCCATGATCGGTAACGATTAGCTCCTCCCCGCTCTCTTCGATCTCCCGCATTACCTCGAGCATATGCGCCTTCAGTTTGCTTTTGGATAGCCTCTTCTTCATAATGAAGATAATAACCATAGTCATGGCTATGGTCAAATATTTTCGTTGTACGGTGACCGTGCGTTCCACCGCCGTCGCGCCGCTGCCTGCCACTTACGTCTTGGTCATTGAGCTGCTCGTGTTATACGTGTACACTATGTATATGTGCTACACAGGAGTATGTGTAATATGGCAAATGTAACGATCTCGATTGACGACGACATCTTGAAACGTGCCAAAAAGATCGCGATCGATCGTGATACAAGCTTCAACGGCCTTGTACGGGGATACGTTGAATCCCTGGTGGCTGCCGAACAACGGCGGCGGGAACTCCAAATCCAGGAACTGGACCGACTCTTTGAGGAGAGCCCCGCCATTGTCGGTCCCGTTGCGTGGTCGCGGGACGACCTTCATGAACGGTAGCGTCTTTATCGAT
>JBKHED010000077.1:0-14304 GCA_046540995.1 Spirochaetaceae bacterium | reverse complement strand
GTTATTCCAATAGCCGCCGGGCGGCTTTGGCGACCGCGGAGGAGGGATCGGGGCTCGTGGCGCGGCGGTAGTAGGTTCGGGCCACGGGCAAGTTGCCCAGCCCCTCGTAGGCGACCCCTGTTAGGAGCCGGGCGGTCTGCAGGTCCGCGTCTCCGCCGGCGGGCTCCGATAGGTACTCCGCCAGAGTCTCCAGGGCATCCGCAAACGCGTGGGACTCGATAAGTAGCTGCGCCCGGAGCAGGAGGTAGATCGGAAAGTGGGAGTGACCCGGTGAGGGCATCGTTTCCGACAAGAGCTCATACGCCTCGGCGTTCTCATCGAGAAAGAAGGCGCTCTGGGCCGCAAGAACTCGGGCCACCTGCGCCACTTGATCCTCTTCTTCCCCTTCGGATTCCCGGAGGTAGGTAGTAAAGGAGTCCCTCGCTTCCGAGTAGCTGCCCGTTACCAATGCGCGGACCCCCTCTCTCAGGAGCGGCAGCTCCTCGGAGGCCGTCTCAACCGCCGTATTCGTCAGCAGCGCCTCCTCGCCCGCGCCCTCCCCGTCCTTGAGGGCGAGATTCACGCTCTTAATCCGCGCCTCGAAGAGCTGCTCAAAATCCACTTTGCCCAGGGGACGAAACGTGAAGAGCTCGCTGATCGCATAGAGCCCGCGGCGAAAGAGCTGAATCTCTCGCGAGCCCTCCCGCAGAGTAACCCGGCTCTCCTCGCCGAGGCTCAATCTTCCGGCCGGCGGGATCGTATCTCCTTCACGGAGTGGTTCGCTACCGTCAGAGGTTATGAGGATGGGGGAGCCTTGGAGATCAGAGACTACTATCTCTTGAGTCCATACCGTGAGTGTGGATAGAAGTAGTAACAGTACCGGCAGAGCGCGCCTCAATCCACCTCCTTTATACCAATATATCACATCTCTGGGAAATGCTCTCCTTCCATCATCGCCTGGAATATGGTACTCTTCTCCCGCCGGTAATCGGCAATCCAACACACTCAACAGGATAGTATAGTGAATCGCATACTCGAGAAGCGCCAGCTTGCCGAAAAGGTCTATCGTCTCTCGGTGGAGGCTCCCCTCATAGCCCGGGAGCGTTCCGCGGGGCAATTCGTCATCCTACAACTCGACGACGACTTCGGCGAGAGGATACCCCTGACCATCGCCGACGCCGACGCGGAAAAGGGTTCGATCACCCTGATCTTTCAGACCGTGGGCAAAACCACCCTGCGTTTAGCGGAGCTCGAAGCTGGAGACGCCATCGCCAACGTCCTCGGCCCTCTCGGACAGCCGACTCATATCGAAAAGTTCGGACACGTCGTAGCGGTTGGTGGTGGAATCGGCGTCGCTCCGCTTCATCCTATCGTTCAAGCTCTCAAAGCCGCCGGCAATCAGTTGACCGTCATTATGGGCGCGCGAACCAAGGAGCTCGTCATTATGGAAGAGGAGATGACCTCCCTGGCGGACGAGCTCATTATTTGCACCGATGATGGGAGCTACGGCCGCAAGGCGCTGGTGACCGAGCCCCTAAAAGAGCTCTGCGAGGGTGAAGCGAAGCCGGATCTCGCCGTGGCGATCGGTCCTCCGATTATGATGAAGTTCGCCGCTGAGACCACGCGCCCCTTCGGGGTGCCCACGGTGGTCTCTCTCAACACCATTATGGTGGACGGAACCGGCATGTGCGGCGGCTGTCGAGTGAGTGTTGGTGGCGAAACCAAGTTTGTCTGCGTCGATGGTCCCGAGTTTGACGGCCACCTGGTCGACTTCGACAATATGATCCGTCGACTCGGCGCCTACAAGGGACAAGAAGAGAAGAAACTCAACGCGTGCATGGCTACGGGAGAGAAGCTATGAGTTACATAGAACCTGAAGTGCTACAGCAATCGGCTCTCGAAGATTGGGCGAGATTGGAGGGAAGCAAGCTCAAGCCGAAAGAGCGCCTGGCGATTCCCCTGCAGGAGATGCCCTCTCAGGACCCCGCCGAGCGGTGCCACAACATGAACGAGGTGGCGCTCGGCTACTCCGAGGAGCAGGCGCTCTTGGAAGCGTCTCGCTGCCTTCAGTGTCCCACCGCTCCCTGCATCAAGGGATGCCCCGTAGAAATCGACATTCCGCGGTTTATTCGGGAAATCAGCGAGCGGGACTACGACGCCTCTCTGGCGACGATCAAGGAAACGAGCCTACTACCGGCGATTTGCGGCCGGGTTTGCCCTCAGGAGAGTCAGTGTCAGCTCTACTGCACCGTCGGCAACTCTCTCAAGGACGTGGGCAAGGCGGTCTCTATCGGGCGCCTCGAACGGTACGTCGCCGACCGCGGCCGCTACCGCACCAATCAGTCTCTGCCGAAGCTTCCTCCGGATACGGGCAAGAGAGTCGCGGTCATCGGAGGCGGCCCGGCGAGCATAACCGCCGCGGCGGATCTCCGGCGCGCCGGGCACGGCGTCACCCTTTTCGAGGCGTTTCACAAAGCGGGAGGGGTCCTTGTCTACGGCATACCGGAGTTCCGCCTCCCCAAGGAGATAGTGGAGCAGGAGATCCGCACCCTCGAGGCGATGGGGGTCGAAATCCGAACCAACTTTCTCGTCGGGCAGACTCGAAAGCTCAAGGATCTCCTCGAGAAGGACGGGTATGACGCCGCCTTCATCGGAGTCGGCGCGGGACTCCCGCGGTTTATGAACATCGAAGGGGAAAACCTCGTCGGCGTCTTCTCTGCAAATGAGTTTCTTACCCGTTCCAACCTGATGAAGGCGTACGACCAGTCTCACGCCGACACACCGATCTACGAAGTGGGAAAGGTGGCGGTCTTCGGTGGCGGTAACGTTGCCATGGATGCCGCACGGACCGCCCTTCGTCTCGGTGCGGAGGAGGTTAACGTAATCTACCGGCGCACCCGAGCCGAAATGCCCGCCCGGGTGGAAGAGGTGGAGCACGCCGAGGAAGAGGGGGTGCGGTTTCACTTTCTCCGAAACGCCAAGCGGATCCTCGGTGACGAGGACGACCGGGTACGGGCGGTTGAGACCCTCGACTACGAGCTCGGAGAGCCGGACGAGAGCGGCCGCCGAAGGCCGGTGGTCATTCCGGGCAGCGAAAGCACGATAGATGCGGACACGGTCATCGTCGCCATCGGAAACGACTCCAATCCCCTGATCGGTAAGTCGACTCCGGAGCTCGAGGTCGACAAGAAAGGGCGAATCGTCACCGACGAGAACGGCCGCACCTCCATCCCCAACGTCTTTGCCGGAGGCGACATCGTCCTCGGCGCCGCCACGGTAATCCTCGCCATGGGCGAGGGCCGCAAAGCCGCAGCGGCGATGAACGAGATGCTTGCGGAGGGGTGACTCATCTGATTCGGCGTCCGGCCGTTATCGCCGCTCCAAAAACCGCCGAATCTCATCGGCGGTTTTTTTTGCCGCCGGGGGCCAGTAGCCGAAATCATTATGCCCGACGCCGGCGGCCCGGGGGAGGAGGAGCGTTTCCGCTCGGAGCTCCCGGCCGAAGGCCATTGTCTCTCGGGGAGTGACGATTTGGTCGCCTTCGCTTGCGATGACGAGTATCGCCTGTTCGAGAGGCTCCGAGAAGGCGCCGGTGTGGAACCATCGTTCCTGTCGGGAGAGGTCCTGGAGCCCCTCGCTCTCTTTTACCGCCTTAGAAAAGAGCTCCTTCTGTTTCTCCGTGGGAACATCGGGGCCGAAGAAGCGTCCTCGAATCATCCAGCCTGGGATGATCTTGAACCGCACCGCCAGGCGCAGGAGCTTGCTCACGCCACCGGAATGCATCTCTCCGTAGGGAGCGGCAACGATGACGAGATGGCTCGCTTCGTCGCGATCCAGTCGCTGCGCCGCCAGGGCGGAGATGACCCCGCCGAGGCTGTGGCCGATTAGGACGACCGGCTCCCCGGTGCGCTCCCGCTCTCTGCGGGCGACATCGAGGAGAATCTCGACGCCGGAGTCGACGCTCTCAATATCAAAATCCGGCGTCAGGATGTTGCCGAACTCCTCGCGGAGCTCTTCCTTGAGAGCAGACCAGAAGAAGCCGCGAACGCCGTAGCCGTGTACCAGTATGGCGGATTGTTTCATAGGTGTCTGCATAATGTAGCGCCGTGCGGCCGAAACGGCAAAGCGCGGTTGCAGGCGGCTCAGCTCTCATAGGCTCCCACGTCGATAACCCCGCTCTTTCGCGGCCGTCCGGCGGCATCGAGGGGCAGTCCTTCGGTTGTGTTTCCGTCGCCGTCGAGGTCGAGCACATCCGATGGGAGATCGTTTATGTTTCCCCGGTCCTTAATGTTTGCTCCCGCCGGAGCGAGATTGCCGTAATCGTCGTCACTCGTCCCCCAGATGTTGTCCACGCCGTCCTCCGGGGAACGCGTAAACGCGGGAACCGTGCCCTGGTTGTTGTGACCCGCCCATTCGCCTGCGGCGAAGACGCTGGCGGAAGCGGTATTGTAGCGCACCACCGCGCCGGAGTCGCTATCCGGCAGCGTGAAGCTGCCGTTGTCTATGGCAGTGCCGCTCATGAGCAGATCGTCTCCCGGGAGTAAGAAATTGGCGTGCGGAACCGCGCCGCTATTGGCCGCGAAGCTCGAAAAGAGGAGCTCCACCGGGATCGTATCGAATCCGGAGACCACGGCGCTCGCTTCGAAGGTGTTCTCGTAGTTGGTCCCGGACGCTCTATTGCCGACAAAGGCGGTTCCGGCAATGGTGAGGGGAGTCTCGGCGTGGTGGAAGATCGCCGCGCCCGTGTTAGGCGCCGCAGGTGTGCTCTGGCCGTCGCCGGTGTCGGTTACGACGTTGCCGAAGAACTCGCTCGAGTAGACCTGTAACCCCTGGTTGTTGGTTGCGACTGCCCCTCCGGCGAAGTAGCGAACGACCTGTACATGATCAACCGGACCCTCCGTGCGGTTCCGGACGAACCGGGATAAACCGACGCGTAGCGCCGAGGAGTTATCGTAGCCAAAGGCGTAGACGGCGCCTCCCGTTCCCCAAGATGCCAGCTCCGAGGTACCGTTGGAGCCGGCACGGTTCTCCTCGAAGAGTGAGTCGATCAGGTCGAGGTCGCTCGCTTCCGCCATGATTGCTCCGCCCCGGCGTCCCGCCTCGTTGGAGAGAAAGGAGGAGCCTCGAATTGTCGCCTTGGAAAGCTCGTTTTCGGAATCCCTCAAGTTAGCGGAGCTTCCGAGGAAGAGTGCTCCGCCGGAGATCCCGATTTCGAGCTGTGCGTTGCCGGTGTCGGCGAAGTTCTCGGAAAAGGTTGCGTTCTCTATCGTCACATCGGTGTCCTGCGCGTAGAGTGCGCCCCCGGCGCCGGCGGCGCCCCCAGCTCCGACAACCCCCCGGGCCTCGTTGTTCCGAAAGGTGGAGTTGCGAATCTCGAGGACCGCTTTCGGAGAGCTCTGCGACGGTATCTGCTCGACGAAGATTGCCCCACCGGTGGTCCCCAGGTTGTCTTCGAAGGTCACGTTTTCGATCATTGCCGTGCTCCCCGTGGCAATGTAGATCGACCCACCGGGAAGCAGATTGCTCATGCGTGGCTCCCCGTTGCGCAGGGTGAGGTTGGCGATGGTGAGCTCGTAGGGGCCGCCGGGCATGTGGCTGAAGTGGCGCTGGGCTCCGCTTCCCTCGATGATCACCGTGCGTCCGACGCCGTTAACGGTAATGTCCTTGTCTATCTCGATACCGCGCCGGTCACCTTCGAGGGTGATCGTCATGTCCTCTGCAAAGCGGATCTCCTCTCCCGCGTCCGCGTCGGCGACAGCGTGCCGCAAGCTGCCTTCGCCGCTGTCGGCGTTGGAGCTAACGAGAACACCGTCGGCGACCGCATAGGTCCGTGTCGCCTCGGCGCTCGGGTCCAGACCCTCGGCCACGGCTATCGCTCGGACCGTGTGAGTGCCGACCCCGAGGGCAAACGGGGCGGAGTATGCAGTCGAATCGCTGGTTGGCTCACTGCCGTCTGTGGTGTAGTGGATTGTCACTTCCTCCTCGGCGACGGAAATGCTCACCTCCACCTGTAGGAACTGGTCCGCCTCGGAGGGCGCGATAACCGGTGTAGAGACCTGGTTCGCCCCGGCGTCGTCCCCACCCCCACCACTGTCACCGCCGTTCGCGGCGTTCGAACCGGTCGGGTTTGCACATCCGATTAAGACCCCTAAGGTAGCGATAAGCGCTACCGCAGTCGTCGCCACCACCGCCGATCCCTTCCGTCCGCCGGCTCTACGCCTTTCTGTACTCACTGCGCGCCTCCCCGTTGCCTATAGAGTAGGGGCGGGGGAGAGCTAAATTCATTATAACTTTAGTACTAATTGTGTCTCTTTAGGGGAGGGGCAGTATATTTGCGGGGGTGGCAAGGTGAAGAGACCGAAGCGTATCCCGGCTGCAGTAGCTCTTTCGCTATTTGCTGTCGCATATCTGTCTGGATATACTCCTGCTCAACCGGGGTCCGGTGTTCTCGACCTCAGTTCCTACCGTATCTTCGAAGAAGGAATAATCGAACTCAACGGAGAGTGGCTCATCTTCTGGGAAGAGCTGCTCGAACCGGCAATTCTCGCGGAAGCAACGCTCCCGGAGCTTCGAAGCCGGGCGGACGGCAGTTTCAAGATTCCGCGAACTTGGAACGGCTGGGAGTATCGGGGCGAGCCGGTAGGGGGCTTGGGCCACGCTACCTTTATGGTGGAGCTCCTGCTGCCGAGGCAGCTCGAGCGGGCAGCACTCTGGATACCGAACGCCTCGACGGCGTACAAACTCTGGGTAGATGGAGAGCTCCTCGCTCAAAGCGGTACTCCCGGTGCTTCCCGAGCGGCGTCTCGCCCCCACTACGTCATGAACAGCGCCGAGTTCGCCGTCGGCGAGGATCCCACCAGGATCGTGCTGCAGGTTTCCAACTACCACCACCGTCGGGGAGGTATGTGGAAGGCGATTAAGCTCGGAACCCCTGAGCAGATCGCGCTCTTGGAGACCCACGAAACGACCTACGACTACCTGCTCCTCGGGAGTTTTCTTGCCTTGGGGCTCTTCAATCTCTTCCTCTATGTTGCGAATAGAGACCGAAGGGTCCATCCGGACCGGAGCATCGCGGTTCCGCTGCTCCTTGGAATCGCCTTCATCGCTCTTATCTTTCGGGTCCTGGTGACCGGACAGATTCTCACGACCCGTATCATACCGAGCTTTCCCTGGGCCCTGCAGCTTCGGATCGAGTACCTCTCGGCAATGGTCGTTCTTGTCACCTTTGCCTGGGTAGCGGATCGCACCTATCCCGGCGTGGTCCCCCGACCGGTGATTTGGGGGATCACCGCCTTCGTGGCGGCCAACGCTTCTATTGCGATCTTCTTTCCGGTCATCGTTTATTCCCGGGTCGTGACGAGCTACAACGTTATCAAGTCGATTACGCTCCTCGGAATGTCGGTTCGCTTTGTAACCTGGGCCCTCAAAGGGCATCGTGAGGCGTGGGCGATGGTCGGGGCGATCGTGATATTCTTTCTCATCACCTTCGGTGAGACCCTCCACTACCGAGAGGTGATACTCTCCCGGGATTTTGCTCCGGTCGGGTTCATTGTCTCCCTCTTCGGAAACGGCGTCGCTAACCGGACCTTGCTCTATCTCGCATCCACCCTCGGCACCCTGGGGGTGATGCTCGTGGTTTTCAACCTTTTCGTGTTGCGCGTCTCGATGGCCTTTCTTCGAAGCGAGGAGCGGCTCACTCCCTTGGATCCGAAGACCCTGCGCACCGCATACGGCATCTCACCGAGGGAACTGGAGATACTCCGCCTTGTGGCGACCGGTAAGAGCAACAAGGAGATCGGCGCGGAGCTCTACATCTCCGAGGGAACTGTAAAGAATCATCTCTACCGGATTATGCGTAAGCTGGACGTCGGTAACCGCACGGAGATCGCCGTTCGGCTTACCGGCTTCGCGACCTTGCCGGATGCGTCAGTGTAGGCGTTTCGGAGTTCCACCGGTTACTTGTGAGCAGAGTTAGAATGAACGAACTCCCTCAGCCGGTTGGCCGGTCGAAAAATTGTTGACCGAAATCCTCGGCAGCCGTAGCTTTTGCTTAGAACCGTGAGCACCGTGAAAGGATGAGGTATGCGTGGGGTAACCGCTGGATTCTTGGAAGAGCTCTATCAGGGTAGCGTGCAGAAGAACCGGATCGACACCGCCGGGGGAAGGGTGGATGAGAAGAGGGTGAGCTCCTTTATGGAGCGGTACAAGGAAATCATCAAACCGTTCGATCCGGCAACCCTGGAAGAGACGGGAACGCTGCCGCAGGAACTCCTCGGCGAGCTGAAAGAACTGGGCATCTTCGGGCTTACTATCGCTCAGGAATACGGTGGCCTCGGCTTCACCCTTTCTGAGTATCTCCGGGTAGTTGAGGAGATCGCGAGAAGTGATATGGCGCTCGTCCTCGTTCCCTTGGCGCATCTGTCGATCGGCGTGAAGGGGATCATGCTCTTCGGCAACCAGGAACAGAAGAAGAAGTACCTGCCGCTGGCGGCCTCCGGAGAGATGATCTTCTCCTACGCCCTCACCGAGCCGAAGATCGGCTCGGACGCAAAGAACATTGAGACCACCGCTCGTCTCAATGAGGAGGGAACCCACTACATTCTCAACGGAAGCAAGACCTACATCACTAACGGGAACTACGCCGGAGGCATGACCGTTTTCGCCCAGCTCGATCCTGAAAGAGAAGCGGGCCGGCTGGGCGCGTTTATCGTCGAGCGGGGGTTTGAAGGGCTCTCTGTCGGTAAAGACATGCCGAAGATGGGGCTCAAAGTGAGCTCTACCACGCCTATTCGATTCAAGGATGTCCGAGTCCCGGTGGAAAATATGATCGGCGAGCCCGGGGACGGGTTTAAGATCGCCATGAACATTCTCAATTACGGGCGTCTCGGCCTCGGGGCAGCCTCCGCGGGACTCATGAATCAGTCTTTGCGGGACATGACGAAGCGTACGGAGAGCCGCAGGCAGTTCGGCGTTCCGATTCGCGAGTTTCAACTCATCCAAGAGAAGATGGTAAAGGCGAAGGCCCACGCCTTTGCCGCGAGAAATATGACCTTCTTTACAGCAGCGCTTCTGGAAGAAGACCCCCTGATGAATGTGGCGATCGAGAGCTCCCACTGCAAGCTCTATGGCACCACCCGCTGCTGGGATACCCTCTATGACGCTCTGCAGGCGGCCGGAGGGGCGGGCTACATTTCGACTCTCCCCTACGAGAAGCGGATGCGGGACTTCCGGGTAACTACCATTTTCGAAGGGACGACGGAAATTCACTCGATCTACCCACCCCTGACGCTCTTTAGAGCAGAAGGGAAGAAGTTGAACACCCTCACATCGCCCTTGGCCAAACTGAGCCGCCTCTATAAGGTCTCGAGGCCCGCGGGCCTGGGGCGAGCCACCCTGGGTGAGGCGCTCCTCGACCGGGCGATTCGCACCGCCGGGCGGAGCGAGGCGATCTTTAAGCGTCTTCTTGCCCGGGGGATGTGGAAGTTCGGCAAGAAGGTAGTGGGGCAGGAGTTTTTTCTCCGGCGAATGACCGAGACGAGTCTCACGCTCTTTCAGCTCGTCGCGTCGGTGGCGATGGTCCGCAAGGAGTACGGGGCGGAGATCCCGGAGTCCGAGCGCGCTCTATTAGAGTATCTGATCGAGGAGGCGCGACTCGTTCAGAAGCGTGCCTCCGGCAAGCTCGAACGCTCCATCGAGCGCGTCCATACTCAGGTGATGAAGAGTATCGCTGGCGCCTGAGCTCACGCCGGGAGCCCGGGAGAGCGGGACCTATCCGTAGAAGCCCCGCCCCTCCTTCAGCCGGCTCTCGATGAGCCTGGCCGGCTCGAAGCGCTTGCCGTGGCGGTCGGCGAAGCTCTTGAGCAGGCGGTCGATCTCCTGCATGCCGAGAGTGTCGGCCCAGCGGAGGAGGCCGCCCCGGAAGGCGGGAAAGCCGGTGCCCATAATCATGGCGAGGTCGAGCTCCTCCGGGGAGTCCACGATTCCCTCTTCCAGACAGCGGGCGCCTTCGTTCACCATGCTCAAGAGCGGGCGGTGAAGAATGTCGAAGGCGCTCGGTGCGTCGGTAGCGCTCATTGAGGTAGCCCGCAGGTTCGTGATCTGCGGGTTCGGTATCTGCTTCCCCTTGCCTCGGTAGAGGTAAAACCCCTTGCCGCTCTTCTTGCCGAGGAGCCCTTCCTTCGCCGCGGCCCGCTCGAAGAAGCCGCCGGTCTCCATACGGTCCGAGAACGCCTTGATCAGAGTTTCCGCCACATCCGAGGCGATGTCGATACCGACTTCGTCGAGAAGACGGAAAGGTCCCATCGGCATTCCGTACCTGGTGAACTGCCGGTCCGTCTCAATCACCGAGACCCCCTCGTCGAGCAGGATGAGCGCCTCATTGAGATAGGGCATCAGAATGCGGTTGACCAGAAAGCCCGGACCGTCGGCGACGATTACCGGTGTCTTTCCGAGAGCCAGGGCCGCCGAGGCGATGCGCTGCAGGGTCTCCCGGGAGGATTCCTTGCCTCTGATCACCTCCACCAGAGGCATTCGGTTAACAGGGTTGAAGAAGTGCATACCTGCGAACCGGTCGCGATGCTCCAGGACCGAGGCCATCTCACTCACCGAGAGGGCCGAGGTGTTCGTCGCGATAATCGCCCCCCGGTCGACGCGGCTCTCGAGCTCCCGCAGTACCTGCTTCTTCACCTCCATTTTTTCGACCACCGCCTCGATGACGAAATCGGGGCTGCCGATCGCCTCGTAGTGTACGGTGCCGTGAATCTTGTTCATCTTGAGGTGTACTTCACCGGCGGAGTACTTACCCCGTTTCTTGAGAAACTGATAGACCTCGTTCGCCGCGGAGTACCCCTTTTGCACCGCCTCCCAGGCGATGTCCTTCATAACCACGGGGATGTCGTTTTTGCTGAAGAGCCAGGCGATCTTGCCCCCCATTATGCCGGCGCCGAGAACAGCCGCTCGCTCCACCGGCGCGGGGGCGGGGCCTTCGCTAATAGTCGGATGGTGCTTCGCCTTCTCCCGGGCGAAAAAGAGGGCGGTGAGGTTCTTCGCCTCCGAGGAGACCGCGAGGCGGGCGAACTCATTCCGCTCGGTCTGCATCGCCTTCTTTCGGCTTGCCCGGTGAGTGCGGGATATGAGTGAGACCGCCCGCAGCGGCGCCGGGTAGTTGCCGCCGCTCCTTTTGAGGACCTCCTTTCTCGTTTGGGAGAAGAGAATCCGGCGACCGAGGCTCGTGCCTTCCAGGAAGCGCAGGCCGAGGTGGCTCTTCTTCCTATGCTTTCTGGCCTCCGCTGCGGGACGCTTCTGGCCGAGGAGATCCTCGATGAAATTTCGACCCCACTCTTCGTGAAAGGCGTCGGGGTAGCTTTTCTCCGCGAGGCCGATCTTGGCGGCCTTCTTTGCGTCCACCGGCTTGCCGGAGGTGATCATCCTGAGGGCCTGGACAAGCCCCACCCGCCTCGGCAGCCGGTAGGTGCCGCCGAAGCCGGGAATAATGCCGAGGTTTACTTCCGGCAGCCCGATCGCCGTTTTCGGGTGGTCACTCACGATGCGGAAGTCGCAGGCGAGGGCAAGCTCGGTTCCGCCGCCGTAGCAGCCGCCCCGGATGAAGGCGACGGTGGTAAAGGGAAGATCCTCTATTCGGTTTAGCAACTCCTGTCCCGCCCCGGCCTTCTCGGCTGCTTCACTCTCCTCGGAGATATCCGCGATTTCTCCGACGTCCGCTCCTGCGATGAAGTTGCCGCCTTTTCCGCTGCGAAGGATAAGTGCCTTGATGTCCTCTCGTCCTTCGAGATCGGAGACTACTCGCTCGAGCTCTTGCAGATTGTTCGCGGTGAGCTTGTTTACCTTCTCGTCCCGGTCATCGAAGGTGAGGGTGGCGATCCGCTCTTCGTCTACTTCTAAGGTGAATGCGTTCTGTTCCATTAGTTAAGCGACCTCCAGTAGAAGTGCGGCGCCCTGGCCGCCACCGACGCAGAGCGTGGCGAGGCCGGTCTGTTTGTTGGAGCGGCGCAGCTCCTTCAGGGTGTGAATGACAATGCGAGTCCCGGTCATCCCGACCGGGTGGCCCAGTGCGATGGCGCCGCCGTGGAGATTCGTCTTTCCCATATCCAGAGTTCCGATTTTAGTGCTCCGGTCGAGGTAGGTCTTTGAGAACTCCGCGGAATCGAAGGCGCGCTGGCAGGCGAGGACCTGGGCGGCGAATGCTTCGTTCACTTCGATGTACTCGAAGTCACTCATTTTGATCCGCTTACGCCCCATTAGTTTGTTGGTTGCGTAGACCGGGCCGAGACCCATCCGCTCCGGTTCCAGGGCTGCGTAGGCGAACTCCCGCAGGTAACCGAGGGGCTCATAGCCCCGGCGCTTTGCCTCCTTCTCGCTCATGAGCAGAACCGCCGCGGCGCCGTCGGTAACCTGGGAAGAGTTTCCCACGGTAACCGTGCCGTTGCGCCGGTCAAAGTAGGGCGCGAGCTTGCCGAGTTGCTCCATCGTCTGACCCTCCCGGGGACCGATGTCTTTGTAGAGAAGGGTCTCGTAGGTCGGATCGGTAGGGATCGGCAGCACTTCCTCCTGAAAGAGCCCATCCTCCCACGCCTGGACGGCGCGCTGGTGACTCCGCAGGGCGAACTCGTCCTGCTCCCGCCGGGGGATGCGGAACTCCCGGGCGAGGTTCTCCGCGGTGAGTCCCATAATCATGCCGCTGATCGGGTCGGTAAGCCCCTGGATCAGTCCGATCTCCGGCTTGAGCATCCGGGGCTTGAACTTCAACAAGCTCTTGAGCTTCTGCCAGCCCGACTTGGACCGGGCGAGGCGGTTCATAAACTCCGTGTACTCCTTGTTGAAAATGAGGGGAATGTTGCTCATGCTCTCCACGCCGCCGGCGACTATTACCGAGGCGTAGCCCGAGGCGATTTTGAGGGCGCCGTCGGTTATCGCCTCCATTCCGCTGGCGCAGTTCCGGTGCACCGTGTAGGCCGGGGTTCGATGGGAGAGCCCCGCTTTGAGCGCGATGACCCGGGCGATGTTGGCGGCCTTTGCCGGCTGCGCCACGTTGCCGATGATTACTTCGTCGATTTCCTCCGGCTTGAGGCCGCTGCGCTCGAAAATCTCCCGGACCACCGGTGTTCCCAGGTCGTCCGCCGGGAGATCCTTTAAGGCGGTCCCAGCCTTCGCCATCGGCGTCCTAACGCCGTCAATGATCGCGATTCTCTCTTTCAACACATCCTCCAAACTACTTCCAGCCGTGTATGCTCTCGTACATCTCTTCGATTAGCTCCTCGTACCGTTGCCCCACCACCTCCCGGCGTACCTTGAGGGTCGGCGTAAGCTCTCCGGAGTCCACCGACGCGGGGTGATCGACGATTCTAAACCGTTCGACCCGTTCACAGTGGTGCCGGTGACTGTTAACCTCCTCCACATGCTCGCGCAGGGAGCCTTGGACCGCTTCGGACTCCAGGTACTCCCCGGCCGAAAGACCCGCCTCTCCGGCTTGCTGCCTTACCTTCTCCATGTCGGGAAAGAGCAGCGCTGTTACGTAGGCGCGATTATCCGCGAAGATCACGGCCGTTTCCACCAGAGTGTGGCGGCTCAAGGCGTGCTCAATCGGCGCGGGAGGGACATACTCACCGGTGGACTTTTTAAAGATCTCCTTCTTTCGTGCCGTTATGGTGAGGAAACCCTCCTCATCTAAAGATCCTACATCACCGGTCTTTAGCCAACCGTCCTCGGTTATTGTCTCCGCCGTGGCGTCCGGCCGATTGTGGTAGCTCCGCATGATATTCGGTCCCCGGGCAAGGATTTCCCCGTCGGAGCTGATTCGAACCTCCACGCCCGGGAGGATCGGTCCCACGCTGCCGACTTTGCGCTTCTTCGGATGATTTACGGCGATTACCGGGGAAGCTTCGGTCATGCCGTATCCCTCGTAAACCGGCACTCCGATGTTTATGAAGAAGCGGCAAATGTCCGGAGAGAGCTTGGCGGAGCCGCTTATGACCGTGTGGAGCTTGCCGCCCAGCCCCTCCCGGAGGGTGGGGTAGACCGCTTTCTCGTAGAGCGGGTCGAAGAGGCTCCAAGTCGGATTCTCCGGATCCCTCCTCTCGGCTCGCCGCACCGCGCTTCGAGCAATAACGCCTTTGAGCCCACTCATTTGAGCGCTCTTTGCCCGCATTTTGTCGTAGACCTTCTCCATAATCCGGGGAACTACGGTCATCGCCGTCGGCTTGATCTTCCTTACCTGTTCGCCGAGCTGCTTTGGGTCGTCCACAAAGTAAATCGACAACCCTTGAGCAAGGTAGAAGTACACCACCATTCGCTCGAAGATGTGGGCCA
>JBKHED010000076.1:0-14722 GCA_046540995.1 Spirochaetaceae bacterium | reverse complement strand
ACTTCATAGAGTCCATGTACTCGTTCTTGGTCTTGACGAGTACGCCCGCAAGAACGAGCAGCGCGATAAGGTTTGGAGCCGCCATGAGGCCGTTCATGGTGTCCGCGAGACTCCAGATAAACTCGAGGCCGCCGACGGCGCCGACTACCAGGAAGAGGAGAAAGAATATTCGGTAGGGAAGGATGATCTTTCTACCGAATATGTACTCCCAGCTCTTCTCGCCGTAGAAGGACCAGGTGAGCATGGTGGTGTAAGAGAAGAGCACCAGGCCGATGAGAACAATCACGCCGCCGGGACCGGGCAGTCCTTTGTTGAAGGCCGCCGAAGCGAGTCCGGCACCGGTGTCACCGGTCTCTAGGACACCGGTAACCAGAATGACCAGAGCGGTCATGGTGCAGACGACGATGGTGTCAATGAAGACTTCCATTACGCCCCACATGCCTTGCTGAGTCGGGGAGTTCTTCGCCTGGGCGTGGACGATGGATGCAGCCCCGAGGCCCGCCTCGTTGGAGAAGATACCGCGGGCGATACCAAATCGGATTGACGCGGCAACCGCCGAGCCCGCAAAGCCGCCAACCGCGGCGTGAGGGTTAAAGGCGTAGTAGAAAATCGAGCCCAGGGCGCTTCCGAGCTGACCGATGTTTGCAAAGATCACGATCAATGAACCGAGAATGTAGACAATCGCCATAAAGGGTACGATCTTCTCCGCCGTTTCCCCGATCCGCTTAATTCCGCCCAGAATAACCAGGGCTACTAGGACGACGGCCACCACGCCGGTTACCCAGGTCGGTACGCCAAACTCCCCGAGTGAATCAGCCATTGTGTTCGCCTGGACCATGTTGCCGATACCGAGGGCTGCGATTCCCGCGAGAAGCGCGTAGACTACGGCGAGCCATTTCCACTTGGGACCGAGCCCGTTTTCGATGTAGAACATGACGCCGCCGTTTATCTCACCGTCGGGCTCGATATTGCGGAACTTCACGCCCAGGGATGCCTCACCGAACTTCGTTGCCATACCCACGAGCGCGGATATCCACATCCAGAATACCGCTCCCGGACCACCAAGGGCGATGGCGGTACTGACACCGGCGATGTTACCGACGCCAATGGTCGCGGCCATGGCAGAGCTAACCGCTTGAAAGGACGATATCGCGCCGCCTTCTTCCTTCTCAGCCTTCTTGAAGATCCCCCCGAAGGTCTTTCGCCATGCCAAGCCGAACTTGGCAAACTGAAAGAACCCGAGGCGGATCGTGAGGTAGAGCCCCGTACCAATCAACAGCACCATAAAGGGAGGACCCCAGACGATACCGTTGAGCCACGAATTGAATTCCAAGATCACGTCCACACACAACCTCCTCAAATACGCCTTTGCGACCAGATTTGACATAAATGATAGGCCCCCCTATCCCAATTCGCAAGTCTCAGAATCGGAAAAACGAAACCGAGCTGAATACAAATAGGACATTTACACCCTTACCGCTTTGCCCTATTCTGACAGACGATGAGTAAGGCCCCTCGTCTTCTCCTGATCGCGGTCTTTATCCTGTTTGCCTTTGCCCTGACCAGATCGATTACCACTATGGTTTCACTGACGCGCGCCGTTGCTGCCCCGGGGGTGGCTCAAGACGCACGAACGTACCACGTTTCCGTCTTTCTCCCGGAGCAGTCCACGCTATTCTTCCAGCAGATCGAGGAGGGTGTTACCGCGGCGGCGGACCGCCACGACATTGCGGTTTCCTTTCACCCGATCGGCCCCGGCGTTCCGGAGTTTCGCCTCTCCCGCTATTCCGGGATCGACGGCGCAATCATTTTCCCGTACCTTCCGGAGTCGGAGATGCTCGCGCATCTCGAGAAGCTGGATGAACGAGGGATCCCGGTGGTGCTCATCGAACAGGATGTAGCCGATGACTGGCCCTGGACCTTTGTCGGTACCAATAATTTCGAACTCGGCCGTCGGATAGGGGGCGAGCTCGCCGAACGCTCCGAAAGCGGCCGGATCGCGATCGTCTACAGTGAGAAGTCCCCGGCGGTAGCGGCGGAACGGGAGCTGATCGAGTTGGGCATTACCACCGTCATGGGGGATAGGCTCGAGCTACCCATCGTACGCCGACAAACCGGCCTCAATCCCCTCGATGCGGAGGCGCTCACCTACCAGCTACTCCGTAACGAGCCACCGATCAGCGCCGTCATCTTTACCGACTCCGACGATACGCTCGCCGCCCTCCAGGTAATTATCGACCTCAACCTCGTCGGAGAAGTGCAGGTAATCGGATTCGGAACCACCGACTCGATAATCGACTACCTCGATCGCGGCGTACTCGATGCGACCATCGCGGTTAATCCGCAGCGGATCGGGATCGAGTCGGTGCGGGTACTAACGGAGCTAATCGAAACAGGAAACGCCCCAGGCTACGTGGATACGGGGGTCGAAGTACTCAGAGGAGGGGGATGATGGCAGTGCGCACCTCCCTGAGGACTCAACTGGTCTACTCCGCCGCGATCGGGCTGGCGATGGTGATCGCTTCGATTATATACATCCTCTTCGCCACGCTGCGATTGCAGCAGATCGTTAACGATCAATTTAGAACGGAGCGGGCTTTTCAGGCGCTTCAGCAGGAGGTGGTTTCTATCCGCACCCCCCTGCTCAACTATCTCTCGAGTCGTTCGTCCCGGGCGCTCTCGGATCTCCTCGCGGAGGCTCAGGTGCTCCGAACGATGATTCCCCCCCCGGGAGAGATACCCTCCAACGAATTTGCGCTCGAGAGACGGGAGATCTACTCCCTCCTCGACTCCTATCTAGATCTGGTGGAGCGAGCGATTGATCTCAAGCGTGGCCGGGCCATCGAAGAGTACACCGGCCTCTACGAGGAGATGGCCGCCTTGAATGACCATATTCTCGAACGGATCGATCGCATCAGCCTCTCGGGCCTGCGGGGCGAACTGACCAGGTTCGAGCGCATCATCGAGACCTCCCGAGAGTTGCTCTCCTGGAACCTGCTTGTGATCATCTTCGCATTTCTCGGATCGACGCTTTGGATAATGGTTTCCATCAATCGCGTCACGGTGCCGATGAATCGACTCGCCTGGGCAGCGGGGGAGCTCTCGGCGGGGAACTTCGAGTTCGAGGATATCCGGCTCGGTTCGGTTCGGGAGGTCGACGCGGTGATAACCGCTTTCAACACAATGAAACAGGACATACGGCAGTATATTGCCGAGCTCAACCGGCAACAGCAGATAGAACAGGGATATATGAACGAGCGACTCAGAAACCTCAAGATGGAGCAGCTCCTGAAGCGCATGGAGCTTTACACGATGCAGGCGCAAATGAACCCACATTTTCTCTTCAATACCCTCAACACCGGCGTCCAGCTGGCGATCACCGAGGACGCGGAGAGAACCGCGGACTTCATGGAACACCTCGCGGATTTCTTTCGCTATAACATGCGGGAGCGAAACTTGCTAGTTCCCCTGCGACGGGAGATCGAAGGTCTCGAGGCGTATCTCTATATTCTGCGGATTCGGTTTCCGAAGTCTCTCGGTTTTTCCGTGGAGGTTCCCGAGGAGCTTCTAGACTCCTGTACCGTACCAGCACTAATACTCCAGCCCCTGGTGGAGAACTCGGTAATCCACGCCTTTAAGGGGATCGATCGGGCGGGACGGATCTCGATCCAAGCATGGATGGAGGAAACCGTCTTGGTTCTTTCTGTCAGGGACAACGGGATCGGCATTCCCGCCGACATGGCGGCACGGCTGCTGGAGCCTCACAATCGCGACGTCGATCACGACTCCAAGGTGATGGGGTTAGAGAACGTGATTCACCGGCTCCATTTCTTCTACCCTGACGATCCGGAGGTTGTAACGATTTGTGGTGAATCCGGTCGCGGTACGGAGATTCGAATTCGCATCAATACGGAGGTCGAACCGTGTATTCCGTCTTGATTGTCGATGACGAAGAGCCGGTTCTCGAGAGTTACTCTTACCTCGTCGAATCGAGCCTCGACGATTTTGCCGTCGGCGGAACCGCCCGTTCCGGGGGCGAGGCGATTGTAGAAGCCCGGAACCAGCGTCCCGATGTGGTCTTGATGGACATCGCCATGCCCGGGATGGACGGGATCGACACGATTCGCGAAATGCAGCACGAGTTTCCCGACGCCCTATACATACTTTCGACGGCGTACGAACGATTCGACCTTGCCCAGAGGGCGATTCCGTTGGGAGTCTTCGCCTACCTGGTCAAACCGGTATCCCGGAAGCGTTTCATAGAGATAATGTTCCGCGCGAAAGAGAGTCTCGACGAGAAGCGGGAACGAATCGGCCATCGCCTCGAGGAGGCGAAGCACGGAGAAGAGACGATTGCCCGGGAGACGCGCGATTTCATGCTCTCCCTTACGTGGAAGCCCTTCGACGAAACCTCCTGGCGTCGGTACCGTACCCTTTTCCGCCTTCCCTCCGACACAGGTACGGTCGCAGTGGTCGGACTCACTGATACCGCGGCCTATCCGGAAGTAGCCGAGCGCCTCGAGCGCCGTCATCGGTGCATCTGGATGGAGTATATGGGGCGGATGGTCGTCTTCATTGCGGATTCGACCCCGGAGGAGACGCTGAGGCGGTACATTCAGGGGATCATTACCGACACGGGTACAGCGGATCCCGCCGCATCCGTGGGAATAGGAAGCCGGCGCGGGTTTGGCGAGCTCTACCTCTCCTACGATGAAGCGATTCGGGAGATTCCCGCAACGGAGGAGTCGGCGGAACAGCTGCGAGGATTCCGGGCTCGGGTGAGCGAGTTCGGACAGGCGATCGCCAGAGCCAGGAGGGCCGAGGATATCGCCTTTCTCTACGAGACCCTCGCGGATCGCGCCTTCTCCACCTGGCCCTTTCCTGTGGCCCGGTACCGGATCGCCGTTGTCTTCGAGCGAGTCCTCCATGATTTCGACTTACGCGTCGGAGACCCGGAGTTCTCCCTTTTCATTGCTGATCCCGTCCTCGATGTGAGCGAGTTCGAGACGCGCAAGGAAGTGGACGCTTGGGCGTATAGAGTACTCCGGCGGCTCGTGGAGGAACAGACGCGCCACGTGGGTGAACAGTGGCCGCTGGTTCTCAAGCAGGCTGTTCGCCACATAGACACGCACTTTTCCGAACCGCTCCAGCTTACCTCCGTCGCCGAGCGGTGCGGTGTATCTCCCGGGTATCTCAGCCGCCTCTTTTCGGAACACTTGCACGTCTCGTTCAACGACTATCTCAACTCGGTGCGCCTCGACCAGGCGGAAAAGATGCTCATCGAGGGCACTCATCCGGTCAAAGAGATAGCCTATGAGGTGGGATACCAGGACCCGAACTACTTCAGCAGAATCTTCAAGAGGTTCAAGGGAGTCTCTCCCAGTCGGTACAGCCGGAAGGAGGCGGAGGATGAGTAGAGCGAGCGGACCCCGAAACGCCCTCTGGAATGCGATGCTTATCGTCGCGGCAACAGCGATCGCGCTCGCCGTAGCAGGGTGCTCGGGTGACGGCGCGGCGTCGCTCCGAGAATCGATAGGCGCCGACCGCGCCGGCAACTCCTCCGGCATATCCGAATCCTCGACCAACAGGGAAACGGTCCGGATCGGATTCTCCATGGCGACGGACACCTTTATCATCGAGCGGTGGAACAAGGACATCAAAGTGTTCAACAGCGCCGCCCGGGAACGGGACGCCGAGGTGCTCCTGCAAATGTCCGCCGGGGGGACGGAGGCACAGATCGAGCAGGTGCAGTACCTCTTCTCCCAGAATATCGACGTTCTCGTGCTTCTCCCCCACGATACCGACGAGCTCGCGGCGGTGGCCCAGGCCGCACTGGATCGAAACATTCCCGTGATCTCTTACGACCGTCTCATCCAGGGGGTTCCGGTAAGCGCCTATATCTCCTTCGATAACGAGGAGGTGGGGCGTCTCTTTGGTCGCGCCCTGACCGAGGCGGTTCCGGAAGGACGGTACCTCATTGTCAACGGTTCGGTCCGGGACAATAACAGCTATCGCGTCAACGACGGGCTCTACGAGGTAATCCAGCCGTACATCGACACCGGGGCGATCGAAATCGTAGACGAGATCTGGCTGGATGCGTGGAGCTCCGACGAGGCACGGGAGCGAATAGAGCGGGTTCTCGAGGAGACGACCGATATCGACGCGATCTCCGCAGGGAACGATCAGATCGCCAACGCCGCGATCCAGCTCCTCGCTGAGCGACGACTGGCGGGGGAGGTTGCGGTGGTCGGACAGGACGCCGATCTTCTCTCCACGCAACGGGTGGTAGAGGGACTCCAGCTGATGACCGTGTACAAACCGATCCACCGGCTCGCAACCAGAGCGGCGAAACTGGCGGTGGCAATCGCCGCCGGGGATCCCCCCGAGCCGGACCGGTACGTCACCAACGGAAGCGACGAAGAAATTCCCTACTACGTGGAAGAGCCGATCGCGGTGTTTCAGCACAACATGGAAGAAACGATCATTCGCGACGGGTTTCACAGCGCAGAAGACGTCTATCGCACGGTTGACCCTGCCTCCGATGCGGCTCACATCGATGTGGACGAGCCCGAGGAGGATGATTGAGCCGAGGGCATAATAGCACGAAGATGACGTGAGATTCGTACTATTGTTCTCTCATCCACGGCGGGGAGTTCCGATTTCTACAGATGATGGAAGAATTTTCCCGTATCGCCCGGGAGAGGGACCCTGCACAATAAGGTGAATCTCTAACACAAAGGAGTGTGTATGAAACGTTTGGTTCTTTTGGCCCTCGCTCTGATGATGGCGACGGGCATGGTATTTGCGTCCGGCCAGGGCGAAGGCGGCATGATCGACATCGGTATCGCGATGCCCGAAACCCACGTGGAGCGGTGGCAGCGCGACGGTGAAGCCCTTCTCGAAGGTGCTGAGGACGCGGGATACGCCGCTGAGGTGACCTACGGTGATGCGGATCAGGGACTGCAGAACGAGCAGATCCAGAACATGATCACCAAAGGGGCGAAGGTCCTCATCATTGGTAGCGTAAACGAAGGTGTAAACTCCGTCGTCGCCGAAGCAGCGGACGAGGACATTATCGTTATCGCCTACGACCGGCTTATCACCGACTCCGGCGATTACGACTACTACATCACCTTCGACAACTTTCGGGTTGGTGAGTTCCAGGGACAGGCGATTGTCGACGCCCTCGATCTCGAGAACGCCTCCGAGGATGATCCGAAGCAGATCACCCTCTTTGCCGGCTCTCCTACTGATAACAACGCAAACTTCTTCTTCGACGGCGCGATGTCACGGCTTCGCCCCTTCATCGAGGATGGCGTAGTCGAAGTTGTCGGCCCCGCTCCGATGGATTCATCGAGCTCCGATTTCACTCGGATCGCCACTGAGAACTGGCGCGCCGAAGTTGCCAAGGCTCGCATGGAGAACCTTCTCAGCAACGACGCCCTCGACGTGACCCTCGACGCGGTTCTCGCGCCGAACGACACCCTCGCCCGGGCGATCATCGAAGCGCTCTCCGCCGACGACAAATACGACACCACCGACACCCTTCCGGTTGTTACCGGTCAGGACGGTGAGCTGGCATCGGTAAAGATGATCCGCGACGGTGAGCAGCACATGACCGTATTTAAGGATACCCGTGACCTCGCAGCCGGCGCGGTTGCCCTCGCGGACGCCCTTCTTCAGGGTGAGGATTCCCCGAGCATCGAAGGTGCCCGGCTCGACACCGAGACCTACGACACCGGTGTCAAAGTGGTGAACTCCTACCTCCTCGAACCGGTCAACGTCAACGCCGATAACTGGGAAGAAGTGATGATCGGTAGCGGATACTACTCCGAGAGCGATTTCGAGTAAGAGCTGCTATAATACTTCTGACGATATAGTACGGTTCGTTGCCTTGCGCCCGCATCCGATGCGGGCGCGGGCCGAGCCGTCTCTTATTCATGGTAGGACGAATCGAATGAGCAGCGAAAACATCCTTGAAGTTCAGAACGTCACCAAAGATTTCCCGGGGGTTCGTGCTCTCGATGACGTGAGTTTCCAGGTAGAGGCGGGGGAGATCCACGGCATCTGTGGCGAGAACGGCGCCGGTAAATCTACCCTCATGGGAGTGATCAGCGGTGTTCATCCCATCGGGAGTTACGAGGGAACCGTCGTGATAGACGGCCGCGAGGCGCACTTTCGCAGTGTCCGAGACAGCGAGAAAGTGGGCCTGGCGATCATCCACCAAGAGCTCGCCCTCAGTCCGTATCTCTCGGTTTACGAGAACATGTTTCTCGGCCACGCGAAGACGAAGTTCGGCATCCTCAACTGGGACGAGCTTCTCCACGAGTCGCGCCAGTACCTCGAACGGGTCGGGCTTACCGAGCCACCGGAGACTGTGGTCAGCAAGCTAGGAGTCGGTAAGCAGCAGCTCGTCGAGATTGCTCGGGCCCTCTCCAAGAAGACTCGGATTCTCATACTCGACGAGCCGACAGCCTCCCTCAACGACGACGAGAGCGAAGCGCTTCTGGACCTGATCCTGGAACTCAAGAAGGAGGGGCTGACGTGTATTCTGATATCCCACAAACTGAACGAGGTGCTTCGCGTAGCCGACCATATAACCGTCATGCGCGACGGTCGCTCCATACGAACCTACGACACCCAAGCTGAGGAAGTGACGCGGGCGATGCTGATTAAGGATATGGTCGGCCGGGAAATGAATGCACTGTATCCCGAGAAGACCCCCAATATCGGCGACGTCGTCTTCGAAGTAGAGAATTGGACCGTCTACCACCCGGAGTACCATGACACCCGGGTTGTGGACAACGCCTCTTTCAACCTCCGGAAGGGGGAGATTCTTGCCTTCTGCGGCCCCATGGGCGCGGGTCGTACGGAGCTGATGATGAGTATCTTCGGGAAGTCCTACGGTTCGCGTTCCGAGGGAACGGCGTATCTTCACGGCGAGGAGATCGAGTTTCACTCGCCCCGGGACGCGATAGAAAAGGGGGTCGGATACGTCTCGGAGGATCGAAAGAATCTCGGCCTCATACTGATCCAGGACGTGAAGGCGAATATCACCAATTCCAGCCTCAGGAAGCTCTCCCGATGGGGCATCGTCGACGAGCACCAGGAAACGGTCGAAGCTGAGCGCTTTCGACAGGCCCTCAACATTAAGACTCCCTCGATCACTCAGCTCGTGCGAAACTTGAGCGGCGGAAACCAGCAGAAAGTGGTTCTCAGCCGGAGTCTCCTCGCGGAGCCGGAAATCTTCATCGTCGACGAGCCGACCCGCGGAATCGACGTGGGGGCGAAATACGAAATCTATACGATACTCAACGACCTGGCGGCTCGGGGCAAGAGTATCATTATGATCACTTCGGAGCTCCCCGAGGCGATCGGTATGGCGGACAGGATCTACGTCATGAACGAGGGAAAGATCAAAGGTGCCCTCGACCGTGACGAAGCAACCCAAGAAGGCATCATGCATATGGCCCTGAGTTAGGAGCCGGAGAAACGTAATGGCGGACAACAACCTGACGTCCAAAACGATGACGTTCAGTCAGCTTCTGAAGAAGAACGTTCGAAGCTACTCGATGTTCATTATGCTGGCGTTGATCTTTATTGTGTTTTCGGGATTGACCAGCGGAATTAACTTCTCTCCCCGGAACGTAGCGAACATCTTTATGCAGAACAGCTACATTCTAATCCTCGCATCAGGCATGGTGCTGGTCATTATCATCGGCAATATCGATCTCTCCGTAGGGTCGATCGCGGCTTTCACCGGTGCAATCGCCGCAATGATCTACAATAGCGGCCTCGGTCTCATTCCGACGGTGCTTCTGACGATGCTGATCGGGTCGGTTATCGGTATCTGGCAGGGATTCTGGATTGCCTACATGCGGGTTCCGTCGTTTATAGTGACCTTGTCGGGGATGCTTCTTTTCCGGGGACTCACCTACATAATTACCAACGTCTCCCCGGTTTCCCTCAGGGACGCAGGCTTCGCGAGGATTACCTCTGGATTCATCTCTTCCGAGGGGATGATGGTCGGGGACGCGCACCTGCTCCCGTGGTTGGTCGGCGCGGCCTTGGCGATATTTGTGCTTGTCTCCACCCTTTCGGCGCGAAGGAATAAGCAGCGCAAGGGGTTCGCTATCGAACCGATCGCGGCTTTCGCGCTCCGGAATCTCTTTGTTATCGGTCTCATCGCGATCCTTTCCTGGAAGTTCGCGGAGTTCCGGGGGCTACCGATCGTCGGTATCCTCCTCGCGATCGTCGTTTCGATCCTCACCTTCGTGACCAACCGTACCGTCTTCGGCCGCTATGTGTATGCAGTCGGCGGAAATGCGAGGTCGGCCAAGCTCTCGGGAATTGACACGGAGCTGGTTGAGTTCTTTGTCTTTGTCGTGATGGGTAGCCTCGCGGGGCTCGCCGGGCTCGTCTTTGCGGGCTACATGAACTCCGCACTCCCCCAGGCGGGGCAGCTTTTCGAGCTCGACGCGATCGCCTCGGTCTTTATCGGCGGGGCATCGATGAGCGGCGGAATCGGGACGGTAATCGGCGCGATCGTCGGTGGTCTGGTCATGGGTGTTATCAACAACGGCATGTCTCTAATGAATATCGGCGCCGACTGGCAGTACGTTGTAAAGGCGCTGGTTCTGCTTCTGGCGGTCTTCTACGACATCTACACGCGACGCAAGGCGGGATTGGCGTAACTCGCCCGAATCCTTATTCCCCTACCACACCCCGGACGGCTCGTCGCGGGGTGTTTTTTTTACGGGGAGAGAGAGGAGTTACGGGCCGACGCCGTGAAATGAACCTTTGGCGCGGAGAGACCCGGATTCTGTCTCGAGCCGCGTAACAAGCCTGGAGACAAACCGAGCCGCCGGAGCCCCGTCCACCACGTCGTGATCCACAAGAACCGTGAGATGCAGAACGTGCCGGGGCAGCACCCGGTTGCCCACAACTGCGGGCTTGCTAACCACGGAGCCCAGCGCGAAGACGAGGTTGTGCATCGACTTGGGAACGATCCAGCCAGGAAAGCGCAGGCCCCCGGCGAGGGAGGTGATCATGACGGTCCCCATAGTCTCTTTACGCCGTTCGGCGTTCCGGAGGATGCGTGCCATGATCCACACCCGGACTGCCTGGGGCAGGCTGTAAAAGAGTCGCATGAGCTGCGGTGACCGTCGGCGTCGGAGCACGTAGTCTGCCATTCCTTCGACAGGCTGCTCTCTTGCCCGGGTGATTTCCGACTCGATCTCTTCCATACCCTTGTTCCGGCAATCACGGAGAACCAGCGGAAGCGGCACCGCTGTGCCCTCCACGAGCCGCTCCACCATGAGTGAGATGTCCACCTCTTCAAAGACCATGCGTCGGCGCCGGCCTTGCAGGACGCCGTGAACCTCAGGCATTTCGGCGACACACTCAGCGACGCTCTTTACGAACCAAGTAGTAAACGAAACGGTAGCGCCGGCTCTACGCATGGCCCGCAGCCGTTCTCGAGCGTCGGTTACATCGATCTCCAGGAGTCCCATGACGTGGTGTTTTCTCCGGCCAATGACTCCGACGTCTAAGGTTCCGATTCTCGAAAGAGGCAGCGTCTCGACTCTGCCCGGTCGCTTCATGGCGGAAGTATTGCGCGTTCGACGCCGGCGACGCAAGCGGCTAACACTCCACCACCGAAGTAACAGGTAAAGGCTATCATTCGATTGATCCGCTGAGTTCCATCTATTAGCGTCAATGGCTTCATGAGCAACGGCTGGCCGCATGGATCCAAGCGAAGCCCGGTGGAACATTCCACTGCCTCGGTTGCCGGGGGTAGGAGGAAAGAGAGATGGATGAAGGACTCCCGACCGTGCCCTGGACACTCGCCTGGTACAACTGGCGCCTGATGGCTTCGGGACGGCTGACAGACCCGGCTGTTAGTTGGGCAGGCTGTACAGACCGCTTTCTTGTCCAATGCCGGCAGCAGCCTACCACGCCTATCCCCGCAGACTATGCAGATAACTCACCAGCTCCGGAAGCTCGCTCATCGCCCAGCGGCGGACCTGGTCGGCACTGTATGAGGGCTTGGCCTCCAGCGATTCTATGGAGCTCTCCGCCTCCCGGCCAAAGAGAAGGGCGAGCTTGTTGAGAGCCTCCTCCCCTTTGGGATCGGAGGTAATCGGCGATAGGTCCTCTTCGATACCAAAGGCGGTGAAGAAGCCTTCAGCCCAGCCCTGGGCGCCGGCTATGTCCGACTGTTCCGGCGATCTGTGGGTAAAGGGGAGAGGGAGCCTTCCCAGGGAGAGGGCAGTTCCCATTTCGTTGTAGGCGGCGAAGAGAACCTCGAGGAATCCTTCGATATCTCTGTCCTGTGCGAACTCCGGGCCGTGCTTTCCTTCAGGAAAATCGAAGACGATAGAGAGCCAGAGGGAGGGGGGTGGAGCGGAAGGAACGAGATGAAGCCCGCAGAAGAACCCCGCCAGCACCGGCAGCTCCGGGGGATTCGGTGCGTGTCGACGGAGGGATTCCTCCAGTTGGGTGAACTCTTCCGGCAGGTAGGGTTGCGGCACGAGATACCACGGCTCCTGTTCATGCCGCAGGATCTCTGCTTCGGCTTCGTAGGTGTCGAAGGCGCGCTCCCGGTGGAGCTCCGCTTCCTCATCTCCGACGATAAAGGCGCCCTGAAATAGGGTATTAGCATACTGCAGGTCGAACGCTTTGGGATCGTAGTTTCGGGCAAAGGAGAGCGAATCGCCCTCGTCTTCCTCCCGGGGCTCTTCCTTATGAATACCCTTAACCAGTTCTAGGAACTCCTCGAATCCGCCGATCCCGCCGATATCCTCCGGGGGGCAGTTCCGTTTGGCCGCGGTAAGCCGAGGGACTCTTCGGTCGATGAAAGGCTGCTCCGACTCCTCAACGGGAATACGCCGGAGAAGAGTTACCTGGTGCTCCCACCCGTCTCCCATGTCATAGAGATAGGCGATGGAGGGAGCTCGATCAAAGATCTTGCCGACCTGCTGGTTTCCCTCGTCGTAGACTTTCCGCTTCTCACTGGTTATCTCTTCTTCCCACTCCTGAGGATCGCCATAATGCTTGCCGTCCACGATAAACTCGTGAAGGTGGTAGTTGCTCCACCCCACGGCGACCTGGAGCGCGAGATGGAGGTCTCCCAAAGAGAAGTGTGAAGGTATGGTCAGCACCCGGCGCAGCTCCGTTCCCAGGAGACGCACTTCGAGCTCCAGGACTTCCGACGCCGGCTTGCGCCGCGAAGAGAAGAGGCCGAAGAGGTGCTCCTGAGGATTTACGGTGCGGTCTTTCGAAGGCGCCACTACCTACACAGTAGGGCAAGCGACAGCGGGAGGCAAGTCACTTTTGCGCGGCAGGCAGAGGCTGGGCAGAACCGATGAGCGGGAAAGAGCACGCCTGAAGCCGGTTCCCAGGGGCGGGATTTCTCCGTAGGATAGGCCGATGGGCGATATCTACGAGTTCTACGCACCCTTTGCACACATACCCGGCCGTTTCGTATGGGCCAGGATCCATACCACGACTCACGGCTCCTACGGGAGAATCCGGGAGCCGTGATCCCCTCCGATCGGCCGAGGGTTTATACTGAGTATCAGTTTGAAGAGTAACCCGCTGGGAGGAATAGAATGAAAAAGATACGAGTAGCACTCCTATTCGGCGGCCGTTCCGCGGAGCATGAGGTCTCCCTGCAGTCCGCGCGGAACGTGCTCGAGGCGATGGACAAGGAGAAGTACGAGCCGGTGCTTATCGGCATCGACCGGGACGGCGCCTGGCATCTCCGGGGAGAATCCCTCTCTCTTCTCCATGCCGAGGACCCAAAACTCGTACAGCTAAACAAGGCGTCTCATCCGGTGGCTCTGGTATCCGGTTCTGAGGAAGGCGCTATCGTTGATTTAACCGGAGGCACCGAAAGGCAGCAGGTGGATGTGCTGCTGCCGATACTCCATGGGCCGTACGGCGAGGACGGATCGGTACAGGGGCTCGCGAAGCTTGCCAACGTGGCGTGCGTGGGGGCGGACATTCTCGGCTCCGCGGTGGGAATGGACAAGGACGTGGCGAAGCGGCTGCTTCGGGACGCGGGGATCCCCGTGGCTCGGCACCAGGCGTTTCGGCGCAGTCAGTGGACCCGGGAGGAGACGGAGCGGCTCATCTCGGACTTGGGACTTCCCCTCTTTGTGAAGCCCTGCAATCTCGGCTCCTCAGTGGGAATCTCCAGGGCCGGCGACCCAAAAGAGCTCGAGGCGGCCGCAGAAGAGGCGTTCAGCTGGGACACCAAGATCGTCGTAGAGGAGCAGATTCGCGGTCGCGAGATCGAATGCTCGGTACTCGGTAACGACGATCCGATCGCTTCCGACGTCGGAGAGGTGATTACCGAGGACGGCTTCTACTCGTACGAACGTAAGTACATTGACGAGAGCGGCGCGACCTTAGCGATCCCGGCGGAACTTACGGAAAAGGAGCGCGCAGCAGCACGAGAGACGGCGATACGTGCGTTTCTGGCTCTCGAGGTCCGCGGTATGGCGAGGGTCGACATGTTTCTTACCACCGACGGTGCTGTCTACGTCAACGAGATCAACACGATTCCCGGCTTTACGCAAATCAGCATGTATCCCAAGCTCTGGGCGGAAGCCGGGATCTCCTACGGCGAGCTCATTGATCGGCTCATAACGCTGGCGATAGAGGAGTACGAGGCGAAGCAGGAACTGCGCAGTAGCTACAGGCCGGAATGAGGCGC
>JBKHED010000075.1:0-14888 GCA_046540995.1 Spirochaetaceae bacterium | reverse complement strand
GTGATTCTCACTCACGCCGGCGGCGCCCTCACCCACGTGGAGGGCTCCTGGCGTATGCCGCAGCCGGAGTTTCACACTTCCTTCGAGATCTCCGGAAGCAAAGGGCTTCTCACCTTTGACTCCGGCGAAAGCAGTGCTCTCGTGCCGCATCTCGCGCCGGTCGGGGGCGCGGGGGCCGGCGCAGCGGCGGGCGCAGCGGCCGGCGAGGCTCCGGAGGTTCCGGTCGCCGCGAGCCCCGTGGCCGAGGATCCCTACACCCTGGAGCTCGAGGCGTTCCGTGACGCGGTCGCGGCGGGGAAGAATCCGCCGATCGACGGTGAGGAGGGCTTGCGGGCGCTGCAAATAGCTCTCGCGGCGATCGAGTCCGCCGCGAGCGGCGAGCCGGTCGAGATCACTCCTCTGGAGGCGCACCGATGAGCACATCGTTGAAAGTAGGTATTGTGAGCTTTGCACACCTCCACGCGGAGGCGTATATCGGCAATCTGCGCAACAACCCGCGGGTGGAGTACGTCGGTTTCTACGATGAGAGCCCCGAGCGGCGGGCGAAGTACGGGAACGCCTTCGGGTCGCCGTCCTTCGGGGAGTGGGAGGAGTTTCTGGCCACCGGGGTGGAGGCGGCGATCGTCTCCTCCGAGAACGCCCACCATCGCCGGGACGTGGACGCCCTGGCGTCGGCGGGGGTTCACGTTCTCTGCGAGAAGCCCCTGGCAACCAATCCCGCCGACGCCGAAGCAATAGTGCGCGCCTGTAAGCAGGCCGGGGTTACCCTAATGACCGCCTTTCCGATGCGCTTTAGCATGCCGTTGCGGGCGGCCAAGGCGAGCCTCGACGGCGGCGGCTACGGGCGGCTCACCTCCATGATCGGCCGGAACCAGGGCCAATGCCCGAAGCGCCATCGCGAGTGGTTCGCCGACCCCGATCTCGCCGGCGGCGGCGCCATGACCGACCACACCGTTCACCTCACCGACGTCTACCGATGGTTCACGGATCGGGAGGTGGAGACGGTCTACGCGGTAAGCAACCGCATTACCTACAAGGAGGACACGGAGCTCGAGACAGGCGGCCTGGTTTCCCTCACCTTCGCTGACGGTAAGAAGGCGTCCATCGACTGCAGCTGGAGCCGACCGCTCAACTACCCCACCTGGGGCGGCCTCGCCCTACGCCTGGTCACCGACCGCGGCGCCGTGGACCTCGACGCCTTTGGGCAGACCCAGAGAGTCTACGGCGGCGAGGCGATGCACACCCGCTGGGACTACTGGGGCGGGGACGCTAACCAGATGATGGTGGACGAGTTCGTTGCTGCCGTGGCGGAGGGGCGAGCCCCCTTTGTCACCGGCGAGGACGGCCTCCGGGCGGTGGAAGTGGTGGACGCGGCGTACCGGTCTGTTAAGAGCGGGAAGCCGGAGAGGGTGAAGAGGGCGGCGGTCTGAATGAGCAGCAGCGAACTATCGATTATCGAGACGCCGGAAGCGATTCCCCGGGTCCTGGTTCTCGACCCCGAGGGTGAGCGTCCCGGAGAGCTTCTTGTTACCGCCGCCTGCCTGAGAAGGCAGGGGTACGAGCCGGTCATCGGGGCGCCCCAGCCGGTGAGAAGCGGCGACGTGCTCCTCCCGGAAGCGCTCGTCTCGGGCACCGTGGCCCTCCTCTCGCTGCGGCTGCGCCTGAAGAAAGTGGGTATCGAGCAGATTCTCCTGCTCTCCGGGGAGGGCCGGGGCATTCGGAAACGGGCACGGGCGATTCTCCCTGCTCGTCTTACCAGGGAACTGGAGTCCGAGGAGGAAGAATCGGTGCTTCTCTCCGGCTTCGCCGTGGGCGCCGCGGCCCGGATGAAGGAGCTCTTCGGCGAGCCGCCGGAGGAAGAGGAGCCGCCCACCGGGGATCAGAAGAACGGCACCCTCAGTTTCGGTATCCCCGGTATCCCAAGAGATGAGGCGGAGTACTTGCTTCCTCTCTTCGATCGGCTTGCCGATTCCCGTGAGCTCTTCGAGGAGGCGGGTATTCGCTTTCTTCTTCTTCCCCCTGTTCCCGACATAGTGGCCGAGCGAGTGCGCAAGAGTGGCTTGGAGGAGAAGGTTGTGGCGGTTGGTGAGCAGCGCTCCGCTCTGGACTATTACCGCAGTGTGACTCGCCTCGACGGCGTGATCAACGCCTCCAGCAGCTCGATCTACTGGGCCGCGGCGTGCAACAAGCCGCTCATAACCTCTACAAAAGCGCGGCCACCGAAGGAGATTCGCACCCTTTCGGTCTACTACAGCGGTAGCCGAATCGAGGAGCTCGCGGAGAAGGTGGTTGCGAACCAGATGGACCGGGAGAGTCTCTCCTACGTACGCCTGAGCCCACACCTCTTTGTCGACGTCACCGAAGCCTCCCTAAGGGAACGATGCGGTCGGATTCGGGCGGCAATGGCTATGCACGACGATTAGGATTTGTGGTAACATAATCGGTACCGAAGCTGGCTATACAACGTTGGTAGGAGGCCAAGCATGAACATCATAGTGACCGGTGTCGCCGGATTTATCGGCTCCCACGTCGCGGAGTCCCTTGTCGAAGGGGGACACGTGGTATACGGCATTGACAACTTCGACCCCCTCTACCCGCGAGAGACCAAGGAACGAAACATGGAGCAGCTCATGGAGCAATCCAGTTTTCGTTTCTTCCAGATCGATCTCCTTAACCAACCGCGTCTCAACACGGTTTTCGAGCGAGCCCTTCGAGACGGCCGGCCCATTGACTGCGTGTTCCATCTCGCCGCAAAGGCGGGGGTTCGACCCTCGATCGAAGACCCCGTCGCTTACACGAAGTGCAACGTAGAGGGGACGGTAAACGTCATGGAGGCGATGGCGGCGAACGACGTCGGGGACCTGATTCTTGCCTCCTCGAGCTCCGTCTACGGTAACAGCGAGAAGGTTCCGTTCAAGGAAGACTCCTTCGTGGACCACCCGATTTCCCCTTATGCCGCGACGAAGAAGGCGTGTGAGCTCCTGAGCCACACGTACGCTCACCTCCACCACATGCGGGTGGCGGCGCTACGCTTCTTTACCGTCTACGGGCCGCGACAACGACCGGACCTGGCGATCGCGAAATTCACCCGCCTCATTGAGCGGGAGTCGACCATTCCCTTCTACGGTGACGGCACCACCGAGCGAGACTACACCTACATCACCGACATCGTCGACGGTGTCAACAGAACCCTCGACTGGCTTCTCGAGCAGAAACCCGGGACTTACGACGTCTTCAACCTCGGGGAGAGCCGGACCGTTTCCCTGAGTCGCCTGGTGGAGATCATCGAGGAGACCGTGGGCAAGAAGGCGAGGATCGACAAGCAGCCCCCGCAGCCGGGAGACGTCATCCGGACCTACGCGGACATCAGCAAGGCGAAGAAGGTCCTCGGCTATAAACCTTCGGTTCCGATCGAAGAAGGGGTCAAGAAGTACGTAGCGTGGCTACGCGCACTCCCGGCGGAGGTTGAAGAGTAAGGTCTATTCTCCCACAGCTCGGGGCTGTCGGGCCGGGAGGTCGCGGATCCACGGGCCAACTCGAATTCTCCTCTGCCGGCGGTGCTGCTCCGAGAGTTCCCGGTAGACACGGAGAAGTTTCTCCGCGCTCTCTTCCCATCGATACCGGCTTGCCATCTCGACACTCCGTCGGACCATGAGAACTCGCTCTTCTGGTTCCGTGACGAGACGATTCATCTCTTCTACGAGAGAGGCAGCATTCTGAGCCGGCGAAATGATCCTTGCGGCATCTCCGACAATCTCTGGTATGGCGAATGAGTCGCTGGTGATCACGGGACAACCGCACGCCATCGCCTCTACGTTGGGCATGCCGAAACCCTCGCAGAGCGAAGGAAAGATGAACGCATGAGCCCCAGAGTAGAGCTCCGGCAGCTCCTCGCGTTCCACGAAACCGAGAAGTCGAATCCGAT
The DNA here is from genome assembly GCA_046540995.1 of Spirochaetaceae bacterium. GTDB lineage: Bacteria > Spirochaetota > Spirochaetia > DSM-27196 > Alkalispirochaetaceae > CAYZHV01. The sequence continues at coordinate 10,963 of JBKHED010000075.1, read as the reverse complement.
CTTCCATACCGGTCCGCTTGAGAAACCCACGAACACGAAAGTTGTCCCAGCCTGAGCCGCCGATAGCCAGGCGCCACTCCCGGGGATCTCCTGCGGCACCCCGACGCTGTACGAAGCGAGCAAAAGCGCCCAGAATTGTCCAGGGGTTCTTTCGCAAAGAGTACTTGCTCAGGTGAAAGAAGTAGTGCGTGCCTGTCTTGTGCTCTCTGTTAGCCTGGTGGGGGCCGGGACCCAAGGGCCGAAAGAGGGGATCAACGCCGTTGTAAATCGTCGATAGTCGCTGGGTATGTCTGAGGGGGTAGTGCTTTCGGGCGTACGCTTCGGTAGTCTTTGATACACACGCAATATGATCCATCGCCCGGATAACCGCAGGCACCACGTACCGGTCGTGGAGCACGTGCATTTCTCGGTAGTAACGAGGGAGGAGCACCGGCTCGGCGCCGTGAATCGTTACCACTTTGCGAGCCCGTACCCCGTAGATCGGCGAAAAAAAGGTAGGCAGATAGTAGTGAATCACGTCAAAACCCCGACGCTCGAGGACCCGAGAGGCGCTGACCGGATTCCGAGGCAGAATAAGCTCTTCTCCCCCTTGACCAATTACGTCTTGGTAGATGTGATTGTCGCTTTCTCGGTAGTGAGCCAAGGTGAAGCTAAACTCTCTGTTGAGACGCAGAAGCGTCTTGACGATTTCGTACCAGTGTTGGCCACTTCCGCTGCTGAGGTTTTCGTCCACGGGTCGCGTTAGGAGGGCGATTCGAGGCTTGTCCACAATACCAAGACTAGGAGCGCCAGGTGAGAATTTCGCTAAGAGAACGTGAAATCTACGTTTGGCGCGGCTGCCGCTGGAGCTCCGGGTGAGCCTATCCTTCCACTCCTCCGGCCTCCTCTCCCCACACGGATCTAAGCCGTGCCTCTCGGCCGCAGGCGGTTTTGTAGAAGTTGTAGCGCAACGGGTTTCGCTCGTAGTAGTTCTGGTGATACCCCTCGGCGGGATAGAACTCGTCGAGCTCTATAATGTCGGTGGCGATGGGGCGGCTGAAACGGTCCGAGCTTTCGAGCTCCCGGAGGCTGTTCCGAGCGAGGCGCTCCTGTCGCCGGTCGTGGTAGAAGATTGCGCTCAGGTACTGGGAGCCCCGGTCACAGAATTGTCCTCCGCCGTCGACGGGGTCTACGTTCCTCCAGAAGTGGTAGAGGAGCTCCTCGTAACTCACGACGTCGGGGTTGTAGGTGACCTGGAGAACCTCGTAGTGTCCGGTGTTTCCGCTGGTTACCTGCTCATAGGTGGGATCCGCGACGTCGCCTCCAGCGTAGCCGGAAATGGTTTCGCTCACGCCGTCGACTTTGTCGAACGCTTCCTCCATACACCAGAAACAGCCCCCGGCAAAGGTAGCCTTTGCCGACTCCTCTGCCCAGAGAGTTGTCCCCAGTAGGCCGAAGAGCAGTAGCAACAAAAGCGAACCGACACGTTTCATGGTAGGTGCCTCCAATGCGTTAAAAGGTAGGGTGGGTTACCTGTATGGTCAACTATTTTTGGACGCCCTTAGCGGCTACACGCGCCGGCTCTCTCCGTGTTAGATTCGGCGGTGAGGAATATGCACAATGTCTAAACAAATCGCAGTCATCGGAACCGGATACGTGGGGCTCGTCTCCTCCGTCGGCTTGGCGGACTTCGGAAACAGCGTGGTCGGCGTCGACATTAACAAGGAGATCGTGGAGAAGCTGAACAAGGGCATTCCGACGATTTTCGAGCACGGACTCAAGGATTATCTGGAGCGCAACATCGAGGCGAAGCGCCTCTCCTTCACGACCGATGTAAATGCGGCGATAGAGGCGGCGGAGATCGTCTTCCTCGCCGTGGGTACGCCGCCGCAGGCTGACGGCGGGGCGGATCTCTCTCAGATAGAGAAGGCCGCCCGATCGGTGGCAAAGAATCTTACCGGCTACAAGGTCGTGGTTACGAAGTCCACCGTCCCCGTGGGGACCAACCGGTGGATCAAGTCGATTATCGAGGAAGCGGCTCCCGGTGTGGAGTTTTCGGTGGTCTCCAATCCGGAGTTCTTGCGGGAAGGGAAGGCGGTGCAGGACTTCTTTCACCCTGACCGTGTTGTCATCGGCTACGAGGACGAACGGGCAAAGGAGTTTATGGAGGATGTCTACCGCACCCTCTACCTCATCGAAACTCCCATCGTCTGGGTCTCACTGGAGACCGCGGAGCTCATTAAGTACGCCGCCAACGCCTTTCTCGCGACCAAAATCACCTTCATTAACCAAATGGCCAATCTCGCTGAGGCCACCGGGGCGGACATTCACGAGATCGCCCGAAGCATGGGTATGGACGGGCGGATCAGTCCGAAGTTTCTCCATCCCGGGCCGGGATACGGGGGAAGCTGCTTTCCCAAGGACACTCGGGCGATCGCCTCAACCGGAGACGAGTACGGCGTGGATATGAGCCTCATTAAGGAGGTTGTACGCGCCAACGAGCGGCAGAAGGAGATCACCGCGGAGCGGTTTATGGAACTCACCGGTGGTGTGGCGGGTAAGACCGTGACGATTCTCGGCCTCGCCTTTAAGGCGGAGACCGACGACATCAGAGAGTCCCCGGCCATAACCATCGCCGAGACTCTTCTCGATGCGGGTGCCCGGATCCGGGCGCACGATCCCGAGGCGGGGGATAACTTTAAGGCGATGTTTCAGGAGAAGGTCTCGGTCCACGTGGACGCCTTTGATGCGCTGAAGGATGCGGACGCTCTTCTCATCCTCACTGAGTGGAACGCCTACCGAAACCTCGACCTGAACCGCGCCAGGGCGGTAATGCGGGGTAACGTTATTATGGACGCCCGAAATGTCCTCGACCCGGAGATGGCGCAGCAGGCGGGGTTTGTTTACAAGGGGGTTGGACGGTAGGTTTGCGGAGAGGGAACAAATCGAGGCCAATTTCTGCCGAATTCGTATTGAAACAGCGCCGTGTCGTTTGCTATTCTTGCGCTTCAATCATCGAAGCGGAATGAAGCATCTCTTGCTGTGGCATGAACCCGCTTTGTGATATCTGAAGGCCGTCCGGGCACCACCTCGGGCGGCCTTCCTTTTATTCTGCCGATTTCGCTGCCAGGGTGCCGAGGGCCTCTGCGAGGACCCGAGCCCCCGCCACCAGGTCGGCCATGCGGGTTTCTTCGTCTGGGTGATGGCTCACGCCGCCGATGCTCGGTACGAAGAGCATTGCTGCGGGGGCTAGTCGCGCCATGTGAACCGCGTCGTGACCCGCTGCGGAGAAGAGTCTCATCTTCGCAACCCCCGCCCTCCCCGCGGCGGCGCTGAACGTCTCGAGAAGCGCGGAGTCAAAGGCGACCCGGGGCGTTCGCCAGAGCTCGGAATAATCGAACTCACAGCCGTGCCTCTTCGCCGCCGCCTCTCCGGCGGCGACGAACTCCTTCGCCATCGCCGCCACCTCGTTCTCCTCGGGGTGTCGCAGGTCTACGCTGCCTCCTACGGAGCCGGGAACGCTGTTCCTCGAGCCCGGCTCCACGGTGAGAGATCCCACCGTGGCGACACCCGGCGTGTGACGGCCGGCGATCTGGGGGCACGCGCCGACGAGCTCCGCCGCCGCGACGAGAGCGTCGGCCCGCCGATGCATCGGCGTCGCCCCAGCGTGGGCTGATCGGCCCCGGAACTCCCAATCCCCGGCCACTTGCGCCTGCACGCCTTCCACGATCGCCACGGGTATTCCCGCCTCCTGGAGCTCCACACCCTGCTCTATGTGTAGCTCCAGGTACGCCGCGGGCGCCGGAGCGCGTAGCCCCGCTTCGGGGGGCCCGGGCGGCACGGACGCCTCGCCGGCCCCGGCGACACCGTTACCGTCGCGCGGCTCGGTCCCCGCCGCCACCGCTTCGGCCACCGTGCTTCCCTCGCGGTCTCGGCTCGCAAGCGCCTCCCGGAGGCTCATAACCCCGGCGTACACCGCGGAGCCCATCATCGCCGGCGCAAAGCGTGCGCCTTCCTCGTTGGCCCAGGCAACCACCTCTACCGGCCGGCTGAGCTCGAACTCCCCGGCGGCCTGGGCCTCCTCCAGGGCGAGGACCGCCTCCAGAGAGCAGAGCACTCCTGCCGCGCCGTCGTAGCACCCACCCTGGGCAACCGTGTCGAGGTGGCTTCCGGTGAGAATCGGCGCGCAGCCCGGTTGCGGGCCCCGCCCCGCCCCCCGCGGCTCGAGCCGGGCAAAGCTGTTCCCGATCCCATCAACCCAACTCACAAGCCTTCCCAGCGCGGCCTGCCGACGGAACTCGGCATGGGCGGCTCGCTCCTCTCGGGAGAACGCGAGGCGTTCGCACCCTCCTCCGGGGAGGGCGCCGATCGCCGCAATCGCGTGGAACCTCTCCGCCAGCCGCCGCGGCTTAACTCGCGCCGCGAGGCTGTCGTAGCTGCTCATGAAGCATCCTCGACCGCGGGCTCCGGCGGAGGCACCGGGTTGTCGGCGAAGAAGCAGGCGGCAAAGTGACCGGCCCGGGAGTCACCGGCGGCATCGGCGGTACCGACAGCGGCATCGGCCGCACCGCCGGCGGCATCGGAACTAGAAGAGCTAGAGGAGCTAGAAGAGCTAGAAGAGTAATCCAGGAGCGCCGGCTTCTCCTGGTGGCAGCGATCCTCCGCCCGGTAGCAGCGCGGGGCAAAGGGACATCCCGCCGGCGGATCCGCCGGATTGGGGAGCTCTCCGGAGAGACGGATCTTCGTAGGTTCGTGGCGGCCTGGCTCGGGCACGCTCTTTAGAAGCACGTGGGTATAGGGGTGTCGCGGATTCTGAAAGATGTCGTCGGCGCTTCCTTCTTCCATTACCTGCCCCAGGTACATCACCGCCACCCGATCGCAGAGGTAGTCCACCACCGCCAGGTCGTGGCTTATGAAGAGATAGGTGAGGCCGAGGTCGTGCTTGAGGGAGATGAGAAGCTTGAGGATCTGCGCCTGGATGGAAACGTCCAGGGCGCTCACCGGCTCGTCGAGAATGAGAATCTCCGGGTCCGTGGCCAGCGCCCGGGCTATGCCGATGCGCTGCGCCTGGCCCCCTGAGAACTCGTGAGGGTGGCGATCGAGAAACTCCGGGCGCATATTGACGATATCCATAAGCCGGAGCATGCGCTTCTCTCGTTCATCCGGCCCGATGCCCAGGAGCTCCTTCATCGGCGCCGCGAGTATCTCCCGAACGGTCTTTCGCGGATTGAGGGAGCTCATCGGATCCTGAAAGACGAACTGTATCTGCTTGTAGAGCTCCCGCCGCTCGGCTCCCTGCAGGCCGGCGATATCACGGCCTCGGTAGAAGATCTCTCCCTCTGTTGGCGGGATAATTCCCATGATCGTCCGGGCGAGGGTGGATTTTCCGCACCCCGACTCACCGACGACCCCGAGGCTGTCCCCCTGGTGGAGGTCGATGGAGACCGCTTCCACCGCGCGGATCAGCGGCGTTGGTGGCCCCAGGAAGCGTCGTTTTCCCCCGAACCGTCTGCTTACGTCTCGGATTTGAAGTATCGGTTCCCTCACGTCGGGGCTCCTTTCTCTTCCACGCGGATGCACCGCGCCTTTCGCTCACCAAAGTCCCGCAGCTCAACCGGCGCTGCGCGGCACGCTTCGATGGCGATGTCGCAGCGGTCCGCGAATCGGCACCCGGTTGGTAGTTCGTCCAGGGCGGGAGGGAGCCCGGGTATGGCGTCCATGTTCCGTCCCCTCTCGCCGATTCGTGGGACGCACGCCATAAGCCGCCGCGTGTAGGGGTGCAGCGGATTCTCGTGGATTTCATCCACCGTCCCCACCTCCACAACCTCTCCCGAGTACATGACGACTACCTTCTCACAGATTTCGCTGATGACGCCGAAGTCATGGGAAATGAAGACGAGGGACATGCCGTACCGTTCCCTCAATTCTTCTAGGAGCCTGAGGATCTGCGCCTGAATGGTAACGTCCAGGGCGGTGGTGGGCTCGTCGGCGATGACAACGTCCGGGTCGTTTGCCAGCGCTATGGCGATCCCCACGCGCTGCCGCATACCCCCTGAGAGCTCATGGGGATACGCTGCTAACCGGTTGGCGGCGTCGGGAATGTGTACCTTCTCCATCAGCTCCAGGGCGCGCTTCCACGCCTCCTCCTGGCTCACTCCCTGGTGGCGCCGGACAGCCTCGGCGATCTGCTCGCCGCAGCTGATGAGCGGGTTGAGACTGGTCATCGGATTCTGAAAGATGTAGGCGATTCGGTTGCCTCGATAGTGACGCAGTCGGTCCAACGGCGCACCGATGAGATCCTCGCCGTAGTACTCCACGCTGCCGTCCATAATGCGCCCTGGGGGCGTGGGCACTAGGCCGAGGACCGAAAGCGCCGTCACCGACTTGCCCGAGCCCGACTCTCCCATTATTCCCAGGGAGCGCCCCTTGCCAACCTCGAAGCTCACGTTGTCCGCGGCGTGGACCGCCTTTTTCCCGAGCCAGAACCAGGTGCGAAGCTCCTTAACCGAAAGGGGAACCTCGCCGTTGGCGCCGTTACCGCCGGGCCCGTGGTTGCCGGCTTCCACGGGGCCGGAACTTTCCGGCCCGTGGCTAGGGGCTTTCGACACAGTGCCACCCCGGGCGGATTTCCCCGCCGCCCGTTTCTTGGCGCCAAGCGCTCTGTCAACCTCCGTGGCGGGCCTGGGGCTGACCAGGGCGCCTGAGCGCAGGTAGGGGTCCAGGATGTCTCGGAGACCGTCGCCGACGAGATTTATCCCGATAACCAGGACGAGGATCACCAGGCCCGGCAGTGTTGCCACGTGGGGTGCGGTGAGGATGAGCTTTCTTCCTTCACCTAACATGGAGCCGAGGTCCGCTCTCGGCGGCTGGGCGCCGAGCCCCAAGAAGGAGAGCCCAGCGGTCTCCAGGATCATCCAGCCCACGGTGGTGGAGATGGTGATAAAGATCACCGGGAGCACGTTCGGCAGGAGCTCGGTGAAGAGAATTTTGAAGTCGTTCATCCCCGAGAGCCGGGCGGCGTCAACGTACTCCAAGCGTACCAGGCCCACCGTGGCCCCCCTGACGTTACGGGCGAAGAAGGGGATGTTCACGATCGATATCGCTATGAGCGCGTTGAAAAGGCCCGGACCTAGGACCGCGACGATCGCCAGGGCGAGAAGCATGTAGGGAAAAGCCATGAGCATGTCGATGCCGCGCATCAAGGTGTTGTCGAGCCAGCCTCCGTAGAAGGCGGCGAAAATCCCGATGAGAGAGCCGATAGTCGCGGCGATCGCCGTGGCGGAGACGCCCACGGCGAGGCTTACCCGGGTGCCCCAGAGGAGGCGGCTCAGGATGTCTCGGCCGAGCTGATCGGTCCCCAGGGGGTGACCGGGGCTCCCGATGCCGAGAAGCCGCACATCGAGCTTGGTTACATCCGGATCGGGGAGATCGAGAATCGGCGCTGCCAGGACGAGAAGCACCACGGCGAGCAGTATAATAAGCCCCACCGTAGCCATGCGGTTGTAGAAGAATCGCCTGAGCTTCTTCATGCGGAAATCCTCGGGTCCAGGAGGTGCTGCAGTACATCTGCGGTGAGGTTAATGAGCACGTAGAGGGCCGCGACCACTATCACCCCTCCCTGAACGAGGAGAACATCCCGGGTCTGAATCGCCGTCACCAGCATTCGGCCGATGCCGGGCCACTGAAAGACAGTCTCGATGTAAACCGCCCCGCCGATCACAAAGCCGGTCTGTATGCCGAGGACCGGGATAATGTTGACCAGGGCGTTCTTGTAGGCGTGCTTCATAACCACCTTTCGCTCATCCAGCCCCTTGGCCCGGGCGCTACGGATGTAGTCCTTTCGCAGCACCTCGAGCATGGTGGAGCGGGTGAGCCGAGCGATCACCCCGGTGGCCACGATTGCCAGGGTGACCGAGGGGAGAATGAGATGGTGAAGAACGTCGAGCATCCCGCCCCCTCCGACCACCTGGGTCATTCCGCTTACCGGAAACCAGTCGAGCTGTACCGAAAATAGGAGCACGAACATGAGGCCGAGCCAGAAGCTCGGTGTGGAGATACCGACCAGGACTACGGCGGTAAAGAGGGCGTCCTGCCAGCCGAACTGCTTGACCGCGGCGACTATCCCCGCGGCCATGCCCATGACCGCGGCGAGAACGAGAGAGCTCCCCGCCAGGAGCAGGGTGGGCCCGAGGCGGTCGAGCACCTCCTCGATTACCGGCCGGTCGAGGCTGTAGGAGCGGCCGAAGTCGCCCTGGATGATATTGGTAAGCCAAATGAAGTACCGCTTCACCATGGGCTCATCGAGGCCGAGGTCCGATCGCAGCCGCGCCAGGTTCTCCGAAGTCGCGAACGCTCCGAGTATCGCCTGCGCCGGGTCCCCGGGGATGAGCTCCATAATGAAGAAGACGATCACCGAAATGCCCAAGAGCACGGGGATCATGAGAATCAGTCGCTTGATTATGTATCTGTGCATCGGTCTCTCTTGCGAAAGGCGAAGCGGGCGCCTCGAGGGCGCCCGCCCGGGTACAAACAGTTCCGCGACGCCGGTCGCGTGCCTCAGTCGAAGGTGACGTCCCTGAGAAGCAGGAAGAAGCTCGGCTGCAATGTGAAGTTCCGGAGGTCGCTGACGGCGACAGCGTTCTGCTTCCAGTTCGCCACGAAGACCCAGGGAGCGTCCTCGTAGACGATCTCCTGCATCTCCTTATAGAGCTCAGCGCGCTCCTCCTCGCTGGTGGACTGTCGCGCCTGCTCGAGAAGTCGGTCTACCTCGGAGTTGGAGTAGTAGCCGGAGTTGAACCCGCCGGACTCGGGAAACGCCTCGGTCCTCAGGGTGAGGAAGGGGAGGGTGTCAGGGTCGTTGGTCATCCACGCCATCTGCGCCATGTCAGCCTTGCCTTCGAGGCCCGGATTGACGCGGCCGAGGAAGGTGTTCCACTCGTAGGTTTCGATGGAGACGTTGAGACCCGCTGCGGCGAGGTCCGCTTGGATAGCGGTACCCATGGCCACCGGATCGAGCATGCCCGAGCCACCCTCGGTTACGTAGAATACAATCTCCTCGTCGTCGTAGCCCGCTTCTTCGATGAGCTCCTCGGCCCGCGCCGGATCATACGGGTAGGGATCGAGTTCCTCGTTGTACGCCCAGTCAAAGGCGGGCGGAATCGGGGAGTCCGCCACCGTAGCGGTTCCGGAGAGCACGTTATCTACCAAAGCCTCTTTGTTAATGGCGTAATTCGCCGCCCGACGCATGCGCACGTCCGTGAACGGTCCTTCTCTCAGGTTGAGAATGAGGAACCAGACATGGGGTCCCGCCTGTTCGTAGATAGTGAAATCGTCACTGCCCTCGAACTGTGCAAGAGAGTCCGGGGGAACTTCCACCATAATATCGAGCCCGCCGGAGAGCATTTCGTTCACCCTGGTGTTTGCATCAGTGATCGGACGGAAAATGACCTGGTCGACTCCCGCGGGGTCGCCCCAGTACTCCTCGTACCGCCGGACGGTCACGTTTCTGTTGCTCTCCCATTCCACGAACTGATACGGGCCGGTCCCCGCGGGGTTGCGTCCGTAATCTTCGCCGTGCTCTTCTACCGAGGCGGGGGAGACCATGAGCCCCGTCGGATAGGCGAGGTTGGAGAGCAGCGGCGCGAAGGGTGCGTCGAGTACGAGCTCCACGGTATGCTCATCTATGACGTTTGTCTCCTGAATCGAGCTGAAGAAGAAGGCGAGTGGAAAGGGGCCGGTATCGTGAAAGGGGTGGGTTTCGTCAAGCATCCGGTCAAAGTTGAACTTCACCGCTTCGGCGTTAAAGGGCGTTCCGTCGTGAAAGGTCACCCCTTCTTGTAGGTAGAAGGTGTAAGTGAGCCCGTCATCGCTAATCTCCCAATCCTCCGCTAGGGCGGGCTCCACCGATAGAGAACCGTCTTGGAACTGCACCAGACCCTCGTAGATATTCACTAATATGCGAAAGTCGTTTACCGCGGTTACCGTATGTGGGTCCAGCGCCTTTGGCTCGGCTACCTGCCCGACGACGACGGTCTCCATCTGCTCTTCCTGTCCGCCACCGGCGAACAGGAGGCCTGAGATCGCTACCAGCATCGCCAGCAGCACTGTGCTCTTCCTTCTCATAAGTCCTCCTTCTTGAGAAGTGTTTCTATGCCGACACCTCCGGAAAGCTCCTCCCGCTGGTTTTCCAGGAAGACCCCAAAGATGCGTGACAACTCTTCAACGGGCTCCGAATGATCGTCGACCCGGAGATCCACGGCAGTATCACCGTTTCCTCCGTAGCCCGCATTCGGTCCCTTCACTATCAGCGCCGCCGCTTGCTTCCCTCTCCGGTCACCCCCGGCGGCCTCTCCCGCACGAAGGGCCGCCACGAGGGCCGCAGCCATGCGGTTGGGCAGGGTCATTTCGTGCTCCGCCGTCCTTTCTACCACCGGCAGGTCGTAGAACGCGTGGAACGCTTCCGCCATCGCCCCGGGAACCGCGTCGGAACCGAGCATGTTGCCCAGCGCCAGGAGTCGCGGCTCCTGATGGTCCGCCACGATCGCCGTGCACTGCGGTCCGGCGTAGGTAGCTCCGGAGCCTTCGGCGTTGAGCACCGCCAACTGCCGGATCCGGCGCTGCTCATCACCGTCGAGGAGCTGCTCGATCACCTCAGCCGGAGAGATCCCCGCTTCCAGCAGTGCGAGGCCCTTCGTTCCAAAGCGCGGATTAGCCACGGATTGGGTGAGAACCACCCCCACCCGGGGCTGCAAAAAGGGCACCAGGGCGCCTACGGCAACGTAGCGTGAAGCTACCGTTGCTCCTACCAGGTCATTCTCAGGATCAACTACGCACATCGAGTAGGTACTGACCAGCCGTCTCGCAAGAGCATGCATCAATAAGCAATAAATATGCATAAACTGGAATAAAGGTTCAAGGCGCGAGGCGGTTCGAAACCCGAATAACAGTGCGGGAGAACGCCGCGCGCCGCGGGTCGCAGGCGCGG
>JBKHED010000074.1:0-15235 GCA_046540995.1 Spirochaetaceae bacterium | reverse complement strand
ACCCTCAACAGAAAGGTCGAGGTGGAGCGCCTTTTCGATCTGCGCAAGCAGATCAACGAAGAGGGGGAAATCAAGGTCTCCCTAAATGACCTAATCGTAAAGGCCGCCGCGGTGGCGCTCAAAGCGGCGCCCTACATGCGCACGACGATTCAAGGCGATGAGCTCGTGGAGATGCAGGAGATAAACATCGGTATCGCCGTAGCTCTCGAGGAGGGGCTCCTGGTGCCGGTGGTCCGGAACGTGGATACCCTTCCTATCTCGATGCTTTCGAGGAAGAGCAAGGATCTCGCCCAGCGGGCCCGGGATCGGAAGCTCGAGCCCGACGAGCTGCAGGGAGGTAGTTTTACCGTAACCAATCTCGGTATGTACGGAATTGTCTCCTTCACGCCGATCGTTAACCTGCCGCAGAGTGCAATTCTCGGCGTCAACGCCGCGGAGGAGGAGCTCTATCTCCAGGATGGGGAGGTTAGAAGCCGCAAGGTGATGATTCTCAGCCTCACCATAGACCACCGAGTGATCGATGGAGCCCAGGGAGCGATATTCCTCGATAGCCTCGCAAAGCTTATCGAGAACCCCGTGAAGATACTGCTCTAGCAGCAACCTTTCTATTTATTCTTTCTCCGGCCGACGCCGATCCCACCTAACGGCGTCGGCCTTTCTTTCGAAGTAGTCGGTTGATAACTGCAAACGTATTGCAGTCTTTTTGAAACAGAACGAAAGTTTTTGTTGACAGATGGGCAGGAGGGTGTACCATGGTTGCAGGAGGCACATATGGCTACGATCCAGTCAGTAGTACAGTTTTTCTTGGATCTGGGAGCGAGCGTCTTTCTCCCAGTCGTCATTTTTCTGCTGGCAATAGGTTTCGGTGCTAAGCCCGGCAAATCGATTCGCGCGGCGCTCATGGTTGGCGTCGGATTTGTCGGAATCAACCTTATCATCGGGCTATTGGCGAACAACTTGGGACCGGCGGCGAAAGCGATGGTCGAGCGCTTTGGAATCGAGCTCTCGATTATCGACGTAGGTTGGCCCGCATCCGCGGCTATCGCCTTCGGGTCTGATCTGGCGGCACTGGTCATTCCAGCCGGAATCCTGCTTAACCTGATCCTGCTTTTTGCCAAAGTCACCAAGACGATTAACATCGACATCTGGAATTTCTGGCACTTCGCCTTCGCGGGAGCTCTCGTGCAGGCGGTTACCGGCAACATCTGGTACGGCCTCGTTGCGGCAATGGTCTTTGCGGCCACTATGCTCTTCTTCGCCGACTGGACCGCGCCGGCGGTACAGAAGCTTCTCGGGATGCCGGGTATCTCCCTGCCTCACGGAACATCGACCTCCTTCGTGCCTTTTGCGGTGATAGTCAACAAGGTCATCGACCTGATTCCGGGGCTCAACAAGATCGAGGCGGATCCTGAGGCGATCAAGAAGCGCTTCGGCGTATTCGGCGAGCCGGTCTTTGTCGGGGTCGCAATCGGTCTCGTAATCGCCGCCCTCGGGTACGCCGGAGATGGCGAGTTCTCCGCCTGGTTGCCCCAGGTGCTGCAGGTAGCCGTCGCGATGGGCGCGGTCATGGTTCTTATGCCCCGAATGGTTGCTCTCCTCATGGAGGGACTCATTCCGCTCTCCGAGGCTGCTCGTGAGTTTCTGACCAAGCGTGCGAGTGGCCGGGACATCTATCTCGGTCTCGATTCCGCCATCGCCATCGGTCACCCCACCGCTATCGCCACCTCCCTCATTATGGTGCCGATTGTGCTCATCCTGGCGGTGATTCTGCCGGGAAACCGGGTTCTCCCCTTTGGAGACCTCGCGACGATCCCCTTTATCGTCTGTATGATGATCCCCGTGGTTCGCGGTAACGTCGTAAGGGCAACCATCACCAGCACCGTCGTCATGATTCCTACCTTCTACATTATGAACGCCCTCGCCTCAGCGCAGACGAGCGTGGCTCGTTCCGCGGGCTTCGAGTTTCCCGAAGGCGCCGATACGATCACCAGTATGGTCGACGGTGGTAACTTTATCGCCGGCCTCTTCGTCTGGGCCGCCAACAACTTCTGGCTCGGCACCGGCCTGATCCTTCTGGTTCTCGTAGTCGTCTGGGCTCTCTATAAGAAGAACCCGAAGGCGTGGGAACGAGTTGCCGGTTATAAAGAGGAGCAGGAAGAGCAGGCGCAAGCGTAAGAAAAGAGGAGATTTCCACCCTCGGTCCCGGGGGTGGCTCCTCCTTCTAATCAACATCGGAACCGGAGAATGGAGCAGTCTATAATGGCAGAACCAGGGGTCCTTCAGTTCAAGGATCTGGTACGGGAAGACCTTATTCTCAGCAACGTGAGCTACGAGGACCGAGACTCCGCCTTAAAGGCGATGGCTTCGATCCTGGTAGAAAAGGGATACTGCGAGGAACCGTTTGTCCAGGCGATTCTGGATCGGGAGAGGGCGCACCCCTCGGCCCTTCCCATGCCGGGCCACAAAATAGCGATTCCCCATACCGACGCGACCTACGTCAAGAAGTCCGCCCTTCTCTTTGCGCGGCTCAGAGAGCCGGTGGAGTTTCGCTCCATGGGTGATCCCAACGAGACACTCTCCGTCTCGATGATCTCAATGTTCGCGCTGAAGGAGAAGAAACTCATCGGTGATCTCCTGGAGACGTTGATAACCGTCTACCAGGACGAAAGCGTCCTAAACGCAATGTACGAGGCGAGCGAGCCTGGGGATATATATCGGATCCTGCAGAAACATGTCGAAGAAACCGCAAAGAAGCAGTAGAACCATGCGAGTAGTTCAGGGTGTCTCCGCTTCCCCAGGGATGGCTCATGGAAAGGCGGTGGTCTACCTGCCGCAGGAGCTTAGCTTTCAACCCCATTCGGTAACCGATACGAGGGCCGAGGCCGACCGGCTCTCCAACGCCGTGGAAAGCGCCATTGACGAGCTCGTCCGTCTCAAAGAGCGGGTTCTCAAAGAGATGGGCGAAGAGTTCGCACACATCTTTCGCTCTCAGCAGACGATTCTCGAGGATGACTCCATTATCGGCGAAGTCAAGGAGAAGATCGCCGAGGAGAAGTGGTGCGCCGAGGAAGCGGTCCGACAGGTGTTTACCGCCTATCTCGAGATGTTCGAGGAGCTCGGCGACGACGACTACAACAAAGCGCGCCTGGCGGACCTCGAGGATGTGCATAAGCGTCTCTTGAGAAACCTCCTCGGCAAAGCGGAGGTGGACCTCTCGGACCTCGCGGAACGGACGGTGATCGTAGCGCAGGAGCTCTACCCCTCGGACACCGCCGTAATGAACACCGATCAAGTCTGCGGCATGATCACCGAGCGGGGAGGTATCACCTCCCACGTGGCTATTCTCGCGAAGAATCTCGGGGTTCCCGCGGCGGTGGCCGTGCCCGACGCCACCAAAGCGATCTCCGAAAACGACGAGATCTACCTGGATGCGACGGATCCCGACGAGGCGAGGGTGTATATCAACCCGGATGGAACCAGGCTACGCCGGCTGGAGGAGGAACGGCGTCGGCATGAGGAGCGACGCAAGGTTCTGACGGAGGAGAAGAAACTGGAGCCGGTAACTCCCGACGGCAGGAGGATCACCGTTTCCGTTAACATCGGCTCGGTGGAGGAGATCGAGAGCGCACGAGCTAACGGCGCGAAGAGCGTCGGTCTTTTTCGGAGTGAGTTTCTCTTTATGAAGGGCAAAATCCTCCCGGACGAGGAGAAGCAGTTCGAGGCGTACAAGAGGGCGGTCGAGGCGTTTCCTGAGGGGTTCGTCATTCTCCGCACCCTGGACATAGGCGGGGACAAGCCGGTAGAGTCGATCTCCATACCCGAGGAGGAGAACCCCTTTCTCGGGTATCGGGCCGTGCGCATCTCCCTGGCCAAGCCGGCGCTTTTCAAGCAGCAGTTGCGAGCGGCTCTTCGCGCCTCAGTCTTTGGCACACTCAAGGTGATGTTTCCCATGGTCTCCGGACCGAACGAGGTAAACAGTATCCTCCAGCTCCTAACTGAGGTGCGGAGGGAACTCGACAACGAGGGAGTCTCCTACGACCCGGAGATGGAAGTGGGAATCATGGTAGAGATTCCTTCGGCGGTTTTTATGGCCGACGAGCTGCTCGAGGGGATCGACTTTATGAGTATCGGGACGAACGATCTCACTCAGTATCTCCTGGCGGCGGATCGAATGAACGAGAACATCCGGGAGTACTATCAGCCTTTTCACCCAGCGGTCTTTCGAGCGATCGCCAGGGTGGTGGATGCTGCCCACGCTCGGGGCAAGTGGGTCGGTGTGTGCGGGGAGCTCGGAGGTATGCCCCTGGCGATGCCCGCGCTTCTCGGCCTCGGAGTAGATGAGTTGAGCATGAGCCCCCAGACCGTCCCGGAGGCGATTCATACGATTCGTCATGTCCGATACGAGAGCGCCCGAGAGCTGGCGGGGCGACTCCTCAGAATGAGTGAGGAGCCGGAGATCAAAGAGCTCCTGCGCAAGGCGGCGCCGGAGTGAGCCGACCGAGCAGAAAGAGAGATCGAGGCAATGCCAAAGATAGAAGAAGTATCATTTGCGAAACTCGTTTCTAACGGAAAGGTGTACCGCGCACCGCTGATCGCCTATCCCGACAAGATTGACGGCCGCTGGTGGCGCAAGGACGGTCAGCGCTTCTCTCCGGAGGATTTTGATACCGTCATTGAGGAGTCCCCGGAGGTCGTCGTTCTCGGAGTCGGGTTTACCGCGAAGGTCTCCGTACCGGAGGAGACCAAGCACCGTTTCGAGCAAGCGGGAATCGAGCTCATTCTGGCGGATACACCGGAGGCGGTGGAGCAGTACAACGAGCTTCTAGGCAAGCGAAAGGTAATTGGGGCGTTTCACCTCATGTGAGAGGGGACGAAGGAGTGCTATATGGTGGAGTTCCTGCTTGCCCTTTCCGGTAAGCTTGCGAATCAGATAATTGATCTCTACTTGGCTCATCAGTTCCTGCTCAACACGGTGGTGGTCGCCTACGGAGTGCTCCTTGCCGTCGCTCACGCCAACTTGCAGCGGATCGAGCGAATGCTGCTTTCGCGCTACGGTACCGAGGTGTATGAGGAGGCCCTAGAGGCGATGGCATTGGAAGAAGACCAAACGGTGATCGAGAGGTTCAAGAAGGAACTCCGGTTTCCGATTATTGCCTCTCCCTACTTTTTCGCGATGCACCGGATAAGCCGCCATACTCTTATATTTGTCATCGGGAAGAAGCAAAAGCTCCCGCGCCGACGGCTGGAAGAGCTCCTAACGGTCGAGCGCTCACACATTGAATCATAAAGGAGTTACTGTATGAAGGAAGTCACCCTGACTGTCAGAAACGAAACCGGTCTTCACTCTCGACCGGCGGATCTGTTTGTGCGCACCGCCAAGCTCTACGAGTCCAAGATCACCGTCTGCAAGGGCGAGAAGAGCGCTGACGCGAAGAATATCATTAAGGTGATTCTTCTGAATGTGAGTCAGGATAACGAGATCATAGTTCAGGCGGAGGGCAGTGACGAAGAGGCGGCAGTGGCGGACCTGCAGTCGCTGATCGAGAGCAACTTCGAGACCGTGAACGAGCAGGTCAAGATCTAATTCGGAGCGCTGTATGTACAAGACCAATCTTGAGAACCAGAGAATTATCGGTACCACCTCATCGGGAAAGAAGATCCACTGGCTCCTTACCACGGAGAACGGGGCTCCGAATTTCGAAATGCGCTACATTGATATTCCCCCTAACGCGAAGCCCTCGAAGACCACCCATCACGCCCACGAGCACGAGGTATTCGTGGTATCCGGCCGGGGACTCCTGAAGGGTAAGCATAAGGGGAGGCCGTACGAGACGGAGCTACATCCGGGAGACGCCGTCTTCATTCCGGGAGACGAGGAGCACCAATGGCTCACTCCTTTTGGTGAAGGGCTCGGCATAATTTGCATCGTTCCCAAGGGCGCGGAGTCGGAGTACAAACCCGAGGGACTGGGAGAAGCTTGAACCTTCGGCAGTGATGGCGTAGGACCCGGACGGCTCAGGAAAGAGCAAGAAAACTATGGACGCGAAGCCTGGTATCCAGGCACTATTGGACCGAATACGAGGGATAAAAGGAGTGACACAGCAATGGCCGGAAAGAAGAAGATTCTGGTAGCCTGCGGTACCGCGATTGCCACATCAACCGTTGTTGCTCGTAAGATCGAAGAGGAGCTCGGAAAGCGAGGCATCCAGGTTGAGACGAACCAGTGCAAGGCTTCCGAGGTTCCCTCCAAGGTCGAGGGACACGATCTCGTAGTCACCACGACCTACGTTTCCGGTACCGGGGATGTGCCGGTCATTCACTCCGTCTCTTTTCTCACCGGAATCGGTGTGGAGCAGGACATAGAGAAGATCGTGGAACTGCTCAAGTAGTCCTGCCGCGGGGACATGAGCGGATGATTAAGAACCGTCGGAAGCGGCTCGAAGAACTCCTCAATCGGATTCGCCTCGAGGGGTCTACCTCCCTGGAGGATCTCTCCCGCTACTTCGGGGTATCCACCGCCACCATTCGTCGCGACGTGAAGCACCTGGAGCAGGAGCAGAGCGTTGTTCAGACCGTAGGTGGAGGAATCCTCTACCGGCAGCCCCAGACCGGCAACGCCGAGACCGTTGATACCCAGACCGCCAACATCGAAGAGAAGATACGGATTGCCGAAAAGTGTACCGAACTGGTGGAAGACCAGGACGAGATAATCGTCGGACCCGGTTCCACGGCGTTCATCGTGGGGCGCATACTCACCGGGATAGCCGATAGACGGTTCCGAATCATCACTAATTCTCTCGAGCTCGCATTGGAGGCTTCGGGTGTCTCCAATATAGAGACCGTCGTGCTCGGAGGCGAGGTTCACGGCCGATACTCCGCGGGTTTTACCGCCCACGACGAGTATTTTGACTCCGCCCACCGGAGGCACAAGCTTCTTCTCTCGGTGGACGGTATCGACCTGGAGCAGGGGCTCACCATATTCGATCCAAAGTTCCTCAGGGTTCTGGAGCGAATGCTCACCGTGAGCAGCACGGTAATCCTCGCGTCGGATTCGACAAAGATCGGTCGGGTCTCCTTCAACAGGATCGGCGGGGTAGAGATCGTTTCCACTCTTGTCACCGACAGCGGGGCTCCCGAGGCGGTCTGTGAAGCCCTCGGGAGTCGAGGGGTAACGGTGCTCACCGTATAGAGGGTATCTGAGGTGACCGAGACCCTACTTTCCATTTACCTGGAGCACCGAACGCTTATCGTTGCCCTCGGGAGAAAGATCTCACTGCCCCGAAACAGGCTGCGCGAGCTCCTCGTCCTGCAACGTCGAAAAGGCGTGCCCGTAGGTAACGGCCAATACGCGCTGTGCTCTTCGGCCGTTTCTGTTATATTAGGGGCACATTGAGGGGGGAACCGTCATGAAACCAGTGCTACGGGTACTGCCATTCGCAGTTTTCCTTCTGGCAGTCGCCGCCTGCGGAAGCGGGGAGCGGGGAGTTACCCGGGAAGAGGCGGAGGCGCAGCGCGGCGAGTCTCGTAACGTACTCTTGGAAAAGACCGTCGAGAAGCCGGGCCCCGGAGAGTGGGAACCGGGCGAAATCGGCGGCACCTGGGTGACCAGCATTAACAACGACCCGAAGACCTTTAATACCCTCACCGCCCGGGACGGAGATACCGGGGACATCGTGGAAGTGCTTTTCGACTATCTGGCGGAGTACGACCCGTATGAGCGGGAGTTTACTCCCAATCTCGCTTCCTTCGAGATCGAGGTGGACCGCGAGCAGGACATCCTCCGGGTAATCTACACCCTTCGGGATGATCTCTACTGGACCACCCCGGGGGCTCCGGAGGAGGAGTGGATCAAGGTCACCAGTGACGACGTGGTCTACTGGTACGATGAGATCCAGGGCGATCCGGAGTTCCAGCTGCCGGCGTACCCGGGACAGTTCGTGGACATGCCCGACGGCGAGCAGGCGCGGGTAACCATCGAGAAGCTCGACGAACGCTCCTTCGCCTTTACCTTTCCCCGTATTGTGGCAAATCCCGTGCTCTCCTCGAACATGACCTTTGGTCCCCGACACCTCTACCAGCCCGCAAAAGAGGAAGGCGGCGTGGAAGCCGTCCTGAACCTCTTGAGCGTGGACACGGATGTGACCACCATTCCCTCCATCGGGGCGTACCACATCGTCGAGTACACTCCGGGAGTTCGCGTTGTCCTGCAGCGGAACCCGCAGTATTGGAAGGAGGACGAATGGGGTACGGGCATTCCCTACGTGGAGCGAGCGATTTACCGAATTGTTCCCGATCAGAACACCGAGTTTCTCCTCTTCAAGGACGGCACCAAGGACGCCTATAGCGCCCGGCCGGAGGATCTCGAGGAGCTTCTGAGCGCGGAGGACCCAGACTACACAGTCTATAACGGTGGGGAATCCTTGGGCTCCTCGTTCTTCACCTTTAACCAGAATCCGGAGAACCTCGATCCGGTCACGTACGGTTGGTTCATTCAGAAGGAGTTTCGCCAGGCGATGAGCTCTCTTCTCAACCGGGAGCGTATCGCCCGGCAAGTGTACCGCGGCCTCGCCGCTCCGGCGCACCACTTTTTTGCCCTGGCCAATCCGATGTTCGACCCGGATATCCGGCTAGAGTACACCTACAATCCGGAGCGGGCGGTGGAACTCCTCGAGAGCATCGGTATCACCCGGGGCGATGATGGCCTCATGTATGATGAAGAGGGAAACCATATTGAGTTCACTATCAACATCGGCGCGGAGAGCACCATTGGCATCGACATGTCTAACATCTTCGCCGACGAGCTCGAGCAGGTAGGAATCAGCGCCAAGGTTCGGCCCGTCGATTTTCAACGACTGGTCGAGATGATAACGAGCACCTACGACTGGCAGGTCGTCTCCGTTGCCCTAGGGGCAAACTACTGGCCTTCCGGTGGCAGCAACGTATGGCAGTCCAGCGGCAACTTCCACCTCTGGCACCCCTTGCAGGAGGAGCCCGCCACGGAGTGGGAGGCGAAGGTGGATCAGCTCTACAACGAGGGTCGATTCACCCTCAACGAGGCGGAGCGAAAGGAGATCTACGACGAGTATCAGCGCGTCCTTCTGGAGCAGCTTCCAGTTATCTACACGGTCCACCCTTTCTCGTTTCTAGGAATAAGAGACAAGTGGCGTAACGTCTACTACGACACGTTGAACGGCCTCGAGACCGAACGGGTCTTTCTAAAGGAATAGTATCCGGCCGATGAGGGGAGTCACCGAGTTCCAGCGGCGGCTGGCGAAGCCGTTACTGCCGCTCTTCCGAAAGGTCTACGCCTTCAAGGGGAAGCACCCCCTAACGCTCTTCATCGTCAGCCGGTCTGTCTCGATGGTTATCATTCTTCTGATCCTGGGGCTGGCAGTGTTTGGGCTCATGTCTCTGTCCCCGGGGGATATCGTGGACAACTATGTCCGGAGCCAGATGCTGATGCAGGCGGAGTTTCGGCAGGCGGACAACATATATACCGAAGAGGCGATTGAAGCGGCCAAGGACCGCCTCGGTCTCAATGACCCCTTCTACGTGCAATATGGTCGGTGGCTCAAGCGTGTTTTTGTTGATCGGGACCTCGGTCGAAGTCTCATATCCCGGGCGCCCATTCTCTTTCTCATTCGCGACCGGATGGTGAACAGCCTGGTCCTCAACCTGATTTCCCTCTTTTTTCTGACGATTATCTCCTTTGCCCTGGGAATCTACTTCTCCTCCAAGGTTGGGACCAAGGTTGACGTTGTCGCCACGGTGGTGGCGCTCTTTCTCCACGCCTTTCCGGGGATCCTTCTGCTCATACTGCTGCAGCTCTTTGCGTCGGTCTCGGGGCTCTTCCCCATTACCGCCTTTCCGGATTTTCCCTTTCGGGAGAATCCCGTGGCCTTTTCTTTTAGCTTTCTCTACCATATCACCCTTCCTCTCATCGGCGCGTTCCTCGGCGGAATCGGCGGGACTATGAGAATGATCCGGGCGACCATGCTCGACCAGCTCGGACAACCGTACGTTACGAGCCTTCGTTCCCGGGGGATCAGCGAGGGGCGGATCTACTTCGTCCACGCCTTTCGTAACACCTTGAACCCCTACATAACCTCCAGCGCGAACCTCTTCGCCAGTCTCTTCTCCGGCTCCCTCATACTGGAGATCATCTTTAGCTATCCCGGTATTGGGCGGCTAATGTACGAGGCCGTTCGGCAGGAAGACATAAACCTGGTGCTGGCAAATATCATGTTCATTAGCTTTCTCGTGCTCTTGGGAATGGTGGTGGCGGACATACTCCTGGCGGTCGTGGACCCGCGGATCAGGTATTCCGAGTCATGAAGCGTCTTTTCCGAAGTCTAACCGTACGACCAATCGCCTTCGCCGCGGTGATCGTTCTCCTGCTTCTCTATCTCTCCATGGCCTTTGCGGAGTTCGTCTCTCCCTACGAGCCGAACACGATCTTTCGAGAGAGTGCCTACTATCCGCCGAACCTGCGCATCTACTCCGAGGAGCTCGGCCTGCGGCTGCAAGTGCAGCGACACGTCCTGGTGGATGATATCAACTGGCGATACGCACCGATCAGGGGAGAGCACATTCCGGTGAGGCTTTTTGCCCGGGGGCCCGAGTACAAGCTTATGGGCCTCATTCCAATGGAGCGCCACCTCTTTGGGACCGAGGTCCCCTACGCCCAGGCGGGACGGTCGGTCATGGGAAGCGGAGTGCCGGGGTGGGAGTCCGGCGGAATGACCTACCCGGTCTATCTCTTTGGGGCGGACAACCTGGGGCGGGATCTCTTCTCTCGAATCATCTACGGTAGCAGAATCTCCCTCACCATTGGTTTTATCGGCATTGCAATCTCCCTGACCCTCGCGATTCTCCTGGGAGGCCTGGCCGGATACTTCGGAGGGGCGGTGGACTGGATCATGATGCGGGTGGCGGAGTTCGTTATCCTCATACCCGGGCTCTATTTGATTCTTTTCCTCCGTTCGATTCTCTCCCGGGACATGGACTCGGGGCAATCCTTTATTTTGATTACGGTGATTCTATCCTTCGTGGGGTGGCCCGGGAGCGCTCGGCTTATCCGGGGGCTGGTCCACTCAATTAAGCGAGAGGACTTTGTCTCTCACGCGCAGCTAGAGGGTATACCACCGGTAGTGATTATCTTTAGACAGATAATCCCGCAAATGTCCTCGATTCTCATTGTCAGTATCACGCTGGGGATACCCGGGTTTATTCT
Source organism: Spirochaetaceae bacterium (assembly GCA_046540995.1). Taxonomy (GTDB): domain Bacteria; phylum Spirochaetota; class Spirochaetia; order DSM-27196; family Alkalispirochaetaceae; genus CAYZHV01. The sequence continues at coordinate 4,002 of JBKHED010000074.1, read as the reverse complement.
CGGGGAGACGGTCCTGAGCTACCTCGGACTGGGAATCGTGGACCCCGCGGTAAGTTGGGGCTCTCTCCTAAATCGCGAGATCTCCACCCTCAGCAACCTGCAGAATTACCCCTGGTTTCTCTGGCCCGGGCTGTTTCTTCTTTTGACTACCCTCGCGTTTAACTTTCTCGGGGATCTGCTGCGGGACGTCCTCGACCCCTACTACAGAGAGAGGAAGATGGGCTGATGCTCCTAGAGGTTCAAGACCTGAGAGTCGATTTTTCCACGGCCAAGGGGCCGCTCTACGCCGTCCGGGGCGTGGATTTGCTGCTTCAGGAGGGAGAGCTGCTCGGTATTGTCGGTGAGAGCGGCTCCGGCAAATCCGTCACCGCCCACGCCCTTCTGCGGCTCATCCCGGGAAATGGGACAATCTCCACGGGCTCGATCCGCTATCGCGGAGAAGAGGTCTTGTCTTTCGGCAGGGAGCAGCTTCGCCGCTACCGGGGCGCAGAGGTGGGCATGATCTTTCAGGAGCCCGGGCGCTCCTTTGATCCGATTTACACGGTCGGCAAGGCGATGGAAGAGACCATTCGCGCCCACTCGCCGGAAATGGAGCCGAAAGCCTTGCGGGAGCGATCGACGGAGCTGCTCAAAGAGGTGCACATACCCTTTCCGGAGGAGCGGCTGTCCAACTTTCCACACCAGTTCTCGGGGGGGCTGTTGCAGCGAATTATGATCGCCCTCGCCCTCGCTTCTAATCCGAAGGTGCTCATCGCCGACGAGCCCACCACGGCTCTGGACGTGACGATCCAGGCGGGGATCATAGACCTCCTCGTGGAGCTCAAGCGGACGCGGAACCTCTCGATTGTTTTTATTACCCACAACCTGGGTCTCATCGGCGCGATCGCAGACAGGATCGCTGTCATGTATCACGGGCTGATCCTCGAGCAAGGGAGGGCTGAGGACGTACTCAACCGTCCCCACCACCCCTACACCCGGGCGCTCATTGAGTCGATTCTGCCCTTCGGAAAGCACCACAGCGACGAGCCCCTCAAGGTCGTTCGCGGCAGCGTCCCTGATCCCCACCGGCCGGAACCGGGGTGCCCCTTCGCTCCTCGCTGCCCTCTCGTCCGAGAGGAGTGCACCAGGGCGGTGCCGCCGCTCAGGGAGGAGGCGAAGCGGCAGCACAGGTGCGTTGTGCCGGGAGAGAAGGAGCGGCTCCAGTGATTGCTCTCGACAGGGTCTCCAAGCGGTACAACTTGCAGGCCGGCTTCTTCGCGCCGGTGGGGCGGTACGTTTACGCCGTCAACGGCCTCTCCATGGAGCTCCGGGACAACGAGATCTACGGCCTCGTGGGGGAGTCGGGCTGCGGTAAGACCACCACCGCCCGCATGATTATCCGAATGGAGGAGGCGACGGAGGGGAATATCGAGTACCGGGAGGGGGATGAGCGGTACTCGGTTACGGAACTCGACAAGGCGGGTCTCCTGCGATACAGGAGCAAGGTCAAGTACATCTTTCAGGATCCCGCCCGCTCCCTCAATCCCCGGATGAGTGTTGAGGAGATACTCATCGCGGGCTACCGCTACTCGCCTCACTGGCCCGGAAAGCGGAGAGCTCGGGAGGAGGCGAAGGCGATACTCCAGGAGGTGGGTCTCGGACCGGACGATCTCGAGCGGCGGCCGGCGGACTTCTCCGGGGGGCAGCGACAGCGAATATCCATCGCCAGGGCTCTCATACAACGGCCCCGGGTGCTCATTTGCGATGAGGTTGTTTCCGCGTTGGATGTCTCGATTCAGGGACAGATACTCTCGCTGCTCCTCAGACTTCGGGAGGAGTACAAGCTCTCAATGCTCTTCATCGCCCACGACCTGGCGGTAGTTTCCTACATAAGTGATCGAATCGGCGTCATGTATCGAGGCGTATTAGTGGAGGAAGCCCCCGCGAAGGAGCTCTCCGCATCCCGGCATCACCCCTACACTCAGCACCTCTACTCGGCGATCCCGCAAATCGGTCGCGTCTATAGCCCTATGCCGAAGGGGACGTTCTCAGAGAAGCCGGACCCGACTCTTTCGCCTCTAACGCCGGAGGAGATGGAGGCGCTGACGGAACACAGGGCGGAGCGCCCCTTTATGCGGGAAGTAGCCACGGGTCACTACGTCTCCTCTCTCTTTGCGTAGCTTCATTTAGAGGCTCGATCTAGTTATTCATGTCACTGAAGACCGGAGTCCGAAGCCGACTCAAGTGATCGACAAACTCCGACTCCGTGAGCCCCAAAAGGTCATCCATATGAAAGGTGAGGGTCTCCCCTTCTTTCGGCTCGGACTCGAGCTCCTGCAGCACCGCTGAGCCCACGATCGCCGGCATCGTTCGATCGTAGGTGACTCGCCCCTCCCTTATCTGCCGGAGACGCAGATCACCGTTGTCAGTCCCAATCACCAGATGGGTCATAAGGAGATGAGGATACTGCCCGGAGATCGTTGCGGCAAACTGCTCAAAGACGTCTCCCCTGGAGAGAAAACGGTAGGAGAGGATGAACCGATGGGTCAGAGAAGTGACCGTGGCGGAGACGTATTCCAAATCTATGGCGTACTCCCCTGCTTCGGAGTTAAAGGAGAGAACGCCGTCCTCGAGCCCCGGTTCCGCTTCGTCCACCGTGGCGTGGAGAAAACGATAGACATCCGAGATGTTCCGGAAGCCCGTTACCATCATCGTATTGCTGTTCCAGCTGCTCACGCCATAATGCTACCATTCTTTTGAGGAAATTTCATGCGAGCGGACCGATCCTGTAGCCGACGGCCGTTGTTTTCGCGATCTTTGGCGGCAGTGAAGTTGACACCAAAGGACATCTGGGCAACCGGATTCGACATGGCCATGCTTCCCCTCGAGCGAGCGACCTTCCGGCGATATCGAAAGTGGCTCGTCCCTCGGGTCTCCGGGGCGTTACTGGAAGTGGGGACCGGAACCGGGGCCAACATACCCTTTCTCCCCTGTCACGGCATTTCGGAGCTCGTTCTTTCGGACGTGAGGCTCCACAAGGAGGCGGTGCTCTCGAGATTGAAACGGCGAAACGGTTGCATGGGAGACCCTGAGCTCGTGGAGAGCTCCGCGGAGTCTCTCCCTTTCGGGGATGGCCGGTTCGACTCCGCCCTGGCGACCCTCGTCTTTTGCTCCGTGCCGGACCAGATGCGGGCTCTGCGGGAAGTTCGACGGGTCCTCAAGCCGGGAGGGACCTTCTTTTTCATGGAGCACGTCCTGCCGGAGGAGAATCATCTCTCCGTGCCGATGCATATCATTAATCCGGTCTGGAAACGAGTCTCCGGCGGGTGTCACCTGACTCGCCGGACCGCGGAGGCGATAGAGGAAGCGGGATTCACGGTCGAACATCTGCGGCGGGACAACCAGGGGATAGTAGTCGCCGGTTGGGCGCGTAGCTGAGCGCCAGCCGGTCCTGTTTATTACGAAGAATGACCCCTCCACGCTGCCAACGACGATACGCTCGCCGATCGACCCGGGACGTCCGGAGAGCTCTACCGGGAGCTCCAAGGCGCGGCGAACCGCTGTGCTCGAAGGATCCACCTCCAGAAGCTCCCTGCTCCGTCCCACGTAGATCGCGCCGTCCTCGATCAGGGGTGGTGTCGTTATCGAATCCAGAGGCGCGAAGAGCGGCTCCCCAGTTCCGGGATCTACGCCATGGAGCTGGTTACCGGCGGTGAAGTAGACCGCCCGGCCCTCCGCGACGGGATCGGAAAAGAGTCCACCGTCACTCAATCGTTCCTCCCAGAGGAGGGTTCCCTCGGCGAGGTTCGCCGCGGCGCCGTTTCCGCGGCGGTCAATCGCTATGGTGACGGGACCGACCACCGCGCGCTCCTCTCCCCAGAGGGCGGCGGAGCTCCGAGCTCCCTCGGTCAGCTCGACCCGGCGTAGCGGGGACTCATCTTCGACGGAGTAGAGGGTAACCCCGCCGTTGTCGGGGAAGAGAAAGCGTCCGTCACCGACAGGCGTGACGGTCCGCCCAAAGAG
>JBKHED010000073.1:0-15319 GCA_046540995.1 Spirochaetaceae bacterium | reverse complement strand
GGGAGATGGGCCTGAAGACCACCTACTACCTGCGCACCCTCGGGGCGAGCCAAATCGAAAAGTCCACCCTCGACGCGAGCAAGTACGGCTACACCCAGAAGCGGGTCTACAAGCCCGGCTCCGGGGAGGCGGCCGCTGAAAGCGCGGCGGGCGCCCGGGAGGCGCAAGCGGCGGAGCAGGCTCAAGCGCAGGCTGCCACAGGAACCGAAGGCGGCGCTTCGTCGACCGAAGGCGGCGAACAGTGGCTGAGCACGTTCAAGCCGGCAACCCAGGTCGATAGCATTTGCACTCTGACCGACCCGGATTGCGAGAGTTGTCAGTAGGGGTTATTCCGCCCAGTCGAAGGCGGCATACGCCGGGCCGGTCGGACCGGGCTCCAACGTGGCCCGAAAGACGTAGCCCGACTCCGTTGACCTCCGAGGCGATACGGGGGAAACTCTTCTTCACTTCACTGCGAAGGAGTCCCCGTGTCGCCGTTCTTACTCATCATGCCCCTGTTCATCGTCATGGCCCTCGGCTACGTTCTCAAGAAACTCGGTGTTCTCGATCAGCCGCTGGTAGGGTATTTGAACAAGCTCCTCACAACGGTTCTTCTTCCGGCACTCCTCTTTCGCAGCACCAGCAGGACGGTAATCTCCGAAGTGGGAAGCGCATCTCTCGGCTTTTTGGCGGCGGTCATTCTCGTAGCCGCCGTGGCGATAGTTGTCTCTCTCGGTGTGCCCCGCAGCGCCCGCGGCGCCTTTATTCAGAGCTCCTTCAGGGGCAACCTCGCCTACCTCGGACTGCCGGTAGTAGGGGCGGTTTTCGGGGAAGGGGCGATCTCGGTGGCAGCGGCCATCCTCGCCGCGGGGCTCATACTTCACGTAATCCTGACGATCCTTCTCCTGCAGATCCTCGATCCGGACCGTCCGGACCTCGACCTTCGGGCTAATCTCAAGACCATCGTTACAAACCCCCTCATCCTCTCGGCGGTGGCGGGCCTTCTCTTCTCGGCCACCGGCCTCTCTCTCCCCACCCTTCTGGCCGACCCCCTGGACCTCCTCGGCCGGAGTGCCCTCCCCTTGGCGCTCCTGGTCATCGGCTGCACCGTCTCCTTCCGCGGTATCCGCGCACGCCTCTCCCTGACGCTCTTGGCGGTAGCTTTTAAGCTCGTCCTCATGCCCGCTCTCGCCTTCGTGATTATGAGTTTTCTCTTTCCCGCGGAGAGCGAGATCCTTCAGATCGTGGTGATAATGGCCGCCTCGCCCACGGCGATCCTCGCCCAGACCTTTGCCGAGGCGTTCAATGCCGACGGCCACCTCACCGCGGCCACCGTAGCCCTTTCCACCATACTCGGAATCCTCGCCTTTCCTCTCTGGAGCGCCCTTCTCGGTATCGCCTAAGTCCGTTTAGAACCTACGCCCCCGAATATCGACAATCCCCTCCGGCCAGTCAGTCCGGGCCAAGGGGCGGTACATGAAGCATCGGACCTCCGGTTGCACAAATCGCTCGATTTTCCATTCTTCCGACCCGTCGTCGTAGTACCGAACCGGGTTCCAGGCGATCCGATAGCCGCTCGAGCTGTAGATCTTCTGGCGACCGAACAGGAGGGCGAACGCGAAACCCATGCGCTCCAGAGCCGGGTGAGCCACACCGAGAAGCTCCTTCACGTGCCCCATCCCTCGGGCTGCGGGATGCACCGCAACTTCCGCGATCCCCGCCACCCGGATCTCTTCGCAGGTTGCACCGGCTCGCGGCTCACTCTCACCCGGGCCGCCGCCGTTCTCGCCGGAGCCCTGCTCCCTTCCTCCGACGATAATGACCTTCTCGTGAGCCGCGGCGTGGGCGATAAGGTCGCCCCCGGCGTTGCGCATAATCCATCGGTAGGTCGGAGGCTCCTTGAAGTAGCGGCGATGGCGGAACACCTCATCCCCGGGCTTGGTGAAACAGAGGGAGAGAAGCTCCCGCAGCTCCCGGTCCAGGGAGTCGGAGACTTCCTCGTCTCGAAGCTGGGTGACCGGTGGTCGTGCCATGCGCTAAAGGTAGCGGCGAAAAAGCGCCCGCGTCCTCTCCTCGTAACCCGGTGCGAGCTCAATGATGTTGCTCTCGTACCAGAGGAGGGGATGGTGGGTTGCCATAATGATCTGCACTCCGATCTCCCGATGGAGGTCCAGAAGCCCCTCACGGAGCCGCTCGGCCCAGGAGGCGTCCTGCCCCGCCTCCGGCTCATCGAGAAGCAGGAGATCACCGGCCCCCACCGGAAGAGTCGCCAACACGTCCCGCATGATTTCTCCGTGAGAAGAAAAGAGCCCCCGGGTCTGCAGAATGGTGTCGAGCTGGTTCTTTCGGGCGAAATTGGAAGCCTGGGGATTTGCGCTCTCGGAGTTGAACAGCAAGGACCGGGTAGTTTCGTCTCCGGCGAGGGTGCAGTGAGGGCACTGCTGAATCACCCGGAGAATGGTGCTCTTGCCGGTGCCGTTGGGGCCGATAATGGCGTTGAGCCCCGGCTCGAAGCGCACCATCGGATCGTGACGAACCCGATGACGGTGGGTGTGGCAGAGAGTAACCGATGAGATCATGCAGCCCACTCTAACCAATAAGGAAATCGAACGCTATGACTTTACCCCTTCCAAGTAGTACTCTTTCCCCGTGGCAGGACTAGAATCAGCGCTCCTACTCATCAACCCGACCCGAAACCCCGGGCAGCTCAAGCTCCTCCGCCGGGCGGCTCGCCGCTTCTCCGTGGCCAAAGTGGTAGAAACCGAAGATCTTCCCCACTTCGTCGCGGAAGTGGAGCGCTTCGCCCGAGGGGAGGAACAACACCTCCTAGTCTGGGGCGGCGACGGCACCGCCCACGAGGCGATCAACGGAATGATGCGCATTAAGGCGGAACTCGGCGAAGGCAGCGGCCCACCGAAAAGCGTCGGGTTCTTGCGGGGAGGGACCGGAAACGGTATCCAGGACTCCTACAAGGTGCCCTACCGCATCTCCCGGCAAATGGCCAACTACTCAGCCGCGGCCCGGAAAGGCTACGCCCTGGATGTCGATCTCATCTCCGTTCGAAGCGGCGACTTTCAGGCGTGGTGCCAGTTGGCGGGGGTTGGGCTCGATGCAAAGGTCCTCGCCCGCAGGGAGCGGCGGGAACGTACCGGTCCCCGCATGCGGGTGCCGGCGGCGGGCTTCTTCAACTACCTCGCCGCTTCTCTCGGGGCGATGTTCTCCAGGGAGTTCGAGCCGGAACCGTTTACCGTGCAGATGGCCCAGGGCAAGTACGCCTTTTCCAGTCCCCGCGTCAACGCGGAGTTTCCCTTCGAGCGAATAACCCTCGACCGTGCGCCGACCCTGCTGGAGGCGGGCACCCGCCCCTTCTACGGCAAGCTCTTCCGTATCTGTCCGGACGTCGTATGCAACGACGGTTTAATGGACCTCTACTTCTACAACCTTTCCTCCCTCCTCACCGTGGGCAGATACCTGCCCCATCTCTGGATGGGCCGCCACGGGGCAGTCAACATCCGCACCGACCGAGAAGGAAGAGCGAGAATCGAGCGGTTCGAGGTTAGGCAGGCTCGCATCGAGTCGTCGAAGCGCTTCAAATACCACATTGACGGGGAGTTGCGGGAGGCCCACGCGGAGGAGCCGAACCGGTACGTCGTGGAGCTCACGGTGGAGCCTCTGGCACTCCGTTTTCTTGTCCCTCCAGGCTTCTACCGCCTCTTCAATCCGCCCCAGGGCGTGACGGTGGCGGTGCAGTGACTCAGTGACCGTTCATCTTCCGAAGGAGGGTGCTCAACCGCGCCTTCGCCTCGTCACTGAGCTCGAAAAACTCGATCCCCACGTCATAGCCGCTTCCTTCCTCGGCGCTATCGCACCGGGCCACTCGGGCTTGAGCGGCGAGCGGGACCTCCACGGTCTCTTCCTCTTCATCAAGAGTGAGGGAGAGAGAAATCGAGGACTCCTCCGCGAATTGTGAGTCGGACCTGAGCCGAATGCCGGACTCGCTTATGTCGACCGACTCCGTCCGGCCCGCCGTGCCGGGCTCGCTATCCACGGAAACGGGACGGCGGAAGGGAACTCGCTCGTGTCTTCGGCGTTCCATAGCAGGTATAAGTGTAATGCAAATGGCGAACTCCGGCGCGCACTTCCGCCTACCGGTGACACCGTATAGAATGGCCATCCATGGAGAACCTCATCATCCCAGAGAACTACACCGAGCTCCTCACTCCCCGGGATACGGAGAAGGCCATTATGAAGATAAAGGATGCCTTTCAGACGAATCTCGCCTTTGAGCTAAACCTACAGCGGGTCACGGCCCCGCTCTTTGTCCGTTCCGGAACCGGCATAAACGACGATCTCAACGGCGTGGAACGGCCGGTGCGTTTCTCTCTCGGCGCCATGGGAGACGAGTCCGCCGAGATCGTTCAGTCTCTGGCGAAATGGAAACGGCTCACCCTTGCGGATCTGGGCTTCGCTTCCCGGGAGGGGATCTATACGGACATGAACGCCGTCCGGCCGGACGACAAGATGGACAACACCCATTCGATCTACGTGGATCAGTGGGACTGGGAGCTCGCCATCGATCAAGAGGAGCGCACCCTCGATAAGCTAATAGAGGTGGTCCGCAAGATCTATGACGTAATTCGGCGGACGGAGAAGTATATCTGTCACGAGTATGATCAGCTCACCGCGCGGCTTCCGGAGGAGATCACCTTTTTCCACGCCGAGGAGCTCGCCCAGATCTACCCAGACCTGCTTCCGAGGGAGCGGGAGACCGAGGTGTGCCGGGAGTACGGAGCGGTCTTTGTCATCGGTATCGGCGGGGAGCTCGGAAACGGAGAGCCTCACGACGGTCGCGCCCCGGACTACGACGATTGGTCTACCCCGACCAGGAACGGATTCAAGGGGCTAAACGGGGATATTCTGGTCTATAATCACATCCTGGAGGGAGCTTTCGAGCTGAGCTCCATGGGAATTCGAGTGGACCCGAAAGCACTCGAGGGGCAACTGGAGATCACCGGCACCACCGAGCGACGGGATCTCTACTTTCACCGTCGCCTGCTCGCCGGGGAGCTTCCCGCCTCCATCGGTGGTGGTATCGGGCAATCCCGACTCTGCATGCTCTACCTGCAGAAGGCGCATATTGGGGAGATCCAGGCGAGTATTTGGCCTGAGGAGATGAAGAGACGATGTCGGGAAAACGGCATCTTTCTGCTCTAATTCGAGGAGAAACTATGGCAGTCCCGGTAGGTCGCTGGATGATAACGCTTCTATCTCTTGTCTCGCTCCTGCCCCTCGGGGCGGTAGGGATGGCGGAAGAATCCCAAGGTGCCGAGAGCACTCCCGAAATGCCGGTCTCCCGGGTGGTACTCTTTACCAGCGGCGTCGCTTACGTGGAGCACGCCGAGACGGTTACCGGCGAGGTCAGGCGGGAGCTCACCTTTCCCACGGAAGGTATGGACGACCTCCTGAAGAGCTTGGTGATCCGGGATCTCGATGGGGGGCAGGTCGGAGCGGTCTCCTACGGTGCTGAGGAACCGCTCCTTCGACAGCTCGAGAAGCTCCCGGTGGACATCTCCGACGCGCCCTCGGTTGAGGAGCTCCTCCGCCGTATTCGAGGTCACCGGGTACGGCTGCACACGGCGGAAGGGAGGGAAGAGAGCGGCGCCCTCTTCGGAGTTGAACGACGTCCGCAGGGGTCCGAAGCAGGATCCTTCCTATTCGTAACGATCCTGGAGAGCGGAACGCTGCGCTCCTATAAGCTGGACGAAATCGAGGGCATACGTCTGGAGGACGAGCAGCTCCAGGCGGATCTCGATCGGGCGCTATCGCTCCTCGCCGGACAAAAGAGCGACACCCAACGGCGGGTCAGCTTCTCCTTTCTTGGCGAGGGGGAGCGAAGGGTCCGCGTCGCCTACGTCCGAGAGGCGCCGCTCTGGAAGCTCTCCTATCGGCTCGCCACGGAAGGCGACGAGGCGCTTCTGCAGGGGTGGGCGATCGTGGAAAACAGCGGCACCCAGCCCTGGGAGGGGGTCCGGCTCTCCCTGGTCTCCGGAGCCCCTCGCAGCTTTGTCATGAGCCTCTTTGCCCCCCGGTACGTGGAGCGTCCGCGGTTCGACGCGCCATCCGGCTCCCCGGCGGCAACTCCCCGACCGCCGGCGGCGGCGTTCCGTTCGGAGAGCTTTGCGGAAGCCGAGGAAGCTCTCGACTTCGCGGACGGTACGGCGTCGGATATCGGTTCCGGGGTGGAGCCCGGGGCGGAGGCGAGAGAACGGGGGGAGTTCGTCGAATACGCCGTCCCAGTCCCGGTAAGCATGGGCCCCGGGGAGGCGGCGATGCTTCCGGTGATCCAGGAAGAGCTGGCGGCGAAGAAGCTCTCCGTGTACGAGCACGACGGGGGTGTTCATCCGAGGCACGCGGTAGAGATCGAGAACTCCACGGAGCTCCTGCTGCAGACCGGGGCGGTAACCGTTTTCGACGAGGGAACCTACGGGGGTGACGCGATTCTTCAGAACCTCCCCGCGGGGGAGCGGGGAATTTTGGTGTACGCGGTAGACTTGGAGACGGAGGTTGTAACCACAAGCCAAAGCGAGCCGGAGCGAATTACGGCTATCGAGGCGAGAGGCGGGACCCTCCTAATTCGGCGATCCCTGCGGCGGAGCGTGACCCAGGAGCTTTCCACCTCCGATCGGGCGGGCCGCACCGTCAGGGTGGTCTACCCGAGAGAGACGAACTGGGTCCTCCAATCGCCGACTCCGAGCCGGACCGTGGCGGGGAGCTACTACTTCGACGTCCCTCTCTCACCGGGGAGACCCCGAGAGCTCACCATCGAGGAGGAGCGAGTCGTTTCCCAGAGCGTCGCGGTGCGATCGCTCACGGAGGAGACCATCGGCTTCTACCTCCGGCAGGGGCATCTCCTCTCTCCCCAACTCCGGTCGGGTCTCGAAGAGCTCGCCCGGGCCCAGGAACGTCTGGCACAGGTCCGCCGAGAAGGGCGCAATTTGGAGACGCAAATCGAGGCGATCTTCCGGGCCCAGGATCGTATTCGGCAGAACATGGAGGTCCTAGAGAGCGGAAATCGTCTCTACGAGAACTACGTGGACCGCCTGGAAGAGCAGGAACGGGAGCTCACCCGCCTGGAGCGTCTACGGCAGGAGCGTCGTCAAGAAGAAATGGCTGCTGAGCGCGAGGTGGAAGAGCGTATTCGCTCCCTTTCACGGTTGTCCGGGTAACCATCGCCCGGGGTCGACCTGCGACGGCGCTCCCGAGCAGCGTGAGTCGAGGTCGGCGAACATCCGTGTGAAACGGTCATAAATTCGCGCCGATCGTGGTGAATCCGGCGGTTCTGCAATACCTTTAACAGTAGCGTAACCAAGTATCGCTGACACATATGATGGCGAAGCCCGAAGCCGCGGTGACTGACGCGCAACAGTTTGCGGCATCAACCGGTACACCGTTTTCCGACGTTACCGGATTGATGGAGACGATTCAGTCGCTCTACCACATCCGAGATCTCGACACACTCCTCGAGCAGGTGCTCTATGAGGCACGACACCTCGTGCGAGCGGATGCAGGCACTCTCTACTTGCGCTCGGGAGATCGTCTCTTTTTCAGCTATATTCAAAATGACACGCTCTTCAAAGGCGAGGAGGCGAAGACCCGGTACGTCTACTCCTCGAGGAGTCTCGGGGTGGACCGGAGCTCCCTGGCGGGCTACGTCGCCGCTACGGGGGACACCCTTCTTATCGATGACGTCTATGACATTCGCTCCGGGGTGAGCTACTCCTTCAATGCGGACTTCGACACCAAAACAAGCTACAAAACCAGGAGCATGCTCATCGTCCCCCTTCTGACCCGGAGCCGGAAGGTTGTGGGTGTACTGCAGCTCATTAACGCTACAGACGATGAGGGAAACTCCATTCCCTTCTCCGGAAGGGATCGGCTCTTTGCCAACCAGTTCGCCCAGAACGCCGCGGACGCCATAGAACGGGCGCGGCTCTCCCGGGAAATGGTGCTCCGACTCGTGGAGCTCTCGGCCCTTCGCGACCCCTTCGAGACGGGGCAGCACGCCAAGCGGGTTGGAGCGTACGCGGTGGAGCTCTATCAGGCGTGGGCTACCTACCATAAGATCGACCCCATCGAGGTACAGGAGAACCGGCAAATCATTAGAAACGCCGCTATGCTTCACGACGTCGGTAAGGTGGCGATTAGCGACACTATTCTCCGGAAAAAGGGACGCCTCTCCACGCAGGAGTCCAAAACCATGCGTCTCCACACGATCTACGGTGCCCGCCTCTTTCGTCGGGTCGACTCCCCCTGGGACCAAATGGCCCGGGACGTAGCTCTCAACCACCATGAGCGGTGGGACGGCACCGGCTATCCCGGCCACGTTCGGGACCTCTTCGAGAAGCGGGTACGGATCGGGAAGCCGAAAAAGGGCGAGGAGATCCCCCTTCCGGCGCGCATCGTCAGCGTTGTCGATGTCTATGACGCGCTCATGAGTCGCCGCGCCTACAAGGCGTCCTGGGCCGAGGAGGAGGTGTGCAGCTACCTCAAGAAGCAGGGGGGCAAGCAGTTCGAGCCAATACTTGTGGATCTCTTTCTCGACATGCCGGACGTACGCCACTCTATCGCCCAAAAGTACTCTTACTGAAAACCCGTTTTCCCACTCCCCGCCGGCGGACCCCCGCCACCGGTAGACGGAATATTTGTTACTATTGAGCCTGAAGTGGCTGTCAACGATCTCTCGGAACGAAGAATCATACTCATTACCACCCTTCTGGCGGTGGTGCTGTCGGCAATCATCCTGGGCGGCAGCATCCACGCCCCTGACACCTCCGTGGCGGAAATCCAGGAAGCGGAGGTCCTGCGTTTTGTCACGCAGAACAACGCCCACACCTACTACATCTACCGAGGTGAGCCGGCAGGCTTCGAGTTTGACCTTGCCAACGCCTTTGCGGACCACTTGGGGGTTGAGCTCGAGATCGTCACGGCGCCATGGTCTGAGCTCTTCTCAACTCTGAAGGAGGGAGAAGGAGACGTTCTCGGTGCCAGCATCACCGCCACCGAGGAGAGAGAGGAGCACGTCGCCTTCTCCGAGGGGCACATGGTGGTCCGGCAGGAGGTGATTGTCCACGCATCAAACCGCAGGGTACGGGACCTCACCGACCTCGTCGGTTTGGATGTGCACGTCCGCAGCGGCACCTCGTACGAGGCACGGCTCCGGGAGCTCCAGAGCGGCGGACTGCGGATAAACCTGGTCCTTCATGAGGACATTCCCACGGAAGAGCTCATTCGCCGGGTGGCGGAGCGGGAAATCGAGGTGACCGTGGCGGACACCAACATCGCCCTTCTCAACCGACGCTACTATCCGGACGTGCGTCTCGCCTTCTCCATTTCCGCTCCGCAGCTCATCGCCTGGGCGGTTCAGCCGGAGGACGAGAGACTCTTGGAGGAAATCAACAGCTTTTTTAGGTTGATCAAGGAGAACGGCACCTACCAGCGCATCTACGACCGATACTACGATAACGTCGAGGTGTTTGATTACTTCGACATCAAGCTCTTCCACCGCCGCATTTCTACACGGCTGCCGAACTACGTGAAAGCGATAAAACGCGAGGCGGACCGGTACGGGTTCGACTGGCGGCTCATCGCCGCCATGGCGTATCAGGAGTCCCACTACCACCCCGTGGCTATGAGCTACACCGGAGTCCAGGGGCTTATGCAGGTCACCATGACCACCGCCGAAGAGATGGGAATCGACAACAGACTCGACCCGGAGCAGAGTATTCACGCCGGGGTCAAATACCTCTCCATTCTGTGTGAGCGCTTCTCGGACATCCCGAATCCGCGGGATCGGCTCCTCTTTAGCCTGGCCGCGTACAACGTTGGCTACGGCCACGTCCGGGACGCCCAGGGGATCGCGCAAACAGAGGGGCTCCCGCCGGACCGGTGGAGCTCCCTGGAGAGGGTACTCCCCCTTCTGAGGCAGCCGGAGTATTACCGAGAGACCGTCCACGGCTACGCCCGAGGCACCGAGCCGGTACGCTACGTTAATCGCATTCTCACCTACTACGATATTCTACGCAGACAGGGTGCGGACTCCTGAGGCGGCGTGGTTCTCGCTTCTCAGCACACCTGAGAGAGATCGGTCATCACGTCGATGTAGTCGCAAATGAGTCGGGTGGTGAGAAACCTCTTGCGCACGGTCTCCCGAGCCTTCGCTCCCATGGACTCTCGATACTCTGGATGTTTCACCAGTTCCACCACCCGGTCCGCGGTCCCGTCAATGTCCGCCGGATCGATAAGGAAGCCGTCCTCTCCGTCGGTGATTTGCTCCGGGATTCCCCCGGCGGTGGTGGCTACCACCGGGGCCGCTTTCCACATCGCCTCGGTGACGGTGAGACAGAACCCCTCGCGGTAGGACTTCTGGAGCACCACGGCTGCGGCTCGCTGAATCGCGTTTACCATGAGCGCGTGGTTACCCACGACGAATAGGACATCGCCCTTCTCTGCCAGTTCGCCGGCGCGCTCGTGCACCTGCTCGTAGACACCGTGTCCCTCGGGATCATCGCTCGCCAGGTTGTAGACAAAGACGAGTCGACAATCTACCTTCTTCCGCACCTTCTCGTAGACGTCGAGAACCCCCAGGGGATCCTTCCATGGATCCATCCTGGAAACCTGGGTAATAAAAGGCTTATCCATGGGAATCCCCGCCTCCCTAATCCAGCGGGAGAGTTCCTCCTCGCTCATCTCCCGGTTCTTGAGTGAGAGGGGATCGATCGCGGGATGAACCACCCGCTGCTCAACCGGTAGGTCCCGCTTTCGGTACTTCTCGGAAGAGATGAGCATAATGTCGTATCGGAGCAGATAGTTACGCAGAAATCGCCACACCTCCTCGTTGGGCTCGGAGATATCGATGTGGCAGCGCCAGATCCAGGGCTGCTGCTTCTTAAAACTGTGGATCAGCGGTAGGGGTTGAGGGTCGTGAACGAAAACGAAGTCATGGTCGATATGGGTATAGATGGCAAAGTTTGCGTTAACCTCCAGGTAGAGCTCCTTCTCTTCCTCGCTGAGTCCCTCCCTGTTGCCCTGCATGGCGTTGTGGATCTTCTTTGTAATCTCGTAGAAATCCGGAGTACCGTGGACCGTTCGCCAGCCGGTATCAAGGCCCCCGTCATTGAGCAACGGCACCATGGAGTTGAGGATCTCCGCTACTCCCCCGCCCATAAAGGTGGTGTTGATCATCAAGCTGTGGGTTCCGTAGAGTCTCCGGATCTTTTTGTGAATGGAAGAGATAACCTCTTCTCCGGCAGCATCGACGTAGTCTTCGAGACTGTGTACCATCTCGCCTCCTCGACGTGCAGAGCGTTTTGGACTCGCGCCGCCGGAGAAGCGATTGAGGGTATGCCCACCGACGGGCCTCTGTTTGGAATATACCTCATTCCCCGGGATGGCGGCAGCCCGGGCTAATCCACGTGCGTCCTACCTCGCTCTTTAGGAACGAGGTTCACGGTTTGCAGGAGAAGTTCGGAAACACCTGCAACCTCACCGGGCTCATTGGTGTCGTACCTTCTATGAGCAGAACCACGCCACGGCGCATTCTCCTTCTCTATCCCCGCACTCCGGACACCTACTGGAGCTATCGGCACGCCCTGAAGTTCGTCGACAAGAAGGCACTCATGCCGCCTCTCGGACTCGTTACGGTAGCGGCGATTATGGGCCCGGAGTACTCATACCGGCTGGTAGACCTCAACGTCCGTCCCCTGGAGGAGGCGGATCTCGAGTGGGCGGAGATGGTGATGATCTCCGCCATGATCGTTCAACGAAGCTCCATGGAGGAGAGTGTCCGTCGGTGCAACGACGCGGGGGTTCCGGTGGTTGCCGGGGGTCCCTATCCCACCTCCTGCCACCAGGAGATCGAGGGAGTCGATCACTTTGTTCTCGGTGAGGGAGAGTGCACCATTCCGGAGTTTCGACAGGATCTCGAAGCCGGTACGCTAAAGCGAGTCTACCGCCCGAAGGGGAGGCCGGAGATGAAGGAGGTCCCGATTCCCCGATTCGACCTCTGCGACCTCTCGGCCTACGACACCTTCCCACTGCAGTTCTCCCGCGGCTGTCCCTTCGACTGCGAGTTCTGCGACATCGTCAGCCTCTTCGGCCACCGAGTGCGGACCAAGAGCCCGGAGCAGTTCGTTGCGGAAATGGAGGCGGCCTACCAGACCGGATTCCGGGGGAGCGTCTTCCTGGTAGACGACAACTTCATCGGAAATCGCCGCCGTTCGAAGGAGCTCCTGAGAGCGGTGACCCGGTGGCAACAGGAACGCGGCTACCCCTTCAACCTGAGCACCGAGGCGAGCATAGACCTCGCCGAAGACCGTGAGCTTCTCTCCCTTATGGTCGCTTCCGGGTTTACGATGGTCTTTGTCGGGCTGGAGACACCGATATCCGGATCGCTAGAGTCCATAGGAAAGAAGCAGAACCTTCGTCGAAGTATGGAGCGCTCGGTGAGCAAGATTCAACGGGCCGGAATAGAAGTTACCAGCGGCTTCATAATCGGTTTCGACTCGGATCCACCGGACATCGCGGAGCGGCAAATAGCGTTCATACAGCAGCTCGCGATCCCCACGGCAATGGTAGGACTGCTTATGGCGTTGCCCAACACCAAGCTCTGGAGCCGCCTCGAAAAGGAAGGGCGAGTTCTCTTTCGCTCGGAGGGGAACAACACCCATGAGGTGGAGCTCAACTTCGAGCCCCGGCTTCCGAAGGAGAGACTCCTTGCAGGCTACCGTAAGGTACTCCAGACCATTTACACCCCTCGGCACTACTTCGCTCGCTGCCTGACTCTTATTCGCCGCTTTCCGAGAAGCCTCCGTAAGGGCGATACCGATGCCGCCGGCAGCGTCGGGAGGCGGGAGCTCACCGCCTTTGGACGATCCCTCCTCTGGCAGGGGTTCTCCGGTTACGGACACTGGTACTGGTGGTTTCTCCTCAGAGCCGTCGCGCTCCGTCCGAAACTGATCGTTACCATCATCACCCTGGCAGTACGGGGGCACCACTTCTTCAAAATCACCGAGCGTACCGTCCGCCGAGGACGGGAGCTTCCAGTGGAGCGGGAGCTCCCACCGCAGCGGGCTGACAATTACGCCCGTCGCCTCGGGCCTCGCCGTGGTAGACTCGAAGGCAGATTGGAGGAGGTGTAACTCGTGGAAACCGTACCCTCACCGGCGGCACAGCTCATGATCACCATTATCCCCATAGTGGGAATCGTCTTCGGCAGCACGGTGGTTGTATTCTTTCTGCTCTGGAACCATAAGCAGCGTATGGCGCAGATAGAGCGCGGCATGCAGCCGAGACGGATAATCGACCTACGCACCTTCAGTCTCCTGTTGGGTCTGCTCTCAGGGGCCGTGGGCCTGGCGCTCACCCTCTTCCATCTTGTCCTGGGAGATGGCGGGTACGGGCTCCTGGGCGGCCTCATACCGCTGGCGGTAGGGCTCGGGTTTCTCGCCTTTTACCGGATAGGTGACAACCACGAGGAGAGATGAGCAGAAACCGGGACCCGGAGGACCGCGAGACAGTTCGCAGAGTCCTCCAGGGAGATCGAAACGCCTTTCGCCTGCTCGTGGAGCGGTATCAGCCGGCGGTTTGCGCCTTGGGGAGACGAATGCTTCGGGGACCGTGGGAAGACTTGAGCGACTACGTACAGGAGGTCTTTCTCAAGGCTTTCTGCAACCTCTCGCAGTACACCGGCGACGGGCGCTTCTACTCCTGGCTCATGCGAATCTCCTACACCACCGCCCTCAATCGCGCCCGCAGAAAAGCCCCGGAGGAAAGCTCGGATCCACAGTTGATCGTAAGCCGATGGCCCGCCCCGGAAACCTCCAATCCCGAGCATCTGACGCTCCGCCGCACGCTCCTGGAAAGTATAGTCGAAGCGATCCGCGAGTTACCGGAGGCGAGCGCCCTGGCGGTGGAGCTCTTCTTCGTAATGAAGCTTACCTACGCGGAGATCTCGGAGATAACCGGAGTGCCGATAAATACGCTCAAGTCCCGAGTTTGCCGGGCAAGGCAGCTCCTTCAAAAGCGACTGGGAGACGAACTCCTGGAGGAATCTCATGATTTGTGATGATGTACGCCGGCGTATCTACGCAATAGACCATGGAGAAGAGCTCTCCCCGGAGGCACGGGAGCATCTCGCGCGCTGCCCGGGCTGTCGTAAGCTACTGAAGCTAACCTGTGAGGCGGAAGCGGCGCTGAACCCGTCGGGTGAGCGTGATGTGACGCTGACAAACCTCGTCATGGAAGCAATTGCCGGCGCCGACGCTGGAAAGCGGCGTGGCAACGCAGTTCTCGCGGTATGGATTCTGGGAGGGCTGACGCTCCTGGGTTCGGCGGTCCTGGTGCGCTACAGCCTCACTTTTCATTATCTTCTGGAGTCGCAGCTCGGCACGCTCGTTGATCTCGGCGTGACCGTAGCCATCGGAATCGCTCTCGTGAGCTATCTCGCCGCTTTCGTCCTCGGAAACGCCGGGCGTTTTGCCGCGCTTGGTGAAGGGAAAAAAAAGGCGGGCCTCTAAGGGCCCGCCTTTCAAATCTCTAGGTAGTACCTACCAGCGATCTCGTCCGCCGCCGCGATCGTTGCGAGGCTTCGCCTCGTTGATCTTGAGCTGGCGACCATCGAGCTCCTGGCCGTCGAGGGCGTTCTGCGCGCTCTGCGCCTCTTCGTCGGTTGCCATTTCGACAAAACCGAAGCCCCGGGAGCGACCGGTGTCACGGTCGGTGACGATATTGGCCGAAACGACCTCGCCGTAGTTGGCGAAGTGATCCCGGAGGTCGAACTCCTGGGTCTGATAGCTGAGATTTCCTACATACAGTTTATTACCCACTGTAATTACTCCTCCTGCACAAGGCAGACAAACAAAAAATTTACCACGGTCCGAGTTGCTTATCTGTCTTGAAACCCTTGTCACGGAAGGAAAGGAAACAGAGCGCAGTCACGAAAACCAATAGGCAACTATGACAATATGACAGCGTTGTCCATTTGTCAAGCGGCCCTGGGCCGATA
Source organism: Spirochaetaceae bacterium (assembly GCA_046540995.1). Taxonomy (GTDB): domain Bacteria; phylum Spirochaetota; class Spirochaetia; order DSM-27196; family Alkalispirochaetaceae; genus CAYZHV01. The sequence goes on along the minus strand of JBKHED010000073.1, from coordinate 279 downwards.
TGTGTAAAAACTTCTGCTATTGCCCATCGTGCGCTCAAGTTTCACCTTGATCCCTCTGACTTGACTATACCGAAGAATCGATCTACGGTTACTCATCTTTCGTTAGCAGGAGGTCGTTAATGTCCGCTTTTGCAGAAGGGATGCTCCTGTTCGGAGGTTCGGCGCGATAGGTGCGCCCGGCTTCGTTGAATCCGGCGCCCCGGCAGATCGAGCCGTCCCTTCCTGAGCAATCCTACCAGTCACAACGCAGTGTGGCATCGCTGCGTCCGCTCATCTCGA